>NZ_LT599032.1:4223955-4823955 GCF_900079725.1 uncultured Dysgonomonas sp.
CCTGATGGAAGAACTTCGGAAATTCCCTCAGATAAAAGAAGTACGCGGACGCGGGCTTATGATAGGTATGGAGTTTGAGGAGCCTATAAAAGAAAAACGGACGAAGCTTTTATTTGAAGAAAAAGTCTTTACAGGAGCAACAGGTACACATGTATTCCGCTTATTGCCTCCGCTCTGTCTTACTATAGAACAAGCGAAAGAGTTCTTGGAAAGATTTAAAAAAGTGCTCTGAAATAAGTGAAACGGCTTGACACCACTTTTTTAAGGGGGAGGAGCCAGATAGGTAAACGGCCAGAAAGGGATATTCCTCAGGATGAAAAACAGGATAACTGTGATCAGAAGTGTGTATCCGAACCAGGGTTTGAATACAAAGCTTTTCAGATACTTTTCCTGTCCGAGTATATAAACCCTTACAGCCAGATAGTAGAAGTATGCCAGAAATGGCCCTGCCACGATGAAGAAGATGTTATAGCGCAAAGCCTCCAATATATTGCCATGCAGCAGGAAATGCAAAGCCCGTTGCCCGCCGCATCCGGGACATTCTAGTCCGGTGGCTGCTTTGAATGTACAGAGTGCATTATCTCCAGCCATATTATAGATTGCATAGTAGACGACTATAATAACGATTGGAAATAGAATTGCTGATATAAGCAGTATATACTTCTTCATAAAAAAGGAAAGGTAATTCCATTGAAATTACCTTTCTGTATTATAATATTGAAACTTTGTTGTTTTAAGCTCCGTACTGATCCATGATATCCTGATATTGTTCTATCATAGAAGCAATACCACCGGCTGATACAATGGAAATAATAATCAGAATAGCAGAAATAGCTACTGTTCCGAGAGCTATAAATGACAATAATTTAGCATTCTTGGCTGCGCTCTCTGCTCCGGCATAATCTCCGGCAAAATATTTGGAATCTACCTGAGTGGAGAATACTATGGCGATAATACCAAGGACAAAGCCTATACAACTGACCCAGCCGCAGCAGGTTATCAAACTTACAACTGTAGCGATGATAGCTAAAATCAAATTATTATTTGGTCTTGGTGGTTTAGTAGGGTTGTCCCAACTGTTAGCTTGTTGAGCAGGTTCTTGATAACCTTGGTTGCTAAATTCTGTCATGGTTATGATATTATTATTAAAAAAGTTTGTTAATACTGTTCAAATATATATAAAAATATAACATACAAAAAGAAAAATTAATCATAACTTCGTTATTCGGTTTAAATAAGTATCAATGAAAGTAAAAGTTGCCCTGTACTCCCTTATTGTATTAGCTATGATTGTTTTTATCTGTGCCGGGGTATACGTGGCGTTTATGAATGGATACATCCGCTTGAATTATCCGTCCTTCAAAGATTACCCTGTACAGGGAATTGATGTTTCGCATCACCAGCAAGAGATAGACTGGGCAAGGCTGGATAAGGAAAAGGTTCAGTTTGCCTTTATCAAAGCTACAGAAGGAGGCAATCATAAAGATTCCATGTTTCAACTTAACTGGCGCGAAGCCCGTCAGAATAAGATACTGTCGGGAGCTTACCATTTCTTTACTTTTTGTAAAGACGGAGAAGAGCAAGCCCGGAATTATATACACTATGTCCCTCGTGATAGTATAGATTTACCACCTATTATTGACCTGGAGTATGGTGGCAACTGTAGCCCTGCAAACCGGAAGGAGGATCTGATCGCTGAAATAGCCAACTACTTTGAGATTATAGAAGACCATTATCAGCGCAAGGTGATTATTTATACTACAAATGAATTCTATAAGAATTACCTGCAACACCAATTCCCCGATAATCCGATCTGGATACGTGATATTATCGCAAAACCCAATTTACCCGATGGCCGTGACTGGCTATTCTGGCAATTCTCGAACCGGGGGCGGATAGACGGCATAGATACTCCGGTCGACCTGAATGCTTTCAATGGAAGCCGCGAGGAATTCGAGAAGCTTTTAAACAAAAAGACGGTCGAAAGCGAATAAGTTATTTTGAAAACAAGAACTGAAGTATATGAAAGACATAAAGCGAATATCAGAAAATGAAAATTACACGGCAATTAATATCGGCCGTTTGGAAGACCTGAATGAATATTCTCTGATCCACCCCAAGAATAAACAGGAAATAACTGGCAAAGTTTTCCTGAAAGAGGCTACAGATGCGACAGGTACCGAAATCTCATTTCAGATGCTACCCCCAAAAACAGATCTTACCTATTTTCATATCCATAGACAAAATGAAGAGACCTATATCGTATTAAAGGGTTTCGGCGATTTTCAGGTAGATGATGATTGCTTTCCCATAACAGAAGGCAGCGTGGTGAGAGTATCACCGGCAGGAAAGCGATGCCTGCGTAATTCTTCTGATGAAACAATGATTTATATGGTTATTCAATCGAAAGAAGATTCTTTGGCTCAGTACAGTTCTGCTGATGGGGAGCGGGTTCTTTACGATCCTAAATGGAAATAGCGGAAGATACGGGGATTTACTTATTTATAAATTTTTGAAATTAAAAAGACAAAATGTTTGTTTTATTCAAAAAAGTATTACTTTTGTATCCATAATCATAACAAGGTTATTGAAATGAAGAATTTTTCTACATACTTTTTCTTTTTTTACTTTTACTTTTTTAGCAAGGTGAAACAGGATTTTGTATGAGAAAATTGAAAATAAAATAAAACAATCAGATATATAGAATCCTGTCAAGTATGACGGGATTTTTTTTTGACAATAAGCTAAACAAATGAGAAGAGTTGCAATACAAGGAGGACTGGGAGCATATCACGGCATTGCCGCTGAAAATTTCTTTGAAGAAGAGGTCGAAATAGTGCCCTGCATTACGTTTCGCGATATCTTTACTACCATCAAAAAAGAGCCGAATACAATTGGTATTATGGCTATAGAAAATACCATTGCCGGGAGCCTTTTGGGTAATTATGAATTACTGAAAGAGAATAAGCTTCCTATTGCAGGTGAATTTAAGCAACGTATATCTCATTGCCTGGCGGTGCTTCCCGGGCAAACCATCCATGATGTAAAGGAAGTGGAATCGCATCCTATTGCACTGATGCAATGTACTAATTTTCTGGATACATTACCGGGGGTACGCATTATTGAACATGAGGATACGGCTTTGGCAGCAAAAGATGTTGCCGAAAAGCGTTTGCATACTACGGCTGCTATATGCAGTGTGAGAGCAGCAGAAATTTATGGACTGGATATACTGGCGAGAGGAATTGAGACGAATAAGCACAATTTTACTCGCTTTCTTATTTTTGGTAATAAATGGATTGTGGAAGAAATTCAGCAAAGTGAGGTCATAAACAAATCATCTATTGTGTTTACCCTGCCGCACACCGAAGGAAGCCTTTCGAAAGTATTGTCTGTATTTTCTTTTTATGGTATCAGTCTGACCAAGATACAGTCTTTGCCGATTGTTGGCCGGGAATGGGAATATCAGTTTTACGTAGACCTCAAATTCTCAGATTTGGAGCGTTATCACCAATCGCTGGATGCTATCCGTCCCCTGATAAGTGAGTTGAAAACACTAGGTGAATACCCGGAAGGCCGTCAGAGCGAACTTTAATTTTGAATTCTTGGAATCTTTAAATATTGAAATCAATATGAATATAATACCCGCCGACCGCCTGAACACAGTACAGGAATACTATTTCTCCACCAAATTGAGGGAAGTAGCGGAAATGAATGCCGCAGGTAAGAATGTGATCAGTCTTGGCATTGGCAGTCCCGATCTGCCTCCTTCCGAAGAGACAGTAAGGGCTCTGAATGAATCCGCAGCGAAAAACGACGCACACGGCTATCAGCCGCATGTGGGTATTCCTCAGTTGCGTGATGCTTTTGCTACATGGTATAAACGTTGGTATGACGTGACGATTGATCCGGCAAAGGAGATACAGCCGTTAATAGGCTCAAAAGAAGGCATTCTTCACATCTCTCTGGCGTTTCTCAATCCCGGAGATGGGGTCTTGGTACCAAATCCCGGTTATCCTACATACACATCTGTAAGTAAGATGGCAGGCGCGAAGATTCATACATACGATCTGGATGAAAATAACAACTGGCAGCCCGATTTTGAAGCATTGGAAAAAATGGATTTATCCGGTGTAAAGCTGATGTGGGTTAATTATCCGAATATGCCGACAGGAGCGAACGGTTCGTTAAACCTGTTCGAAAAGTTGGTTGCATTTGGCAGGAAGCATGGTATCGTTATCGCCCATGATAATCCGTATAGTCTCATATTGAACGAGAATCCGCTTAGTATCATGCAAGTGGAGGGTGCAAAAGAGATTTGTATAGAGTTGAATTCTATGAGTAAGTCGCATAATATGCCCGGATGGCGTATCGGTCTGGTTGTTTCCAATCCGCAGTTTATAGGATGGATACTCAAAGTCCTAAGCAACATCGAAAGCGGTATTCTAAAGCCTATGCAAATGGCTACTATTGCCGCATTGAATAATTCGGATGAATGGCATAGGAAAAACAATATAGAATTATATGCAAACCGTCGTAAATACGCAGCTGCCATAATGGATGAACTGGACTGCACATATGATGAGAATCAGGTGGGTATGTTTCTTTGGGGAAAAATACCTGCGAAGTATAAAAGCAGCGGGGAACTGGCAGATAAAATCTTATACGATGCCAGAGTATTCCTAACCCCCGGGTTTATATTTGGGAGCAACGGCGAAAGGTATATCCGTATATCGCTTTGCTGCAATGAACCTATGCTAAAAGAGGCTTTGGAAAGAATAAAGAAATTACAATCATAAAAACTTAGATAAAATGGAATTAGAATCAATCTTACTACCGGGAGTTGACCCGGAACGTCCTTTGGTAATTGCCGGCCCATGTAGCGCCGAAACAGAAGACCAAGTAATGAGTGCGGCAAAACAATTGGCAGCTGATGGTATCAAAATTATGCGTGCAGGCATCTGGAAACCCCGTACAAAACCCGGAGGATTTGAAGGTGTAGGTAGTGAAGGTCTTGCCTGGTTGAAAAAAGTAAAGCAGGAAACAGGAATGTATGTCTCAACGGAAGTTGCTACGCAGAAGCATGTATATGAAGCATTGAAGTACGGCGTAGATATGCTCTGGATAGGAGCCCGTACCACGGCTAATCCGTTTGCCGTACAGGAGATTGCTGAAGCCTTGCAAGGTGTGGATATACCTGTATTGGTGAAGAATCCGGTAAATCCCGATTTGGAATTATGGATAGGGGCTCTCGAACGCTTAAGTAATGTAGGGTTGACTAAACTGGGTGCGATCCATCGTGGATTCAGTTCGTATGATAAAAAGATCTACCGTAATCTTCCTCAATGGCATATCCCTATCGAACTGAAACGCCGTTACCCTGATTTGCCTATTATTTGCGACCCTAGCCATATCGGAGGTAAGCGCGATCTGATTCAGCCTCTTTCACAACAGGCCATGGATTTGAATTTCGAAGGGTTGATTATTGAAACACATTGCGATCCTGATAATGCATGGAGCGATGCTTCGCAACAAGTAACACCATCGAGATTGAAAGAGATTCTTTCGGCTTTGGTTATCCGAGATGGTAAGCAGTCGACAGAAGACTTGTCGGTATTGCGCAGACAGATAGACGAAATAGACGATCAGTTACTTGAATTATTGGCTAAACGTATGCGTATTTCTTGCGAAATAGGGACCTTCAAGAAGGAACATAATATGACCATTGTACAGACTGACCGCTATGATGAAATACTAAGCAAACGTATTTCCCAGGCAGAAGGTATGGGTATGAATCCGGAATTTATGCGTGTGGTTTTGGAAGCGATTCATGAGGAGTCTGTAAGACAGCAAATAGATATTCTGAATAAATAAATATTTGCTTATCAGAGATTAAACGGAGGGATGGATTTTGTTCACCCCTCCGTTTATGTGTAAAGACAGTTTATTGCAACAGGTATCAGATATGATTTATCGAAGAATGTTTTCCGCATTTCGATGATTATAGCAAAGTACCTATTTGAGATGATGCTTGTTAGCATTACTGTTACAATTATGATATTTACAATGCTTATATGGCATAAAATCTCAGAATTTGTTTACATTTGCATATATCACCTATAGAATGATTATATGGAAAACAATAAATTTTTAACACTCATCCGGGAGGGAATAGTTAATAACTGGGAACGTCCCGCATTGACCGATTATAACGGAGAAACATACCTATATAAGGATTTTGCAAAAAAAATAGCACAATTACATATCTTGTTTGATGATCTTGAAGTTCAGAAAGGAGATAAAATCGCTATTTGCGGCAAGAATTCGGCTAACTGGGCTGTCGCCTTTTTCGGGTCACTTACTTATGGCGCTGTTATAACTACCATTTTGCACGATTTTAGCGGAGAAAATATTCATACACTTGTAAATCATTCCGAAGCCAAGGTTTTGTTTGCAGATGAATATGTATGGTCTAAAATAGATCCTGTGCAAATGCCGACCGTGGAGGCTATTTTGCTCATAGATGACTTTTCGGCGCAGAAATCACGCTCAGCTAAATTTTTGGAATCATGTTCTCACTTGGAGCAGACATTCAATGCTAAATATCCGAAAGGATTCTCTCAGGAAGATGTTGTGTTTTATGATGAGTCTCCGGATGAACTGGCAGTACTAAATTATACATCAGGAACCACCAGTAATCCTAAGGGAGTAATGATCCCATATCGTAGTTTATGGTCTAATACCCGTTTCGCGATAGACAGTATCGAATTTGTGAAGGCGGGTGACGGTATAGTGTGTATGTTACCTATGGCGCATATGTACGGGCTGGCCTTCGAGGTATTGCTATCCATTGCTAAAGGTTGCCATATCCATTACCTGACTCGTGTGCCTTCGCCTCAGATAATCCTGGACGCCTTTTCTAAAGTGAATCCTACGCTGGTGCTGGCTGTTCCACTTATTATAGAAAAGATAATACAGACCCGTGTTTTTCCTCAATTGAAGAAACAGCCGGTCAAGACACTGATTAAAATACCTTTCTTCAGGAAAAAAGTGTATAAGAAGATTGCAGAAAAGCTTGTGCCTGTTTTTGGCAATAAGCTGGTTGAGGTAGTTATTGGTGGAGCTGCATTGAACAAAGAAGTCGGAGCTTTCCTTACGGATATAAGGTTCCCTTACACAGTTGGTTATGGTATGACCGAATGTGGTCCGCTTATTTCCTATGAATATTGGGAAACATATAAACAAGGATCGTGTGGCCGCCCTGTCGACCGCATGAATGTGCGGATAGAATCATCTAATATGGAAACCGAAGCCGGGGAAATAATAGTGAAGGGACAGAATGTGATGCTTGGTTATTTTAAGAATGAAGAAGCAACAAAACAAGTCCTGGACAGTGCGGGATGGTTGCGTACCGGGGATTTGGGTGTGATGGACCGTGATGGATTCCTGTTTATTCGAGGACGTAGTAAGACTATGATACTCAGTGGATCGGGGCAGAATATCTATCCGGAAGAGATAGAAGACTATTTCAATAATTCTCCTTATGTTGCAGAATCACTTATAATTGAGGAAAGTGGCAAGCTGATCGCTCTTATTTATCCTGATAAAGATTATTTGAAGGCGCATGATGTGAAAGAAGAGGATTATTCTGCTATTTTTGTGGCTGAATTGAAAGCGATAAACAAACGCCTGCCGGGATATAGTCAGGTAGTGAATTTCAGATTGCAGGATCAGGAATTTGAAAAGACGCCGAAGAGGAGTATAAAGCGGTTTTTGTATCAGAAGTAAGCGTACAGTTATACAAATCCGTTATCTAAATTTAATGTTACTTTATTTCAATAATTTTATCTATATAGTATATATAACAAGCGTGTTATATAGAGAAAAAGTAACAAGATTAATAAACGTGTAAAAGTGTTACCTTTGTTACTTTTTAACGAGTAGTAAGTTTTAAGTAATGAGTTGAAAGTTATATGAGATACGAGTAGACAAGACACGAGATACAAGTTGTTCACTGTTCTCTGATAATTGGTATATGTGTTACCTTTGTTACCTTTTATGTAGTGTTCTTTGTGTAACTCTTTGTGCCCCTTGTGATAAAAGAGATTTAACCACTAAGTACACGAAGGAAATCACAAAGAGCATAAAGGATAAAAAAACTGTTACTTTTGTTACCTTTTACAGGAGTAAGCAATAAGGATCAAAAAGTTCTTGCTGGGAGTGAGAACGGTTTGGAAGTATAGAAAATAAAAATTTATATATAAAATCATGTCAGTAGACGATAAAAAGATTATTTTTTCGATGATGGGCGTCGGTAAATTATACCCGCCACAAAAACAAGTATTAAAGAATATTTACCTGTCATTCTTCTATGGAGCCAAGATAGGTATTATCGGTCTTAACGGTTCGGGTAAATCCACACTGTTGAAGATTATAGCCGGAATAGATAAAGAATATCAGGGCGAAATAGTATCGGACAAAGGCTTTTCGGTAGGATACCTTGAACAGGATCCGAAACTCGATCCTACTAAAACCGTGAAGGAAATAGTGCAGGAAGGTGTACAGCCTATAATGGACTTGCTGAAAGAATATGAAGGAATTAACGAAAAATTCGGATTGCCTGAATATTATGAAGATGCCGACAAAATGGACGCTCTGTTTGCCCGTCAGGCAGTATTGCAGGATAAGATAGATGCAACTGACGCGTGGAATATAGATAATAAGCTAGAACGGGCGATGGATGCGCTCCGTTGTCCGCCCGAAGATCAATTAACTGCAAACCTTTCGGGAGGGGAAGCCCGCCGTGTGGCACTTTGCCGTTTGTTGCTTCAGGAACCGGATGTATTGCTACTCGATGAGCCTACCAACCACTTGGATGCGGAGTCTATCGATTGGTTGGAACAACATCTTCAACAGTATAAAGGTACAGTAATCTGTATCACCCACGACCGCTACTTCCTTGACCATGTTGCCGGATGGATTCTTGAACTCGACAGAGGAGAAGGTATCCCATGGAAAGGAAACTATACATCATGGCTTGAGCAGAAAACCAAGCGTATGGAGCAGGAAGAAAAGCAGGCAAGTAAGCGCCGCAAAACCCTCGAACGGGAGTTGGAGTGGGTGCGAATGGCTCCTAAAGCCCGTCATGCAAAAGGTAAAGCCCGTTTGAATGACTATGAGAAGATGCTGAATGCCGACCAGAAAGAACGGGAGGAAAAACTGGAAATATTTATTCCTAACGGCCCGCGTCTCGGTAATAAGGTAATAGAGGCACATGGCGTAACAAAGGCTTTTGGAGATAAACTTTTGTTCGATAATCTTGAATTTATGTTGCCTCCATCGGGTATTGTCGGTATTATCGGGCCAAATGGAGCCGGTAAAACTACCTTATTCCGCTTGATTCAGGGCTTGGAGAAAGCAGATAAGGGAACATTTGAGGTAGGAGAGACTGTAAAGATAGGTTATGTAGATCAGTCACATGCCGAGATAGATCCTAATAAAAGTGTTTATCAGGTTATTTCGGGAGGAAGCGAGTTTGTGCGTGTAGGAGGAAAAGATATTAATGCCCGTGCTTACCTGTCACGTTTCAACTTCTCGGGAGGAGACCAGGAAAAACTTACCGGTGTACTTTCCGGAGGGGAGCGTAATCGCCTGCATCTGGCATTGACGTTGAAGTCGGAAGCTAATGTATTGCTTCTCGATGAGCCTACTAATGATATTGACGTAAATACATTGCGTGCTTTGGAAGAAGGCTTGGAAAACTTTGCAGGATGCGCTGTTGTGATATCGCATGACCGCTGGTTCCTCGACCGTATCTGTACACATATCTTGGCTTTTGAAGGCAATTCGGAAGTATTCTTCTTTGAAGGAAGCTACAGCGAATATGAAGAGAATAAAAAGGCACGTATGGGTAATGTGGAGCCGAAACGTATCCGTTACCGTAAATTGATTAATTAAAAAATCATAACGACTGCAACTAAATATATATTGCATACATCTAATATATTAGAATCAAGAGCAGATTTAATTACATTTGCTCTTGGTCTTTTATAACTTCTATATAACGAAATGAGGAAACCTTTATCAAACAAGAAAATAAGTTGTCGTTTCGGAAAAGACTCTAAAAAATACTATCGGGAAACGGATAGTAGTGGAGGAGACGAAGATTAAATATAGATGAGAATCTAAAACAAATAAAAGGAAAAAACGTTTTAACTGAATGAGTGAAATACCACAATATATTATCGGAAGGAAGATGATGCTCCTGTTATCTTTATTTCTTATCATTTGTGGTACTGTATGTGCCCAGTCACTCACGACTGTAAGAGGTACTGTAAGAGATGCCGTAACCAAGGAGAAGCTACCTTTTGTAACTGTCGTTTTCGACAAGACGACTATCGGCACATTTTCGGACGAAGAAGGAGAATTCAGATTGAGCAACAGAGGGAATAATACATCGGTTACCGCTTCCCTTTTGGGCTATAAGTCAGAGACCATCACTATCCCCGTTGGAAGAACCACCACAATAGAAATAAATCTTGAACCCGAGGACAAATTGTTAAAAGAAGTTATCGTTCGTCCGCAGAAAGAGAAATACTCCAAGAAGAATAATCCTGCAGTCGAACTGATAAAGAAAGTGATCGCTCATAAAGATGAGAATAATATAACAGACCTTAATTATTACCAGTATAAGGAATATGAACGAATATTTTTTGCGTTGAATGAGTATCATCCGGATATGCCTTTATTGAAAAAATATAAGTTCCTGCCCAATTATGCGGATACGTCAATGATTGACAATAAGATCATATTACCTTTCTCTGTAAGGGAAAGGATCTCTGATGTATTTTATAAAAAAGAAAATAATTCGACCAAACGTATTGTAAAAGGCTACCATATCGAAGGTCTGGATAAGACATTCGATACAGAAGGGCTTGATGCTATAATAAAGGAAGTTTTTAAAGATATATCTATATATGATAATTCGATTAATTTGCTTCTGCAACCCTTTGTGAGCCCATTGAGTGAACATAGCGCCGTCAATTTTTACAGATGGTACCTTTCGGATACAGTGACAATTGATGAAGATCGGTATGTGAAGCTCGACTTTGCCCCTTTCAACTCCCGTGATATTGGCTTTACCGGTAATCTGTATATCTCTCTCGATAGTATGTATGCTGTAAAAAGAGCTGTGATAAGGACTCCTAAAAAAATGAATATAAACTTTGTTCAGGAGCTTATTATTCAGCATGACTTTAAGAAATCGGCAGATAATAAATGGATACCGATGGAAGAGCGTATGGCCATCGATGTGACGATGGTAGATCTTGTCAAATTTTATATAGATAAGACGCGGACTTATGTGGATTTTGTCGAAAACCAGCCTATGGATCCGGTTTTTGCACTTAGTGCCCCGGAAGTATTTGAAAAAGATTATTTGAAAAGAGATAAGAATTTCTGGGCAGATAATCGGCCGGCTGAACATAAAAAAGACTACCGCATGGATGAAATGCTGGAAGATGTAAATAAGGTATTTCTGTTCCGTCTTTTATTGAGGACAGGCGACGTTCTGTCCACCGGATATTTTCCTACCTCGAAAGATCCTGAAACAAATAAGTTGGAGATAGGGACTATTCCTACATTCTATAGTTTCAATAAAACGGAAGGTAACCGTTTTCGTATGACGCTGTCTACAACAAAGAATCTCCATCAGCATCTTTTCCTCTATGGCTATGCCGCTTACGGAACCCGGGACGAGAAATTTAAATATTATGGTGAGGCTACGTGGGCTTTCAATAAGATCGAGAAACATAAGGATGAGTATCCGAAGAATAACCTGATAGTTGCCTATAAGTATGATATAAATACACTAGGGCAACGTTATACGCAGGCCGAACGGGATAATATACTGATGTCTATACAGGCGTCCGGAAACTCTAAAATGACATATAACCGCCAGACTCAGATAGCCTGGGATAAAGAGTTTTATGGGGGATTCTCATTCAAACTGACCGGTCAGACTTTTGATGAGCGTCCAGCGGCCAATATCGTATTTGAAAAAATGGGCGAAAATGGTAATGTATATAGGGTGGACAGGGTAAAGACCACCGAAGCTATGCTGGCATTGCGGTATGCTCCGAACGAAAAGTTTTTTCAGCAGCGTAGAAAGAGACATTCCATCCCTTCTCCACGGCTTGTGACAAACCTGACACATACGATGGCTCTCGAAAATGTATTTGGAGGCCAATACCATTATAACAAAACATCACTGGCTATATCTAAGCAGTTTTGGGTTGCACCGTATGGCAAAATTTATCTGTCGGCACAAGCTGAAAAAATATGGGGTGAAACTCCGTTCCCTTTTCTGATAACTCCTAGTGCTAACAATTCATATACTATACAGCGGGGCAACTACTATTTAATAGAACCCCTCGAGTTTATGCACGATGCACAGGCTTCATGGGAAATATATTACCATATGGGGGGCTGGTTTCTCAACAGAGTTCCTTTCCTTAAGGTATTGAAATGGAGGGAAGTATTTGGATTCCGTGGTTTTATAGGCTCGCTGAGTAATAAAAACAATCCGGAACATAATAAAAATCTGCTCATATTTCCTCAAGATACATATACTACCAATAGAGGTCCATACATGGAATATAACATAGGAATAGAGAATATCTTTAAGCTATTCCGTATCGATTACGTACGTAGAATAAATTATCTCGACCATCCGAATGTGGATAAGGATGGCTTCAGAGTGTCGTTTGAACTGAACTTTTAATAATCCCGGTTTTCAGAAAAAGGTATCCGCTATTCGCATGAGTACTTCCTGTGGATCTAATGGATGTTTTTTTTGTGGATTTGCAGGTACCAGTACTTTCAATCCTTGTGGTATTATTTTTACATGTATCTCTTTTCCCATTTCTACAGGGTCACCGTCTATGTGCATCATGCCCTCTTGTTCTCTCTTTATAGTGACTTCATTGGTGATTAGCTCAATCATTTTATTATTCTCATCTATCTTCTTTGTGAAGAGTTGAAGGGATGTTTGAGGGACATCTAATATAGAGAGGGGTTTTAGTATTGCAATATTCATCATACCATCCTGGATGTCGGCATGAGGTGCAATATGCGCATTGTATCCATATTGCGATGCATTAGCACAAGTTACAACAAACGCCTTATCTTTTATTGTGCCTTCCGGACATATTATTTCATATGTTTCAGGCTTTTGCTTGATAAAGGTTTCCAGCATATTTTTAATATACATAAATGAACCTCTGCTTTTTTTGCCCGACGACATAGCTGCTACTTCCGCATCAAATCCTACACCGCAGGTACAGAAGAATATACGGTCATTAACCATCCCGTAATCAATAGATATTATATTTTCGTCCAGAATAACGCCCATCGCTTTCTTTGCATCAGTAGAAATATTCAGGTCACGTGCCAAACCATTTCCCGAACCCAGTGGGATAATCCCTAATGCAGTCTGGGAGTTGACCAATGTGCGGGCAACTTCGTTTACAGTGCCATCGCCACCTACTGCAATCACGTAGTCTACCTTATCTTTGATAGCTTGCTTGGCTATTTCAGATCCATGTCCGGCATAACCAGTAATAAATATATGGACATCAAACCTGTGTGCATCAAATGTTTCCGCGATTTTGTGTGGAAGGTTTTGCTTCGATGACGTTCCCGATTTCGGGTTGATTATAGCATATATTTTTTTCTTTGCACTCATTTCATCAGCACATAAAAGTTTTGTACTACAAAAATAACATATTAAGAGTCATAGACCAAATAATAGGTTCGATTTAGAAAAGATAGCCTGCGTGTGAGTTGTTTTACTTTATTTAGTATCATACATATATGAATTCTAAGAAATCTTCCGTTTAATAATTGAGAGGTTGTATTCCTAATGATAGTTTAAAACAAATAAAGAAGAAGCATTGTTATACTTATAATAGGTTTAAATAATAATATAAGATTTATGAGACATTTTATTTGGACGTTGTTGATACTGACAGCGAGTATTTTTTTTACAAGTTGTGTGAGTAAAGGTAAGTTCAGGAACCTGGAAGCAGATTATAATCTGTTGAAAAACGATTATCAGGAAGGTCAGCTACAATTGAGGGAGAGTAAAACTCGTGTAGCGAGCCTTGAAGATAGATTGAGAGAAGCTCAGCAAAACAATGCAGATCTGCGTGCTGCTTATGCTGAACTTCAAAGTTCATTGAACAAGAGTCTGGCACAAAGTTCCCAAGGTAATGTGAATATTGCTAAACTCTTGGATGAGATTAATGCATCGAACCGTTTTATCCAACATCTGGTGGAAGCCAAAAACAAGTCGGATTCTTTGAACCTGGTGATGGTTAATAATCTTACCCGTTCGCTTTCCCGTAGCGAAATGCAGGATTTGGATATTAAAGTGCTGAAAGGCGTTGTATACATTTCTTTGGCTGACAATATGCTGTATCGTTCGGGAAGCTATGAGATAAGCGATAAGGCAGGGGAGATACTAAGTAAGATTTCAAAAATTATTTTAGATTATAAAGATTACGATGTATTGGTGGAAGGAAATACCGATACAGATCCTATTTCCCGTCCTAATATCCGTAACAACTGGGACTTGAGTACCCTACGTGCTTCTTCGGTAGTTCAGGCGTTGCAAAACAATTATGGAGTAGATCCTAAACGCATGACAGCCGGAGGACGTGGAGAGTATAACCCTGTTGCAAGTAATAGCACTGTAGAAGGAAAAGCGCTTAATCGCAGGACACAGATAATCATTACTCCTAAGCTGGATCAGTTTATGGAATTGATTGATCAGGCTCCGGAAAGCTCTCTGGATGCAGAATATTGATTTTTTGTAAATGTTTTTTATAAGACAGAGGTTGTTCCTTATTTTTGAGAAACAACCTTTGTTTCTTTTTTAATGCCTGCCTTGTTTTTCTATTATGTAACGTCTTCTGTTAAGCCAAATTTGAGGCTAATAAAAAAACTTTTTCTTAAACAGGCTCTTTCAGATTAATGACACAATTAATTCAATATCTTTGTGTATATAATACTAAATATAGTAATAGGCTATGATTGACTCGTTGGAAAAAGAGCAAATTGTAAGTTTAATCAAAAAAGAAGTTGTACCGGCTATAGGTTGTACCGAACCTATTGCAGTATCATTGTGTGTGGCAAAGGCTACCGAAGTGCTAGGGACACAACCTGAGAAAATCAAAGTATATCTGAGTGCCAATGTTTTGAAGAATGCAATGGGGGTCGGTATACCGGGAACGCGTATGGTTGGCTTGCCTATTGCTGTCGCTTTGGGTGCTCTTATCGGAAAGAGTGAATATGGCTTACAGGTATTGAAGGATCTTACTCCGGGAGATGTTGAACTCGGGAAACAATATATATCGGAAAAACGTATAGAGATAGCGCTGAAAGAAGGTGTCGCAGACAACTTATATATAGAAGCGCATTGTATCGCAGGGGCAGATGAGGCGCAATCTGTCATCCGTGGAACGCATACAAACTTTTCATATATAGCCAAAAACGGGGATATACTTTGCGATGAGGCTTGTTGTGAGAATGGGGATGTGTGTAAAGATGAAGTAACATTGACTTTTGCTAAGGTATATGAATTCGCCACTACCGTTCCTGTTGATGATATACGGTTTATCCTTCAGGCTGCAGAACTGAATAGGGAAGCTTCAAAATTATCGAATGAGGGTAATTACGGGCATAATGTGGCTAAAACAGTTACAGGTACTTTAGGAAAAAAGATATTCGGTGATTCCATGCTTTCGCATATGATGTCATATACAGCTGCCGCCTGCGATGCCCGTATGGATGGGGCGATGATCCCCGTGATGAGTAATTCGGGTAGTGGCAATCAGGGTATTACGGCTACTTTGCCTGTTCTAACCTTTGCCGAGGATACCAATTGCTCTGAGGACGAGCTTGTCAGGGCATTGATACTTAGTCATCTGACAGTTGTGTATATAAAACAAAAACTTGGTCGCCTTTCAGCCTTGTGTGGTTGTGTGGCGGCAGCAACAGGTGCAAGTTGTGGTATTACCCATCTGATGGGAGGAGATTATAGTCAGGTCACCTTTGCTGTGAAAAATATGGTGGGAAATATAACCGGTATGATTTGCGACGGCGCAAAGCCGAGTTGTGCTCTTAAAATATCGAGCGGTGTATCTACAGCTGTTCTTTCAGCCATCATGGCAATGGAGCACAAGGTAGTATCATCTTTAGAGGGTATTGTGGACGATGATGTTGATAAAACGATTGAAAATCTTACCAGTATCGGTGCTGTTGGTATGCAGGAAACAGATAAGTTGGTATTAAAGATAATGACGAGTAAATAGTTAAATTGATAACAATGAAAATAAAAAATGCATTTAAGGTACTACCAGTTTGCGGGCTGGCTTTAGTAATAGGCTTTTCTGCCTGTAATTCTTCAAAGAAGAATGTGCAAGGGGAGGAGAATACGGCAGCAATTGCAGATACGATGAAACTGAATCTGGATTTTGCATCTGTAGATACAATGACAATTATCTATATAGATAATGATGAATTGAAAGTGCCAATAGGAGATACAGATAAAGTACGGGTAGGAGAGATGCTGTCCCGATTGGTAAACGACACAGCATGGAACAATAGCGGCATAATGGTAAAAATGGTTGCTCCCGATTATATGATAACTATGCACTATAAGGGAAAAACGCAGGATGATAATAGCTGGGTATCTATATGGAAAGAGTTGGGGAAAGCTAAATTAGATAATAAATGGTACTTATTGCCAGATCCCAAAGATGAAGTTTTCATTTTACTAGATAGCTTGAAAGAATAAAAAACGCTCCTGATTGGGAGCGTTTTTTCAACCATTTGATAACCAATTTAGAATCTTAACCTTTTACAGTCTTTTCAATCCTTTTGTTTGCGCCTTATCAGCTTCTATAATGCTGATGGCATAACCTCCGGCAGGTGCGCAAAGCTGCGATAACTTCGACTTGCTGGTTACTACTACTTTGCGGATAGTGTATGCCTGAGGATTTGTTTTGTAGTGAGCGTCCTTCGCATCGCTATATATAGTTGCGATGTATGTTTTAGCCGGATCCAGGTATTCGAATGTGATATTGGATGTACGTCCGTTCTCATCACATACACTACCTATGAACCAGTTGTTTGAATTCTTTGCTTTACGGGCAACTGTAATATATTCACCCGGCTCAGCTTCCAGATATTTACTTTCGTCCCAGTCTATAGCTACATCTTTGATGAACTGGAATGCGTCCAGATACTGATTGTATGTCTCCGGTAGATCAGCCGCCATTTGCAATGGGCTGTACATAGTTACATACAATGCTAATTGATTTGCCAGTGTACTGTTCACATGAGAATTGTTGTCTGGATTATACTTGCTTACATCCATCTGGAAAATTCCCGGAGTATAATCCATCGGGCCACCGATAAGGCGGGTGAAAGGAAGTACCGTAACATGGTTCGGTTTATTACCTCCGAATGCCTGATATTCTGTTCCACGAGCCGATTCATTTCCGATAAGATTTGGCCATGTACGACATACACCAGTCGGGCGCACTGCCTCGTGCGCATTTACCATGATCTTATAGTCAGCTGCTTTCTCAAAAGCGTACTGATAATGGTTTACCATCCATTGTCCGTAATGATGTTCGCCACGAGGGATAATATTGCCTACGTAACCGCTCTTTACAGAGTTGTATCCATTGTCGACCATGAATTGATATGCCTTGTCTATATGACGTTCATAATTACGTACCGACGATGAAGTCTCGTGGTGCATCATAATTTTCACACCTTTGCTTTTTGCATATGCACTCAGCTCTTTAACATCGAAGTCGGGATAAGGAGTCACAAAGTCGAAAACATAATCTTTCGATTTGCCAAACCAGTCTTCCCATCCTACATTCCATCCTTCTACAAGTACACCGTCGAAACCATGTAATGCAGCAAAGTCTATATATGCTTTCACATGTGCAGTATTAGCTGCGTGCTTGCCATTTGGCTTGGTTTTGCTATAATCGGTAACACCCAGTTGTACGCTATACACGTCATCGGCGTATGCCCAAGAGCTTTTTCCAGTAATCATTTCCCACCATACGCCGATGTATTTTACGGGTTTGATCCAAGATGTATCTTCTATTTTAGAAGGCTCATTCAGGTTGAGTGTGATGTGTGAAGCCAATACATTGCGGGCATCGTCGCTTACGATAACCGTGCGCCAAGGTGTGTTGCACGGGGCTTGCATATAGCCTTTGTAACCTTGTGCATCGGGGGTAAGCCATGATTCGAAGATCATATTCTTATCATCGAGGTTGAGGTGCATACATGAGTAGTTAATTAATGCCGCTTCGTGCAGGTTGATGTATAAGCCATCATCGGTTTTCATCATCAATGCGGTTTGCACTCCTGTTTCAGAGAATGGAGTCTGAGATGAGTTCGGTGTAATGGCTTTGCTCATCAATCCCCTGATCTCTGATAGTTTAGATGTTGTATAATCATACTCCTGTGTATCATAATCGCCCGGTATCCAGAATGCTTTATGATCTCCGGCCATAGCAAACTGGGTTCTTTCTTCCTTGATTACGAAGTATGTAAGATTTTTTTGCTCAGGAAACTCATAACGGAATCCAAGCCCGTCATCGAACAAACGGAAACGGATAACGATATGCCTGTCTGTTGATTTCTGGTTCAGAATAACGGCAAGTTCGTTATAGTGGTTGCGGATCTGGTTCACTTCTCCCCAAACCGGCTTCCACGATTCGTCGAATGTAGATGTTTTAGTATCTGTTATTTCAAAACCGTTCAGTAAAGAAACTTTATCTTCACCTGGGTTATTGTCTTTTTGTTTTATAGAAAAGTCACTGAAATCTGTGTGTGCGTCACTGTCGTCTTTCAGTTCCAGCCCTAGTTTGGATGTTTTTATAACATCTTTGTTTTTGTATGATAGAGCATATGTAGGAATACCTCCGTTTTGGATAGAGAATTTCAGAGTGAGGTTACCATCCGGTGATTTTAGTTCCTGTGCTTTCATCGTGTGGAATATTAAACAAAAGCTGATAAAAATGGAAATACTTATTACTTTCTTCATGATTCTTTTAAAAGTTTTACATAACAAAGAAACGCTTTTAAACAATTAATAGCAGCCTATAGAATTATTAAAGCAGGCTAAAAAGTTTGCAAACGTTTGCAAGGATATAAAAAGAAAAAGTGGGGACATGTCCCCACTTTTTCTAAAAGGTATCTATTAAATATTTTATTTATTGGATTGTTCCTGTTCCTGCATTAAAGTCGAGAGTGACTGTTTTGCCGGCCGCAACAGGAACTGCATCCTGATCTCCTCCTGTAGCACGATAAACGATCTTTCCACTGAATATATTGAACTCATGTCTCCACCAATCGCTATTATAAGCATCTATAGCATTCGAAGATGCATACATCCTCAAATTGTTTGATGCTACTGTTACAATTGTAGCTTTGTTTCCGGTTATAGTGAAAGGATATTTACCTGTGTCCCATCCACCGAAAGCGTCCCCCATACCATATACTTTAGCCGGTTCAATGGCAATTGCTTTGTCCGGATAGTTTATGAATATTACATACAATCCGCTTGTAGCCACAACAGCATTTCCATCGCCATCATTGGAGAAGCCTGTGTTTGTATCCATCTTTCCGTAAGCAGTACCCCAAGTCTTGTCAGGAGACCATTTAAAGCCATTGCCGGCAGTAAGATATTTGATGCACCAGAATGCACCATCTTCTCCATCATTATTTTGTATAGGAATTAATGACACGACTCCATCCGAATCCCAGTTCCAATTTCCGAAATCAGCACCCACCATATATAGTTCTTTCGGAAATGCAACATAGCAAGTGAATGTAACGCTTTTTATGTCGGAATAGAAAACCGGGCCTGTTCCTACGGTGTTAAGGCCTGTTCGCAAACGTAAATAGAGCGTTATTGGTTGAGATTCCTTTACAAATAATAATGCCGCGTCATTCAAAACTTTATATGTTATTTCTGCATTGTTTGAGTATGATGTTACTATAGCTTGAGCATTTTCAAAGGTTGAACTTGTCGCCGCTTCAACGGTATAAACCGGTGCAGCCTGTATATTATAATCGGTTATTGTCCACGACCATGTTCCTATTTTTTCAGACATTTTAGTATCCTTGTCTATAACAAAATCCTGAAGTGTACTTTGTGTAAACACCGGTTTTTCAATGTTGCTTTCATCTCCCAGTTTTATATGATCATCATCGTTGGAACAGGCAACAAAGATGAACAAAGCGATGAAGCAAGTCAGCAGTATATTTAACTTTTTCATATTCTGATGTGTTTTTTTTTAGAGATGGTTAATTATAGCCTTCATTCTGAGTCAGATTAGGGTTCGCTCCCATATCATCAGCCGGAATAGGGTATATATTGAATTTCTTATCTACAGATGTTCCTCCATATGTTCCACCTTTCCATTGCCATGTGTAAGATCCTGTGGTGAGTTTATCGAAACGTACAAGGTCTGTCCGGCGTTGGGCCTCATAGAATAATTCACGCCCTCTTTCATCCAGAATAAAGTCTAAAGTGAGATTGGCCTGGTTTATTTCCGCGCTTGCATCATTGCCGTAGGCACGTTTGCGAAGATCGTTTATATATGTGAGGGCTGTAGCTTCTGATCCTCCGGTTCCTCCACGGAGAACTGCTTCTGCATAATTCAGGTATATTTCACCTAAACGGAATAAAGGGAAATCTGTATATGCAATATTGCTTGCCGGCAAAGATCCGTCTTTGTTAACATTGGAAAACTTTACTACAGGTATACCGTTCTTATAATTAGAAGGGTCTACAATATTTATGTTATCAGCCAAAGCAGGATATAGCATAGTATAACGGATATCTTTGCTATTGTTACTTTGTTTGGTAAATGTTTCTTGTAATGAAATTCGGGCGCGGTTGCCTTGCCATGCACCTTGTGCGTTAATATCGGCTTGCATAGCTGAAGGTACTGTACTACAAAGAAGGAATGTCATTCCGCCCCATGTCTGAGTGTCTGCACCCTCATAGCGTATCGGGAAAATCATTTCTCTGGATCTACCATTGTCAGCCTTGAATATGTCAGCATATTTTGGTTCCAGTTCATATCCGACACTTAATACTTGTTTGCTGTATGTCAAACTTTCAGTGTATTTTTTCTCCCCGATATATGCTTCGGCATTCAGATATAAGCGTGAAAGAAGAGACCATGCGGCGGCTTTGGTCACGCGTCCATAATTTTTGCTGTTGTATCCAACAAAAGGATCTAATAAGCCGTTTTGGCATTCAGTAAGCTCTTTTTCGATATACGCGAATAAATCTTTGGCCATTATCTGAGGTGCGGATTCTTTTCCTACAACACTTTCTTCTGTAACGTATGGTACATTACGGAACATATCCAACAAATAATAATAAGCCAATGCTCTCATGAAACGTGCATCTTCACGTAGAACGCGTATCTCTGATTTTACACTTTCATCCACACCTCTTGAAGATAGTTTATCTTCTGATGTTTCACGAAGGTATTCATTTGATAAATTTATCTGATAGTATAGCCTGTAATACATACCTTTAACGAAAACATTGGTAGAATTCCATGCTAGAGTATTAAAATCGTTTATACCGATGTCTCCCCAGCAGCAGTGAGCTTCATCGGTGGGCAGTTCCTGCAAGTTCCATAATCCGCGAAGGAATGAGGCCTGGCTACCCCCGTCTACTCCGGCTACATCCGATTCATCATCTCCCCCTTTATTTCCCGAAATAGCCAAACCTGCATATATCTTGGCTAATCCGGATTTATAGGCCCCTATTTCTTTCCCATACACAGTTTCGCCAACCACTTCGTTGGGATCGATAGGCAGTGTGTTCAAATCGTCTGTGCATGATGTTATAGCCAATGTGCTTAAGGCAACAGCCATAACAGTCATAAATTTATATTTCAGTGATTTCATGTTTTAATCTGTTTAATGTTAAAAATTGAGACTTAGGCCAAGCATATAAATACGTGGGCGAGGATAGATATTATTGTCTATACCATCGTTATTGAACTCAGGGTCCAAGCCTTTATACTTGGTGATAATAAAAGGATTCTGAACGGTTGCATACAGACGGGCTGATTCCAATCCTTTGAATGGCTTCAGGAATGTATATCCTAAAGAGATATTGTCCATTCTCAGGAAGGATGCATTCTGTATATAATAATCAGAGATAAACTGTGCCTGACTGAAATTGGTATCGGATGCACTACTTACCCTGTTTTTAAGGAATCCGGTAGGGTCCATTAACCAAGCTCCGCCATAAGCTTCACGGTTTGACTGTATATTGTTATATACATAATTTCCGAAACTGGCACGCAATGCAAAGTTGAAATCCCAATTTTTATAAGAGAATTGAGATGATAATCCCATGTATACGTCAGGTGAAGCTTTCTTATACGGTCGTAAATCTTCTCCGTCTATTACACCATCGTTATTCTGATCCACATAAGCTCCTTCTATTGGCTTGCCATCGGTATCATATATTTGTTCATAAACATAGAATGTACCGTAAGGTTGGCCGGTCTTGTGTACTAATACCTGGTTACCTGTACCGCCGGTGATGCCTCCCCATCTGAATATGCTGGTTGGGTCTTCGGCTAGTTTTGTAATTTCATTTTTATTGTAGGAAACATTGTATGACAGGGACCAGTTAATGTCTTTTGTCTCAATTGGACGGGCAGTTATATTAAATTCAATACCCTTATTGGTCATGTTTCCGATATTAGTCAATAGTACATTGCTAAAGTTAGATCCGGCAGGTATAGGTATCTCATTCAACATGTCATTCGTCTTTCTATAGTACAGATCTACAGCTCCTGATATACGGTTGCCAAGGAAGCCGTAGTCCAATCCGATATTATAAGTGGTAGTTTCTTCCCATTTCAATTCCGAATCGTAAGCGTTAGGGCGGATCAATTGTACTTTTTCATCTCCCCAGTAATAGTTTGCTCCCGGTTTGCTATATTGGTATTTAGCCATATAAGGATAATCTCCGGTTCCTAAATTTTGTTGTCCGGTGATACCGTATCCCAGGCGAAGTTTCAGATCAGAAAGTAAATTCTGGTTCTTCATGAATGATTCTTCTGTTATTCGCCAAGCTAAAGCTACAGAAGGAAATAATCCCCAGCGGTTATCTTTGCTAAAGCGGGACGATCCGTCATTACGAAGTGTAGCCGTTAATAAATAGCGGTTTGCAAATGTATAGTTGAAGCGTCCGAAGTAAGATATCAAATAATTTTCTGTTTTGAAACTATCACCATCTTTATAAGATAGTGCTCCAAATTCGTTTTGCTTAGCTTCAGAATATGGATAAATATTAGATTCTGATCTGTAGAAATATTGCCATGAGTAACCGCCCATAACATCAAACTTGTGACTGCCTAATTCTTTCACATAGTTGAGGTAGAAATCCATCAGTTGGTTACGTTTCAGTTGCTTATAATCTCTGTTTTCTCCAAATCCTGTTTTGAAGTTTCCTGTAACCCAGCTCAATGGAGAGTTGTCTTCTATACTGATCCAACCGATACTATTAGATACATCATATCCCAGATTAAGATTTGCCCTCAGATCGGGAAGAAAATGCATCTTATAGTCAAATTGTATATTTCCAATGCTTCTTTTTACTCTGGATGCATCTCTTTTCTGATTCAAAGTTGCCACTGGATTCGCCAAACCTATATCGATAGGAGTGCCGTCCTCTTTAAGAGACATATAATATCCGTTGCCATATTTGCTGTCGCTATTATATACAGGTTGGGTAGGGTCGAATTCTGCGGCGGCACCAATTGCTCCTGTATCAGCGAAACGGTTTGTATTGTATATTCCCTTCAGGCTAAGTTGAACAGACAAATGATTATCAAAAAACTTCGGATTTAAGTTCAGCGATCCAGTCCAACGATCCATATAAGATGTTTTCAGAATACCGTTCTCGTTAGTGTAACCGATTGATACACGGTAAGGGAAGTTTCCTGCAGCTCCGGCTACGCTTAGATTATGGTCTGTACTGAAAGCCGTACGGAATATTTCGTCCTGCCAATCTGTATTGGCTGTTCCCAGTGCATTTACCTGACTGCTGCCCTCAGCATATTTCGATTTTACAAAATTCCTGAAGTTATCAGCGCTCATCACATCAATATCGTCTGTTTTACTACTGATGGAGAATGTTCCGTTGTAATTGATTTTCGGTTTACCGGAGCTTCCTTTTTTCGTAGTAATGATAATAACTCCATTTGAAGCACGAGAACCATAAATCGCGGCAGCAGAAGCGTCTTTCAATACAGAGAAGCTCTCGATATCATTAGGATTGACTGATGCCAGCGGATTTGCCATACCGTTTATAGATGTTGTATTGTCTACCGGTACACCGTCGATAACAATCAGAGGGTCGTTACTGGCTTTCATCGAAGAACCTCCACGAATACGTATTTTAGCCGCTGAACCGGGGGCACCACCGTCTGTGACAACACTTACACCGGGGGCTTTACCTATAAGCAGGTCAGAGGCTGATGTTGCCATCCCTTTAGCCAGGGAATTGGCCGAGATGGCTGTTACAGAACCTGTAAGGTCTTCTTTCTTTACGCTACCATAACCGATAACTACAACTTCTTTCAGTAGTTCGGCATCTTCGCTAAGCACTACGTCGATAGATGTTCTTCCGGCAATCTGTATTTCCTGTGAGGTGAAACCAACATATGAGAACACCAGTGTTCCGTTTTCCGGTGCTTTAAGTTCATAATTTCCATCCAAATCGGTAACAGTACCTGTCGTTGTGCCTTTAACAACAACACTACCACTAATGATAGGTTCGCCATTGCTGTCTTTCACATTTCCTTTTACTGTAATAGTGCCACTTTGGGCATGCATACTTGATGACAAAGTGATTATTCCTAACATAATAATCAGGAATACTTTTGCGCATCTGTTCTTTCTCTTTCTTTCCATGCGAAATAATATTAAGGATTAACTTTAATTAATATTGATTTATTTTATAATATTGATTTGTCTATAGAATTGATCTGGTCGTCAATTTGGTTATCAAGAATTCACTTTTTATAGGTATTATGTATAAATGGCTTAGCCCCAAATAGTCAGCTTCGCTATTTGAGGTAAAGTATATTGTTTTGTGAAAAAGTTAGTCTCTCTCTCTCTCTCTCTCTCTCTCTCTCTCTCTCTCTCTCTCTCTCTCTCTCTCTCTAACAAAACAGAGGTAACTTCCAAATTTTCAGCGAGAAAACTGGAAGGTAAAATTGTTCTATTTTGAGATTTTATCCGCATAAGTAGCAAAAGAAGTTTTTGTTTCACCAGTGTATATTTCAATTTGATCTGATTAAATTAAATGGATAGAAATAATCATTTTGTTTCATGGTTATCTTTTATTCACAATGCAAATATGAGAAGTCCTATCTTGTTTTGGTTTAAAAGAATATGTAAATGTTACCTTTTTGTTATGCAAACGATTGCAAGTGTGTATTATCTTTTTATTATTGAATTTTAGAGTCTTTTAATGCCGGGATTTATATTATTTACCAAATGATTAAGTTAAAGTTTAATCAATATTCTATAAATTTGCGCATATTTAGAGTTGTTTATACTGTAAACAATTCATCTGTAGAAAGTGTTCTTTACTAGAATAAAATGCCTCGCATTTTCATACAGACGATATCTGGCATTGTGCTTTATAAATGATGAAAGATAAAAACCGCATACCATTGACAAGTATGCTGCAACATATTATATATGAATAACATTAAACGTACTTTAGCTGCAACTTTACTCTGTACACTATTATTGAGTGCGTGTAAAAAGGCATCAGTTGATTCCCCTATTGTCGAAGTAGAACCTGTAGCAACAGACAATATCGAAATTTATGGAGAATATGTAGGATTGATAAGGGCTTCCCGCAATGTAGAGATACACGCGCGAGTGGAAGGTTTCCTTGAGAAAATGACTTTCAGTGAAGGGAAAGAAGTAAAAGCGAACGAACCATTGTTCTACATTAATGATAAACCTTACAAGGCCAGAGTAGAAAAAGCAAAAGCTCAACTAAAAAGGGATGAGGCTCAGGAATTGAAAGCCGAGAGCGACCTTAAGCGTATCGAACCCTTATATAATCAGAATGCAGCCAGCCGCCTCGATCTGGATAATGCAGTAGCTGCATTGAATATGTCAAAAGCCGATGTGTTGATGAGTAAAGCTGACTTGGAACAGGCAGAGTTACAACTTAGTTATACTGTGGTTCGTTCCCCATTGTCAGGCTATATCAGCGAACGCTATGTAGATATAGGGACGCTGGTAGGCAATTCGAAGTCGTTGCTGGCAACCGTTGTTAAACGCGATACGGTACTCGTCGATTTTAAACTTACATCACTCGATTACCTGCGTAGCCAGAGAAGAAACGTACATCTCGGAGAATTGGATACTACCCGCTCGTGGCAGCCCACCGTTATCGTAACGCTGGCAGACAATTCGGTCTATAGTGAAAAGGGTGTTGTCGACTTTGCATCGCCGCAGGTAGATCCGAAAACAGGTACTTTCGGTGTTCGTGCCGAATTGCCGAATCCGAACCAGGTGCTTCTTCCCGGACAATTTACACGGGTTAAACTATTACTCGATGTCTTGGAAAATGTAGTGGTTGTTCCCCGAAAAGCAATTTCGATAGAAAAGGGCGGAGCTTTTATTTTTGTTGTACGCCCCGATAGTATAATAGAAAAGAGATATGTCGAAACCGGACCTGAACAGGATAACAAAATAGTAGTTACACGTGGGCTTTCGGTAGGCGAAAATATTGTAGTTGAAGGTTACCAGAAACTTGTACATGGTCAGAAAGCAATTCCCCGCACAAAGGAAGAAGAGCAAAAAATCATAGATCAGGAAAAAAATAAAGAAACAAAGAAGGAGGATAAATAATGAAGCCCGGATTTTTTATAGAAAGGCCTGTTTTATCTACCGTACTTTCTTTATTGATTGTTATAATCGGTATTATAGGTTTAGTCTTATTGCCCATAGAGCAATATCCGCAGATAACGCCTCCGGTGGTAAAGATCGGCGCATCTTATCCCGGGGCGAATGCTACAACTGTGTCGCAGGCTGTGGCTACCCCGATAGAACAGGAATTGAATGGTACTCCGGGTATGATCTACATGGAGTCGAGCAGTTCCAACTCCGGAGGGTTGTCTATAACTGTAACATTCGATGTAAGTACAAATGCAGACCTTGCAGCAGTTGAGATACAAAACAGGGTAAAACTGGCAGAGAGCCGCTTGCCGGCAGAGGTATTACAAAGTGGTATCACAGTAGAGAAGCAGGCGCCCGGGCAGTTATTGACCATTGCCCTGACTTCGGATGATCCCAAATATGATGAGATATACCTGAGTAATTATGCCACAATAAATATACTGGATGTGATCAGGCGTATCCCAGGAGTGGGGCGTGTATCGAATGTCGGCAGCCGTTACTATGGCATGCAGATATGGGTATATCCCGACCGGCTGGCTAGTTTTGGCTTGACGATAAAAGATTTGCAGGATGCATTGAAAGACCAGAACAGGGAGTCGGCGGCAGGAGAATTGGGTAAGCAACCCATTGTAAATGTCGATGTGGCAATGCCTATTACAGCACAAGGGCGTTTGTCGACCGTCAGCCAGTTTGAAGATATTGTGGTGAGGGCGAACAATGATGGATCATTTATCCGGATGCGTGATGTCGCAAGGGTTTCCCTCGAGGCATCATCTTATAGTACCGAAAGCGGACTGAACGGGAAATATGCTACCATGCTGAGTATATATATGCTTCCGGGTGCCAATGCCATGGAAGTGGCCGAAGAGGTAAAACAAGCCATGGTACAGATAAAACAAGACTTCCCCGAAGGGCTCGATTATCTGATCCCTTTCGATATGACAGAGTATATCGGAGAGTCCATTCACGAAGTATATAAAACATTATTTGAGGCTTTGGCGCTTGTTATAATTGTTGTATTCCTTTCGTTACAAAACTGGCGTGCCTCTATCATCCCTATTGTCGCAGTTCCGATATCCCTGATAGGTACATTCGGATTTATGCTGATGATGGGATTCACCCTGAATATGTTGACTTTGTTAGGGTTGGTACTGTCTATCGGTATTGTTGTCGATGATGCCATTGTGGTTGTCGAGAATGTGGAACGGATTATGGCTGAAAAGAAGATAGGAGCGAGGGAGGCAACGCATCTGGCGATGAACCAGTTGGCGGGAGCATTGATCGCTACATCTCTGGTACTGGCAGCCGTATTTGTTCCTGTTAGTTTTCTCGATGGTATTACAGGTTCGCTTTACAGACAGTTTTCGGTAACGATAGTCGTTTCCGTATTGATATCTGCAGTGGTTGCGCTTACATTAAGCCCTGCCATGTGTGCCTTGATTTTGCGTCCCGAGGAGGAAGGTAAAAAGAAGAATGTTGTTTTCCGTAAGATAAATAGCTGGTTGGCTACAGGAAATAGTAAATACGCTAATATATTGATGAAGGTAATCAGCAATCCCCGCCGCGTTTTAGCGGGTTTTGGGATGGTACTGGTTTTTATATTTGTGTTGAATAAGGTTGTTCCTACCAGTTTTATACCACAGGAAGATCAGGGATATTTTACCGTAGAGCTTGAAATGCCTGAAGGAACTACTTTGGAGCGTATGCGTACCGTTACCGACAGGGCTATCGGATACGTGGACTCCCTTGAAGATGTGGAATATGTGCAGAATGTAACAGGTTCAAGCCCCCGGGTAGGAACAAATCAGGGGCGAACTACGCTAACCGTAATTCTGAAATCGTGGAAGGAAAGGAAAAAAGGCGTAGATGAAGTCATGCGAGATGTACAGAAAGAATTTTATAATTATCCGGAGATCAGGTCGTTTGTCTCCCGTCCTCCTGTTATCCCGGGGTTAGGATCTGCCGGAGGGGTGGAAATGAAGTTACAGGCAAAATCCGATGCACAGTGGGACGATTTGGTGGCAGCTACAGATACATTTATGTATTATGCGGGGAAATCGAAGCTGATATCGAATGTCTCGTCCTCCTTGCAATCTGAAATCCCTCAGCTATATTTCGATGTGGACAGGGATCAGGCCATGCTGCTGGGAGTACCTATGTCGGATATCTTCTCCACAATGAAGGCTTATCTGGGTTCGGTGTATGTGAACGACTTCAATATGTTTAACCGTATATATAAAGTTTATATACAGGCCGACCAATCGTACAGGGCTACGGCTAACGATATAAACCTATTCTTCGTAAAGACCAAAACGGGCGATATGGTTCCTCTTACTGCATTAGGAAAGACAAGCTATACCACAGGGCCGGGTAATATCACCCGATTCAATATGTACACATCTGCGTCTATGCAAGTGACACCCTCGGCCGGGCACAGTTCGGGACAGGCAATGAATGAAATACAGCGCATAGCGAAAGAACATTTGCCCGAAAATATAGGCGTGGCATGGAGCGGATTATCGTTTCAGGAACAGAAGGCCAGCGGGCAGACTGGAGTAGTACTGGGGCTGGTATTTCTTTTCGTATTCCTTTTTCTGGCGGCTTTGTACGAAAGCTGGACAGTACCTATTTCAGTCTTATTATCCTTGCCTATTGCGGCATTAGGTGCTTTTTTAGGTATATGGGCTTTAGGACTCGATAATGATATTTACTTTCAGATAGGACTGGTTGCTCTTATCGGTCTTGCTGCTAAAAATGCGATATTGATAGTCGAATTTGCGAAAGAGCAGGTGGATTCAGGTATGCAACCTATATTTGCAGCTATGCAGGCGGCAAAGCTGCGTTTTCGCCCTATTCTGATGACATCACTGGCCTTTGTATTGGGTATGTTGCCTATGGTGATAGCTTCGGGGCCGGGTTCTGCAAGCAGGCACTCGATTGGTACGGGCGTATTTTTCGGTATGATTGTAGCCATTACATTTGGTATAATCCTTGTGCCGTTTTTCTTTGTTATGGTTTATAAATTTAAAGAAAAACTAAGATTACCCGAATTGAAATTTCCTAAGTTCTTGAAAATTAAAAAGCTGATAAAAAGGAATGAAAATGAGTAAACTCAAATATATATTTATTTTCTCTGCTATCTTGTTGTCGTCCTGTAAGATAGGACAGAAATATGAGCGGCCGGAGATGAATATGCCGCAAACTTTCGAGGCCGGAAGTATGGCTGCAGGCGATGCATCTGATATCGGCTGGAGTACATTATATTCCGATACTGTTTTGCAGGGGTTGATTACCAAGGCTCTCGACCACAATAAAGATATGCTCGTAGCTGTGGCCCGTATAAAAGAAATGGCTGCGAAGAAACGTATATCTTTTGCAAACTTATTTCCTGAGATTGGAGGTGAACTTGCCGGACAAAAAGAACATCTGAACTATGGAGGTGATAACAGTAAATATACTCCCGAATTGCGGGCAAACCTGAACGTATCGTGGGAATTGGATGTGTGGGGTAAACTCCGCTGGGCAAATGATGCGGGCGTGGCCGCTTATATGCAGACCGTGGAGGCGCAAAGAGCCCTGCACCTGACTATTGTGGCACAGGTAGCGCAATCTTATTTCGAACTGAAAGCGCTTGACCGTGAACTGGCAATAGTGAAGCAAACACTGGAAGCCAGGCGGGAGGGGGTGCGATTTGCCAAATTACGGTATGAAGGCGGCCTGACATCAGAGATTCCATACCGGCAAAGTCTGGTGGAACTCGCACGTACTGAAACCCTGATTCCTAATCTGGAAAATGAAATAAAGCTGAAAGAAAATGATTTGTTTGTTCTGGTAGGAGAATTTCCATCCGGCTCTATATCAAGGATAGGCGATGATATAAATCACCAGTTAATTCCTCAAAACCTGCCTGTGGATATGCCTTCATCCCTCCTGAAGCGGCGCCCCGATATGATACAGGCAGAGCAAAAACTAATAGAGGCAAATGCGCGGGTAGGGATTTCCTATACGGAGATGTTTCCGTCTCTGAGATTGACAGGACGTTTAGGGGGAGAGAATGACGAACTGTCCGATTTTCTGAAAAGTCCTACATGGTTTATTTCCGGTATTCTTACAGGCCCGATATTCAATATGGGGAAAAATAAAGCAGCGCATAATGCCGCCAAGGCCGCTTACGAACAAGAAGTATATACTTACGAAAAGTCTGTTCTGGAAGCATTTAAAGAAGTAAATAATTCCATTGTGACATTTAATAAAATGAAAGAAGTATATCGTTCACAGGAAGCGCTTTACAATTCGGCCAAATCGTATCAGGAACTGGCTAAATTGCAGTATGTGAACGGAGTGATCAGCTATATTGACCTGCTGGATGCACAACGTCAGTTCTTCGATGCCGAGATAGCCCTTAATACTGCCATACTGAATGAATTATCATCAATGGTAGGTTTATATAAGGCATTGGGTGGGGGAGTGGTCAAATAAGTTTTGGTAACAGGATTATTTTATAGGACTGAAGGTTTATAAACTCTCTCAAAGTTTATCTATATGTAAACAAGTATTTGTTTTTATATAGATAAGTTCTTTGATATTTTGGATGATGAAAACGAAAGAAAAGGTAACAATATCAAATTGTGTAAAAGGTGTTACCTTTGTTACCTTTTTTATAGTGATCTTTGTGTAAGTCTTTGTGTCCCTTGTGGTAAAGGGCGTTAACCACTAAACGTACAAAGAGAATCGCAAAGTGTACAAAGACTAAAAAAACTGTTACTTTTTCACCTAATTGCTTTTGTTGGGAATATATTGGTATGGGATAAATGAGGGGTAGTCGGAGTCTGAAAAGTAACAGGCGAGAAAGTAATGTAATTGTGTTACCTTCGTTACTTTTTAGGCATAGTTAGCAGTTACGGGGTTTTAACTGTTGGCTATTAACAGTAAAGTCGCTTTGCGCAATTGGCACATCGGCAAATTTACTAATCGGTACATTAATTTCTGTTACTTTTGTAACTATAAATTTTAGATCTTAAATTAATAAATAAACTATATGAAAAAAAGTTTGATCGTAATCTTCCTCTTCTGTGCTTTGGCGATAACCGCACAGAATACGTATGAATTGAAGAAGGATATACCTTATACCGGCGATGCCGAAACGGACGCATACCGTAAGGAGCGTTGTAAACTGGATATATACTATCCTGTGGATAAGAAAGATTTCCCTGTGGTAGTCTGGTTTCATGGCGGAGGCCTTGAAGGCGGGGAAAAGCATATCCCGAACGAACTGAAGGAAAGAGGTATCGCGGTAGTGGCAGTCAATTATCGCCTTAGTCCGAAAGCCACAAATCCGGCGTATATAGAGGATGCTGCTGCTTCCGTTGCGTGGGTTTTCAATAACATCGCGTCGTATGGCGGTAGTGTGAATGATATTTATGTATCGGGGCATTCTGCCGGGGGCTATCTTACTCTTATGGTGGGACTGGATAAGAGTTATCTTGAAAAGTACGGAATTGATGCGGATAAGATAAAGGGTCTGGTGCCTATCAGTGGCCAGACTAATACGCATTACACGATAAGGAAAGAACGGGGGATACCTCAAAACCTTCCTATAGTTGATGCTTATGCACCATTGAATCAGGCACGGGCAGGCATTCCTCCTATTTTATTAATTTCGGGAGACCGTAATCTGGAAATGACAGCGCGTTATGAAGAGAACCTGCATATGGAAGCTATCCTAAAGTCATTTGGGAATAAGGATGTGACCATGTACGAAGTACAGGGCTTTGATCATGGAGGAGTGGGAGGTCCCGGTTGCTTGCTTTTGCTCGATTGGATAAGAAAATATAGTAAGAAATAAGGCATAACAAAAAGGGCAGAAACCTTATGATTTCTGCCCTTCCTATTTTGAAATAAATCTTATCAGATATATTCTCTAATCATTCGGGCAATCTCTTCGAATTCAGCTTGCTCCAGCTTTACTCTGGGGTTGGATAACAGCATGTCTGACTCCTTGTTTATCGGAATCAGGTGTATATGTGCATGAGGAACTTCCATTCCTATAACCATTACACCGACCCGTTGGCATAGAAGAGCCTTCTCTATGGCCTTGGCAACCTTCTTGGCAAAGATGTTCATCTCACCTATGGTTGCGTCGTCCAAATCGAAGATATAATCCACCTCCTGTTTAGGAATGACCAGCGTGTGACCTTTAGCCATAGGATTTATATCAAGGAAAGCAAAGAATTTCTCATCCTCCGCCACCTTGTAAGAAGGTATCTCGCCGGCTGCTATTCTACTAAAGATACTTGCCATCAGCTGCTAGATAGAGATGTTTACGATTTCGAAACTCATCATTCCCGAAGGGACTTTTATTTCGGCAACATCACCCACTTTTTTGCCCATAAGGCCCTGTGCTACAGGAGTGCTTACTGCAATCTTGTTTTCTTTCAGGTTTGCCTCACTTTCAGCTACAAGGGTATATGTCATCTGCTGGTTGTTCTTTGTGTTGCGTATAGTTACCTTGTTTAGTATCTGTACTACATCTATCCCTATCGACTCTTCATTGATTATACGGGCGTTTGCCAACAGATTTTTCATCTGGGCTATTTTTGCCTCAAGTAATCCCTGAGCTTCTTTGGCTGCATCGTATTCGGCATTTTCCGACAGATCGCCTTTATCACGGGCTTCAGCTATTTGTTTCGATATAGCCGGCCTTTCGCTCTCCAGAGCGCTGATTTCTTCTTTCAACTTTTTGTAACCGTCTTCGGTCATGTAAGTGATAGCCATGGTAATTAAAGTTAAATTAGTTAGTGACTATTATTTCATTTGATTTTTTAAAGCGACAAAAAGAAAAAGAATCCTTGCCGTATAGGCCAGAACTCCTTTTCCTTTTTTCAATCTATTATAAGCAAAGATAAGGTATAATTTTTATACCGTCAAAATATTTAGAGAACTTTTATAATAATTTTTGAACTTCAGAAGATAAATCATCCGTGGATAATACCCTTTTTACGATCTCTCCTTTTTTATTGATAATGAAAATAGTTGGGAATCCCTGAATGTTATACTTTGTAAGTAAATCAGAAGTCAAAGACTTATCATCTCTTACGCAAATCCAAGGAAGGTTTACTGCACTGTTTTGCCAGGCATGCACATCCGTGTCGAATGAAACCTGATATACTTCAACGTTTCCCTTATGCTTTTCATAAGCCTTATTAAGCAGTATATTGTGCGCCGGAGAAAAGTCTGTTTGATATGCAGTAAAGTCCAGTATGACTACTTTTCCTTGCAATGAGGAAAGGCTTATATTCTTATTATGTCTATCCGGTAGGGTTATATCATAATATGTAGTATGATCTGTAACTTCCGATGTCGCAATTCTGTTTATCGCTTCTTCCTGACCTGCTACTTTGCGTATTTCAGCAAGAGCAGATAATGTAAAGCTTTTCAGATTAGCTGTGCGGGGAGATGTCGGATATTGTGTATCCCATACTGTAGCTACAGCTTGGAATGCAGTTATGTCTTTTTTGTTGTATGGGTCGAAAATCAAATAGTTATCCACTTTTTGGAAAAGCGCAAAATAAGCCGCTAGGCTTTTATAGTCGGAATATATAAGATCTTTAGCCTTAGTCTTGTACTCATTCACTCCATCTTGTACGGCTGCAATATATTCATCTTGCGATATTTCTTTGCTTTCAAATTTCTTTTTCAGTTCGGTGAAGGTTTGGCCTAGTTTGTTTTGAGACAGGACAATTTCCTTTATTTTAGCCGAACTGTTAGAGCCTTCAACTGTGTAATCCAGTGCAAATGTTTCTTTCGGTGCATTCACAGTAATAGTCTCTATCGAGTCTACTGCCAGATTGATTGTTTGTCCGTTTAGCTTTAGTAAATAAAATTCGGGATAGCCAACATTTACCTCTGTGAATTTGAAGTTACCGTCTTTATCTAATTTCACAGAATCGATTATAGTTGTTTCGGTCAGAGATCTTTTCTCCAGATATAGTATAGTTGTGTCGGCATTACTTATTTTTCCTTCAATAGTAAATTGAGGTTTCTTGTCTTTGCAGGATGCAAACAATACTAATGAAGCAATAGTCAGGATTGTGATTTTTGATAAAAGGGACGTTTTCATGTATAATGTTGTATTATAAGTAAATCAAAGTATATATTGATGTATTATTTAGCTATTATATATTATAGACATAAAAAAACTTTATCTATATATTTCAGAGCAGCAAAGATATTAATTATAATCAAATCTATTTATCTTGGATTTTATAAAATGATATTTTTTCTGACCGGAGATAATAATTATATTGATTTTATCGTATAATAGTTAAAATTATTTTGATTTTTTATCGGCTTATGCTATATTTATTACTGTATTAATCACATGAAAATATCTCTTACCATGTATAGAATAACAATTTTCTTATTATTTCTCATTTATAGCATCTGTTTAGTTTATTCTCAGGATTCGGTCAAGGTGGAGATGTTGGATATTATATATCTTAAAAATGGTAAGACGATAAAAGGAAAACTTGTGAAACAGCAATTCGGAACTATAAGTGTAAAAATCACAGATAGTATTTCACAGAAAGAAAATATAGTGATATATCAACAAGAGGATGTGAAAAAAATAGAAGAAGGAAATTTAGGGAAGGCTGATGGAGTATTATCGAAGGCAGATTTGCAAAGTTATGTGGAGGGCAGTCCTAATTCGAACAGGAAAGGACAACCGCAACCGAAGACCGGAGGCGTTGTTGGCATGCCTTCGAATCCAACACAAAGTTTAACCCCGGAGCAATCTCCGCATGAGGATATTCTCAGGCAGGTTCAACAGCCGGGAGGTAATATATCAATGCCGGTGATGGTTGACCAGCCGGTGATAATCGATGGCGCCCGGGCTGCAAGTCCGGATGAATATTTTGATCCTTTTAGCGTACCAAGGCCTAAACGGCGGGAGAAGATATGGAACCGGGAAATAAAAGGGTTTCGGGTTTTTCTCGATTATGCTTATATACAAGGTATTGGTAAAACAAAGAATCACAGGTTCGAATATGGAACATCTATAGGCTATCAGTTTAATCCTATTTTTTATGTAGGTGCAGGAACAAGTTATACTATGACACTAAACAAAAAGGATTCATCTCTACCCATATTTCTCAATCCACGTATTAATTTTTTGGATGAGAATACAACTCCATTCTGGGACATAAAAGTAGGATATTCGGGTGCAATGGGAAAAGGTTTCTATTTTAGTACTTCCTTCGGGGTAAGTATTGCCAAGCAAGGAAGGAGTGCGTGGAATATTGGACTTGTGTATTCATTGCAAAAGGCGACGTATTATGAATGGTCTGATGTGGAACCCAATAAGAGAGTGGCTGTCAAACCTACATATCACGGCTTGGCTTTGAAGCTTACTTATGAATTTGGTATAGGCCGATAACTGATCAATTCATTTTTCTCACATGTCTTTATATTTAACAACATGTTGTATTCTAGGCGTATACTTTGATTTTACATTGTTTGTCTAAAAAATATTTTAAAAAAAGGTTATCTAAAGTTTGGAGTGTAATGAATTGTTTCCTACTTTTGCACCCGCTTTACCACTAAAGGGCACGCTTAAAGAAGGGTGTTTGCGTAGGGAAAGAGAGAGGTCTTTGAAGGAAATGAAATAACAACATTATAGAGTGTAGTACACAATTTGGGTTTTTATTAAATTAAAGATCCGAAAAAACTAGAGATAGTTAAAAAAGGTGCTACCGTCAATTACTATTACCCAATAGTAATAAAAAAAGCTTGAACAGGATCAAAAGACTTAAAAAAAAGAATATACAAAGAAGAGTTTGATCCTGGCTCAGGATGAACGCTAGCGATAGGCCTAACACATGCAAGTCGAGGGGCAGCAGAGAGTAGCAATACTTAGATGGCGACCGGCGCACGGGTGAGTAACGCGTATGCAACCTACCTACAACAGGGGAATAACCCGGAGAAATTCGGACTAATACCGCATAAAACAGGGGTCCCGCATGGGAATATTTGTTAAAGATTTATCGGTTGTAGATGGGCATGCGTTCCATTAGGAAGTTGGTGAGGTAACGGCTCACCAATCCAACGATGGATAGGGGAACTGAGAGGTTTGTCCCCCACACTGGAACTGAGACACGGACCAGACTCCTACGGGAGGCAGCAGTGAGGAATATTGGTCAATGGGCGAGAGCCTGAACCAGCCAAATCGCGTGAAGGAAGACTGCCTTATGGGTTGTAAACTTCTTTTATCAGGGAATAAAAAGAGTTACGAGTAACTTATTGCATGTACCTGATGAATAAGCATCGGCTAACTCCGTGCCAGCAGCCGCGGTAATACGGAGGATGCGAGCGTTATCCGGATTTATTGGGTTTAAAGGGTGCGCAGGCGGGCTTTTAAGTCAGCGGTGAAATCCCAACGCTTAACGTTGGAACTGCCGTTGAAACTGGGAGTCTTGAGTATAGATGAAGTAGGCGGAATTCGTTGTGTAGCGGTGACATGCTTAGATATAACGAGGAACTCCGATTGCGTAGGCAGCTTACTAAGCTATAACTGACGCTCAAGCACGAAAGCGTGGGGATCAAACAGGATTAGATACCCTGGTAGTCCACGCCGTAAACGATGATTACTAGTTGTATGCGATATACCGTATGTGACTAAGCGAAAGCGATAAGTAATCCACCTGGGGAGTACGCCGGCAACGGTGAAACTCAAAGGAATTGACGGGGGCCCGCACAAGCGGAGGAACATGTGGTTTAATTCGATGATACGCGAGGAACCTTACCCGGGCTTGAAATGCATCTGAATTACGAGGAAACTTGTAAGCTAGCAATAGCAGATGTGTAGGTGCTGCATGGTTGTCGTCAGCTCGTGCCGTGAGGTGTCGGCTTAAGTGCCATAACGAGCGCAACCCACATTGTTAGTTACTAACAGGTCAAGCTGAGGACTCTAACAAGACTGCCGTCGTAAGATGCGAGGAAGGTGTGGATGACGTCAAATCAGCACGGCCCTTACGTCCGGGGCGACACACGTGTTACAATGGGTGGTACAAAGGGCAGCTACTTGGTGACAAGATGCTAATCTCCAAAGCCACTCCCAGTTCGGATCGGAGTCTGCAACTCGACTCCGTGAAGCTGGATTCGCTAGTAATCGCGCATCAGCCATGGCGCGGTGAATACGTTCCCGGGCCTTGTACACACCGCCCGTCAAGCCATGGAAGCTGGGGGTATCTGAAGTGCGTAACCGCAAGGAGCGTCCTAGGGTAAAACCGGTGACTGGGGCTAAGTCGTAACAAGGTAGCCGTACCGGAAGGTGCGGCTGGAACACCTCCTTTCTGGAGATACTGTTCGAGTTGGGTAGACCTTTAAAAAAAGGTGCTGCACTCTTAAATGATGTTGTTGTTTTAAGATATACTCAGTTTACGGGAGTAGGTAGAGGGTTAGAGTTTAAATATACTGTTAACTGTTCACTGCTCACTGTTCACTGACCAAGAGAAACCAAGAAGCTGGCAATCAGTTTCAGGCAGAACCGCCAGTCCTATAGCTCAGTTGGTTAGAGCGCTACACTGATAATGTAGAGGTCGGCAGTTCAAATCTGCCTGGGACTACCGCAATGCAGAGGCATCGCAATTAATAATTAACAGTTAACAATTAACAATAACGGTAAAAACCAATTCTTAATTATTAATTCATCATTATTAATTACCTTACGGGGGATTAGCTCAGCTGGCTAGAGCACCTGCCTTGCACGCAGGGGGTCAACGGTTCGAATCCGTTATTCTCCACACTTTCAATTGAGGATTGACAATTAATAATTGACAAAAAGAACTGTCAACTATCCACTATCCATTCTCAATTAGAAAAACGATCTTTGACATGATGTAAAAAAAGAGCAAGTAAAGTTAGATTATGATATAATCTATCAAACCCTGCTAATAAGCCCCCTTCGGGGAGTTTATTAGATAGAAAAAAAGAAAGTAGGAAAGGGCACATGGGGGATGCCTAGGCTCTCAGAGGCGAAGAAGGACGTGATAAGCTGCGATAAGCTACGGGAAGGTGCAAATAACCCTTGATCCGTGGATTTCCGAATGGGGCAACCCAATATCCGAAGAGGATATTACACTATGTATGTAGTGAGCAAACGCGGGGAACTGAAACATCTAAGTACCCGTAGGAAAAGAAAATAAAAATGATTCCCAAAGTAGTGGCGAGCGAAATGGGAAGAGCCCAAACCGGTATTGTTTAGGCAATACCGGGGTTGTAGGACTGCGCTGTGGCAAGAACGATTTGAAGTAGAACGTTTTGGAAAGAACGATCATAGAGGGTGATAATCCCGTATACGAATCATATCCGAAGCCTAGCAGTATCCTGAGTAGCGCGGGACACGAGAAATCCTGTGTGAATCTGCCGGGACCATCCGGTAAGGCTAAATACTCCTGAGAGACCGATAGTGAACCAGTACCGTGAGGGAAAGGTGAAAAGCACCTCGAACAGAGGAGTGAAAGAGACCCTGAAACCATGTGCCTACAAGCGGTCGGAGCATTAAATTGTGACGGCGTGCCTTTTGCATAATGAACCTACGAGTTACTCTTACTGGCAAGGTTAAGTACAAAGATGTACGCAGCCGAAGCGAAAGCAAGTCTTAACAGGGCGCTTTAGTCAGTAGGAGTAGACGCGAAACCAAGTGATCTACCCTTGGGCAGGTTGAAGTTTGGGTAACACCAAATGGAGGACCGAACCGGTAAGCGTTGAAAAGCTTTCGGATGACCTGAGGGTAGGGGTGAAAGGCTAATCAAACTTGGAGATAGCTCGTACTCCCCGAAATGCATTTAGGTGCAGCCTCGGCGAATTACTTATGTCAGGTAGAGCGACTGATTGGATGCGAGGGCTTCGCCGCCTATCAAGTCCAGATAAACTCCGAATGGGCATAAGTTAATACCGGGAGTGAGGGCATGGGTGCTAAGGTCCATGTCCGAGAGGGAAAGAACCCAGACCATCAGCTAAGGTCCCCAAATACATGTTCAGTTGAATTAACGAAGTATGACTACTAAGACAGCTAGGATGTTGGCTTGGAAGCAGCCATTCATTTAAAGAGTGCGTAACAGCTCACTAGTCGAGTGGTCGTGCGTGGATAATAATCGGGCATAAACATGTTACCGAAGCTATGGGATAAAATATTATCGGTAGGGGAGCATTCTACTCAGCGTTGAAGGCGAGGCGTAAGCCTTTCTGGAGCGTGTAGAAAAGCAAATGTAGGTATAAGTAACGATAAAGGGGGTGAGAAACCCCCTCGCCGAAAGACTAAGGTTTCCTGATCAACGCTAATCGGATCAGGGTAAGTCGGACCCTAAGGTGTAGCCGAACGGCGAAGCCGATGGAAGAACCGGTTAATATTCCGGTACTGTTATCTAGAGTTATGTGGGGACGCAGGAGTGACACTGCTGCCAAGTGACGGATTACTTGGTTAAAGGAAGTAGACGTTGATTACGGTAGGCAAATCCGCCGTGAGAGTTGAAACTGATAGTACTACAATCCTTCGGGAGCGTAGATAATGCAGGTAAACAGACTGCCTAGAAAAACCGCTAAACGCTAATCTATATAGCAACCGTACCACAAACGGACACACGTAGTCGGGTTGAAAATACTAAGGCGCTCGAGCGATTCACAGTTAAGGAATTAGGCAAAATGACCCTGTAACTTCGGGATAAAGGGTGCCAGCTTCACGGCTGGCCGCAGAGAATAGGTCAAGGCAACTGTTTAACAAAAACACATGGCTATGCAAATTTGAAAGAAGACGTATATAGCCTGACACCTGCCCGGTGCTGGAAGGTTAAGAGGAGATGTCATGAGCAATCAGAAGCATTGAATTGAAGCCCCAGTAAACGGCGGCCGTAACTATAACGGTCCTAAGGTAGCGAAATTCCTTGTCGGGTAAGTTCCGACCTGCACGAATGGTGTAATGATCTTGACACTGTCTCAACTGTGATCTCGGTGAAATTGTAGTATCGGTGAAGATGCCGATTACCCGCGATGGGACGAAAAGACCCCGTGAACCTTTACTATAGCTTTACATTGATTCTGGGCACTTGATGTGTAGGATAGGCCGGAGGCTATGAAGCGGGTACGCTAGTACTTGTGGAGCCAACCTTGAAATACGGCCCTTTAATTGTTTGGAATCTAACCTGCGGATGCAGGAACAGTGTATGGTGGGTAGTTTGACTGGGGTGGTCGCCTCCAAAAGAGTAACGGAGGCTTCTAAAGGTGTGCTCAGGACGATTGGTAACCGTTCGTAGAGTGTAATGGTATAAGCACGCTTGACTGAGAGACCCACAAGTCGATCAGGTAGGAAACTAGAGCATAGTGATCCGGTGGTTTCAGTATGGAATGGCCATCGCTCAAAGGATAAAAGGTACTCCGGGGATAACAGGCTGATCATTCCCAAGAGCTCATATCGACGGAATGGTTTGGCACCTCGATGTCGGCTCGTCACATCCTGGGGCTGGAGCAGGTCCCAAGGGTTGGGCTGTTCGCCCATTAAAGTGGCACGCGAGCTGGGTTCAGAACGTCGTGAGACAGTTCGGTCTCTATCTATCGTGGGCGCAGGATATTTGCGGAGATCTGACACTAGTACGAGAGGACCGTGTTGGACGGACCCCTGGTCTACCGGTTGTTCCGCCAGGAGCATCGCCGGGTAGCTAAGTCCGGATTGGATAAGTGCTGAAAGCATCTAAGTACGAAGCCGACTTCAAGATAAGATATCCATTAAGGGTGGTTGTAGACTACGACCTAGATAGGCTACAGGTGTAAAGGCAGCAATGTCATAGCCGAGTAGTACTAATTGCCCGGACGCTTTCAATGGTGCCAGTAGACTCACCGTAGTAAACTGGCACCGAACAACAAACCAGAGGTTTGCTATATTAGACAATAATCATAACAATACTTACTCTTTTACATCAGTCAATATAGTTGAAAATTGAGAGTTGACAGTTACATATAAACCATTGTCCACTATCAACTATCCACTATAAAAAGCATTCAGGTGGTTATAACACCGGGGCTCCACCTCTTCCCATTCCGAACAGAGAAGTTAAGCCCGGTCGTGCCGATGGTACTGCGCAAGTGGGAGAGTAGGTTACCGCCGTTTTTAAGAAGAGAAGTCCTTCACTAGATATAGTGTGGGACTTTTTTGTTGTGGATAAGATTATCCTATACATATATGAATGAAGACTATAAAAGAATCAGAACTTGCTTTAAGTATTATATAGCTGATATATGAATTATTTAAAAAGTATATTTTCTATTCTTTGTATTACTATTTTAGAGTTAATGTCGAGACAATCAAAAGTTTTTGGATTACTGCAAGGTTTATTTCCAAATATAGAACAAGGCTGGCAGCTTAAATCTTTAATTAGAGCATCTTTCCGATCTAAATTTGATGGATAATAACCATTTTGCGGTGCGGTGGCTCCCCAAATGCTGATTACCGAAACATTTAATAATGCGGCTAAATGCAGATTCGCAGAATCCATTGTGAGGGCAATACTACATTTTGCCATAACAGTCGTTTCTTCATCGAAAGAGATGCGATCAATAAGTGAAATTACTGAAGGATATGTTTCGATCCAGGCGTCTACCTGTTTTTTTTCTCTGATTCCTCCTCCAAATATTAAGACCTGATATTCATCTTTTTTGCTAAAATACGATATAACCTCTTCCATCTTATTTAATGGGTATATTTTAGTCCTTTCTTTAGAGAAGGGAGATATTGCAATTAGTTTTTTATTGGAGCTAATATTGAGCTTGTTAAATAATTTATCTGAATCTCTTTTCTTTATAGCCATTGGGTTGAATATTGGTTGCAACCCATTATAACCTAAATTAGCAAGAGCTTCTTTATGTAAGTCAATCATTGTTAGGCCGTCATTACATTTATTCGGGATCCTTTCTTCTGAAAAGAACCTGTTTTCATTGGTTAGGGCTATTTCTATATTTAGGTTATTTTGAAGAATGCTTTTGTGTAATTTCTGTTCGATGATATCATATTGTAGAAAAGCTATTTTATCAAATGAATTGGCAAAAGACTTCATCTTAGCTGAAAAAAGACGTTTTTTTATTGAAAAAACCAGCCCTCTGAAAGCTCCTTTCGATTTCTTAGATATCATAGGTTTAAATACAACATTGGGAGGCATTACTTCCAGAAAGGTATTAAACCGCTCATTTGTAAGTATTGTAAAGGTGTCTTCTTTATATTTGGTCGCCAAAGATACAATTAAGGGTAGGACGATTAAAGCATCGCCGATCCTATGGTATCTGATAATTAAAGTATTTGCCATTATTTATATATGTTTTCTAAAAAGCATGTAAATATAATAATATTAGGCAGAGCTTTGTTCTGTTCTAGGTGAAACTTACCCAATGTCTAATATTATCTAATGTAAATTGTATAGATAAAGGTGGTACTATCCAATAATAAAAAAAGATATTTATCTTTGTGTTTCTTTAAATAAAAAGATATGCCAAAGATTTCTATTATAACACCTACTTACAATTCGGAAAATACAATACATGGAACAATTGATGCCTTACTCAGACAAACGTTTTCTGATTTCGAATACATCATTATTGATGGCGTCTCCAAAGATAATACAGTGGAGAAAATAAAAAGCTATATACCTGCTTTTGAGAAGAAAGGAGTAAGTGTACGGATATTGAGTGAGCCGGATAAAGGTGTTTACGATGCAATGAATAAGGGGATTGCTTTAGCGCAAGGAGAGCTTGTGGGTATTACAAATTCTGATGACTGGTACGAAGATAATGCTTTGGAGGTGATGTGGGATAAGTTTACTGATAGAGAAGTAAATAGGTCTAACTGCATGATATATGGTATCGAACGGGTTTGGAAAGATGATAAGATATTTAATGTGCAACGACGTGGTGCTGCTTTCATCTCTGAGAGCGTATTGCCGCATTCAACTTTCTTCGTTTCAAGGGCTGTCTATGATAAATTCGGAGCATTTGATTTATCTGTAAAAGTATTAGCTGACTATGATTTTATTTGCAGATGTGCAAGCCAAGGTGTCAGTCTGGAAGAAGTGGATATTGTAATATCTAATTTTAGATTAGGTGGTATATCTTCTTCATACTTTGATTTTTATTCCGATTATTATAAGATAAAGCATAAATATGGATTTATTGATAATAAGAAATATAAAGAATTGAAGTTTGTTCTGAAAGTGAAACAGCTTATTAATAAGGTAGCTAAGAGATGGTAATTGTATTTAGTATATTAGATATACAAATGAGGGTATTGCATCAGTTACAATACCCTCATTTGTATAAATATAGGCTGAAGTTTACTTCAATGTCTGATCCATCCAGTTTATTCTTCTAGTAAGCCAATCTTTCAGATAATTGACTTCTCCTTGATAGCTACCTGTTACAATAGGATTTGGCCATACAGCCTTATCTAATATCGGCCACCGCTTAAAGTTTTTAGACTGGGATATTTCCATCTTGTCAGCTAATTCGTCGATAAATGGATACAGATTGCTTAGCTTGTCACTTCGCAACTCGATCCACCGATCTGTCACCATTTTATCAAATTCTGCATGCTTAAAGAATTCTTGATACCAGGCAGCTTTAATTCGTGCATACCAACCGGTTGTAATTTCACATCCTTCGTAATTTATATTACCAAAAGCGATATCGTAATCCCATACAGGGCCAAAGTATAACTTATCATTATCCTTGTCTTTATATACAAAGGTACTGAGACGAAGATTTCCATCCACATTTTTAGATAATTCATTTAGTAACAGATAATCAATGAAGGATTTCATATCCAGATATTTTGGTAGCTCAGACACAGTGTTGATGCCTCCTTTTCCGTAGATAATGTTTTCTATATTCTGAATATAATCACGGATATATTCCTTTTGAATAGCGGGGATGTCCTCTGGTCTGTTTACACAAAACACCATTTTTGCTTCTTCGGTTTCGAACCACACAGGTTCCCCTTTTCGTTCGTCTATTTCCAGCAGGTATCCACCTGAGGTATTTGTGTCAGATGGCCCCATTTCGGCAATATTCACTCTGTCTTTATCTATTCTTATGTGTTCTCCGATCATATAATTACCTATGAAGTCTCCGTTGAGAACGACATCTACATATTCCATACGTGGGGTATAGACAAATCCCATGCGTCGGCTGATTTCAAAAGCGAGCTCATTTCTCATCAAGGTTTTATCAGAATAATTCGCTAATAAAACCCAATGTTTGTTTTTGGGCATGCCTAGTATTTCGCTGGACTTGCTTAATTTAAGACGGTATGGTTTCTTTTCCATTCCCCATGTACTGTTTCCCCGGCCTCTTATCTCGGTGGTAGCTTCGAGTAATTTTTCAATGATCTCACCTTTCTCATTCCGGGATTCAATAGTAATAGTGGCGTTTATATAATCTTCCTTTGATGTAATTGGCTTTCCATTCTCTGTGGTGATCGTCAAAAGAGGGTAATGGTGTCCTTCCGGATCGGGAATTACAGGAGGTGCAGCCTCCTGATTAATTTTTACAGTTTCAGACTTTTCTGCGGTTTTTACTGATAAAGATATTGAACGCACGGTCTCAATTGCATTCTCAGATGCTTTTACCGAGATGTTCATGTTCCCTTTTCCACTTAAGGGACTGATGGTTATCCAATCATTTTCTTCTACGATTATTTTCTATTCGGTGTTGGATTTTATCGAAAAAGTCTGTGTCTCGCCTTCTGCACTGAATGACAATTCATTCTTAGACAGACTTAAATATTTGATATCTTCCTTGTCATCGTTCTTGTCGGAACAACTGATTATAGAAAGTAAAAATATGAAGGAAGTAAAGAGCAAAATTTTGTTTTTCATGAAGCTTGATATATTAGGTGCATTTATCTTTTACAAAGAAAATAAGAAAATCGGATAATCAAAGATTTCCTTCTATTTTATTGATATTTTATCCTTTATTCTGAAACGCAAAAGGACTGCTTAATTACTTGTTTTTCCCGATAAAAATTCGTATATTTGTTAGATTTTTGAACGCAAAACAACGGGTGGTTATTCACCTTAAAAATAGCAAGAAATAAATATGACAGAGAAACAAAAAATGGCAGGCGAGTCTTACTCGGCGCAGAATATTCAGGTGCTTGAGGGTCTGGAGGCTGTAAGGAAAAGACCTGCGATGTACATTGGTGATATTAGCGAAAAAGGTTTACATCATCTTGTGTACGAGGTTGTTGATAACTCTATTGACGAGGCCCTGGCTGGTTATTGTGACGATATTAAAGTTACTATTCACGAAGATAATTCTATCTCTGTAAAGGATAACGGACGTGGTATTCCTGTAGATATCATGGAGAAAGAGAAGAAATCGGCTCTGGAAGTTGTGTTGACCGTATTGCATGCCGGAGGTAAATTTGATAAAGGGACATACAAAGTATCAGGCGGTCTTCATGGTGTGGGGGTGTCATGTGTGAATGCTCTTTCTACACACCTGCGTGCCGAGATTCATAAGCACGGCAATATATACGTACAGGAGTATTCTTGTGGCAAGCCATTGACTGCTGTAGAAAAAATAGGAGAGACAAAGGATAATGGTACAACCATCACTTTCAAACCGGACGATACAATATTTACTGTTACCGAATATAAATATGATACATTGGCTTCGCGTCTGCGCGAGCTTGCTTTCCTCAATGCGGGAGTTCGTCTTTCGTTGACCGACCTTCGCCAGAAGAAAGAAGATGGGACTTTCCGTACCGATGTATTCTATTCAGAAAGAGGACTAGAGGAATTTGTGCGTTATATCGATGCTTCAAAAGAGGCCTTGATCGATGATGTTATACACATTGTCACAGAAAAGCAAGGCGTTCCTGTAGAAGTAGCGATGACGTATAATACTTCCTACAACGAGAATGTCTATTCCTATGTAAATAACATCCATACTATCGAAGGTGGTACTCACCTGACAGGTTTCCGTCGTGCATTGTCGCGTACGTTGAAGAAGTATGCCGATGATATGAAGATGTTGGAAAAAGTCAAGATTGAAATCAGTGGAGACGACTTCCGCGAAGGCCTTACAGCTGTAGTTTCCATCAAAGTAGCAGAGCCGCAATTTGAAGGACAGACTAAAACCAAGCTAGGAAACAACGAAGTTATCGGAGCTGTAGATCAGGCTGTAGGTGAAGCTTTAGGACATTTTCTTGAAGAGCATCCGAAAGAAGCTAAGATCATAGTTGAAAAAGTTATACTTGCTGCTACGGCTCGTGCTGCTGCACGTAAAGCCCGTGAAATGGTACAACGTAAATCTCCGCTTACAGGAGGAGGACTTCCGGGTAAGTTGGCAGACTGTTCCAGTAAAGATGCTTCCAATTGCGAGATATTCCTTGTCGAAGGGGACTCTGCGGGTGGAACAGCCAAGCAAGGTCGCGATCGTGCATTTCAGGCTATCCTGCCTTTACGGGGTAAGATATTGAATGTAGAGAAAGCAATGCCTCACAAAGTATTGGAGAGTGACGAGATAAAGAATATATACACTGCCCTTGGAGTCTCTATCGGTACTGATGAAGATTCAAAGGAGTTGAATCTGGAAAAACTGCGTTATCATAAAGTGGTGATAATGACCGATGCGGACGTGGACGGTAGCCATATTGCTACATTGATCCTTACATTCTTCTTCCGTCATATGAAAGCTTTGCTGGAGAAAGGTTATGTGTATATTGCTACTCCACCGCTTTACTTATGTAAGAAAGGGAAAGTGGAAGAATACTGCTGGGACGACAGGCAACGCCGTGCTTTTATCGATAAATATGGTGATGGTGACGAGAATTCAATTCATACACAACGTTATAAAGGTCTTGGAGAGATGAATGCTATCCAGCTTTGGGATACAACAATGAATCCTGAACACCGTACTTTACGTCAGGTGACAATCGAAAATGCTGCCGAAGCTGATCATATTTTCTCCATGCTAATGGGTGAAGATGTTGCTCCTCGCCGTGAATTTATAGAAGAAAATGCTACTTATGCCAAGATCGACGCATAAGGGATATTAAAGATAAGAATGAGCCGCAGTAATGCGGCTTTTTTTATAACCGCCTTAATCAGATAATATTTAGGGCAAACGCACGAAATCGAGGATTTTAGCCATTGATTTCATTTACATTTATTGACTGTATATAGTTAAAACCTGACACATCTGACACTTTTTTACTGTTTTTATGCCGTTTATTTTATATTTGTTAATCATGTGAATCAGTAGGTGAGATTTAACGTTGGATTATTTTTTACATAATTACCGTCTTTGTTTATTTCCGGAGACTTGGCTCAATCCTGCCGCGCCTTCCCGGGCTTGTCCTTACTTTTGGCATTGCCCAAAAGTAAGCAAAAGGCTAGCGCTAAGTTCCTCGGCGACCCACAATCGGTTTGCCGGCTGAAAGGGACCAACGGGCTATCGCCCCGTCACTTTCAACGTCGCCTGCACCGTGTGGGTACCCCGCCTGCGAAACTAATGCGCGTCCGCTGACGCACAAGTAGGGCGAAGCCCTTCGAACCCAAATAAGACAGTCTCTTGTCGTCGCTTTGCGACCACGGCCTCGTCCCGCAGGCGGGGTACCCAATCCGTAAAGCGGAGGTGTAGAGCAAAATAGGGTGGCTGCTATACCCGGTCGATAATCCTACTAATGATGACTTCGTATTATTTTGCTCCACCGAAGCTGCGGTTTTGGGTCGCCGAGGGATGCAGCCTTGATTTTTTGGTTCGTTTTGCATCAAGGCAAAATGAACATTCGAACGAAACGGAGTGAAGTCGAAAATAATCCAATAATTTTATCCAACAATAATTACTTTAACTACTGATTGGAATTAATCATATATAGTTAAAAGGTAACAGTTTTTTTAGCTATTAGCTGATCGCTTTTAGCCATTAGCCTTTTTCTCGTATCTTGTCTACTCGTATCTCATTTAACTTATTACTTACTACTTATCTCAATACATCAAAGAACTATAAGCTAACAGCTAAAGGCTACCAGCTATCCATATAGATAAACTTTCTGCATAAAAACACATATTTCGTGCGTTTGCCCTTGATAATATTAAAATGACTTTAAGGATATCATATCATTTCTTATCTTTGCACCTGTATATTTTAACTATATGAGAATGACATTTAAGAATATTGTTGCTGTGTGCCTTATGTTGTCGCTGATAGCTTGTGCATGTAATAATAAAACTGCCTCAAAACCAGTGGAAGCATACCAGAAAGTTTCGCCAGATTTCAATGCAGATAGTGCATATCAGTTTGTAGATAAGCAAGTCTCTTTCGGTCCTCGTGTACCCAATACCCCTCAGCATATTGCTTGTGGCGATTACCTTGTAGCCGAACTGAAGCGTTTCGGTGCAGATGTGCAGGAGCAAAAGATGGTGCTGACAGCATATGATGGAACAAAGCTGAATTCCCGTAATATAATAGGTTCTTACGGACCGGATAAGAAAACCAGGGTATTACTATTTGCGCATTGGGACACACGCCCTTATTCAGACCATGACCCTAATCCGGATAATTATCACAAGCCTGTGTTAGGTGCAAACGATGCTGCCAGTGGAGTAGGAGTGTTACTCGAAATAGCCCGTATCATTCAATCTCAATCTCCGGCAGTAGGCGTGGATATCATTTTCTTCGATGCGGAAGATTATGGGATCCCAGAGTTTGCAGAGAAATCTGTTATCGAAGGAAATACATGGTGCTTAGGCTCCCAATACTGGGCTAAAAATCCGCATGTACCTAATTATAAGGCTAAATATGGTATTTTACTCGATATGGTAGGGGCTGATGGAGCTACTTTCTACAAAGAAGAATATTCACGCATTTATGCAAAGAATATTGTGGAGAAGGTATGGAGTACTGCTGGTCAAATGAATTATGGTGCCTTTTTTAAAGGAGAGGAGATGGGCGGAATCACAGACGACCATGTACCGGTGAACGAAGTTCGACGTATTCCAAGTATAGATATTATCGATTACAGACCAAATACAGAACATGGGTTCTTCCATTCGTGGCATACCCAGAAAGACGATATGAGCAATATCAGCAAAAAAACACTCGGAGTTGTCGGACAGACAGTGCTGGAGGTTATCTATAAGGAGAAATAAGAATGGCTACAATAAACGAAATACAAGACGAAATAATAGAAGAGTTTTCCATGTTCGAAGATTGGATGGACCGTTATGCGCTCCTCATAGAACTGGGTAACTCCCTTGATAAACTCGATGATAAATCGAAGACAGAAGATAATCTTATAGTGGGATGCCAGAGTCGTGTATGGCTGCAAGCCGATTATGTCGATGGCAAAGTCGTATTTAAAGCAGAGAGTGATGCCGTTATCGTAAAAGGAATAATTGCCCTGCTTATCAAAGTTTTATCGAACAGGACTCCCGATGAGATTATCAATACCGACCTTTATTTTATAGAAAAGATCGGTTTGAAGGAAAATCTTAGTCCTACCCGTTCCAATGGGTTGGTTTCGATGATAAAACAAATCCGTTTCTATGCCATGGCCTACAAGGCAAAAGAAATGGGATAATGCTTCCATTCAAAATGCCCGGTATACCACGGTCCGGCCTTTTGTCTCTATTGTAAACTCATTGCCTGTACACTCATTCAGTGTTGCCTGCCACCAATTAGTAAACACATGATTGTGTATTGGATATGCGAGGTTATGGGAGGTTAAAGGCATTTTGTCAATAGAGAATAGTGATACCTGTTGCTTTATTTCACTTTCGAATGTTGAGTCGGAATCAATAGCTACAAATACTCCATAATCCGTAACCATTTCCACTTCGGCATCTTTCATATAATCACATAGCAGGCTGATATTCGCTATCGTATGGTCTTCTCTTTTGCCAGTCGCTCCCAGAATGGTAATATTACGTTTACCTTGTTTTATACAGAATTGTACTGCTTTTGTCAGATCATTTGTTTCTTGTTCAGAAATGCGGTGTATGATACCTGCAAATTTTGATAAGCTGTCCTCCGATAGCGAATCGCAATCGCCTACAATAGCATCCGGTATCAAATTGGTTTTAGCCAGATTGTTAATAGCTCCGTCGCAGCAAACAAGATATTTGCTGTTATTTAATATTGCCAAAGCAATGGGGTGAGTTGGGAATTCTCCGTTTGCTAATATTACTGTTTCCGTTTCCCGATAAGGTTGCGGCATGCTGTATCTTTTCATTCTTAGTGTTCTATAGCCTATAGAACAGCAAAGTTAGCGATTAGTTCGGTTTTTTAATCCATCTGTGTCTTCATTTTGTTCGAATGAGCCCACTGGTGTAGCCGAATTGGAATTGCCCGACAGGTCAAACTCTTTCACTTCCTCTTGCCCTGTACTGTCGAAGTTAAACATCTTATATTGCTGTCCGTCTTTATCGACCCTTACACCCCATGTTTTGCTTTCAGGAGTGTACCAGAAGGTGCATTTCCATATGTTGCCGTCGGTTTTGTTGTAAACGCCCTCAAATTCGAGATATTCTAATACATCGTTATATCCAAAAGCATTCCGCCCGCTTTCATGGTCTATGATGGAACAATTACCTAGTGCATCACATTCGATCCATTTACCTACTTTTACCTGTAAAGGTAATAATACCCCCTTTTGCTTTAGATTTCCATTGGGATAAAATTCTTTATAAACAGTATGGATGGCAGGGTACGCAGGCCTTTCGAATATTTCGATATTGGAATTGCGTCTGTAGGCTTTTGCCTGTATCTGTGTTCCGTCAGTTTTAGTTTCCGTATAATCCAATATAGAGCCTTTGAATTTGGAACTGTACTGACTTGTATTTAATTTTTCGCTGCTAATTGCCACTTTAATATGGGGGTAAATTTCGGTGTAAGCGGATTGAGCCTTTATTGTGGTGAAAGCTATTAATACGAGAACTGCGAAAATAGTAGGTTTTAATACAGTTGTTTTCATAATTCAATATGTTTGTGTTTGTAGTTTCGTCTGTATGTCAAATATACGAAAAAAATGATTTTAACGATTTAGGACGAAGGTAAACATGTATTATTTATTTACATATTTTAACTGTGTTTTGTTAAAAGGTAACAAAGGTAACACGGAAAGCAATTAATAATTAAAAATGAAAAATTAATAATTAGCTTGCTGAGCAGAGCCAAACATCTCGTATCTTTCTCCAAAAAGGTAACAAAAGTAACACATATACCAGTCATCAGTGAACAACTTGTATCTCGTGTCTTGTCTACTCGTATCTCATATAACTTTCAACTTATAACTCATTATATAAAACTTACTACTTGTTAAAAGGTAACAAAAGTAACAACTTGTTTCACTTTTTAGATGTCTCATTTTCACCTTTTTCAAAATTTCAAAGAACTCGTACCTGTTTTATTATATAGATAAAGTTCTTATGAAAATAGACATGTTAAATTCCTTTATTCAGCAGCTTTTGCTTTTCGCCTCCTATACCATATCCAGAATAGTCCGAACAGAACCATTAAAACAAGTAAATCAGGTTCAGACATCGGTTGTGTCTCATCATTCAGGTCGAGCGCCCTGTGCCCCGACATAACTTCCTCCTGTTTCTTTTTCAGTATAGCCTTCTGTGCTTCGTTTTCTACTACAATGTAGGATGTAAGCGGACTCATTATCCCCGATTTGAAACTGTTTTGCAGCAGGCTGAGCCATTCTTTATCGGCGGTTTCGGGATGTAATATCTGATGCATCCATTGTGCCTGCATCAGCAACCCCGATTCCCAGTTCTTTTTATTTATTGCATCCTGATTTATGACCAGTATTTTATCTTTTGTATTTAGTATAACGGACGCTTTGTTATCGTCAGGCAGATATACAAGCGGATTACTCAGGCGCGGCCATACTTTTACGGTTTTTAGCGGAATGGAGTCCACGATGCTCTCTGTTACTTTTATACCTTTCGAAAAAGAATGTTCTTTCAGACTGTCGTTTTGTAACGAATAAAACCTGTCACCTTCGGGATAAGTAAACTCCATATCAGCAAAATCATTATAAAGAATAGCCTTCTGTATATTATCGCTCAATACAACTATAACCGGGTATGTCATTTGAGGATTGGTATAGGAATCGAAAAGGATTTTCTTTACAGCCCTGTCGAGAAAAAATCCCCCTTCGAATTTTTGCTTTTTCAGTTCTTCCTGCCATTCATTTTTCAACGAAAGGGTTTTTATATAAGTGTTTGTAAACGATATCTTCGCATTGTCTCTGTCAATCAGATTACGGTCGAGCAGCATGTTTATTTCGTCAAGATACTTTCCGGCTTTTTCTCTATCAGTTCTTTTTTCTTCCGGCAGATATTGTCCCGCTACTTCATAATCATTCACATTTGCAGACATATCAACAATGAAGTGGTAATGTGGCTTGCGCTCTACTGTCTCCAGTTCTTGCTTTTCCTGTCCCGAAATATATGCTACTCCTTCCATATTTGCATTCGGGTCTGTATGCATTTGTACTTCGGTATCTCCAAGCATAATCCGGTTGCCGTCTATATCGATAGTGACAGGCTCTTTGTGTATAAACTCGATTCCGGTATATCTCGTCTCATCTGTTTGAAAGGGAAAGACTTTGAATTCCACTGTATTTCCCGGTAGGTAGCGAAGTAGTCCCGGGTCTCTGTTTACATTCCTTATCTGATTGAATACCCATGTCGCGGCTTTTTTTTCGGCCAGTATACCCGGTTCTTTCACATCTCCTACATAGAGGTAATAATCGCTTATCCAGCATCCGGCAGGCAAATCTATTTTTGTTATATATTCAGCATCCCGGAGAGGAACATTTTCGTTGTATATTGAGAGGTCTATCCAACTGACCCATGCTTTTTGTGCATCATCATATTTACTGCTATGTTGAATATCTGTTATTTTTATTTTTTGTATTGTGTCGTTTCCCGGACTTTGCCACATCCTGCTGCGTCTGTTATTATTTGCTTCATGGCCATTGAACAGGTTGTAAATCAGAGTCCGTTTACTTTCCGAAAGGGTCAGATTGTCTAGTACTAACCATTTATAGTAGCTTGACAGATACGGGGTGGAAGAATAGAATGCCGTACCGCCCCTTCGGTCGTGTGTTTCTGTAGCCTCCAATATGCGGTCTACAGATTTTGCATTTAGTTTATATTCTTTCCTATAGTCGGGACTATAAAGGTATTCGAGTGTTGTGTGCAATATGCTGCGGTCGTATTTATAAGTAATCGTTATTGCTGTTGGCAACACACAAATACTAATGATTGTAATCGTATATAATAATGGTTTCTTATAGCTTCGTTTTAGGTTATTGAAGTCCTTTACGATATCATTGAGATGTATAGGGTATAAAATTAATGGTGTGAGCATCAGGAACCCTCCTCCGAAAATGATAATGGCAAAAACCGACAACGGCAAAAAGGGCAACATGACCAGAAAAAAGTAAAGCGTATACATAAATGTGATGCATCTCCCTGTGTAGAGAGATAATCTTAATTGCCTGTTTTCCGGTATCGGGATGCAGATAAGTAAACCGTTTACTACGGCTATAATATAAAACCACGGATCGGAGAAATTTCCGAATAGATTGTCGAAACTCTGGTTGATACATAAACCCAATATCGGAAATATAATAGCAACCGGAATTTTCCATGCCAGTTCATATTCTTTAAAGATATTCCGGCGTGATATAAGGATATAAATAAAGCGAATAATAAAAAATAGAAAAGCGGTAGTAGCCAGAATAGCGGATATAAGGTAGAGATGTTCACTCCCGAATCTCATTCCGTCCCACAATGGCAATACCATTGTAGCAAGAACATAAATAAAAAACGGAATACTTATAGCCACTGCAATATTTATGGATGCCTTTTGGTTTCTGGCATGCGGAGTGAGTAAAATAGCCAGGACAAACAAACTATATATAAGTGTCGGCATAAGAAAAGCCCCTACATACATAGGCAGGTTTCCCGATATCATCCAATCGGGAATACTAAACGGTACCAAATCGGTGTAATTATAATAATATGCGTATATAAAACTGAGAAAAGCAACGAATGATACAATACAGTAAACTATATCTACCCGTTTTTTGCGCACCATCTGTACAATAGCATAGGTAGCATTCAGTAATGCAAGTATAACCAGTACAATTGCAAACGACTTCCAACGTGTCAGTTCGGGATAGTCCAGCAGGCTTTTTATTATCTGAAATTCACCCCATTCCAGAAATAGTATCAAGGCGACAGGTAAAGTGTTGATAAGGAATATCCATTTAGGATTGAGCAGTTTTCTCATGATTGCGTTGTATTTTGTTTATTATCTGATTTAGAAGTAAATATCCGAATATAAGGAAGGAGAGGTAGACAAAAATCCCTTCTGCCTGATGTATCAACTTATCCGGAAGACCGGAAGCTGAATAGAAGCCTGTATTCATTATCAGCATATACCCTGTTATACGGGATATATTAGCTATGAGAGTTATCATATAGGCCAAAAGGAAAGATATAGGAATAACAAGCCCTCCCTTTATGATACTCGTTTTTATAAAAACAAAAGCAATCATCAGGAAACTGATCAACAGAAAGTTAAAACCCGAACAAGACTTATTGATTACCATATTCATCTGTGGATAAAAATATCCTGATGCATTATTGTAAATAGCATCCGATCCGGATATCAGTTCTATGGCTTTATTAGTAGGACTGAGCAGAAACCGGATGTTATCGGTTTCCAGATGTGGATAGGCCAGTTTTAAACCTGCGAATATGCAGAAACAAAGAATAGAAAGTGATATTTCGTTTTTCATAAAAGAACTTTGAAAAACAAAGTAATGTTTAAAAATTTAATTAACCAAACTTTTAGAGAATTATTATAGAGAAAATGAAATCATCTTGACTTTTCATTTTTTTTTCACTTTGTCATGCTGACGATAGGAAGCATCTTGTTTTTCAAGAGATTTTTCACTCCGTTCAAAATGACAAAGAGGATATGTGTTTCAAAATATTACTAAATTAGAAAAGTCAAGATGACCTCAATATAAAGTTATTGAACATCGGGTGAATATTTATTCTCCCCTACAAATGTCAAAAACGCACTATAAAGATTTGATGCGTTTGCCCTAATTTTCCGAATCACCCCCATTTACTATTCAATAAAAATAGCGACCTTTGCAAGCGAAAAAATATAGATCAATAATTACATGATAGAAATACATAAAGTACCCTCTCCATGCTTTGTTATGGAAGAAGAATTGCTCAGAAAGAATCTTTCACTTATCAAATCGGTAAAAGATCGCGCGGGAGTAAATATAATACTGGCATTCAAAGCATTTGCCATGTGGAAATCTTTCCCCATTATCCGCGAATATATCCCCTATTCAACGGCCAGTTCGGTGTTTGAAGCACAGTTGGCTTATGAGGAGATGGGAAGCCTTGCGCATACATTCTCTCCGGCCTATACCCCGGATAACTTTCCTATATTTATGCGATATAGCAGTCACATTACGTTCAATTCCTTGTCTCAATACGAACGCTTTTATCCTGAGACTCTGAAACACAGGAAGAAAGTATCGTGTGGTATCCGCATCAATCCTGAATATTCAGTTGTGGAAACCGACCTGTACAATCCGGCAACCCCGGGTTCTCGCCTCGGTGTTCCTTGCGGTTATTTCGGCGATGAATTACCCGAAGGAGTAGAAGGCCTGCATTTTCATACGCTGTGTGAATCTTCTTCATATGATTTAGAGAAGACACTGGAACAGGTAGAAAAGAAATTCGGACACTTCCTGCCAAAAGTGAAATGGCTGAATATGGGCGGAGGGCATCTGATGACCCGTGAAGACTACGATGTGGAGCACCTCATAAATTTGCTACTATCGTTTAAAGCAAAATATCCGAACCTCGAAATTACGATGGAGCCGGGAAGCGCTTTTGCCTGGCAGACAGGGGTATTAGTCTCTACGGTGGTGGATATTGTGGATAATGGCGGAATAAAAACGGCCATACTCGACGTGTCTTTTGCCTGCCACATGCCTGATTGCCTCGAGATGCCTTATAAACCGTATATCAGGGGAGCATACCATGAGCCGGTAAAAGGTCTGCCTACTTACCGGATGGGAGGAAGCAGCTGTCTCAGCGGCGATTTTATAGGGGAGTGGTCGTTCGATGAACCGCTTTTGATTGGCGACAGGATTATCTTTGAGGATATGATACATTATACTACTGTGAAAACAACTATGTTTAACGGTATCTCGCATCCTGCTATCGCGCTTTGGAACAAGTATAACCAGCTGGAAATTTATCGTGAGTTCGATTATGAGGACTACAAAAACAGGATGAGTTGATCCGGTAAAATGTTAAAAATGAGATTGTAGGCAATAAGACTTTTATACAGGCGTTTCATTAGTATAACTCTAAAAAAACGGAAATCGCCTATGAAGAAAATCTTTACACCTGAACAATGTCAACATTTTGATAAAAATGAAGAGAAGGTTGTCGCACCTTCCGAAAAAACACTAGACTTTCTTAAACAATTTGCGCGCACGCATTATGTAGATAAATCCTTACCGGATACTATAAGCGGACTTTGTATAAATTAAGAGTAAATAAAAAAGAAAATAGAGTACAGGTTATCATAGCCTGTGCTTTTTTTATTGAGATTTTTAAAATATGCAGAAGCTCAAATTCGGACTTTCCTATATCATCCCGTCCCTTTTTTTACTATATTTACACTCATAATATTTATAACTTATAATTCGTAGACATGTCACACAAGATAGCGCCTTCTCTTCTTTCTGCAAATTTCCTGAATCTCCAGGCAGATGTGGAGATGATAAATAAGAGCGAAGCCGATTGGTTTCATTGCGATGTAATGGATGGGAGTTTTGTACCTAATATCTCGTTCGGCTTTCCGATAATAAAGCAGATCAGTACAATTGCAAAGAAACCGCTGGATGTTCACCTGATGATCGTCAATCCCGATAAGTACATATCGCAGGTAAAAGAGGCCGGGGCATATATGATGAATGTGCATTACGAGGCTTGCACCCATCTGCACCGCACGGTTGCAGCTATACACGAAGCAGGGATGAAAGCCGGAGTGACATTGAATCCGCATACGCCTGTTTCGTTGTTGGAAGATATATTACAGGATGTGGATATGGTTCTTCTTATGACAGTGAATCCGGGATTCGGTGGGCAAAAATTCATAGAGCATTCCCTCTCTAAAGTGTCCCGTTTGAAAAATATGATATTAAAAAGAAATTTGCAGACTTTGATCGAGGTTGATGGCGGGGTGAACTTGCAGACAGGAAAGCAACTAGTGGATGCCGGAGCCGATGTGCTCGTGGCAGGTAATGCTGTATTCGCAGATGCCGATCCTGTGGAAATGATACATAAACTGAAAAGTATTAAATGATAACTAAATAGGTCTCTGACCTTATTATGACCGGCGGGAATGAAGAATCCGTTTTCCAAAATACCATTCCTGTTTTTTCTTATTCCGCTTATAGGTGGAATTTTATTACAATATTATTTAAAGATAGAATATTCAGGCATAGTTTTCTCCCTGACAGGACTGATGGCTATGCTTTTTTCATATCTGATACCGGAGGATAAGCAATTCCGCTGGCGTTGGCTATTCGGTATGGGTATCGTTTTATTCCTTATAAGCGTAGGCATTGCATCTACATCCTTGCGACAGCAGTATTCTGAATTTACATATTCAAACAAGGTACAGATGTATGCCGGTATAGTTACCGATACGCCACAGGAGAAGAAAAAGACCACTGCATACAGGGTATATCTGCCCGATGAAGATAAACTGATCGTTTGTTATTTTCAGAGAGATACATTGGATAACAACAGGCTGCAACCCGGAGATATCTTTTCTTTTCGGGGAAAGATACAACCATTTCAGAACATCGGGGATTTCGATTATGCACGCTATATGTACAATCAGGGGTTTGTGGGCTCTGCCTATGTTTCAAACGATTTATGGCAAACTACGGGTGAGATATCACCCTCTCTGAAATATACAGCATTACGCTGCCGTCAATATATAATGGATTTCTATAAATCATTAGGATTCAATGGTACGGAATACAGTATTCTTTCTGCGCTGACTCTGGGCTATCAGAACGATCTGACAGACGATATTAAGCAGGGATTCAGGATTACGGGTACGGTACATGTCCTTTCGGTCAGCGGACTCCACGTGGGTATTATCTATCTGATGATTAGTTTTCTACTCGGATTTATCCGCAAAAGCACGAAGTATTATTGGCTGAAACCTTTATTGATTATTATTCTACTATGGATATATGCTTTTATTACCGGTTTGCCGCCTTCAGTGATAAGGGCAAGTGCAATGCTCACGGTATTCTGTGCTTCAGAGATTTTCGGTCGGAAAAGCTTCTCCTTGCATGCTCTATATATAGCAGGATTCTTCATTCTGTTGGTTAGCCCTTTTTCATTATTTGATATAGGCTTTCAATTGAGTTTTATGTCTGTATTTTCCATATTGTATCTATTACCTAAAGTATCAGGCCTTTTGAAGGTCGAGAATAAATATTTACGGAATATTTGGCAAATGTTTACCTTGTCTATCGTAGCACAATTAGCGACATTTCCTCTTTGCCTGTATTACTTCGGCACATTTCCCACTTATTTCTTTATTGCCAATTTGCTGATTGTACCATTGGTTACATTGATAATTTATACTGTGGGTGGCATTGGACTAGCTAAGCTGCTGAGTCTGATAATGCCGGATTTAACAGCTTGTTTTTACTACTTACCTGTCAAAATATTACAGTTTTTAGTATGGTTGATGGCAAGTATTATCCGTTTCTTAGAAGATTTACCATTTGCTTTGATTGATGGTATAGAAATATCATTTACAGATATGATTCTAATATATACTTTAATCATAGGTTTCCTGATCTTTCTTATTTATAAAAAGCCCAAAGGACTGATTCTGGCACTATTCACTGTGCTTTTATTTTTTGGAGTTCATATTTATTATAACCTTTCTATCTAGATAATCAATAAAGATTAATGACTTATTTTAATAGTTTTGCCAAAATGGGACACAGGCAATCTTTATTTGGACACAGTATAAAATAACTACACATTCATTCACTGACGATCCAAATAATATCTAATGAATGAGCAAAACAATTCACTGTCAGTAATATTTTTCCTATTTTTGCCTCTGATTTCAATTTATATACTAATGATAAAGAAAACGATATCTGATGACAGGAACATATTTATTGTTCTATTCATATACGCTTTCCTTCTTGTCTTTTTCTGCTCGCTGATGTCGCCATTGTATCCGTTCAATGACTGGTCGGATATAAATCTCTATTTCAATATAGGTAAAGCGATGTTTCACGGGCAAACGCTATATACCGATATCTTCGACCACAAAGGCCCGCTTATCTTCGTTATCTATGGCATCGGCTCGCTTTTCTCCGAAGACTCTTTCATAGGCATGTACTTCATCGAATCCCTTGCATGGGTGGGCATGATATTTGCCGCCTACCTCATAGGACGGTTATACCTCGATAAGATATATGCCTTCATCACCGCACTGTTTTTCCCTGTCTTGATGCTCTCCCATTCTTCGGAAGGAGGTTCGGCCGAAGAATTCATAACATTGTTTATCGCTATCAGTTTCTATCTGTTCATCCGGTACTTTAAGGATAAAGATGCTGCGTTGCATCGACCGTCACATATGCTTGTGCATGGCATCATGTGTACCGTTGTATTGTTTATCAAGCTCAATCTGGTTGTCTTCTGGATTTTCCCCCTGCTAGCCGTTTTTATCAATATACTGCTAAAGAAAGAATATAAGAATCTTGTCAGGAATATAGCCGCATTCATAGCCGGAGTAGTGATAGTAACTTTACCTATAGTAGTCTACTTCCTCATAAACGGAGCGCTCTCCTATGCATGGGATACTTACATTACATTGAACAGGACATATGCGCAACTCGGCGACTTCTCCCGCATCATGGAGAACCTGATTGTCCGCTTCTACCAACGTCTGAAATATGATAATTACGAATTCGTAATCATACTTATAGGAGCTATATACTTCCCATTCAGGTATCTGGGAAATAATTGGGGCAAAATAGGAATTATACTCTCATTCGCATCGTTGTACACAGTCATATTCATGCCTGCCAATTATGTTTTCTATTACTCCATTCCTTACTATATTTTCTGTATAACAGGTGTAATCGCCATCCTCGATATATTACGCAAGTATATTAAGATACCGGAACGATGGTATTCCTATCTGCTTTTTACTCTTGTTGCCCTTGCATGCGGAATCATGACTAAAGACTTTTTCGGAAAACCCAAAGAAATCATATTCAGACAACAGGAAGAAACCAGTGGCGTTTTCTATAAGTTTTACAACGTAATATCGAAGGAAAAGAATCCTACACTCATGTGCATGGGGCTTGATGCCACAACGGGCATCTTTACCAAAGCCAATATAATGCCGACTGTAAAATACTTTATCTCCCCCAATCTGCCTTACAATATCTATCCCGAAATGAGGGACGAACAGACAAGATACATAGAAGAGAAGAAAGTACAGTTCATCATATTGTCGGGGGCTTCGTTCAGTTACGATTACTATACGTCTTTGCCTGTTCTTCAGGAGAATTACACGCTTGTAAACACCTATGAAGAAAATGGTAAGTCCACCTATTTCCTATACAAACGAAAAGACTAAACCAAACACAAATGATAAAGAAACAAATACAAGAAGATAAGAGGAACTTCGTCATACTGATTCTGTATGCCATTCTCCTCCTGTTCTTCTGTTCAAAGATGTCCCCTCTTTATCCTATCAACGAATGGGCAGATGTAAATCTGTACTTCAATATAGGGAAGGCCATATTTCACGGGCAAGTGCCTTATGTGGATGTGTTCGACCACAAAGGCCCGCTCATCTTCTTTGTCTACGGAATCGGATATTTGCTCTCAAACACTTCTTTTCTGGGAATGTACTTCATCCAGTGCCTGCTGTGGATACTGATGGTATCTACCGCATATCTTACAGCAAAACTGTATCTGGATAAAATATATGCTCTCTTTGCGGCCATGCTTCTCCCTGCTCTGATGCTCTCACATACATTGAACGGAGGTTCGGCCGATGAATTTATTACCGTATTTGAAGTTATAAGCCTTTATCTTTTTATCCTATACTTCAAAGATAAATCAGTGGCAGATCATAAGCCTGTGCATATGCTTACACACGGCCTGTTGTGCGCGATGACCCTCTTTATCAAGATCAACCTGATTGCATTCTGGATTTTTCCTGTACTGTCCATATTCATCAATATAATACTGCAAAAGAAATATCGCAACCTGCTGGAAAACGCCATCGCGTTTCTGCTCGGACTATCCATCATTGCCTTACCTATCCTTCTTTACTTTATCTTCAACAGCGCTTTGCAAGATGCGTGGGATACCTATATAGTTCTGAACAAAAGCTACTCGAATCCCGGAAGCATAGGCGAAATATTAGAAAGACTGTTTTCTTATCTTTATCAACAGGTACGATATGGTAATTTTGAGTTCATTATTATTCTCATAGGTGCCATTTGGTTCCCATTGAGATATATTGAAAACCGTTTGGGTAAAGCGGCTATTATCCTGTCTTTCGCAGCTACATATACAGCGATTTTCATTTCGTCTTACTATATCGACTATTACTCTGTCCCTTTATATGCCTTTATCCTTCTAGGATGCATCGTTATTTGTCACTATATAAAAGTACCTTCTTCGTCATGGAAGTATTACGCCCTTTTCATCATCCTTGCGCTGTATATGGGTATCCAGCAGCGTAAATTCTTCGGCATGGATTTCAGCGAGCTTTCCGGTAAAAAAGAAAACAGCTTTGATATATCCAAGTTCTCACAAATAGTAGAACAGGAAAAGAACCCGACTCTTATGAATCTGGGACTCGATCTTGGCAACTCAGTCTTTACACAAGCCAATGTTATCCCCAATGTAAAGTATTTCATATCCCCCAACCTCGAATACGATATCTATCCTGTGATGCGGGACGAACAAACAAAATATATAGAGCAACGGAAGGTACAGTTTATTATCCTTGCCGAAATTGCTCTTAATTTTTCATATTTCAATCAGCTTCCTGCCTTGCATGAGAACTACGAAGTAGTAGCTACCATCGGCGACGCAGGCGGCAGGTATTATCTCTATAAATTAAAATAATAAGCATGCAACCATCATTATATCTCATTCCCGTCACATTGGGAGAAACCAACATAGAACAGGTATTGCCTACACACAACAAGGAAATAATACTGCAAATAAAATATTTCATTGTTGAGAATATCCGTTCAGCACGCCGCTTTCTAAAAAAAGTTGACAGTGATATCAATATAGACGAACTCACCTTCTATGAATTGAACAAGCATACCAAACCCGAGCATATCGATAATTACCTGCAACCAATAACCAAAGGTTTCCATATCGGCATCATATCCGAAGCCGGTTGTCCTGCTGTAGCCGATCCAGGGAGTGATATCGTTGCCATTGCTCAACGAAAAGGCTATAAAGTGGTGCCGTTGGTTGGTCCGTCGTCTATCCTTTTGTCGCTAATGGCTTCGGGATTCAACGGCCAGAGTTTTGCTTTTCAGGGATATCTGCCGGTCGAAGGCACTGAACGTATCAAGAAACTTAAACAACTTGAACACTTTATCCAACACGACCATCAGACACAGATATTCATAGAAACACCCTATCGGAACCAAAAGCTGGTGGAGGACATCATCAAACACTGTACGCCGTCAACAAAGCTTTGTATAGCAATGAATATTACCTGCGAAGATGAGTATATCAGGACGTTACCTGTAAAGCAATGGACTAAGCAATTGCCGGACATGGGCAAACAGCTTTGTATCTTTCTTTTATATAAGTAATTAAAAAAAGGTAACACATATTTCAGCTATTAGCAAATAGCTTCTGGCTGTCAGCCCATGCCATTGTACAGGAGACTTTACGGTAAACTGAAATACGGCTTTTCAACTTATAACTTGTTAAAAGGTAACAAAAGTAACACTTTTTGCATTCTTTTGTAGGAGGCTGTGTCAAAAGCCAAATTGCGCTATCAAATTATTACCCTCTTTGTCATTGGCTTTACTTTGCTCCGGCGATTTTCAAATCACCCCAACAATTTTCCCGAAAAGTTACAAATGTTACACTTTTCATCCATTTACTGATCTTCTAATCTACAAATTTACGAATCAATCTTTTCAAAGAACTATCGGCTAACAGCTGAAGGCTATCGGCTTAAATAGTATAGATAAAATTTTTCATAAAAATAAATGTTGTGCAGGGCTACTAGCCTTTAATGGGTTAGAAGACGAAGTTATCTGTCGCTTTTCCAAGACGTAATAATAGTAACACCCTTTATATACTATTCAGGTCTGTTGCGGTTCTATATTCTCCGTTTTTATCTCAAAAACAAATTAATGTAATGTAGCGATTTCACTATATGGATAAAATAACGGGTGTTTGGTAGAGGTGTCTTTTTGATAATCAAATGTTGTATTTATGTTGTATTGGATAGAATATGCTTAAAATAAAATCATTATAACATATATTGGAAGTTTTGTAAATCTTTTTGCGAAAATTTATTCCTTTAAATTTGTCAATTAAAATATTTTGACATACTTTTGCCAATATAAATATCAAAAAGAATACTCCAATACCATTTTTCTAATCAAAAAGAGAATTAAAGTACATTTTTAACATCTTTAAATATTTTTGATTATGAAGATTTTAGCTTTAAGGAAAAAAGTTTGTTTAGTCATCATTCTATTCGGTTTATTATCGACGGTTCAAATAAAAGCCCAGTCGGAAATTGAAGTTGATCTTGGCGCAGATCTGGTCAGTTCCTATGTATGGCGAGGTTTTAAACAGGCTGGTGCAAGTGTACAACCCGGAATCAGTGCCAGTTTAGCCGGATTCAGCTTAAGTGCATGGGGCTCTACAGACCTGGCCAGTGAAGGTAAAAAAGAAGTTGACTTTACTGCTGCTTATGAAAAAAGCGGATTTAAGGTCGCCGTTACCGACTACTGGTGGGACGGAGAAGGTGCTAACCGTTATTTCAGTAGCCCTAACGACGGTTTCAACGGACATTACCTGGAAGCTACATTAGGATATACCCTACCTGAAGCCTTTCCGTTAAGTCTTACCTGGAATACATTCTTGCTGGGTAAAGGTAATAAAAAAGAGAATGGAGACAATTCTTATTCCACATATATCGAATTAGCTTACCCGTTCTCGGTAAAAGGTGTAGATATGGGTATTTCGGCAGGGTTTACCCCTTGGGAAAGTTCTGTATATCCAACTTCCGGATTTAAATTTACATCCATAGCATTAAGCGCATCCAAAAGCATCAAGATCAACGATTCGTTCTCCTTGCCGGTATTTGCCAATATAATAGCTAATCCGGCTGTAGAAGACATTCATTTCGTATTTGGAATATCCATCAGGTAAGTAAAAATCACTCTATAATTATTATTTAAAATGAAAAAAATCGAAGCGATTATCCGCAAATCAAAATTTAATGAAGTTCGCGCCGCATTGCACGAAGCAGATATAGACTTCTTATCGTGGTGGGACGTAAAGGGGCAGGGAAGTGCCCGTCAAGGATTAATATTCAGGGGGATAGCATATGATGTAAATGCCATAGACCGTATATATATTTCATTCGTGGTGAGAAATATAAATGTAGAAAAATCAATAGACGCTATACTAAAATCGGCATATACGGGAGAAAGCGGTGACGGACGCATCTTCGTTTCCAGTATCGAACAGGCAATACGCATACGTACAGGAGACCACGGCGATGAGTCGTTGTATGACAAAGATCAAGATAAATAAAGATTTGGTTATAAAATTAGGTTAAGGTAAAAATTAGAAAATATGAAACGAAGATTATTTAAATATATAACTATATTACTGTTCGCTTCGCTGGCTCTCCCCACTGCCGCAATAGCACAAGATTCACTGGCTACAGGTGTAGATTCTTTACAAGCCATAACTACTACTGTGGTAGAAGAAGTAGTGGCTCCGGTAGAAGCCCCGGCGACATTAGACTCGGGCAATACCGCATGGATAATAGTAGCAACCGTACTGGTTATGATGATGACTGTGCCGGGTCTGGCTCTGTTTTACGGAGGGCTGGTACGTCAGAAGAACGTATTGAGTATTATCATGCAATGTCTCTTTATAACAGGCGTTATCAGTATATTATGGATAGCATTCGGATACAGTTGGGTATTCGGTACAAGTTTTATGGAGTCTGATAGCGCCTTAGGGGCAATAATCGGAGGATGGGACAAAGTATTCCTGTGCAGCCTTACGCTCGACACCCTTACAGCCGGAAATATTCCTGAAATATTATTTGCAATGTTTCAGTGTATGTTTGCAGTAATTACCCCTGCGCTTATCATTGGAGCATTCGCCGAGAGAATCAAATTTTCGGGATATGTTGTATTCATCATCCTTTGGTCTATCATAGTATACAACCCTATGGCACACTGGGTATGGGGAGGCGGATGGCTTCAGGAAATGGGTGCCATTGACTTTGCCGGAGGTACAGTCGTACACATCAATGCTGGTATCTCAGCCTTGGTTATGGCTCTCATGCTGGGACGTCGCAAAGGATACAGAACAATAGGTCATCCATTTACTCCTCACAATATACCATTCGTTTTCATCGGTACAGCATTACTATGGTTAGGATGGTTCGGATTCAATGCCGGTAGCGGACTCGCTGCTGACGGACTCGCCGCAAATGCTTTCCTTGTAACTCATCTTGCAACCTGTGTGGCTGCAGTGGTATGGATGGCTCTGGAATGGTTCTTGTACAAAAAACCTACTATTGTAGGGTTCTGTACAGGGGCAGTAGCCGGACTTGTAGCAATAACTCCGGCAGCAGGAACAGCTGATGTATTAGGGGCATTCGCCATAGGTGGCATCTCTGCACTTGTGTGCTTCTTCATGGTTGCTTATGTGAAACCAAAACTGAAATATGACGACTCTCTGGATGCATTCGGTGTACACGGTGTAGGCGGTATTGTTGGATCAATTCTTACAGGTGTATTTGCCACACAGGCAATTACCGGGGCAGAGGGTGTACAGGGCGCTTTATATGGCGACTGGAACCAACTCTGGATACAGGTAATCGCTACCGGAGCATCAGTTGTTTACAGTGCAGTACTTACATTCATCCTGTTCTTCATTGTTAATAAAACAATCGGACTTAGAGTATCTAAAGAAGAAGAAGCTGTGGGGCTGGATATCTCCCAACATGGAGAATTCGCGTACAGTGAAGACGAATAAAAATAATCGAGATTACATTATACTATAAAAACACGACGAGAAAAGCGGGATATAGATTCTTATCTATTCCCGCTTTTCATTTTTACATCTTATAATCTGCAACTAATTTTCGAACTTCTTCATATCATCCAACAAATCCTGATCCCATCTATCTAAAGGCAGGCTTGCATATAATTCTATCAAATTGCCCTCTGTGTCTCTCAAGTGTACGGTACGACAACCCCAGCCTGTCATATCGGTCGGTTCGTTAATAAACTTCACACCACGCGACAAAAGCTCTTTGTAAGTTTTATCCACATCATCTACTTCAAGAATTATGGCAATCTTCTCCCTGCTATTTTCCGGTAACAATAGGTTTGTATTACCTACAGCCGGAGCCATGAGGTCGGAAGGAAAAATGGAGAGACCTTCACTATCGCTTACTTTAAAGCTGGCATACTGTCCGCCTATTTCTCCCCATGTTACTTCCAGTCCCAGCTTCTCGGAATAAAACCTGAAGCACTCGTCAAAATCTTTTACTAATAGTCTGATACCATTTAGTTTCATAGTTTTCATTTTATAGTTAGTAGTATATACAAAAATAGTCACAAGCTACAGTTGTTTTTGTGTAAAAAAGCGACATTCGTAGATTTCTAAAGATAGGAAATAAAAAACGAAGACCCCTTATCGGATCTTCGTTTACATATAATAAGTATCTAACTTTTATTTTTCCACCGTCAGGTCTACCACCTCTGCGTCAGGAGCGTTTTTCTTAACTGAAGCGATACCATTATCGCGACTGGCTACGGTTTCATACATTTCACTTGTGCCGATAATCTGTCCGTTTGTTGCTTTCAGATTAAAATATGGCTTACCGTTCTTTGCCTCCAGCTTGTCAAATCGGGCGTCTACCTGACTGTTTTTCTTTACAGATTCAATCCCGTTTTTACAGTTTTCTTTAGTTGTATAGCCTTCGCTTGTAAGTATTACTTGTCCGTTACCTGCCTTAAGATCAAATTGGTATTCACCGCTTTTTCTCTTCTTGATTTCAAATTTACCCATTTTGTTTTGTTTTAAAAGTTTATATTTAGGATAACGCAAGTTTACAACAAAAAGTTCAGTTTTCGTATTTTTTTTACACAATATACCATCCTGCACACCTATAATCCCCAAAAACTCATTAACAAAAAAAATAAGCCTCGCAAAACATATTTGCGAGGCTTTATATTTTCAGATAAACTTTATCAGAGAATTTTCTCTAAATAACCGGCCATCTCTGCTTGTACTTTCTTAGCCTCCGCTGTTGCAGCAAAAGCAAATTCGCGTGTATTATCAGCATAGATAATCGCACGTGATGAGTTAACCAATAGTCCGCATTGCGAATTCATCCCATATTTCACTACTTCGGCCAGACTACCCCCCTGAGCACCGACTCCGGGTACTAAAAGAAAATGATCAGGCACAATCTTCCGGATATCGGCAAACATTTCACCTTGCGTAGCTCCTACCACATACATCAGTTGTTCATCGGTAGCCCACTCCTGGGATTTCTTCAATACTTTCTCAAATAAGCGTTCCCCTGCTTTATCTTCCGTTAACTGGAAGTCTGCAGAACCCTTATTAGAGGTTAGAGCCAATAGGATAACCCATTTCTTCGGATATTTCACAAATGGTTTCACACTGTCTTCTCCCATATAAGGCGCTACTGTTACGGCACTTGCTTTCAGGTGTTCGAATGCCGATACGGCATACATTTCAGATGTATTACCTATATCACCCCGCTTGGCATCTAGTATGATAAACTGATCGGGATACTTGATCCGTATATATTCTATTGTTTTCTCCAGAGCAATCATACCTTTTACTCCAAGGCTTTCATAAAAAGCAGTATTAGGTTTATAGGCCACACAATATTTGGCTGTGGCATCTATAATCGCCTTGTTAAAAGCATATATAGGATCTTCTTCTTCCAAAAGATGAGAAGGTATCTTTTTTATGTCAGTATCCAGTCCTACACACAGAAAGGATTTTTTCTTTTTAATATTTTCAAATAATTCTTGCTTTGTCATAGTTCACTCTCTTTTAATCTTTCAGTATTCTCTGCTATAATCAACTGGTCTATTATTTGTTGTATTTCACCATCCATCACACCCGACAAGTTATAGAGCGTGAGATTGATACGGTGATCGGTCACTCTTCCCTGCGGATAGTTGTAAGTCCTGATTTTGGCAGACCGGTCACCCGTAGATACCATTGTCTTGCGTTTCGATGCTATTTCGGCCTGATACTTGGACAATTCTATATCATACAGTTTTGTCCTCAACATCTGCATTGCCAATTCTCTATTTGCTAACTGGGAACGGGCCTGCTGACAGACAACAACCAATCCTGAAGGCTTATGTGTCAGCTGTACTTTTGTTTCCACTTTATTTACATTCTGACCTCCAGCCCCGCTCGATCTGGCTGTTTGCATCTCTATATCGGCCGGATTTATTTCCACGTCTACTTCCTCTGCCTCGGGTAGTACGGCAACGGTAGCAGCTGATGTATGCACTCGCCCTTGTGTCTCAGTAGCGGGTACACGCTGTACGCGATGTACGCCTGATTCGTATTTCAATATTCCGTAAACACCTTCACCTGTAACAGTGAATATTACTTCTTTATATCCGCCCGAAGTACCTTCTGTAAGGCTGGTTATTTCTGTTCTCCACCCTTTGAGTTCACAGTATTTGATATACATACGGTAAAGATCACCTGCAAAAATAGCAGCTTCGTCTCCACCTGTACCTCCACGTATTTCTACAATCGCATTTTTGCTATCTTCGGGATCGGCAGGGACTAACAGGAGTTTTATTTCCTCCTCCAGTTCCGGTAAACGTACATTAGCCGTATCGAGCTCTTCTCTGGCCATTTCCCGCAGTTCAGCATCATTTTCTGAGTCGAGGATATTTTTTGCTTCTTCTACAGTAGTCAGCAACTGTTTATACTCGTTACGGGCTATACTTATTTTCTCCAAATCACGATATTCTTTATTCAACTTGACATATCGCTTCATATCAGCAATAACTGAGGGATCGGTTATAAGCTTGCCTATTTCTTCGAAGCGCATAACCAAAGTATCAAGTTTTTCCAATAAAGATAGCTGACTCATAGTAATTTATTTCTTTTCCTTTAAATTCGGGGACAAAGGTAAAAATAAGTTGTAAGTTATGAAATTATATAATATAAGTATTTTCAACAACTCTATAATAATTAAATGTTAAGTTGGTCGTATAAAAAACAGAAAGTCCGCGAAATCACCTTCGCAGACTTCCCAACCTTAACACAAACTTTACAAAACTACACAATAGAGCTGATTGCAGCCTGATATTTGGTTCATTCGTAATTTCAGGAACCAACTCTGTGTTCGATTATATCTTTTTAAGATAAAGATAACGTGTGCCTAGATAGTAACATGTCATCAATTCTTCTTATTTTATTTCTTTTCTGACAAAAACAGATATTGGAAACTATAGGTTGGATGTGATATTCTCCCGTTCAAAGTAGTAAGTGAAGTCTATTTATTGACATGAGGAAGCCCTCATTTTTCTTTACATTTCTACCTTCAAATGTTATAGTTGCCGTTTCTCTATTATCACCCGACAAAGATAGTAAATTTTACACATTGGCAATAGATAATATCTATTTTTTTGAAAAAATTATCTTTTCTCATAAATTAACTTAACTCATCTCTTAGATATTCAGCCGTAAAGCTATTTTTCTCTTTAATGACCTCTTCCGGTTTTCCCACAGCAACAACTGTACCTCCTCCGATTCCCCCATCAGGCCCCATATCTATAATATAATCGGCACTTTTTATAATATCCTGATTATGTTCTATTACAATGATTGTATTGCCTCTGTCTACCAGTTTATTTAATACACCGAGCAATACTCTGATGTCTTCGAAATGAAGTCCTGTTGTAGGTTCATCCAATATATATATAGTATTCCCTGTATCTATTCTGGCCAGTTCGGATGCCAGTTTTATACGCTGCGATTCTCCACCCGATAATGTAGTGGAAGGCTGACCGAGTTTGAGATATCCCAGACCTACCTCTTGCAACACTTTCACTTTATGCAATATAATAGGGACATTTTCGAAAAACTCAACAGCCATATTGATTGTCATATCCAGTACATCAGCAATAGACTTACCTTTAAAGCGGACTTCCAACGTTTCTCTATTGTAGCGTTTTCCGTGACATTCTTCGCATTGCACATAAACATCAGGAAGGAAATTCATACCGATAGTCTTATAGCCGTTTCCTCCACAGACTTCACACCGCCCGCCTTTTACATTAAATGAAAATCGTCCGGGTTTATATCCTCTGATTTTCGACTCCGGAAGTCCTACAAAAAGATTACGGATATCGGAAAATACACCAGTATAGGTCGCAGGATTGGAACGCGGTGTACGGCCGATAGGCGATTGGTCTACACTGATAACTTTATCCACATTGTCGATTCCGTCTAATGTCTTATATGGCAATGGATCGGTTAAAGACTTGTATAGGTGCTGGCTCAATATCGGTTGCAGCGTTCCGTTTATAAGACTCGACTTGCCGCTACCCGATACTCCCGTCACACAAATGAATGTATTGAGGGGGAATGTAACTGATACATCTTTCAGATTGTGCCCGGTCGCACCTTTTATTGTTATTTTCTTACCGTTACCTTTTCGCCTTTTCTTCGGTATCTCTATTTTGAGCCTACCATTCAGGTAATCGGCAGTCATTGTGCTTGCACTAAGCATTTCTTTCGGTGTTCCCGCAAACACGACCTTACCTCCGCGACGCCCTGCATAGGGACCAAGATCGACCACATAATCGGCATCGAGCATAATATCTTTATCGTGCTCTACTACAATGACCGAATTGCCCGAATCACGTAATTTCTTCAACGAATCTATGAGCCTGTTGTTATCCCGCTGATGCAAACCGATACTGGGTTCATCGAGTATATAAAGAACATTCACCAGTTGGGAACCTATCTGTGTGGCAAGCCTGATTCGTTGACTCTCGCCACCGGACAGCGTTACCGAGGCCCTGTTGAGTGAAAGGTAATTCAGTCCCACATCGAGTAGGAATGAAAGACGGGATACAATTTCCTTTTTAATCTCTTGAGCGATCACCTGCTGACGCTCCGAGATATGCACATCCATATCCTGTATCCACTCATATAGCCGTTGGATATCCATTTCTGCCAGTTCGGCTATATTCTTTTCATTTATCTTGTAGTGAAGTGCTTCTTTATTCAGGCGTTGACCGTTGCAATCTGGACAAACATCGGTTTTAATGAACTGCTCCGCCCATTTCTGCGCCGAGGCCGAAGAATCACTATCTTGTTGCATCTCTATATATTTGGCTACACCCTCAAATGCCACTACATAATTCGATGTTCCCAACGATTCGTTTTTAATCTGCAAACGCTCATCGGTACCGAACATGATATCATCCATCGCTTCTTGTGGTATATCCTTTATCGGGGTTTTGATAGAGACGCCATGCTTTTCGCAGATGGCTTCTATTTGCCAGAAGAACAGTGAATTCTTATATTTTCCAAGCGGGGCTATACCACCGGCATAAATACTAAGTTGGGGTTTGGGTACGATTTTACCCATATCTATCTGGTTAACTATGCCCAGTCCTTTACAGCGGGGACATGCTCCGTGCGGTGAATTGAACGAAAATGTATGTGGGGCAGGCTCGCTATACGACAGGCCTGTAGTAGGGCACATCAACTGACGACTGAAATGGCGTACGTCCCCGGTTTCCACATCCTGAATCATTATAAGTCCGTCTCCCTGTTTCATCGCCGTGCGCAAACTGGCTTTCAGGTTGTCTGCAAATTTATTGGATACCTGCAGTTTATCTATCAGGACTTCGATACTGTGCATTTTGTACCTGTCGACACGCATGCCGGGAAGTATTTCCCGTATCACACCATCGACACGCACTGTAAGGTAACCTTTCTTACTGATTTGCTCGAACAACTCTTTATAATGTCCTTTACGGTTACGGACTACAGGGGCAAGCAGGTATATCCTTTTCCCGATATAGCGCTCCATGATGAGTTCCAAGATCTGCTCTTCTGTATATTTTACCATTTTCTCCCCGGTAAGATAGGAATAAGCATCTCCCGCACGCGCATACAGCAAGCGGAGAAAGTCATATATCTCGGTGGTTGTACCTACCGTAGAACGGGGGTTTCGGTTAGTTGTTTTTTGTTCGATAGAGATAACCGGACTAAGCCCTGTTATCTTATCCACATCGGGACGCTCCATACCACCCAGAAAGTTACGGACATAGGCCGAAAATGTTTCAATATATCGTCTTTGTCCTTCGGCAAAGATAGTATCGAATGCCAATGACGACTTTCCGCTACCACTAAGGCCTGTGATGACCACAAGCGAATCGCGGGGTATTTCTACGTCTATATTTTTGAGATTGTGAACGCGTGCTCCATACACGCTTATCGTTTCTTTTGCTTCCTGTGTATTTGTTTCCATTAAATAAAAATGTTCTTTACTAAACACTTATCTGTCTCTGTAAATCCAGGCCTTATCGTGTACTTTTATATTCTCACCCTTTTTGTAATAGAGCGATTCCTGTGTAGGTAAAAGAATTGTATATGAACTACGACTTTTGGAAGTAATAGTTAGTTTTCTATCTCTGAGCCATGAATTGAAATCTTTCAACTGAGCATAAGTAAGTCCTTTTTCTTTGGCAAAGCTCGCCAAATCGGGGATAGACTGTGTCACTTCTACTTTTGTAAACTCGATAGGTTTGTATAAGTCGTTTTCGGTAAGGACAAACCCGTATTTGGACGGATCTTCGAATATTTGCTTAATTGCCAGCATACGGTAATAATAGCGGGTAGTTTCGTTTACCAACCATAGGTCGAGACTATCTTCGGCCTGCTGCTTATCCAGTTCGGTACTTATCCGCCCTTGTCCTGCATTATAGGATAAAGCGACGCTCGCCCAACTTCCATATTTGGCATAAGCCTCTTTGAAGTAACGGCATGCAGCTTCTGTCGATTTCTCTATCGAATATCGTTCGTCCACTTCCGACGACACTTCCAATCCGTAGCTGGGTGCAGTTTTAGGCATAAATTGCCACAATCCGGCCGCTCCGGCCGACGAAACCGCACGGTGGTCGAGACTACTTTCTATTACGGCGAGATATTTAAAATCTTCAGGAATACCATTTTCCTTCAATATAGGTTCTATAATGGGGAAATAGCGGTTGGCTTTCTTTATCAGGAGTAAAGTTGTAGAATGTAGATAAGTAAACCCGTTTATCTCACGGTCGTAACGTTCATGCAGATCATACCTGTCCAGAATGAGCTCTTCTCCGGCAAACTCTACCTTATGGGGAACTTCCACGGACTTAGTCATCGACAGTACATAGGGTACTTTCGATTGTACTTCTTCGCCACTATTATTGGAAAGTAAAAAAAATGCCAGAAAGCACAAAATGAGGACGGAAAGGGAATATATTATATATTTTTTCATCGGAGAAAACTAAGGTCGCAGACCTTTTTGTTAATATTTTATGTATAAAATATTCAATCAGTAAGAGCTAAACAATATTTCATTAAATACAGTCAGGCCCCTATTCTTTTTGAATAGATAATAACTATCAAAGGTACGATTTTATTTTCAGAAATGAAATTACATATATAGCCCTATTATGCGGGTCCCTGCCACACAATGCAGTCCTGATAAGAGTTTTGAATATCAGATTGCTCTTCCTTAAAAATTCCAAAAACAGAAGAGCCCGAACCTGTCATGGATGCATACAATGCCCCTTTCTTATATAAATCCTCTTTCAAACCTCCAATTACAGGATATTTGACAAATACACTTTTTTCAAAATCATTTACCATCAACCCTTTCCAGTCTGAAACAGGCTGTTTTATGATTTCCTTCAATGATATATGAGGCTGTTTCGGCTTTACTTCGGCAAAGGCATCCTTGGTAGGCACATGAATATCCGGCTTAATCAGTACCATAAAGTATCCTTTGAGAGATAAATTGATATCTTCAAATACTTCTCCTATCCCACTTGCAAATACGGGCCGGTTGTAGATAAAAAAAGGACAGTCGGCTCCCAGTTGTACCGCTAATGCAGCCAGTTCCTCGTCGGAAATATTCAGTCCGCAAGTGCTGTTTATAAGTTTCAGCATGAAAGAGGCGTCTGCCGACCCCCCTCCAAGTCCTGCGCCAAAAGGTATCTTTTTTAAAAGGTGTACCTCAACCGGGGGAAACTTAAACTGCGTCCGCATCAGCCTCAAGGCCTTCATTACCAAATTGTCTTCAGCAATAGAGTCCACTTTTATTCCGGCTTCAATAAAGGTGTCGGAAGGTTGCTCTTCACAGATTATTATCTCCAGAGCGTCTTTTATACCAATGGGGTAAAAGATGGTTTCCAGATTGTGATATCCATCTGCCCGCTTAGATACAATATTCAGACCTAAATTTATTTTTGCGTTGGGGAAACAAATCATGTTTTTGAATTAAGAATTAAGAATTAAGAACGAAGAACAAAGAATAGAAAGTGTTGTAACATGCAATACCCTATTCTTAATTCTTCATTTTTAATTCTTAATTAATTTTTTTACACCAATTTCTTTATCAAGGCTTCTTTGTCGCCATATATATAATCTATTATAGGCACTTCGATCATAGTGTACGCTCCCGGCTTTTGTTTCAGGGTAGCACGTGCCGACGCCACAAGTACCTGGGCCGTAAGGGCTGGATTGTTTATCTTCATGTTGAAGTCCAGAAGCTGATTCTGTGTATCTCCCGAAACACCTTTACGTACCATATTCACACCATGTCCCATATCCTTGAGGTTATCCACGCATTCTACCTGCATTACATGCGTTTCGTCATGTGCAAAATAGTCGTCAGCTTTGATTGCTGCCGCTACATCAGCAAAATTATGTCCATCTTCCACTTCTATATAAACCATACGACGATGAATCCCCGTACCCACAGGGATAGTCATGGACAATGCCGCTTTTACTCCTTTTATGGCTTTCACGGCAACCGTATGTCCCATACTCATACCCGGACCGAAATTTGTATATGTGATACCTTTAGGCGCCATGAATTCAAACATGGAACGCACCATAGAATCTGTACCCGGATCCCATCCCGCTGAAATGATAGACACGGTGTTGTTAGCTTTGGCTACTGTATCCAGCGATTTGCGCAAAGCAACGATCCCGCCATGTATATCGTAGCTGTCCACGGTATTGATTCCGGCAGTAAGACATTCTTTTGCATATTCTTCGACACTGCGTGTAGGTGTACAAAGTATTGCCACCTCTACATCTTTCAGTTCCTTTACTGTTTTTACTACAGGATATTTTTTCAGTTCGTCTGGAACATTATTAGGGTCGCGGCGTACAATACCTGCCACTTCGAAATCCGGCGATGATAATATCGCATCCAATACATATTGTCCGATATTTCCGTATCCGACAATTGCTGCTCTGATTTTTTTCATTGAAATATATTTTTAATTATGAATTAAGAGTTATGGGTTGTAAGTTAAAAAATTGACGATTAATCCATCGTTACTTCTTTCATAAAGTTATAGAGCCATTCCATAGCCACAAAGTCTTCTTTCATCAGGTTAGCAAAATCAGCGGAGAATAACTCTTCTCCTACCGGTCTGTGTTTGCTCACCCATATACCTTTGCGCTGTATCCATGGCTGGAAATATTCGGGTAAGTTGTTAGCTATCGGACGTTTGTATTCTTCGCCGTTTATAACATACCCCCTGTCTAATACAGTCTTTTGGGTTACTTTACGGAATTCTTCTGCATCATAGGTTATCTCTTCCCTGAATGCATCCATTACTTTCTTCTTCGGTTGGAAAAGCCCCAGTCCTAATGCATATCCCTCACCGGAAATTTCAAGAAAATAGCCCGGATAATCTTTCCAGATATCATTTGTAACAGGTATCTGAAATGCCATCCACATAAAATCTTTATACGGATCTTTATTCTTCGAAAAGCGGATGTCGCGGTATATTCTCGACAGACAGCGATGTGGGCGCAATTCGAAAGAAGTATCTATATTGTGCATAGCAGGCGATAATGTAGTAACTAAGGCTTTCAACGGGTTCAAGACCTCCTTTTCGTAGATATGCTTGTGTTCATCGAACCATTCTTTATAATTATTCTCTTTCAGGTCGTTAAAGAACCTGAATGTTTCCGGAGTAAAACCTTTAAATGTTTCTATTTTAGCCATAATGTTTCACTTAATAAGCAAAAGATATATCTGATGCAACGTTATTTGATCGTAACCAGCTATTGTTGCTATAGATATAAAAATAATAAATAAGTCTGCGACCTGACATAAAAAAAGGATAACAAATCTATAAAGAAAAAGATTGTTATCCTATATTTTTTTAGCATCAGCCTTATTTATTTTGCCAACTGCCTGATTACATTCATTATTTCGCCGCCTATTTCTTCGGCCTCTTTCATTGTATGCGCTTCGGAATATACTCGGATAATAGGCTCGGTATTCGATTTGCGAAGGTGTACCCATTTGTCGGGGAAATCTATTTTTACACCATCTATATCCGTTACATCATATTGGCTGAATTTGTCTTTAACAGCCTTCAGTATGCCATCCACATCGAGTCCGGGAGTCAGTTCTACTTTCTGTTTTGCTATATAGTACTGTGGATAAGACGCGCGTACCTCACTTACTTTCTTTTTTTCGTGTGCCAGATGCGACAGGAACAAAGCAATACCCACCAGCGAATCGCGCCCATAGTGGCTGGCCGGATAGATAACCCCGCCATTTCCTTCTCCACCTATAACAGCATCGGTAGCTTTCATCTTGGTAGTCACATTTACTTCTCCTACTGCAGCAGGATTGTATTCACAACCGTATTTACGTGTCACATCGCGCAATGCCCGACTCGAGCTAAGATTGGACACAGTATTGCCCGGAGTATGCTTCAATACATAGTCGGCTACTGCAACCAGCGTATATTCTTCACCAAACATATCACCATTTTCGCAAATAATTGCCAGACGGTCTACATCGGGATCAACAACAAAACCGACATCGGACGATGTGGTTTTCATCATTATCGATATATCTTTCAAGTGCTCCGGAAGCGGTTCCGGATTGTGCGGAAATTCACCGTTAGGAGTACAGTACAATTCGTTTATTTTATTTACACCCAATGCCTTTAACAGCTTGGGAATAACAATGCCGCCTACAGAATTGACGCAGTCGATAGAGACTTCAAAGTCAGCCGCTTTAATGGCTTCCACATCTACCAATGTAAGGTCGAGGACTGCCTGTATATGTTTGTCTGTATAATCTTTCTCTTTAATACTGCCAATATGGTCGATATGTGCATAATGAAAATCTTCGCTTTCGGCTATACGAAGAACCTCTTCGCCTTCCTTAGCATTGAGAAACTCTCCATTTTCGTTGAGCAGTTTCAATGCATTCCATTGCTTTGGATTGTGACTTGCTGTAAGGATAATTCCACCACAGGCATGTTCCATAGCGACAGCGAGTTCGGTAGTAGGTGTTGTCGCCAAACCGATATTTACCACATCGAATCCCATCCCCATAAGCGTACCTACAACTATCTGCTCCATCATTTTTCCCGAAATACGGGCGTCGCGACCAACAACAATAGCATTGGAACCATTCTTTACATTTTCCCTTATAAAAGAAGCGTATGCAGATACGAATTTCACCGTATCAAGCGGATTGAGGCCATCACCGACTCTGCCACCGATAGTCCCCCGTATTCCTGATATAGATTTTATTAAGGCCATCTTTCTATTTACTCTTTAGTTTCTTCGGTTTCATCCAATGTAAATTGGTATCTCAAACGGCCATAAAACATCGGAATGTAATTTGCCTGCTGATAAGTAGACCCGTTTGCAAACGGAACAATCAGGCTAACTTCAGCGCCATTTCCTAATCCTTGTTCTAAAGGCAAAACACATGCCTGAGACAGGAAGTAATACATCTGAAGTTGATAGGTAGTAGAAGTGCCGCTACCCATATATGTGGATGTATTTCCATAGCGGAAAGTCATATATGTACCCTGAAAATTATTTTGAGCCAACGTATCGTTTTCGTTCAGCAAATTAAGAATACTCTCATATCTGAGATACACGTCTGTTTTTCCTTTTACCGGCAGTTTACTTTCATCTCCCGGATCGATCACCCGGAAATAAACCCCGGTATTTTCATCCAGATAATACTCGTTATCGGCAAATTTATGATCGGCCGGATATGTTCCTCTGGTCGTAATCTTATTATCATTTATAAAGCGTTCGAGACCTTTCTTTTCTTGTTTCAGTTTATCAGCATATGTTTCTCCGCCACATGCAGAAAATACAATCGCTAAGCTCATAAAAGTAAATATTGCGCCAATAATCTTTCTCATGTATTCTTTTATATATTTAGTAATACTTTATTTCTTTGTCAATAAATCAGCATATTCCGGCAATGCTTTTTCAAATATAGCGATTGCCTCATCCATTGTTCCGTAAAATTCCCCTCCCGAAGCATTAAGATGGCCTCCACCATTGTAACATTGAGCTGCAAACTTGTTGCTAGGAAAGTCCTTCTGAGAACGAAACGAAATTTTTATCATTTCATTGTCTTCACGTATAAAAACAGAGAAAATAATTCCTTTAATATTTAAAGGCAGATTGGCAAAGCCCTCTGTGTCGCCTTTTTTTACTTTATATCTTTTCTGTTCTTCATTTGTCAGCCATATCAAAGCCGAATTATATTCAGGATATATCTTCATCTTTTCAGACAGGGTAAAACCCAGCATCCGGTAACGGTCTTCTGAATAATTATGATATACATTCGAGTATATCTGGTCTTTGTTTATGCCTTTTTTTAGCAATTCACCTATAATGTAATAGATTTCGGCACTATTGGAATTATAGGTAAATGCACCCGTATCGGTCATCATTCCGGTATAGATCGCGGTAGCGCTTTCGTGGCTCATCACTTCAAAATCACCCATACGGCAAATGAGACGGAAAATGAGCTCGCTGGTCGATGATATTTCGGGATATGAGATCATCACATCACAAAAATCGGTTGGTTCGGGATGATGATCTATCAATACCTTTTTCCCTTTTGCCGCTTCTATAAAAGGCCCTAAATGATAAGAGCGTTTTGGTACATTAAAGTCGAGGCAGAATATCAATTCAGCCTCAGCTATCAACTTTTGCGCAAATTCAGGATATTTTTCATAATCGAGAATATCCTTCGCACCGGGTATCCATTTCAGAAAATCGGGAAAAGAATTTGGAACAATTACATTTACATTGTTGCCCAAATTGTTCAGATAATGATATAATCCCAAAGATGATCCAATAGCATCACCATCAGGCGATACATGTGTCACAATCACTATTTTATCATATTTGTCGAGTAACTCTTCTACCTCTGTTATTTTCTGACTGGCTATTATCTTTGAAATCATTCAGTTATACTTTTTCCTCCAATACTGCATTATGCAGGCACAAAAATACTAAAAAAACAAACTAAACACACCTTTTTGAACCATATCGTTATAGGGAAAGTTCTGTTTTTGACATTCTTTAGATAATTTTGTTTGTAGATTGTTTGATAATGAAGCATCTAAATCGAACAATTTTATATTTCAAATCATTATCAAAACCCAAATCATTTATCTATACCATAAAAACCTTATGGCAAAGTATAGTGAAGAATCAGTAGAAAAAATCGTATCCCTGATAGAAGATGATTTTTGTTCGGTAGCTGAAATATGCAGGGTAATGGGTATCAGCCGTAAAACATTTTACATGTGGAAAGACACCAAGCCCGAACTGGCGAGGGAAATAGCTAAGGCCGAGAATCAGCGGGAGGAAAGAACTCGCCAGATGTTATATTCGTCCCTGAAAAAACGGCTCGACGGATATATCATGGTTGAAGAAAAAGAGATTTACCTGCCTGATCCCTGTAATCCGGAGAGAGTGTCCTTACAATCGAAAACGATAAAACGGAAGAATTGCCTGCCCGATCTGCGTACCATAAAACTGCTGTTGGACAGGCAGGACAGGAAAAGCCTTTCCCGTCCACCGCAAGACGAGGAGCAATCCGACTCAAGGAAAGGTGAGGAAAACAGTAGAATTGAAACATCCGAACAAAATGAGGAGCCGGAGAGAGAACCCGTACTTGTACCAGCAGAGATAGCGGAGGTGGAAGATGATGATATGGAACAGTACATAGCAGAGAATGGCGATGAAGATAGCTCTGAGATTGATGAAGCAGAAATGAATGAATATTTTGAGCGGATGGATAAGGCGTTTGCAGCCCGTCAGGAAATAAAGCGGAAACTGATTGCTAATAATAATCGAAAGGCTGCGAGTCAACAGAGTAAAAGGAAAAAGAGACGTAGAAAATGAAATATGTAGCAGGTGAAAAAAATGGAAAAAGTGTTACCTTTGTTACCTTTTAATCCTCCAGCCTACCTAAGGGGGCTTCGGAGAGAGTGAGTAGTATCTAAAGTCACCTCTCGGGGAGTGGGGGCCAATAAATGAAAAAAATGAATTTACCTGATGATTTTATAATACGGACCAAACCGCTCCTGAGAGAAGAATGGAATGAGCTTATCGCCGCATTAAGCAGTGATTCACCAACCAGCATCCGTTTGAGCCGAAAGAAGGGAAAAGGAATATCCGGAGTAAAAGTTCCCTGGTGCGAAACAGGTTACTATCTCGACAAACGGCCGCAATTTACGTTCGATCCGTTGTTTCATGCGGGATGTTACTATGTACAGGAAGCGTCTTCCATGTTTGTAGGGCAGGCGTTGAAGCAGTATGTTGAGGGAGATGTAAGAGTTTTGGATTTGTGTGCGGCTCCCGGCGGCAAATCTACTCTGATAGCCGATTTATTGAACAAAGATAGCTTGTTGGTATCGAATGAGGTAATCCGTTCGCGGGCAAATGTTTTGTCTGAAAATATGACTAAATGGGGCAATCCGAATGTCGTGGTAATAAACAATGATCCTGCTCAAATAGGCAAACTGAAAGGCTTCTTCGATATCATACTTGTCGATGCTCCCTGTTCGGGTGAGGGGATGTTCCGGAAAGATGAGGGAGCAATATCCGAGTGGTCTGTGGATAATGTAAGATTATGTAAAGAACGGCAGCAACGGATTTTAGCGGATATCTGGCCTGCATTAAAGCCCGACGGATTATTATTATACAGTACATGTACTTATAATCAGGAAGAGAATGAAGAAAATGTGGAGTGGATTCGCGATGAATTAGGAGCCGAAGTATTACCTGTAGATATACAGGAAGAGTGGGGGATAAGCCCGTCTTTTGTGGAGGATATCCCTGCCTATCGCTTTTTTCCTCACAAGACAAAAGGGGAAGGTTTTTTCTTTGCTTTGTTGCGGAAGCAGCAAGAAGAGGGTGTTCGTACCGACTTCAGGAGAAAAAGGAATGAGAAAAAGAACAGAGTGGAATTGCCTGATCAATACAAAGATTATATCTCGGATAAAGAGCAATTTGTATTTTATTCGAAGGGTGATTCCTGGTATGCCTTTACGGAGGAACTGTATAATGATGTCTGTATTTTAAATTCGAGTCTGAATATTGTATCGGAAGGTATTTGTCTGGGTGAATTTAAAGGAAAGGATTTTATTCCTGCGCAATCGTTGGCTTTAAGCAATTATCTGAATGTAAAAGCCTTTGAAACTTACGATATGGATTGGAAAACAGCTATAAGCTATCTAAGAAAGGAAGCCCTGATATTACAGGATATACCGAAAGGCTATATTCTTCTGACATATAAGAACATTCCAATAGGATTTGTGAAAAATATAGGGAATCGCGCTAATAACCTTTACCCGCAGGAATGGCGCATACGTTCTGCAAATATACCCGAAAGCGAAGTAAATGTGATGGATTAGCCCTTTACAAAACCGAAGATACGCCCGATTTTGCAGAATGCACGGAATCCGTTGTATATCCAACGTTTAGACTTCATAATATCGGTCACAAAACCATTTTGTTCTAGATAATAGAGCCGTTCCAGTTTTTTTACAGCATTTTCGTTGAGGAATTCACGGCAGACTTTCAGCTTTTCAGGATATATAACACTGCCGCCGATTTGTGTACTGAAGCCCTCCATATTGTAGATGACTATAAATGTGTCTACATACTTTACAGGTAGCTGGTGTATTCCTATTCCCTGAAAGAATAGTTTCCAGTCGGCTACTACCCGCAGGGTCTCGTCATATAGTCCATATTTTTCGAAGTTGCTGCGATGAATAAAGAATGCCTGATGGCAAAGGAATCCGGAAAACAGTTCGTAGATGGCTATATGCCAGTCGCGGTCTTTATATGAGGTGTCGGCTTCCAGTTTGCCTTTTTGCTCCATATAGAAGCTGCCGCAGATGAAAGGGGTATGCGGATCGCCTGTAAAGACCTTCTCAAGGGTATCTTTTTCATATAAGGCATCGCCGGAGTTGAGAAAGTATAGGTATTCCCCTTTGGCTTGTTTTATGCCTTTGTTTTGAGCGTTATATATGCCGCTGTCCTTTTCGCTTACCCAGTATGAGATTTTATCTTCATATTTGCGGATAAGGTCTACACTGCCGTCAGTGGATTTTCCGTCAATGATGATAAATTCATAGTCGGTAAATGTTTGTGAAACAACACTGTCAATGGTCTTTTTTAGACCAGTTTCGTCATTCAGGTTGATGGTTATTATGGACAGTTTCATATTTTATTTACGTTGCGATTCTATAAGGAAAGGATTAATGAATACAAGCTTTTGGAATAAGGAGAGAACAGCAGCGGCTTTTCTCAGTCTGTAACCTTTGGCATAGTAAATTTGTACCTTGTACATCCTTTTTATGCGCTCTTTGACAATCTTTTTATACTTATGACTGGTATACTTATCAAACTCATGCAATAAATATACCATCCATGCGGTTTGGTTCAAAGGTTTCAGAGTTGATGACATTCCGCCCAGATGTTGCCGGTACACAGCCATATATTCAGGTAAGAACTTGATTTTACCCGAGAGGGAAACAATGAGTTGCAGGGCATAGTCCCCATTCTTTACTGTATAATACCAGTCGGGTGTTTTATGCGCATCTTTACGGAAAAAGATAGAAGCAGTGAGCAATCCCCAGTCTTTGCTGATAAGGTCTTCCGTAGTCAGTATATCCCGTTCCATTTCTATATTTTCGTCCAAAACGCCACACATGAGCGTATGAACTTTGTGAGAACACATCGCGAAATCGGGATTAGCTTCCATGAAGTCTACCTGTTTTTGCAATTTATAAGGGTCGGTCCAGTAGTCGTCTCCATCGCAAAGAGCAACGTATTTGCCCTGTCCGGAGGTTATATTGTTTATCCAGTTGAGCATCATACCTTGATTGGTTTCGGGTAGTCTCAACTTGATAATATCAGGATATTTTTTCTGATATTCGATGCATATGGCCCGCGTGTTATCGGTACTGCAATCCTCGCCGATAACGAGTTCGAAAGGGAAAGTTGTTTTTTGCATCACAACTCCCTCGATGGCTTCGGCAATGAACTTCTCATGATTGTAGGTTATCATGGAAACAGAGACCATTATGTTTTTCTGTTCAGTCATTTTAGCTATATATCACATCTATGATCCGTTTCATATCTTCCTCGTTATACCTATGGTCGCAAGGTAAAGGTAGCAGATAATTTACAATCCTGTATTCGGCAGAATCTTTTTGTACCAAGTCCAGTGTTGCTTTCCAGTATGTAGATACAAAAATCTTATTGTCTATCAGCTTTTTTCTCAGATCAGGGTCTTCTGAGTAAAACATATAGCTGAGCGGACAAGTATCTTCGGGGAAGTTGTCGAACTCATATATATTGTCTTTACCCAAGACTGAATGCAGATACTTGAAGTTGCTTATCTGTCTTTGTTTCAGATTCTCATAGTCTATATTCGCCAGCAAGGCATTTGCCAGATTAGACATTCTTTTTATCGGCTGATCAATGAGACTGGCGCAATAGTCGAGATAATCCTGATAGGCTGCACCCGCATTCCCATATTCGATACGCTTCATCAGGTGCGTCATATGCGGAATGGCATTATCCTTCCCGAATACTTCATCCAGCAATGTATCTGTATAAAGGTATGCACCATCGGGTAGTCCAAAAAACTTGCGTGGAGAGTAGATTGTATCTATTCCTTCATATGGACGGGAATAGAATGCATGGGTATTATCCACAATGAGTTGCTTGCCAAACCTCCGGACTAGTTTTTCGACTGTATTGCATTTGATTCCATATATGTCTGAGTAAAGGAATACTTCATCCCCGGCCAGTTTCTTATCGAAGATCGGGTCTATTTTGAAATCGACGGAGTAGAATTCACACTCGATACCTAATTTCTTTATAGGCTCCCATATTACCTCCGAGTTGAGATATGGTATATATATCTTCTTATACTTTTTTGCTCTCAGAATATATTCAAGGCAATTACGGGCAGTATTCAGTTGTACTGCTCCTTTGTGATAATGCTCGCCTTTGCGGAGCTGAAGTTCGAAGTATCCTCCTATTTCTTTCATCGTTAAAAGCCTTTAGCTCCTAGCCATTAGCCATTAGCTTCTCACTATATTGGCACATTGGCATATCAGTTAATTAGTTTATAGTCATTTAGCATACTCTTTATTTTCTCCACCGGATTGAACATCATTACATCCAATATAGAAAGCCAGGGTACAAATTCATTTGCGAATTGCTTATACTCAATCGGATTGGAGGAAATAAAATGCAGGCTTATATCTTCTTTCTTGAATGCATCGGAAGAATATAACTCTTGTCCCCCAATTGCATTATAATAATCCGTAGCATTCAGTTCCTTACAGATTGCAATTACTTTATCCTGCCCTTTTAGTGAATGGTCGACATTGAGGGAAGAGGATATAATTATCTCTGTATTAATTTCCAAATATCTGCATATTTTGCGAACAGAGTTATCTATATAATGAAACAGATTGTTATCGTCGAAATTGACGATTCTCTCTGTTAAAGGCATTACCTGTTCAAGATAAGGAGCTTTCCTATAAGATTCTCTTATTTGATTTAATAATTTCTTTTTATCGAAACCAACAGATAAACTTCGTTCTTTGACATCCAGATAATCCGAATCTTTTTCCAGCGGAATAGTAATCATCAAATCTTTACCGTTTTGCAGAATCCGGTTCCTGTTAATCCAGCCTTTCTTGGTATATTGAATATTGTCGTATATCACATATTTATCAACAGCATTCAGCAATTGAAAATATCCGATATACGGCAAAAAGTAAGGCTGCATTATCCCCAGCCTCATTTCTTCCAAGGTTTATTTTTTATTAAATCGCAGATTCGGCGCACTTCGTCAAATTCCAGATTGGCATATATAGGAAGGCATACGATTTCTTTTGATACCTGCCCTGCTATCGGGAGGTTAGCCACGCTTGCCGACGGTAATCCTTTGTATGTAGGGAAATCGCTGATAAGCGGGTAGAAGTAGCGGCGTCCGAAAATATCATATTCCTGTAATTTGAAATAAAGTTCGTCCCGGTTCATGCCGTATTCTGCCGTATTGATGCGCACAGGATAATACGGGTAGGTGTGCTGTACTCCTTCGGCTACTTCCATGTAAGATACTCCAGGGATATCTTTCAGCAGGCTATCATATAATTTTGCCAATTCCAGGCGTTTGGCTATATAGCTGTCAACATATTTGAGCTGAAGGGACCCGTAAGCTGCTTGTAACTCATTCATCTTGGCATTGATACCCGGTTCTATGACAGTGGTTTCGTTGCGGAACCCGAAGTTCTTGAGTAAGTCGATGCGTTGCTTGGTCTTTTCATCCTGACAAACGATAGCACCGCCTTCAATCGTGTTATATACTTTTGTGGCATGGAAACTCAGTATGGAAAGGTCGCCCCAGTTCATCACCGACTGTCCGTCTTTCTTTACTGAAAAAGCATGGGCTGCATCATAGATTACACGCAGGCCGTATATATCGGCGATACGTTGTATTTCCTCTACATTGCAAGGATTGCCATATACATGCACAGGCATGATCGCTGTTGTTTGCGGTGTTATGGCCGCTTCGATCTTTGCCGGGTCTATATTGTAATATTTATCGTCGATGTCCACAAATACAGGCTTTATATTATTCCACCAAAGGGAATGGGTGGTAGCGACAAAGCTGAACGGCGTAGTAATTACTTCTCCTGTTATACGCAGAGCCTGCAATGCTGTAATGAGAGCCAGTGTTCCGTTAGAGAATACCGAGATATATTTCACACCGAGATAATCGGCCAGTTCCTGCTCAAACTGTTGGTGAAAAGGCCCGTTGTTGGTCAATATTTTATTGTCCCATATCTGTTGCAGATAAGGGATGAATTCTTCTAATGGCGGTAGTGCCGGTTGCGTTACAAATATTTGTTTACTCATAATCTTTGTTTTCTAAAGTTTCCGGTATATTTTCCTAATAAAACCCGGGGTAATGTTTTTTATACGTCCCCGTAGCGATTTGTCGCCATAGAGTAGTATTTCCAGCCTCCGTTTATGTTTTGTAAAAGCTTTTGTATATTTATAGTTGAAGTATTTGTCGTACTCGTTTATGAATTCAATGATTCGCAGATATTGCGTTTTATCGTCCATCTTCGACCATTGGCCGTTGTCATGTATACGATAAGCCGACGTAACATCTTCAAGATAGAGTAAAGGTCCGAATTGTCCCATATACATTCCCAGCATCCAGTCGGCAATTTCCATATCGAACAGCCTGGGATCAAGGTTTTGCACATGCTTTCCCTTGAAAACACAACATGACAGGTTACCTATCTTGTTTCCCAAAGCCAGTTGCTCGGTGGTAATGAGTTCATAATCATTATTTGCTGTCCAATCGAATATTTCGTCTCTGTCTTGGTCGATAAACAGACGCAGGTGCCTGTTGTAACTCATCGAAGATTTGGGTTCGACTTCAAGATGGTCTATGTGATTTTGTAAATGATTCGGCTTCAGCCAATAATCATCTCCTTCCATAATGGCTACATAATCACCAGTGCAGGCGGCAAAAGCTTGCTGGTAATTTTTATTATAGCCTACATTATGGGATTTTTGAAGGTGTATGAATTTGAACCCGGTCTTATTCTCGTATTCTTTTATGATATTCACTGTATTATCAGTAGAACAATCGTCAGCCACAATAATCTCTACATCATGCACAGTTTCCTGCATCAGTATGCTTTCGAGCGTCTGAGGCATATATGCAGCCTGATTATAAGTGATGAGTATGACGTTTATCTTCATAATAGTTTGTATCAGTCCTTTTCTCCGGAAAAAATCCGTCGGAATACTTTCCTGAAAAATTTGAACGGTGAATAAAAGAAGTCTCCTATCTTATATTCTATCGATTTTTTGTATAAATCAGCCTCCCATTTATAATAGGTAGCTTCAATATGATTTCTTAGAGGGTTGGTGTATTCGAGGAACAAAGGTACATGATTCTTGAAGATTTGTAGTAATAATCGCTCATTTTTCTCTTTGTCAAGGGACGAAAGCATCGAAACCTCTTTTATGCGATAGTAGAAATGGTATTTTTCCAATTTTACGACTTTGTCTTCTTCTTTGATAAATCCCAGCCAAAAGTCCCAATCTTCGAGCCCTCCTGCCATATTGGTATTGTAACCTCCTGTTTGCAGGAAATCACTTCGCCTGTATATCCCCGAGCAGAATATAGGGTTCTCGGTGAATAATCTTTTATAGTTATAGTCGGGGGTTTTAAGCTTTTGGTTTTTCGTCCCGAATAAGATGAGATTGCTATAAACGACCTTCACTTTCGGATCTTCTTCGAGAACATCCACAGCTTCGCTAATATATTGGGGGCTTATCTTATCATCAGAATCCAATGGCAGGATGTATTTTCCTGAAGCATGTTTTATGCCGAAATTGCGGGCGTCGGACAGTCCGCCGTTCTCTTTTCTGAAATATCTGAAACGCTGATCTTTTTCTGTCCACTGTGCGGCTACTTCGCGGGTATTATCAGGTGAACCGTCATCTATTATAATGCATTCCCAATCAGTATAGTCCTGCTCTAATATCGATTGTAGTGTTTCCGGTAGGTATTCGGCCTGATTGTAACAGGGAATGATTACCGAAATCGAGGGTAGGGGAGTTGTCTTATTTATAGTTTCAGCCATTTCAATAATCCTATCTTTTTAAGAAACCTAACGCTTACAGATGTCTTCAGTTTGTACAGTTCCTGTTTTTTCTCTATCCAGCCAATGTACAAGCTTTGATATAGTGGGTATATAGTAGCAATATGATTATTCCTTTCGTCTGTTAATATATGGCGGTTTTGACTATCGGAGCTCATTCCGTCAAGATAGAATGTAGAGAAACAATCATCGATATGTTTATATGAAGCATTATTAAGGCAGATAGCATCGATAAAGAAAGCCCAGTCGGAAGCTATTCTCATCTGCTCCGAATAACCGCCATAATCGATCAGGGCATTTCTTTTTATAAAAGTACCCATATGTGGGAGTCCGTCTTCAATCAGGTATTTAAAATCTATATAATCAGGATAGAACTTGATAAACTTATTGTTGTTTGTTGTATCACAAATTTCGAGGTTGTAATAGATTATATCCTCTCCTGTCAGTTTATCAATAATTCCAGTCAGTCCGGCATCTTTAAGGAGGGTATCCCCGCTATTGAGAAAAAGGAGGTATTCTCCGTTGGCGTGTTTAATACCTTTGTTCATTGCATTATATACGCCATTGTCGGGTTTGCTAATCCAATAGGTTATGTGACTGCTGTATTCTTCTATTATATCTTTACTGGTATCGGAAGAACCTCCATCTATAACGATATATTCAATTCCGGAACAATCTTGCGAGATAACGCTTTCAATTGTCCGCTTCAGGCCTATGGCATTGTTGTAATTGATTGTTATAATGGATAATTTCATATGTTTAGTCATATTTTATGAAGGGTTGCCAAAATTCGGATTCATACTTTAGCCAAGCATGACATCCAAATGGTAATCTATTATCATTCATCTCATATAATAAAGACGGGTTTGTTTCAAAACTAAATTTCAAAGCCTCTTCTACAGGTGCTACTTTATAATCAAAAATAGAAGGTACATTTAATGCCCAAACACCATCTTCTTGCATTTTAGGCTCACGATCAGAGATTAATTCATAGAAAGTATATCCATTGGACTTTTTCAAATTCAATAGTGCCCTGAATAAGATAAAGGCTCCATAAAACGATGTGAGTTTGTTGATCTTCAGTTGTGTATATAAAGTGTTGTATTTTTTTAATCTGTCTAACTTATTTAAAACAGATAATGAGGTTTGTATATTTCTGAGAGAAAAGCCTCCATTTCCCACTCCTTTAAATTTTTTGGTAGGTTTTTTCCAGCCTTCAAACCAAGGGGCTCCAATATAATCATATCCTTGCCGGCACCAATACTCTAATTCATCCCTAAATACGTAGGCGTCAAGTTGATAAATCAACATATATTCGTAAGCTATAAATCGTTGATACAATTGCTTGCTCAACATTAATTTATTATAACCTGATAAACTCTCAAAATATGCCTTATCAAAATATTCTATCGAAAAATCGACTTTGAATGTTTGCAATATGTCTTTGTACCAGTCTATATTTAATTCGCTGAATGTAACGATACAAAGCGGATGTTTTGATAATATCTTGATGCACTGCCTGAATGATATCTCTTCATATCTATCGGGTAATGGTTTATATACAGGTATAATGACTACTGCTTGTTTTGGCATATTTTGGGTTTTAATATTTTATATATTAGAGTTTGTGCCAATTTATATATGTAACATTTGTCTGATTTTATTAATCGGTTTTAATATGCTGTGACCCAACCTATAAGATCGTGAGTGATATATTGTATATCTGACATAATGGATATAGCCTTCAAAATCTAACAAAGGATAATTATTGGGATTCAGATTTCTTCTTAAGCAAGTATCATGACGAACAATTAAATTCCAGTAAATTGCCTTATCAATAGATGCGGATATTCCATTTTTGTGAGAACGATATTTATAAGTAAATTTATTTAATATATAAACATCTCCTGTTTCTTCTAATCTAAAGTAAAGGTCCTGATCTACGGCTAATTGATAGTTGGGAGAAATACCTGTGGTCTTATCATAACAGCTCTTTTTGAATGAAGCAAAATGCTCAGGTCCATAATCTCTATTCGTAAAATATGATTTATTTTCGCTTATAATTAATAATCGGCATTCTGATTTTATTTCCAAATTTTCATTACAGAAATAGAACCGAGAAAACACTAATGAAACCTCAGGCTTTTCGGTATGAATTTTTACCATATCGGCTAGAGCATTCGGCAATAACGCATCATCAGGATCTAGAAAACCACAGATTTTACCAGTAGCCATTTCTACACATTTTCTTTTTGTGAATCCGGCTCCATGATTTTCATTATTGTAGTATATTTTTATACGGTCATCATTTTTTAATTGATTGTATATCGTAAATGAATTGTCTTCTGAATGATCGTCCACGATTATAACTTCCCAATTGTTATATGATTGCCTATAAATACTTTCCAAGGCTTCTTCAAGGAAACAGCCATTGTTGTAGTTAGCTATTAAAATGGAAAATAAGGGTGTTGTCATCTCGATTGTAAATGTTATTAATGATTCAGTATTAATTTGGACAGGGAAAACAAGTCACAATTTTTACATCAATAATTTATATATATCATATTTAGAAAAGACATTTTTTATTTGCTCATCATTTTTTGTAATATTAATATTCCATAGAGCTGTTTCATCCTGAATATCATTATTTAATATGGTATAGTCTATTCCGTTTACATTATGGGTATATACTTTTCTAGAGAATGTTCCTTTTAGTAAGGACATTGCCTTAAACCATATATCATCAGCTGTGGGACAAAGCACCATGAATAATTTTTCATTTGTAACATCCTCGTGTAAACAATGAGGGGGGTATAAAATGCCTCCAACTCCGGTCGGAAAATTTAGCTTGTCAGTGAGGGTGTTATTGATAAAAAAGTCCCATCGGGTATAGCTGTCCAATATTCCGTCTTTTGTGATTTTCATTTTGTGTCCACGACAAAAGTGAATTAAATCAGGATCTTTTCGATAAGAGTGCAATAAATTTTCGATCAGATCTTGTTGGTAAGCAACATCGTCATCTATTGTAATAATGATACTATCCGGATATTTCTGCAATGCCGGCACAAGTTTTTTATAGGATTTTATATCTTCACAAAACTCGATAGTGAGTCCCCTATCTATTAATCTTTTAAGAGAAATGGGTATAGTATTCATTGTGAATTCATCTTCCGCTAACCAAAGGATTATTTTATTGGATTTTGCGGTTTGATGCATTATGCTTTCAATCGTAAGATAAACGTCATGTATCCTTTTGCCATAAGTGGTCAATGAAACAATTACTTCATGGTCAAAATATTTACTTGTTGTGACTCCGGTTGTAGTAGATTCTTCAGCTAAATGCCTGTATCGCTCAATTTTTATAAAATTTTTATTGTGTTGGACTTCTTCATAAACTATTTCTCTAACAATCTGGTTGATATGTATAGCATTATAAATTGCTTGTTTCAATTTAGAGAACATAGATATTTTATATTTTATATTTTTTAGCTTATTCTTTCCTTCGGAAAGTGATTTAGGTAATGATAGCTGATAATATGCAATTTTGTAATACCGATGTTTACCAAATCCCGGATATAGTTGTAATGTTTTTTTATAGGCTTTTTTATATTCTTTTTGCGCTTCTCTTTTATTTACATCCGGGATCATTGACAGATACATAAAAAAATCATCATATAATTGCCTTACCGGATGTTCAAAAAAAGATTCGGTAATATTATTCAAAATGCAAAATTCGAGAAAATCATTAGCAGCCCAGATATTACATATACTGCTATGTATGCTGATTGGTCTATTAACAACGGAATCGGGACTATTGTAATAATTGTATAATACTTTATTCAATGATACAATCTTGTCGCACTTTGATATATATTTGAGTAAGAAAGCCTGATCTTCCGAATATTTTAATTTATCCGGAAATTTTATATCATTTTTTTGTATTACAGAATTTCTGAATGCATATGCCCATACAGAATGTTTATAGTACGGTGTTTTAACAAAATTGTGGTTATTCTCCACTGTATATGGTGGCAAGTGAATATATTCTACGGATTGATTATTGATCCGTTGAGAGCCGAAAGTATATAAATCCAGATCGAACGTTTGTATCTTTTTTATCAGAGTTTCCAACCATATAGGTTCTATCCAGTCATCAGCATCGACAAATAGAACCCATTCACCATTAGCCATTACCAGTCCTTGATTACGCGCAGAACTTGCCCCTTTATTTTCCTGATGAAAAACCCTGATTCGATTATCCAGGATGGCATAATTATCGCAGATTTCACCCGAACTGTCACAGCTACCATCATTCACAAGGATTAATTCAAAATCCCGAACGGATTGTGATAATACACTTTTTATACTACGCGAAAGATAATCAGCAGCATTGTATACAGGGACAATAATGGTGAATTTGCACATAACTCAATAATCTTCTATATGGTATATATCTCCTCTGTATCTGTTTCTACATGTTTTATCTATAGATAATTCATGTGGCAACCCCAGACGGGAAACAATTCTATAAATAATATTTCCTATTCTATCTTTTATTCTTTGTTTTTTTGAACGTTGATAAGTATAAATATCTGAAATATATTCTTGTTTATCGGCATATTTGCAAAAAATATATTTGATCGGGCTGGAATATTCTATATGCCATGGTTTTATATGTCCACAAAAGTGGATAATCGTTGGTTTTTTAATTGCTCTTTCTATATCGCGGAAATATTTCCGGCTTATAATGAATTTACTATAGCTGAACAGAAAAAATTCCATTAAATTGAATTTGAAGTCAAGAAGTAATTTTCTGTCACAATAAAATTCATTGATAAAATCTTGATCCCAATAGCAATACTTTCTGGGATTAGAAGTTATCCTCTTTATTGCTTCCGAAAGGATATTGTCCTTTCTCCACTCCTTTAAATTCATCAGGAGAACACCGGCATTGATATATCCCAACGATGGGTCGTAACCTAAACGGTTATACAGCCTTATATTATCATTTTCGGAATCGCGGACACCGGCTATAGCATAATTTTCTATATTAATATCCCATAACTCTTTTAAATTGCCATCAACAATCATATCGCAATCCAAATATAATACTTTATCTAAATCAGTTAATACTGAGGGAAGTAGAAATCTCAGGTAGGTGGCATAGTTTATATGTCCGGATATAGGGAAATCTTGAAATAAATCTTTGTCTATATGATAAAAAAATACGGTTTTCCCATAATCAGCGACCATTTGCTGTATAGTTTTACGGTTAACCTCATTCATATTGTTTGTTAAGAGGTGAAACGTTATATCATCTTGCTTATTATTCTCTAATATCGAATACAGAAGAATTGTGCAATATGGCGCATAATTGTTATCCAAACCACAGGCTATATGTATCATTTTCTTATCATTCTTTTTAATTAAAGATACGAATAAATTTGAACTTTACCCGGAACCAACATTCTTTCATTTTATATAATCTCAGGGATAAAACAGGAAATGAAGTTTCTTTCTCCCACATTGCCCTCAATTCGTATTTTTTTTCATCCGGGTCGAACTGTACGGTATTCATCCAGGCCAGATAACGCCCTATAACCAATAGTTTATTTGTCCAGTAGACATATCCTTTTTTTATGTTGTAATGAAATATTTTCAATTCTTCTTCAAACAATAGTCCTCCGCTAAGGGATTTTGGTGTTACTTTGGAATTATGTTGTCTGAAATAATTGAGATTTTCATAATAATACATTACTTTACCTTGTGCAGCTAATTCGATCCAAAACAAATTATCACCACATGATTTATAGTTCATATATTCTTGTGATATGGAACTTAAAAAAGATTTCTTGAATATTGCTGAACTTGCATTATAGATATCGTTATTGTCTATCAGATGTTTCTTTATATAATCGACACCGTTATATATTTTATATAGCTTCCCTCTGGCTTTGGCTTTCAAGTATGGTTCGCTGCGTAATCCGTTTCGGGTAATTTCCCCTTTTTCATTTACAAAGTAAGAGGTTGAATAAGCTATTGCAGTATTTCTATTTTCTGCTACAGCTTTCGTCAGTTTCTCCAAAAATGTGATATCTGCGTAATCATCGCTTTCTGCAATCCAGATATACTCACCCTTTGCTAATTCAAAGCCTTTGTTCCATTGTATAAAAGTCGAGCCTGAATTGATTGTATTATATACAACATGGCTGACTTTTGGGTGATTTCTATATAATTCTATAATCTCTCTGCTATTATCTATTGAACAATCATCCAGTATTATCAGTTCAAAATCTTGGAAAGTCTGATGCAAAATACTATCAATGCGCTGTTTTAAAAAAGGCGCATGATTGTAGTTGGGTAATATGATAGATATTTCAGACATTTCTTAACTTCTTGTATATGTTATGCAGGTTCTCTATAAGTCTATGCCTACGCGTATTAATTAATTGTTGCAAGGGGAATAGTTCATGTCTTAAATGTTCTGATTCATCTTTTTCGGTTTGGATACATTCAATTAATTTTTTGAGATCTAATTCTAAGAAATCGATATACTTATCTTTATTTTTTATTGGCTTATTTTGCAGGATGTCCGATATTGTTTCTAAATATAAATATCCATGTTTTTTATCCGGTTCAATATGGCATCCTTCTCCCCATTCGTTCCAAGCATTTATAAAAAAATACTGCTGGTCGTCTTTAAATTTTTCTCTTGTATATCCAATTGATTCTTTTAAAGAAAATTGAAATGCTTCCAGAATATTGTTTATAAAAACTGTACCATTTTCTTTTTTTCGGGCTACGTTGTCCCAACACGGGAATACTGTTCTGTATCTCGGATAAGACCGTTTAGTATTAAGATATTGGTAGCTGATGACTTTTGCATAATCATAGAAACGTAAACTACCGTTAGTCTGTATACTTGCTCCAGACGTATTGAAATTTGGTGAAAATTCCATTGCCGCGTCGAATCCGAGTTCTAAGGGATTACTGTTCTTAATGAAGCTTTCTACCCGAATGAGATATAAATCGTTGTATCCATAATTTTTGGCCTTTGATCTCCATATTTTAAGAGTAGCTTCGATATCTGGAAATAATTCACTTCGATAGATTGCAAATACAGGCTTCCCGTCGATTTTGATATATCTCTCGTCACTAAAGACGTGTTCACAGAGATACTTTATATGCTCTGAATCATCTTCCAGAGAATAATCTTGTTTTATGATAATTTCGTTATCCAATCCATCCCATCTTTTTGTCCAGTTCTCATTGGCCCAGATATATAAGAAAGGAAAGTCGGGTTTTCCTGATTTCAGCATGTTTTCCAGAGGAGTCTCAAGCAACTGCTTCCCATTAAACCAGTAATGATAAAACGCAAAGCCATATATTCCATATTCTTTAGCTATTGCTGCTTGTTTTATAAGAACCCCAGGGTCTCGTAAATCATAATAACCGATATCCTCATGAGGTACATGAGGCTGATAATGTCCCTCAAATAAAGGTTTGGCTTTCTTTACATTGGTCCATTCTGTAAAACCATCACCCCAGGCTTTGTCATTTTCGGGTATAGGGTGATATTGAGGGAGGTATATCGCGATGGGACGTATATTATCGTTCATAAATTTAATTCTTAAAGTAAAGATTTGTATTTAACACCTAATTTGATTAATAAACTATTACTATTAATGCAATATAGAGTATTACCCGTCTTTTTTACAGAACTTATGATATATGGAAACGCATTTTCTATTGTTTTTCCATCCGTTTGCTGAAAGCTATAATGAATACCCGCATCCTTAACTAATTGGTATGTAAAGTCTTTCCACTCGAAATCTAATTTTTCTATTTCTTCCTCAAAAAAATAAGAAGATGAATTAAAATCTGTACCTACAAGAAAGATTTCTTTCCCGGGAAACATGATACCGCATATATTCAGTACGGAGGTCAAACTTCCTTTATAATGAAATACTTTCTCATTTAGATTTTCTGCCCATTTTCCACCCTCCAGTTCAGGCGTTATCTCAATGCTATATATGGTACTTTTGTGGGGATATTTATATAATTTTCTACATAGATAATCCCCCATCCAATTAGTAACACTTTCATTTAATTTCTTGTGAAATATACGTCGTTGGATTCTGAATATATTGAAACGGAAAAATGAAAAATATTTATACTTCTGAGCAAATTCTTTATTTGTAATAAAAGTAAGATGTGTCAAACGATCTTTACAACAAACTTCTAAGATATGTTTATAAAAATTTATAGAATTACCGTGTCTGTCATGAAAATATATATGAGTCGGGAGAACACCTGCTTTCTGATAGAAAGCCATAAACTTATTAAAAGCAATTACATATTTACATCTGTTTATATGCTCCTTTTCTTCTTTTGTTAGATCAAGTATAGATAAGCCACTGCCTAATACAATGACCTTATCGATATCTCTATTGTTTAAAACATTAGTATAAAAAATATTCATAATACACAATACTATGCCAGTATCCAATTATCTATAAACTCTCTAACGACACCTTCTCCCCCTCTTTTGTTGAGTATCTTTATATTGGGGATACCCTTAACTTTGTCCACAGCATCGGAAGGACACGCTGCTAAACCTACGTTAGATAATAAGTCGAAGCAATTGAGGTCATCTCCTATATAGGCTACTTCCTGCAACGTAATGCTTTCTTTCTTACATATATCTTTTGCTGCATCCAGCTTGCCTCCACTGATTTTTCCTTGATATAGATAATCTACATTCAGCTTTTTTGCCCTGTTTTCTACTATTTTTGTGTTTTCAGATGTAATTATACCTGTTTTTATTCCGTTTTCCTTTAATAGCCTGATTCCCATACCATCTCTGGTGTTGAATTTTTTTAGCTCATCACCGTTTTCTGAATAATACATTCCGGCATCAGTGAGTACACCGTCCACATCGGTAAGAAATAGTTTTATATTGTGAGTCTGTATTGCATCTCTTTTTAGGATATGCCTTCTCATTATATCCTCTGCAGCACTCCAGTCTTCGAGTTCATCTATTTCAACAGCAGTGTAGTCTGGCATTTCATATATTCCAACTTTTCCGGATAACCGATTTGTCGAATCAATAATATTCCCAACTGTATTGATATAAAAAGCCCCATTCTCCATTAATTTCCCATCAAAGTCTTGCCTGCGGGGGCGATTTTTAAAATCATAGTTGAAGGGGGTACCATCATTATTCCAAAGGAATCGCTTAAATCTTACGGTACTTAGTACCGAATCGTATTGTGATTCTAATAAAAGATTCAATCCGCCTTCTATATCGGCCTTCTGAGTGAAAGGAGATGTTGCTTGTACAAGAATAAAATAGTCGTCCTTAGTCAATGAACTCTTTTTGATATATTCTAGCATTACACTTTCTGTAGATGCCGTATCTGTTGCATTTTGAGGGAGTCTTCGGTATATTCTAACTTTTGAGAAATTAAATTGTAGTATAGTGTCTTCAATTTCGTCGCAATCTGTGGCTACTACTACTTCATCTACTTTGTCCATATCTTGTAGCGCCCCCAATGTCCAAAAAACAAGTGGCTTACCGCAAAAAGATTTAATATTTTTATGTGGTATGGATTTACTTCCACCTCTGACCGGAATAAATGCTATTATAGACATATATTTGTATATAGATAAATGTGGAAAATTACCACTTGATTTGATTCTTCTTCAGTTTATCACGTTGAACTTTTTCTATATCGAGTATTTGCTCTTTTTTGAAAGTGAGAGCTTTATATACAGCGTTGCAATCTCTTACTAATTTGCGTAGACCATCAGGTTCCAATGATGCGGCGTGGTCTGTTCCTTTCCATGTACGGTCGAGTGTAAAATGTCTCTCTATCCATTCTGCACCTAAGGCTACAGCAGCTGAATCTACAGCTATACCCAGATGATGCCCTGAAAAGCCAATTGCTTTAACCCTGTCTTTATATAGGTTCTTTAATCGTGTTATTTCTAATAGTGAGATGTCTTCGAAAGGTACTGGATAGCCCGATGTACAACTATATATAACAAGATCTTTGGCTCGCCCTTTTTGCTCAAAGAATTTAACAATAAGTTCTTCTTCCTCTAAGGTTGTCATTCCGAATGATAGATGTATCTCGCCGGGAAAATGGCCACATAGATGTTTCAATAAATCCTTGTTAAGATTGCAGGCCGAAGGTACTTTTATCAGTTTAGGATCGATACTGATTATTTCTTTTGCAGATGTCTTATCCCATACGGAAGTTGAGTATATCACACCATATTCTTCACACCATTTTTTCAATTGCTTATGCTGTTCCAAATCAAATTCGAGGAATTCTCTATGCGCACCGTAAGTGGCTCCGTATGAATTTGCCGGATTGGGGTGGGGGGCATTATATTCCTCTGAAGTTAAAAGTTCTTTATTACACCTCTTTTGAAACTTTACAACATCGGCTTTACAAAATGTAGCTGCCGTAATTATCATTTCTTTGGCTATGGCCATATCTCCTTTATGGTTGCCACCTATTTCTGCAATAATGGTTGGTTTGGTCATAAGTCATATATTTTTCTAATTTCAGAGACATTATCCATTGTTATATTAAAAAATGTTTCTTGGATATTTGTAATGTCTTCAATAACTATATTCTTATTGTTAAGTAAATATATTGCTTTTTCTAGTAAATCATTTTCGAAATCAGGATTAGTTACTTCACTGCCCCACTCAGAGCGATTGATATCTTTGAGAAACCAACCCATTTTCTCATGGGAAATAATGGATAAAATAGGAGTTTTACAGCCAAAAGGAATCATTTGTGAATGCCCTCTCATCCCAATGACTAATGACGGCTTACTATACTCTTCTATTATTTCAATGGGTGTTTTTATATGCATTAACTCATATTTTATACCGAATGAGTCTAAAAAGGGAATAAAATAATTATCACTTGGCATATGTGAATAATATTTTATCTTGTAGTCCTTACTCAATACTTTTACAACCTTTGCTATAGAAGTCAATATGTTCCCTATCTTTTCACCAAATCGAAGTTGAGTTCTATCAAAAGCACAATTTAATGCAATAAACTTTTCTTCACTATTTCTTTTAACTATGTTTACATTATCAGGGTATAACATTGAAATGATTGTAGTAGGGCATGGCTGGTATCGTAACTTCTCAAAATTTTCCGGATGCAAATAATTTTTTATCATCTCTATTGAACCATAATTTCTTAGCCCTAAGAATGTGCTTTTTTCTGCTAATATATTTAAATGCTCTTTGAAAACGGGTTCAAAATCAGCCTGATTACGGAATCTATTATATCCCACTGCAAATAAGGCTATAGGAACATTAATTTTTTTTAATTGATCCACAGAACAATTCCATTGCCATCCGCTATTATTGTTTGGATTGGTATCCTTAAGAAAAAGACCACCTCCTCCTATGATAATTCCATTACTGCTATTAGCTAATTCAACAATTTTGTCATCTACATATTTGTGAGCATGAATACTTCTCCAATCATATTCGTAATCCAATCCATATTCAATACTGTCTTTAACATTTATCGGTAATATGACGTCTCCTGCATTACCATAGTTGAAAGCGGAGAAGTGAACTACTTTTTTTTCTTTACATATCTCTTTATGAGGTAATATCTCAGGTAGTGATAACTCTTCTATATCATTATTAATCCGACTTTGTTCCTTAACTGCTGGAATTCCTTTTAATAACCTATTCAATATATTTGTAATCTTTTTCATAATAATCATAACTATCTTATTCTAATAAAAGATTGCTTAACTTATCTTTTTTGTAGCCCAAGGGGGAGTGATTTTTATCATTCCACCTCTACTATAACTGAGTGTATGCCCATCTTGAATAATATTTTCCACATCAAATACAATAATATCTTCCATGATTTGTATGGGGCCAACTCCAATAATGCCACAAGCAACGGTCAGGCTATAACTCCCAACGTTTAGTAAGTCAGGTAAAGATATATCCGCTTCATAATCACCTGCTTTTCTCATTTCATAGAGTTGTTTATCTGTATCTATGTCCCACGACCTGAAAAGAAGAGTTGCATCCTTACTCAGAGAAAAAGACATATTTGTTCCCTTTATATCACGATGAACTGTATATTTTATTTTTATTTTGAATTTATCATTAATGTCATAAATATCCTCCTCTGTTTTGTTTTCGGCCAGTATAGAGACATCAGTAATTGAGATTTCTTTTCGAGGGTCAGCTTCTATATGTACGCTTTTTTGTCCATCCCCACCATTACTCCTGATGTATAGATCTGTAATTTTTTCGATTCCTCCGATTTCTCTGATTGTTCCGTTTTCCAATAGTACTCCGGTGTGGCATAATCTTCGAATAGATGCCATATTATGACTTACGAATAAGACAGTCTTACCTTCACCGGTTGAGACTTCCTTCATTTTATTGATTGCTTTTCTTTGAAATTCAGCATCCCCAACAGCCAAAACCTCATCAACTACCAGTATTTCCGGTTCAAGATGTGCGGCGATAGCAAATCCCAAACGTACAGTCATACCTGAAGAATATCTTTTAGCAGGAGTGTCTATATATTTTTCCACGCCAGCAAAGTCTATTATTTCATCCAGTTTTCGTGTTATTTCATGTTTGGTCATACCCATGATGGTACCATTCATGTAGATGTTTTCTCGTCCGGTCAGTTCAGGGTGAAACCCTGTACCTACCTCTAATAAGGATGCAATCCGTCCTTTTGCTTTTATTATTCCTGTCGAAGGAGTAGTTACACGCGATAATAGTTTCAAAAGGGTGGATTTTCCCGCTCCATTTCGTCCTATAATCCCAACTACATCCCCTTGTTCGACTTCAAAATTGATATCTTTCAACGCCCATACATATTGGCTTATAGCTTTAGAGCTTCTGTCGTTCACCTCTCCCACTTTCAGGTATGGGTCTTCTTTCCCTCTTACAAGATGCCACCACCGGTTAAGGTCATGGCTGATAGTTCCCGTACCGACCACCCCAAGACGATATTGTTTTGATACGTTTTCAAACTTTATTGCTATATTCGACATTTTCCGTTTTTTTATTATTATACTACATCTATAAAGTTTCTTTCAACTTTATTAAAGATCCCAATCCCGGCAATCAATACAACCACGGTAACACCAAAACTATATCCAAGTGAAGCCCACGAAAACTCGCCTGTACCCATCGTGGCAAATCTGAAGGTTTCTACGATAGGAGTCAGTGGATTTAATGCAATAATCCATTTGTATTCACTATATCTCTCCGACATTATCGACAAAGGGTATATTATAGGGGTTATATACATCCACAATGAAACCAGAAAGCCAATGAGGATACCCATATCCCTGTATTTTGTTGTCATAGAAGAGATGATAATGCCTGTTCCGATGGCGAAACAAGCTGTCATTAATATCAGAAGAGGGAATAATAATATGTATATATTGGGTGCTATATTTGTTCCTTCAGCATAATGAAAATATAGGTAGATCACTGCAAAAGTAATAACCTGTATAGCCAGTTTCAACATTGTGGATATGGCACCCGAAATAGGTACAACCATCCGGGGAAAATACACTTTGCTGAAGACGCCCGCATTGCCAAGAAATGTTCCCTGAGCTCTGCCTAAGCATTCTGCAAAATAGTTCCATATCAAAATTCCCGATAAGTAAAATAAAGGCTGAGGTAAGCCGTCTGTCGGAATATTTGCAATTCCTGCAAAAACAAACATGTACATAATTGTAGTAAACAAAGGTTGAATAATGTACCAGAGAGGGCCTAAAACAGTTTGTTTATATGCTGTTACAATGTCACGATGTATGTACCTCTTTATGAGGTCTCTATACTTCCATGTCTCCCCGAAGTTCAAAGAGAAGTTACTTTCACGAGGTTTTATTATTATATCCCAATGCTCTTTTTCAGATTCCATTTATTATGTTTTTGTTTGTGTTCTATTGATCCGCGTGCAAAGATAGCTATTTTTACTCAATTATTTATTAAAATAACTGCCTTTGATTGTGAATATTACGGATAAATAGTTAATAAAAAAAACCTATATGAGTCTTACTCATACAGGCTTCTGTAATCTTTAGCTGGTTATAGCTCAGATTATTTCTTTGGAGCAGTAGCAGCAGCGATTGAATCTTCAATAGCTTTAGTAGCAGCAGCGATTGAATCTTCGATAGCTTTAGCTTTAGCAGCAGCTTCTTCAGCAGCTTGAACTGCAGCGATTGAGTCGGCAGTAGCTTTAGCTTTAGCTTCTTCAGCAGCTTTATTACTACATGATGCGAAAGAGATTGCAATAACAGCAACAGCAAATAATACTAATTTTTTCATTTTTCTTTTCTATTAAAACTTAAACGGTAAATGTATTTGAGTTATTTCTGATAACACGATGCAAAGATATATATATTTCTTTACATGTTGTATAGCATAATTATGTTTTTTTTAGTGTTTTTCTTATTTTCTTCCAAAATGATGCATTTAAGTCTAATTTTGTGAAATAACTCTTTAGTTTTCATAGAGATATCTTTTTATGCTTTTTTTAGGAGTTTTCTCAAACTCGCTCGGATATATCTGTATTGCTGTTATGTTTTCGTAACTGGCCAACTGCTTATTCAGGTTCTGCCTGTTTTCTTCCATGATAGCCGGAAGCATTTCCTGTTCTACATGTGCGGCATCCATTGTTTCATAATCGGGATGAGTTAATGCAACCAGCTTCCCGTTCCTTTCTACGACAAGGCTTTCGAGTACAAACGGCATATTATTCAATCGGGCTTCTATCTCCTCCGGAAATATGTTTTGTCCGCTTGGGCCTAACAACATTGTTTTGCTACGACCTCTGATAAATATCCTGTTGTTGCTGTCTATTGTACCCAGGTCGCCTGTTCGCAGCCATCCGTCTTCGGTAAATGAAGCTTTGGTTGCCTCTTCATTCTTATAGTATCCCATCATTACATTCTCCCCTCTGACCTGTATCTCTCCTACTGTATTGTAAGGATCGTCGGAATCAATCCTGACCTCCATTATATTATCTAATATTTTACCGCATGAGGTTGGAATAAAATCATAATTATGGTCATATGAAATAAGAGGTGCACATTCGGTCATGCCATAACCTACAGTAAACGGAAATTTTATTTTGTGCAGAAAGGCTTCCACTTCTTTGTTTAAAGCGGCTCCACCGATAATTACCTCATGGAAGTTGCCGCCAAGACCTTCCATCATGCCCTTTCGTATTTTTGAATATATCTGATCTCTTACAATCGGTATTTTCAGAGCCATTTTAATGGCCGGCTTTTCTATTTTTGGGAGTATGGATTTTTTGTATATTTTTTCTATAACCAAAGGTACGGAAATAATTAGGTGAGGTTTTATTTCGGCAAAGGCTTCTGCCAGTATCTTCGGAGATGGCGCTTTCCCTAATAGGGTTGTATGAGAACCTTCGGTAAGGGAATACAGGAATTCGAAGGCACAGCCATAGGCATGGGCCAAAGGCAAGAATGATACTATGTTTTGCCCTCTGAATAAAAGTTTCAGGTAATGCGCATGCGTGATATTGCCGGCGAGGTTGTTTGCAGAAAGCATTACACCTTTGCTAAATCCCGTTGTACCTGAAGTATAATTAATGAGTACAAGTTCTGAGTTGTCTACCTTGGCATATTTTATATCGTCTTTTTTATATCCGTCGGGATATTTCTTTTTCATCTTTTCGTCTAATGAATCGACGATAAGCGATAGTTTTTCGCCTTTTTGTTCATGGAGGCATTTATAACTGTTGTCGTTCACCGAGAATACCCCTCGTATTTTGGGTAGGTGATCTTCGTCAAGAGAGTCCCATATCTGGCTACTCGAAAACAGAAGGACTGCTTCGGAATGATTTATGATATGCTGAACACTGTCGGCATGGAAATCCTGTAGTATAGGTACTATAATGCCGCCGTATGTGATGACAGCCAGGTAAGTGACGCACCAAGGTATATTGTTTTTTCCTATAAGGGCTATTTTTTCACCTTTTTTTATTTGAGCTTCTTCCAGTATAATATGTATACGGGCTATCTCATAAGCTAAGTCTTTGTAGTATAATGTTTTTTGTTCTGAATAATCGGATAGTCCTTTTAATTCCCAGTTATTTTTAAAGCTATTGGCGTATAAATCGATCAGGTTTTCTTTAATCATGAAAATTGCTCATTTTAGGTGAATTTGTGCAAAAATAAATAGTCTCCTTATATTCTACAAGTATTTTATCACTAAAATTGCGACAATTGTTGTAATTTTGTACTCTTTTAAATTGAGGGTTCATTCGAATTTGGTGCTATATGGTTTAATCCCAGATGAATGTATGATTCCCTCGAAAATTTATCTATATACTAAACAGCGTGATATTTTCAGCTGTTTAATTTATGGTTCTTTGAAGATTGGAAAAAGTAAAAATAAAAAGTCTGTGATAGGTGTTACTTTTGTTACTTTTTTATCAGAGGAGGATGAACGGTTGATGCAGGAATGCAAATTGGTAAATAGTAACATGTGAGGGCAGATTAAAAAGTTGTCACCTTTGTTACCTTTTAACGATGTTTTGCAAAAGAAGGTTAATATAATGAAAGTTCTGACAGATTATAGTTAATATATAGATAGGTCATAGTTTGAACCTGTTACTTTGTTTACATAATATTTTATAGTTTTTAGATATACAATACTGAAGCTGATAATGGAATTTGTCAGCTAAAAGCTAAATGCAATGATAGATAATTCGATATTTGAAAATAAAAAAGCAGCCTATCTCACATTAGGCTGCAAATTGAATTTTGCCGAGACTTCTGCTATCGGGAAGCAGCTCTCGCAAGTAGGTGTTCGTCGGGCCAGAGAAGGGGAAATCGCAGAGATATGTGTAATAAATACTTGTTCGGTTACTGAGTTTGCTGACAAGAAATGTCGTCAGGCTGTTCGTAAATTGATCAAAGAAAATCCGGGGGCATATGTAATCGTGACGGGTTGTTATGCTCAACTCAAACCGGAAGATATAGCCGGTATTGAGGGTGTGGATATTGTATTAGGCTCAGAGCAGAAGCTCGATGTAGTTGCATATTTGGATGAGTTGAAGAAGAAAGACAAGGGGGTAGTACATACATCGAAAACAAATAAAATAAAGTCGTTTGTTCCTTCCTGTTCGCAAGACGACCGTACCCGTTATTTTCTGAAAGTGCAGGACGGATGTGATTATTTCTGTTCATTCTGTACTATACCTTTTGCACGTGGGCGTAGCCGTAACGGCACTATTGAGAGTATGGTGAAACAGGCTCAGGAAGTGGCAGCAAAAGGAGGAAAGGAAATTGTGCTTACAGGAGTGAATATCGGTGATTTCGGACGTACGACAGGGGAGACATTCTTTGATCTGATAAGGGCATTAGACGAGGTAGAGGGTATTGAACGCTATCGCATATCGTCTATTGAACCAAATTTGCTGACTGACGAGATTATAGATTTTGTGTCAAAGTCGAACCGTTTTGCACCGCATTTCCATATTCCGCTGCAATCGGGTTCTGATGCAGTGTTGAAGTTGATGCGCCGCCGGTATGACACAGCATTGTTTCGTCACAAAGTGGAGAAAATAAAGGCGATTATGCCTGATGCGTTTATCGGGGTGGATGTAATTGTAGGTACAAGGGGGGAGACAGATGAATACTTCGAAGAGACTAAACAGTTTCTGGAAGGCCTTGATTTTTCTCAGCTTCACGTTTTTACATATTCTGAACGCCCGAATACGCAAGCCTTGAAGATAGAACACGAGGTGGATCCTAAAACAAAACATGCCCGATGCAAAGTTTTACTCGATTTATCGGATAATAAACTGGAAGCATTTTACCAGTCGCAGCAGGGTACACAACGTAAAGTCTTGTTTGAGCATGCTCAGCATGATAATATGATGTACGGATTTACTGAGAACTATGTGAAGATAGAAACACCATACCAGGCAAGTAAGGCAAATGAAATAAAAATAGTTACCTTAGGAGATTTTAATAAAGTAAAAACAGCACTGGTAGAAAATTAAGAGATGAACGGACTGTTATATTACATACTATTTGCATGGATGTATTTGCACGCCCTATTGCCATTCAGGGTATTGTATATATTATCCGATATACTTTATTTTTTCGTCTATAAAATAGCCGGTTATCGATTAAAGGTAGTCAGGCATAATCTGCAAGCCTGCTTTCCGGAGAAGACCAAGCAGGAAAGATTGACCATAGAGCGGGAATTCTATCATCACTTTTGCGATTATTTTGTGGAAACACTGAAGCTATTGCATATATCTGATGAAGAAATGCAAAGACGGATGCAGTTCAATAATGTGGAGCAAATAAAAGAACTGATGAAAGATGGAAATTCCGCCTTGATGTTCCTTGGGCATTATTGCAACTGGGAATGGGTTACGTCTATCAATCTTGATTTTAAGCAAGAGGGAAAGATTCTTTTAGGTGAAATATATAAGCCGTTGAAAAATAAGGCTATAGATGACTTGTTCCTCAAGATACGAAGCCGCTTCGGCTCTCTTGCCATCTCTAAACAAGATACATTCCGGGTCATTGTAAAGCTTCGCAATGAAGGCAAGCAGACCTTGATCGGTTTTATGGCAGACCAAACACCTGCATGGAGGAATATTCATTACTGGACTCCTTTTCTTAATCAGGAAACGCCTGTCTTTACCGGAGTAGAGCGTATTGCGAAGCAAACAGGCTTCGCGGTTGTCTATCTGGATATGGAGAAAGTAAAGAGGGGGCATTATAAAGCTACCGTTCGCCTGATTACAGACGATCCGAAAGAAGAACCCGAAAATAATATTACAGAAACATATATCAGGGCTATGGAAAAGACGATTCTTCGCAATCCGGCTTACTGGCTCTGGACTCATAAGCGTTGGAAACGGACTAGAGAAGAAGTGGAAGCAATGCAACAACAAAAATGAAAAAAGTAGCAGTTGTTATTCTTAACTGGAATGGTAAGGTGCTTTTAGAACAATTCCTGCCTTCCGTGATACGATATACTACACATCCTGATGTGGAACTTGTTGTCGCTGATAACGGTTCAACAGACGATTCTGTCGCATTTCTTCAATCTGTATATCCTCAGATTACCCGGATTGTCTTACCTAAGAATTACGGTTTTGCCGAAGGGTATAACAAAGCCCTGAAAGAAGTGGAGGCTGAATATTATGTCCTGCTCAACTCGGATGTTGAAGTAACCGATGGTTGGCTGTTGCCTATGATAGACCATCTGGATAATAATAAAGATATAGTTGCTGCTCAACCCAAAATGCTGGCTCAGAGAGATAAAGCATATTTTGAATATGCGGGAGCATCCGGCGGATTTCTCGATAAATACGGTTATCCCTTTTGCCGAGGACGTATTTTTATGCACGTGGAGGAAGATAGGGCGCAATATGATGAGCCGATCGATGTGCTTTGGGCTACTGGTGCGTGCCTGTTTATCCGTTCTAAGGATTTTTTCGAGGTGGGAGGTTTTGATGCATCTTTCTTTGCTCATATGGAGGAGGTTGATCTTTGCTGGCGTTTGAATTGTCGGGGAAAGCGGATTGTTTGTCTGCCTTCATCGGTCGTTTATCATGTAGGTGCCGCCACATTGAAAAAAGAAAGCCCGCGCAAGACTTTTCTCAACTTCCGCAACAATCTGATTATGCTTTATAAGAATTTGCCACAAGAGAATTTAAAGAGGGTAATGATTATCCGGCTCATTCTTGATTATATTGCCGCCATTCAGTTTACTCTTACAGGTAAATATACCAATGCGAAAGAGGTTATCCGGGCACATCGGGACTTTTATGATAATAGAAAGAGGTATCGTCAGGCACGTTGCGAGAACTTGCAAAAAAGAGTGGTGAGGGAGGTTAAAGTGATTTACCCGAAAAGTATCCTTGCTGCATATTACCTGAAATGGGTGAGAACTTTTTCTAAATTACAGGGCTTTGCTGACTTATAATTATTCTGCGTATTAAGATTATTTATGTGCGTTTTTTCGAAGAATCTTTATCTATGGTTGTGAGTGTATAACTTTTATACAGGCTCACCGTTCTTTGAAAAAATGATATACCATACCATATTACGAAAAACAACAACTAGTCACTGTTATATTCTGATGCAAAATAAAACACCTGCCAGCTTAATTTATTCTAAAAATGATTTCTCTGTCTATTTTTCTTGTATATTTGAATGTTTTTATTCACTGAAATATGAAGAGAGTTTTATCTGTACTATGTTTCCTTTTGCTTCTTTCTGTGTCGGTTAAGTCGCAGGATGAGAAGCCTAAGACATATATTGATATAGCAGCTATATATGAAGGTGATACTATTGCTGTGGTTCAGCTAAAACCTGTTTATATATTTGGACAAATCAAATTTAAAAACAATAAGGAGAGACAGGAATATTCCAAACTGGTGCGGGATGTGAAAATAGCGTATCCTTATGCTAAAACAATAGCATACTCCATCATAGAAACCTACGAATATATGGAGACTTTGCCCACCGAAAAGGCGAAGCAAAAATATCTGGAAGATGTGCAGAAGTATATGATGGCCGAGTATAAGCCTAAGATGAAAAAGATGACCAAGAATCAGGGTAAGATATTGGTAAAGCTTATCGACCGGGAATGTAATACTCCTTCATACAATATTGTAAAAGCTCTTGTCGGCAGTTTCAAAGCGGGAGTATATAATGCTTTTGCGGGGCTTTTTGGCAACAGCCTGAAAACGAAATATGACCCTAATGATAAGGATGCATCGATAGAGGCTATTGTTATTCAGATAGAGCAGGGGACAATAGATTATAATTACGCCCGTAATTATCACGGATTCAGATAAAGCGATAAAACTTCGGACGAGACAAAATAAAAAGAGAGCAAGTCTCCTTACTCTCTTTATCCTTTGAACTTTCGGTTAAGAACCTTTTAACCTAAGTAGCTTTTTAGTAATTTGCTTCGTGAGTTTTGACGTAGACGCTTAATTGCTTTTTCCTTGATCTGACGTACACGTTCACGTGTGAGTTGGAATTTATCACCAATTTCTTCCAGGGTCATTTCCTGATATCCGATACCGAAGAACATTTTGATAATTTCACTTTCTCTTTCTGTCAATGTTGATAATGCACGCTCAATTTCTTGTTGTAGCGATTCGTTTATCAACGTACGGTCAGCAATTGGGGCATCGTCATTTACAAGTACATCCAACAAGCTGTTGTCCTCACCTTCGACAAAAGGTGCGTCCATTGAAATGTGTCGTCCTGAAACTTTCAGCGAATCGGCGATTTTATCAACTGGTATGTCTAATTGCTCGGCAAGTTCTTCTGCAGACGGTTTGCGTTCGTTTTCCTGTTCAAATTTGGAGAAAGCTTTGCTGATCTTGTTCAGCGAGCCCACCTGATTGAGTGGAAGGCGTACGATACGCGATTGTTCTGCTAATGCCTGCAATATAGATTGGCGAATCCACCATACTGCGTAACTGATAAATTTAAACCCTCTGGTTTCGTCGAATTTTTCTGCAGCTTTGATAAGTCCCAGATTTCCCTCATTGATTAAGTCGGGTAAGCTTAACCCCTGATTCTGGTATTGTTTTGCAACAGATACAACGAATCTAAGATTAGCCCTCGTAAGTTTTTCAAGCGCCGCTCTATCACCTTTTTTTATGGCTTGCGCTAATTCTACTTCTTCTTCGACTGTAATCAGGTCTTCACGACCAATTTCTTGCAAATACTTGTCTAGAGATGCACTCTCACGATTTGTAATTGACTTTGTAATCTTTAACTGCCTCATATATAAGTATATATGTTAAAATGTCCCAAAAATGTTTGCAAATATAGTAAAAATAATGCTATATATGGCTATCTGTTTGGGCTTAATGTCAGATAGCTTTAGTTAATAATACTCAATTGTTGTTTTTGCTTACTTACTTAAAGTTTATATCTAAGTTATATACAAATAAATAACGCTTAAGTAAGATGTTTAGTTTTTTACTTAAGCGTTATTTGATATTTGTTAAGTTAATGTTACTCGCTTAAATCTACTGCATAATATTTTCTTGATCCGTTAGCTGTTATTCCGGTTATGAATAGCGCCTTGTCCTGACTGTTGGCTGTGGCGGTGATGATGCGTTCTACCTCGTTGGCTGAAGATACAGGCTGATTGTTGATTTTCTGTATAATAAATCCTTTAGCTATACCTTCTTTGTGGAATTTACCGCTATTGTCTACACCTGCCACTTCCACACCATAGCTAACGCCTAAAGATTTCTTCTTTTCGGCAGTAAGGTCTTTGAATGCAGCTCCTACACTGGCAATACCGTCTTCTTTTTTCACAACCGAAGTGCTGCCTGCGCTGTTTTTGAGAGTTACATCGAATGTCTTGGTTGAAGTTCCACGTACTACATCTACTTTAACTTTGTCACCCGGACGGAATCTGTTTACTTGTTCCTGTAGTTCGCTAACTGTTTTTACCTTCACTCCATTCACCGCTGTGATGACATCCCCTTCTTCTATTCCGGCTTGTTTAGCAGGACTCATATCTGCAAATCCACCAACATAAGCACCCTCATTTATTTTCAGGTTCTTTGTTTTTTCGGGGTCAGCTTCTTTTGCCGCAGCCACTTCGCCTATCTGTACGCCGAGAACAGCGCGTTGTACAGTGCCATACTCCTTAATGTCAGCTACTACTTTTCCGGCAATTGAAATAGGTACGGCAAATCCATATCCGGAAAAGTCACCGGTCTGAGAGTAGATGGCAGTATTGATTCCTATGAGTTCACCATTGGTGTTAACTAATGCACCTCCACTGTTTCCCCGGTTGATGGCAGCGTCGGTTTGTATATATGATTGAATACTCATATCTACTCCACCTCGGTTACCTCCGCTTATGTTTCCACGACCTTTGGCGCTGACGATTCCGGCTGTAACTGTAGATGTCAGGTTGAATGGGTTTCCTACTGCCAATACCCACTCACCAACTTTCAGATTGTCGGAGTTTCCAAATGGAATATATGGAAACTCTTTGCCTTCTATCTTCAGTAAAGCTATATCGGTAACAGGGTCTGTTCCTACCAGTTTTGCAGTGTATTTACTGTTGTCGTTCAATGTAACTTCTATTTCATCGGCTTTGTCGATGACATGATTGTTTGTGATTATAAATCCATCGGCAGAGATTATTACACCCGAACCAAAACCGACGCTCGGCTGAGGTTGTCCGTAACCCTGTCCGCCACGGTCACCGAATCCGAAGAAATATTCGAAGGGATCGATCATTCGCTGGCGTCCCTGACCTTGCGAGGTCTGTGCCTTCACAGTAGACTTGATGTGTACTACCGCATGAATAGAATTTTCTGCAGCTTTTGTAAAATCAGGATAACCGTCAGCAGTCAGGCTTGCCAGATGTACTCCTTTCTGGTCAAATTCGGTTCCGTAATTATAGGTGTCAGCGGTGCTGTATCCTCTTTTGTAATCCATGAAGCTATACATTCCATATGTAGCTCCTATACTCACTAATGCAACCACAATGTAGGTTGAAATATTTTTCCAAACTTTATTCATATGCAAGTATTATTTAAATTGTTTGTTAATCCATTTATTTTTATTTCAAATGTAAACACAAAAAGTGTACACTTAGTGCGGTATAACTCCATTTTTTAACACTTTTAACCGAGATGAAAATCTTTATTGCAATTTTAACAATTCGGTCGGACTTTTTGTCAGTTTAACGTAAATGTTCTAAAGTTAGAGATGACAATCTTTTGAAAAATCGTACCTTTGCGCGCAAAATATGAATGCGGATTTTTATCTGTCTTTAAAAGCTAATTCATTCAGCTAATAAAATTTTAAATGAAAAAGACTTTACAAGCCTTTCTAATATTGATAGCAGTATTACTTGTATTATTCCTGTTATCAATAATTTTTATAAAAATCGGCATCTTTTACGAAGAAAATCAATCTTTCAAAGAACTTTTTCAGATAGCAAATGATCTGTCAGGCTTAAATTATATCATTTTTCTAAGTATATTGACTTCTTTCATCATTCTTGCTGTTTATTGTATACTAAAGATAAATATTTTGTATCCTCATACAGCATCTTTCTGTTCGTACATCGGCAGGGCAATAAAGAGTATATGGAACGATTTGAATGGCAGATATGTATTGTTAATATTGCTCACGCCTCTTATTACATCTATCTATTTCGCTATTGTATTACCTATATCATATGACGAGGCACTCACTTATGTTGATTTTACAAATAATCCGATCTTATATTGTATCTCGTCTTATCCCGCTCCGAATAATCATGTTTTTCATTCTATAATAACGCATATAACCAAGCATATTCCGGTTTTTGATATCTTATTCCGTTTGCGGATATCGTCGATTGTGATCTCTATACTGACATGGGCTATTGCTTATTCTTTTGTCAAAAGATACTATTCGCGGAAAGTGGCGTTGTTTTCAGTTGCCATTTCGTCTATGTTATTTATGTCTATCTACTATAGTTATATGTCGAGGGGATATGCTTTGGTAACTTTCTTCTTTGTCATATCCCTGTATGCTACATTTAATATAATAAAGCATGGCAGTAGAAATAAAGATTGGGCTATATTCTCTATATGCAGTGTTCTTGGTTTTTATGCTGTGCCTTCTTACCTCTATCCTTTTGTTACTCTGAATTTCATAATCTTATTGTATAACTATAAGAATATAAAACAACAATTCGTATTCAACCTATTCATAACGCTTGCAACATTGCTCTGTTATACACCGATTATATTACATCAGGGTTTTGGAGTGTTGTCTATAACACCGGGTGACCGCATGGGAGTATTGGCTTTGTTCCCTCTTTTCTTCAGGAATACTTTCAGTGAAATTTATGGCCTGCATCTTATATACACATTTATTGCTATCGGCATACCGTTTATAATAGCCCTATTGAAAAAGAAAAAGGAGATACTTAAACTCTGGATCATATTTGGTTTGGCTCCGGTCATACTTTTAGCAATACACTCTGTCATTCCCTTTCCTCGTACATTCATATATTATGGTTTTGTAGTCTTATTCCTGATGGGTATATCTGTTTCGGAATACATAGAAAAGATACCTGTGAAATGTCTGATAATATTGCTTCTCGTGTTACAGGCCGGGCTGTTTTATAACTTCAAAAATAATATTGAGGAATATGAGAGTTTCAATATAGGCTTCCACGATGTAAGCGAGAAATTTATTGAAGATGGTAAAACTTTCTATGTCCTCAGTGGACTGAATATCGAGAGTCACAAATTTGAGATGATGCTGAGAGGATACGATTATAGTAAATCAAAGTATGACAGGGTATTCATAGACTTTGAAGATTTCAGATTGGTAAATACAGATACTCTCAAAGGCAATTTCGATTACATTGTCATTGATAAGGAATGGGATAGAACAGAGGCAAGAAAACCTGTATATTCCAATAAAACATTGAATGTGTATATAATGAATTGAATGCGTTATGGGTATTACTATTCTGATTATCATTGCAGTATATTTTGCTGTGTTATTACTTATCTCTCATGTTGTAAGTAAAAAAGACAGCAATAATGATGCTTTCTTCCTCGGAAACAAAAAATCCCCATGGTATATTGTTGCTATAGGCATGCTCGGAGATTCTATTTCGGGAGTCACATTCGTTTCTGTTCCCGGAATGGTGGGACAATTCGATATGGCTTATATGCAGATGGTCCTGGGCTTTTTTCCCGGTTATCTCATTGTTGCCTTTGTGCTATTGCCCTTATACTATAAGCTCAACCTGACTTCTATTTATGGTTACCTGCAACAGCGTTTTGGCTTGTTCTCATATAAAACAGGTGCGTCATTCTTTATATTATCGCGAATTGTAGGAGCGGCCTCTAAATTATATCTAATCGTATTGATCTTGCAGACATTGGTTTTCGATCAGTGGCATGTACCATTTTATGTGACGGTTATTGTTATTGTAGCCCTGATATGGACTTACACGCATCGAAGCGGGATGAAGACAATCGTCTGGACCGATGCTCTGCAAACTATATGCCTTTTAGCGGCGCTAGGACTTATTATCTGGCAGGTGGCTTCGAAGATGGGTTTCGATATCTCGCAGGTTGCTGATACTATCCGGAGTAGCAGGCATAGCCGCATCTTTGTTTTTGATGACTGGGTGTCTAAGCAAAACTTTTTTAAGCAGTTCTTCAGCGGGATACTTATTGTGATAGTTATGACAGGTCTGGATCAGAATATGATGCAGAAAAACCTTACATGCAAGACACTGAAAGATGCCCAAAAGAATATGGTAAGTTATGGATTTGGCTTTATTCCTATGAACTATCTGTTTTTGTCGCTGGGTATATTGTTGCTCGCATTTGCGACCCAATATGGAATTACGCTTCCGGATAATCCCGATCAGATATTACCAATGTTAGCTACCGAATATTTAGGAATGCCAGTCCTGATTTGTTTTACCATAGGTATTATAGCTGCATCCTTTTCCAATGCAGATTCCGCACTGACATCACTTACGACCTCTGTATGTGTGGATCTGCTGAATGTGGAGAAGAAGGATGCTAAAGAAGCCAGGAAAATAAGAGGTAGAGTACATCTGCTTGTCTGTATAGTATTTTTACTGGTTATCTTCTTTATTGACCATATAAATCAGACGAGTATATTAGATACTATTTATAAAGCGGCGTCATATACTTACGGACCTTTGCTGGGACTATTCTTTTTCGGTCTATTTACAAGGATAAATATAAAGGACAGGTTTGTCCCTATTGTCTGTATTCTTGCTCCTCTGTTAAGTTACGCCTTTGAATATACCTTACTGCATACTCTGGACTATAGGGTAGGATATGAGATTCTTCTTCTGAATGGTTTACTTACTATAGCCGGATTATTACTTTTATCAAAGAAAGGGGAATGAGATTAAAGTAGAGTTGAATTGAAAAAGTAACAAAGGTAACACGAAAAGCAATGAATAATTAATAATTAGCTTGTCATGCTGAGCGGAACGAAGCATCTCGTCAGTGAACCTCGTACCTTGTCTATTTTACCTATTCACTCACTACTTATTACTTAAAACTTACTACTTGTTAAAAAGTAACAAAGGTAACACCTTTTACATATTTTTTCGGTGTTACTTTTCTGCAATCTTATAATTGATAAATGATTTCAAAGAACGACAAGATTATCGCTGTCTTTAATCTTATTATATAGATAAACTTTTATGCTTTTCTCAATGCAAATATAAAATAAGTAGGGACGGTAATTTACCGTCCCTAATAACCTATTAATAGAATAAATCTCACTTTATCTTTTCCATAATCTCATGCAATGCATTCGACAAACCTTCCAAATTTTTTCCTCCTGCAGTAGCAAAATGAGGTTGCCCGCCGCCACCGCCTTGGATATGCTTAGCTGCGTCACGGATTATTTGAGAAGCATTTAGTTCGTGATCCTTCACCAGGTCGTCACTGATCATCAATGTAAGCATTGGCTTATTTTCATATTGAGTAGCCCCAACGAAAATAGAATTGACAGGGAACTGGCCTCTGATCTGGAATGCTATATCTTTTGCAATATCGGCAGGGAATGGCCCGGCTAAAGAATATACATTTATACCGTTGATAACCTGTTTTTTCTTTATTAAAACGTCCTTAACCTGAACGATTTTTTCCTTGACGTATTCATCCACCTGTTTTTTTAGTTCTGAATTTTCTTCGAGGAATTTCTGGAGAGCCTGAGTCAGATTAGGCGTATTGTTGAAGAACGATCTCACTTCCGTCAATACGTCCTGTTGCGTATAGAAGTAGTTTTCACACGCTTCAGCTGTAATCGCCTCTATACGGCGTATACCGGCAGCAATAGAGCTTTCATTCACAATGCGGAACGAACCGATACGGCCGGTAGATGATATATGTGTACCTCCGCAAAGCTCAACGGAATCACCGAAACGTATAACACGTACGTCATCACCGTATTTTTCGCCAAACAGTGCCATTGCTCCCATTGCCTTAGCTTCGGAGATAGGAACATGGCGTTTTTCATCGCGGGAGATATCTTCGCGTATTTTTGCTGTTACAAACCGTTCCACTTTACGTATCTCCTTGTCTGTCAGTTTCTGGAAATGTGAGAAGTCGAAACGCAGGACACCGGGAGATACATATGAACCTTTCTGTTCTACATGGCTTCCCAGTATTTCGCGAAGGCCTTCGTGCAATAAGTGTGTCGCGGTATGGTTACACTCGGTAGCCGTACGGTTCTTCGTATTGATGCGTGCGATAAATGTAGCAGTCACATCTTCCGGTAGCCTAGAAGAGAGGTGGACAGCCAGATTGTTCTCACGCTTTGTATCAGTGATTTCTATTTTTTCATCGTCATGTATCAGCCAGCCACTATCGCCGACCTGTCCACCCATTTCGGCATAGAAAGGTGTACGGTTGAATACTATCTGATAAAATTCCTGATTCTTTTGTTTTACTTTCCGGTAGCGGAGTATTTCCGTTTCACATTCCGTGAAATCGTATCCAAAGAATTCCGGGTCGCCTTCTTTCAGTACTACCCAGTCCCCTGTTTCCACAGCGGCTGCGTTACGGGCACGGTCTTTCTGTTTCTGCATCTCTGCCTTAAATCCATCGTTGTCTACGGTCATGCCGTTTTCGCGGAGGATGAGCTCTGTAAGGTCGAGCGGGAAGCCGAATGTATCGTATAGCGTGAAAGCGTCCGTACCATTAAGTTCTGTTCCGTTCTTCGCTTTTGTTTCGGATATTTGCTTATCCAGTAATTTAATACCTGTATCCAGTGTGCGCAGGAATGATTCTTCTTCTTCCTTTATTACTTTTTCAATCAGTGTTTGTTGTTGGATAAGCTCCGGATATGCATCACCCATTGTCTCAATCAAAGCAGGAATAAGCCTGTACATAAATGCTTTGTGTTGGTCAAGAAATGTATATCCGTAGCGAACGGCACGGCGGAGAATACGCCGGATTACATAACCTGCTTTAGCATTCGATGGCAACTGACCGTCGGTAATAGAGAACGCGATGGTGCGGATATGGTCGGCGATGACACGCATGGCGATGTCTTGTTTTTCATCCTGTCCATATACGCTTCCGGTTAATTCGCCGATAGCTTTTATAATAGTCTGGAATACATCTGTATCATAATTGGATGTTTTCCCCTGTACTGCCATACATAGCCGTTCGAATCCCATACCGGTGTCAATTACTTTTGCTGGTAACGGTTCCAGTGATTTGTCTGCTTTACGGTTGAACTGCATAAATACAAGGTTCCATATTTCAATCACTTGCGGATGGCTTTCATTAACAAGGGTCAGCGCGTCCACCTTTGCACGCTCTTCGTTGGGACGTAAATCGATATGTATTTCCGAACATGGGCCACATGGGCCTGTATCGCCCATTTCCCAGAAGTTGTCTTTCTTATTCCCGTTTATGATGCGGTCTTTGGACAGGTATTGCTCCCAGTATCCGGCAGCTTCGTCGTCACGCGACAAGCCTTCTTCGGGGCTACCTTCGAATACTGTTACATATAAACGGTCTTTATCCAGTTTGATTACTTCTGTCAGATATTCCCAAGCCCATTCTATAGCCTCTTTCTTGAAATAGTCGCCAAAAGACCAGTTACCCAGCATTTCGAACATCGTATGGTGATATGTATCATGCCCTACTTCTTCAAGGTCGTTATGCTTACCGCTAACACGAAGGCATTTCTGTGAATCCGCCACACGTGGATATTTGATAGGTGCATTTCCCAGTATAATGTCTTTGAACTGGTTCATACCCGCATTTGTAAACATCAGAGTAGGGTCGTCCTTGATAACCATCGGGGCTGACGGTACTATCTGGTGTCCTTTGGAAGCAAAGAAAGATTTGAAAGAGTCACGAATTTCTTTAGAAGTCATCATTTTAGTTACTAGTTACGAGTAAACGTGTTACAAGTTATAATTTTAGTTTCAACATTGGCATATTGGTACATTAACCTATTGCCACATTAATTAAATATAAACGATTTGCAAAAATAGTTCAAAAACTTTACTTTTGTCGAACTCTCTAAACAAAATATCAGAGAAGTACTAAAAATGAAGCGAAAAGTATACTATCGTTACAATCCGCAAACTCTCACATATGAACGGATTTATCCTAGCATGAAGGATAAAGTTATCACCGTTTTCCGTCATTTGATATCGGGTATAGTGGTTGGGATAGGAGCATTGGTCGCTTTTGTTTATTTTTTTGGTACACCTTGGGGAGAAGCACAAAAGAAAGAAAATCAGCTCATACTTACTCAGTACGAAGTATTATCGAAGAGGGCAGATGAGATGTCTAAAGTTCTGAGGGATATACAGCAGCGTGACGATAATCTGTACAGGGCTATTTTTCATGCCGATCCTATACCTACATCTATCAGGACTTCCGGAGTAGGTGCTCCGGGCAGGTATGATTATCTGACGGAGTTGTCAAGTCCGGAACTGATTATTCAGACCACAAAGAAGATAGACTATATCTCGAAGCAGATCTATATTCAGTCGAATTCTTTCGATGAAGTGCTAAGTATGGCAAAAAATCAAAAAGACCGTCTTAAGCATATACCAAGTATTCAGCCGGTTCCCGATAAATATCTGAAACAGGTAGCATCAGGTTACGGTACACGTATAGATCCTATATATGGAACAGCCCGTTTTCATGCAGGAATGGACTTTGCATCCAATATCGGTACTCCCGTATATGTTACGGGTGACGGGGTGGTTACTCTTGCCGACTGGAAGCAAGGCTACGGGAAATGTATAATTGTTGACCACGGGTTTGGCTATCAGACCCTATATGCTCATCTGAATGACTATAAGGTACGATATGGACAGAAGGTCACACGTGGAGAGCAAATCGGCGAAGTAGGTAATACAGGAAAATCAACTGGCCCGCATCTTCATTACGAGGTGCATGTAAGGGGAGTTCCCGACAATCCGGCGAAGTATTACTTTATGGACTTATCTCCGGAAGAGTATGACAAGATGTTGCAGATAGCAGCCAACCACGGGCAGGTAATGGATTGATGTCAGTTAACAGTTAGCAGTAAACAGTAAAAAAAGAAACTAATAGCTATCGGCTACAGGCTAAAAGCTAAAGAATGAAAATTGATTTAGAAAATAGTAATCGTTTGTACTATTCCATCAAAGAGGTTGCCGCCCACTTTGGTGTAAATGAATCATTGCTTCGTTTTTGGGAGACCGAATTTGATATAATCAATCCACGTAAGACAGATGGCGGTGCCCGCCAATATACAAAAAAGAATATTGAAGATATTGCAGTTGTATATCATCTTGTAAAAGAAAAAGGGCTGACCCTCGAGGGCGCCCGTCAGACTTTAAAACAAAGAAAGGATGAGGAAACACGCAAAGTACAGGTAATACAGAAACTGGAACAGATAAAGAAGGAACTGGAAGACTTGGAGCGTGAGTTCGATTCATCCTTTGACTAAAAGTTTTATACAGGTTTAATCAAAGACCAGTGATTATGGATAATCTTCCATTCATTTGCTACTAGCTTATAAACCTCGGTACAGTTCCACTTATACACCGTTTCCCCTGTGTATGATATCAGATTATAAGTTAAGACTGCCATTTCGTCGGTAGCCTGTACCACAGGTTCAATCATTTCATACTTATCTACCAGCACCTTACCTCTCATTTCCTCGTAAAGAGCTTCTATTTTATCGAAGCCATCCGATCTTTTTTCCAGAAAAGGGTCGAAATAAGTGAAGTCCGGGGTGTATAGCTCCAGATAGCCCGACGGATTACCGTTGTTCCATTTCTCTAATGCGGCTGTTTCCAGTGCGATAATCTTTGTTGCGATGTTTTTGTAATTCATGTTTGTAATGATTTAAATTATTTCATTACAAAGGTATTATCTCGCTGTAGAATGCTGGTAATGCATATGATGGGGAAAATAGCACTTTTTATGGTTTATTGGTATTTCGGTATTGTAAAGGTGTATGGCCTGTTTGTTTCCTGAAAAAACGGATAAAGTATGATGTATTTTCGTAATTGAGAGACGCAGCTATGTCTGATATGGAATCGGATGTGTATAAGAGCATTTTTTTTGCTTCTTGTATAAGCTTATTCTGAATAACTTGTTTGGCGCTAATCCCCATTGCGGATTTTATCAGTTCGTTCAGATAATTTGGAGTAATACAGAGTTTGTCTGCATAATGACGGATAGAATGGTTTTGCTTATATCCGATGTCTACAAGTTTTATAAAAGTGTCGGCATGTCTGTTTTTTACATTTTCGGTATTACCGGAAGATGAATTTCTAAGGATATAAATTCTGTCCAGAGATTTCAGTGTCTGATATAGCAACGCTCTTAGTATATGCTTATCTTTTTCCTTATAAGAGTTTATTTCCTGTTTAATTTCATTTATCAGCCGGAGAGTCTGCCCGGATTCTTCACCCAGACTTAATTTACTAAAAGTATGTGAGTCTCTGAAATATGATAAGTGTTGCAGAAAATCAGGATCATTGAAGAACGTGAGTAGAAATTCTTTTTCAAATATCAGGGCGTAGCCGTCGGTAATATTGTCGATATCCCACCAGCGTATCTGATTAGGCGAGGAGAATATTATATCCCCTTCCTTTACATGATATTCCTTATCATCGATTCTAAACTTTCCATGGCCATCAGTAATCAGCGTAATATCGTGATAGCCTAACCTATGGACAGCGTTCTCTTTCAGGTATATCTTTATATCTTTTAACCGGACAACATCAATCAGTAGTTCTTCGCCGTATTTGGTCTTGTAGAAAGCGTATTGTTCGATCCGGTGCATAGGATACACATTTTTTAGACTTTCGTGATACCGTTTAAAACTGGAAATAGATAAACGGCTGAGGGCCGCTCGACATAGTAGCATACACCAACCAGAATACTAACCCGGCCAATCCGGCTTTGAACACCAAGGGTGTACTGTTGAATCCGGATTTTACCATGTTCACAAACTTTTCAGGTAAGAAATGCATAACATATCCTATAGCAACAAGGATAAATACATTCTTGTATCCTTCGAGTACAATCAGCCAGTCGTGTGGCGCGAATGTCAGGTTGCCGATACTCATAATCACATCACCGGCCAGTTCGAAACTACCCGCACGGAAGAATATCCAGCAGAAGGCCACGAAGTGGAATGTGAGCAGTATGCAGATGATACGGGTAAAACGGTTGTCCGGTACTTTTATAAATTGTCTGAAGAAACGCTCTACCACCAATATTCCCCCATGTAATCCGCCCCACATGACGAATTTCCATGATGCCCCATGCCAAAGGCCACCGATGAGCATTGTGAGGAAAAGATTTACATAGGTTCTTATTTTCCCCTTACGGTTTCCTCCTAATGAAATGTATAGATAGTCACGTAGCCATGATGACAATGAAATATGCCAGCGACGCCAGAATTCGGTGATGGATTGTGATTTATACGGAGTCAGGAAGTTGGGCGGAATGGTGAATCCCATAAGTAAAGCCAGCCCGATTGCCATATCTGAATATCCCGAAAAGTCGCAATATATCTGTAATGTGTAACCATATACAGCCATCAGGTTTTCGAATGCCGTATAACTCAATGGGGAATCGAATACCCGGTCGACAAAGTTGGTCGATATATAATCCGATATGACGGCCTTTTTTATCAGACCTATGAGTATGAGGAATATGGCAGTGCTGGTTTCCTCCTTGGTCAAATGCAGTTTTTTGTACATCTGCGGAAGAAAATCCTTTGCCCTGATGATAGGTCCAGCTACCAGTTTAGGGAAAAAGCTGATGTAGAAGCAGAAGTCGAGGGTAGACCTTGCCGGTTCCATCTGCCTGCGGTAAAGATCCACGGCATAACTAATGGCCTCGAATACGAAGAATGAAATACCGATAGGCAATATTATATTCTGGAACGATAAATCTCCATGGAATATAGCGTTAATATTATCAATCAGGAAGTTTGTGTATTTGTAATACGATAGCATTCCCAGATTGGCGATGATGATGAGTGCAAGTAACAGTTTCCGGGAAGAAGGTTTCTCTATCTCATACATTTTTTTTGATAAGAGGTGGGTAACGACTGCGCAAACAACCAGTAGTATATAGTAATTTCCTCCTGCTTTATAATAGAAGAATAGCGAGAAAACGATAATATATATCTTGCGGAAAAGCTCAAGCTTCTGAGACTTTGTGAGTACATATATAATATAGAATACAAGGAAAAGCCCCAAGAACAACGGGCTATTGAATAGTAACGGGTGTTCGGGATTATATACAAACCACGAATGAATATCCAGTTCTCCAAATAGTCTGGAGATGTAATCGGGAAGATATATATCAGTTATGTTTAACAGTGCTTTCAATTTTTCTTTTTTTCTTAAAGTTATTATATGCGTCAATGAAGTCGGAAGCAAATAACTGTCCTTGAGCCTGATATCCACTGGTAGTGTAGTGGACTTTGTCGCGGGCAATCAAACGTGCATACTCTCCTTTGGGCGCGATACCGGATGCTCCACCCATACGTGTATATAAATCCCATACAGGCAGATTACTCAGTCCCATGAGGGCATTACTATAGTCGGTAATATAAGTATTTACCCGGCGCCGGCGAAACATGGATGGCGGTGGGGTCATAACTAATACCATTGCGAAAGGGTTGAGCCTTTTTATATTTTCTACGAATTCCTGTATCTGATAAATATATTCTGTATCCGATAGCTTCCCGAACGACTCGTTTGTGCCAAAAGACAAGATTACCAGATCGGGTTGGAGAATAGGCAACTGTTCGAAAAATAACGGATATTTATTATAATCCGATAGTTTTGCTCCATTAACACCTATCGAGTGGTATATGACACCGGGTTTGTCGTTCTCTATAACGAACCCGTTGAGATTATACATTGGTTGTTTTTCGGCCGGTAAGATAGTAATACGGCTCATCAACGTATCGCTGGTATAGGATGAGTAATAGGGTTTAGTAACCATACTCACATAGTCTATACTGTCTTTCGCTATATTGGATATCTGGGCTTTAGCTTGTACAGGCTTGGTGCTTCTAGCCCCTGCTTTTACCGGGATCTTAAGCCTCTGCTTTGGTCTTATCATATTCGACTTCATACCATTGGCTTTTTTTATCTGTGCTACGGTAACCCCATATTTACGCCCTATTACCGATAAGCTTTCCCCGCTTTTTACAGTGTGGTATCTCATCCCTATGGTGGATGCGGTGACAGTGCCCGATGACGAAACCTGTAATGGTTCGGCTGTTACGGACATTCTGTATTGAGGCTCTTTCGTAGGGTAGATGATTTTTATTTTATTAAATTCATATCCTTCCTGTGTAGATAGTTGCAGGACAAAGTCTTCGGCCGAGGTATAAAGTGCTATCCCGCTCAGACCCACACCCACATCGGCAACAGGATATACATTCAACAGGCTCTGCCATGTCGCATTACATGTATATTTTACATAGCGGGGGCCATTCGTTCTTACCAGACTGTAAGGGAATGTAAATCCGAATCCTCCATTTCCGAACTTAAACTGTAAAGCCTCCCGGATTGCATTGGTGAAAAAATCGGCCTGAATATGTGAATCGCCTATATGCACTATATTTACTTTGCCTTGCTTGTTTTTCTCTAAATTGTATAATTTTTCAAAAACGGCTGATAGTAAAGCCTGATTAGCAAAAATATTATCACCGCTATCCGTTGTTTCCTTGCTGTCGTATCTACCTTTGGCAGATAGCATGGTTGAAGGCAATAATAAAAACAGGAAGAATAGGGGTAGTATTTTCTTTGCAAACTTCATCAGCAGGTTATTTTCTTTATTGTTTCGCTTTAAATTTCGTGTATCCTTTATCTATTTCAGTATATATCAGTTTAGCCACCTTCTTTGAGCCTGAGCCATTGAAGTGGGTATAATCCTTATTGGCCAGTTTGTTATCTACCCAGGTTACCATCGAACCTTTGCCTCCCATCACTTCATACAAGGATATAAAGCCGGAGTTGGTCTTGCGGGCATAATTCCGTTGCGCATTGGCGAGAGGTACTACAGCTGGGTCGGTTTGCATAGTTCCGTCTATCTTCAGTGCCCTGTCGGCTGTGGAAATAACTAATATATCGGCATTGGGGAAACATTCATGCAGATTATTCACTACTGTTGTCATATTTCGTTCGTACCAACTGTAATTAAGTGAACCATAACCTAGTACGTTTGCTCCATAGTGAAGGATTATTAAATCATAATTTAATACCTTGTCGAAAGCATTCATCAAAGCAGGGTTCAGGATAGATAGTGGCAGGCCAGAATTTCCACGGATCGAAAAATTATCGACATGCACCCCTTCCCCGTTATCGAAATTGAATCCGTAGATAGGTATTGAATCTGCGTTATGGAAATTGACCTGTATCGATTTGGCATTGTGGGACGAAAGGGGTAATGTATTTAACAGATTTACCGGATTCAGACTCTTGCTGGAAACGGAATCTTTATCTGCCGCGACCGTTACATAGGCCTTGTTATTATTACCTCTGCCGTATAGTAGTACAGGATTATTCAGTTGTGTCGAATGCTTCTGAGATTGAGCTTTATATCTGACCCAATATGCTTGCGCAGGGTCTTTTGCAAAGAAAACCTGCCCGTCTATACCGAATGGCTTCATTGGTTTCTTCACTTTTACAAATGATTGGGAGAACCAGTTTTTAGAATACTGGTGCGATATAGATCCTCGGGCTCCTGCCGAAAGCGAAGAGACTGCTACATAACCAACTCCTTCTCCCCCATAATTTTCCTGAAACTCGCTGCGGACATCTTGTACTATGTAATCTCCGTCATTCATGGAGTCTCCAAAATAGGCGATTCTTACTTTGCCTGTTTTCGTTTCTTGCAACTCATGCAGTTTAGTATAGAAACGAGTGAGGTTTTGATATCCGTCAGCTGCTAATGCGGGATTGAAATTGGCATCTACTTCCTCGTAGGTCTGGGCTTTTGTGCTGTCCGATTCTACTATAACCGGGATGTCATGTATTTCTGTCGTATCGCTCTGAGCCATAAGCGCCATGCTATCCATCAGGATATTTTCGTTTGCTTCCACGTGTTCCGAAAACAAGCGTTCCGGCAAAACTTCCTTGAAAACTAAAAAGGCTGCTATAGATAAGGCTACGAATAAGATCGCCTTACCAAAATACGAATTATTAGATGTACTCACAATCAACAATTTAATCTAATGTTTTATTTGATTCTGAAACTATTTTTCTAAAGTTGTGCAAAGCTACTTACTTTTCGCTAAAATATATTATGAGAGAATATATTTTAGTGATATTTTACTTTTATGCCAACATATTCAGTTACAACAATCCAATAAAACAATGGTTCTTTACTGACACAAAAGTATACTCTATCTTTTATATTTTATTATTGTTTTGGTATGCTTGTATCAAATGCAATGTTTGCTGTATGAAATTTATATTTCTAGTGGTGAAATAGTCCCGTTAATATTTTGCTTTAGCTGTTATGTGTTCTATATTTATCTTGAATGTGGCTGTTCGGCTCCACGATTTATCCATGTACTTTTCACCAATTTCTTCATATTCCGGTGAATATTTTCTTACCAGCAGGCGCAAGGCTTTTCGTTTTTCGTCATCAGACAAATCCATATCGGCTTTACCAAATACGATAACACTTTCGAAGAGTGTTGTGAATTGTTCGGCAATAGGTTTGGTAACGCCTACAACGCAAAATGAAACTTTATTGTTTTCTTTTAAGATATCCAATTTCTGTCCTTTGGGTGCGCAATGGAAATAGATGCTGTTGCCCTCTTTGTCAAATGCATAGCTGATAGGTATGCCATAAGCATATCCGTTTTCTGTAGTTCCTAGGCTCAGGAATCCGTATTCGGAAGTTTGCAGTAGCTCGGTAATGCGAACCTCATCTTCCAGTATTCTGTTTTGTCGTCTTACTTCTCTAAACATTTGATTTCTCCAACCCCTCCAAAGGAGGAGCCTTTGGTTTATATTTATAAAGTTAGCCTCTCTGCTCTCCTCCCTTCGGGGAGGTTAGGAGGGGCTTAGTATCCGTTCCAATAATTATTTAGGGCTTTCTCTTTTGGGCGTTTTACACCTTCGATAGGAAATCCGATAACAAAATTATTGGTATAATGATGAGTCTGTATATCGTGAACTTTTGTCTGGTACCATGAACCTAAATACCCCACACGTATAGTGTATTTATTGATTGGAATATCTACGGTAAGATAATTGCGTAATGCTCTTTGGTTGTGTAACGATGCAAAATTGACTATCTCTACGGTATTGCCTAGCGATATTTCGTAATAGGACTGCCCATATCTCGGTGAAAACAGCATGCCGATAAAAGGTGTATCCATTTGCCAGCGCACGGCAAACCATTTAAATTTGTAAGATGCTATTACCGAAGCATTCAGGTTGGTATATCCCCGTGCAGTGGCAGGATTATTCCCGTTTCGTTCGTTGTATAATACTCCGGCGTTGATATCCCATAGTCCGCCCACACCAACTCGTAGTTTATCTGTCTGGTAGACACTGTAATGTCCTCCGATCTTATAGCTGAGCAGCCCCCAGTATTCCGTGACATTTTTAGCAGGATTATCACCTTTGGCAAAGTCGAGTTCAAAGATCTGTTGTTTGTAGAATTTATAATCGAACCATGTGGTACGGCGCATTTGCTCATACATCAGGTGTATGGAAAATCCTTTGTATTCTAATGGAGACAAATATGTATCATACATATTGGCGGAGCCAATGGATGCAGTGATGGTGTTGTTGGTGATAAGAGGTTTTGGTATACTTAGACTAGAGTCATCGATAATTGTCGTTTTCTTCTGTGAAGCATAACCTTCAATCACGACGGCTTTTAGAGAGTCTTCCTTTATTTGGGCAGATATACTGCTGCAAAAAAGTAAATAAGATAATATCCATATAGTTTTACTCTTCACCCTCCTTATCTCCATCTTTAAACAATGATTGTTGTCCTGTTATTTCATCGATGATATCCGATATAGGTCGATTGTCGATTTCGTCATCGTCGTCATCTATTTGTACTTCAAATTTCTTTTCTTCTTCCTCTACTACTTCGGGGAAGCGGATAGGTTCGAGTTCCTTGATTTCTCCGATTTCGAATGTAGACAGGCGTTTTCCTTTTGCTTTGAAGCCCTTGACTGCAATGAATTCATCGGCATCTATATCCAATGCTTCACGATAACTATCACGACCGCCGAATGTAACCTGTATCCGCGGATAAACAATGTCGGTCAGTATATGTAATTTCGATTCATGATTTTCTCCAAGGAAATTCTGTTTCTTGGCTGAAGGCTCAAACAAGAACCGTTTCAGGTACATAAACTGCTGATCTGCATCAAACAGTACCGCTGTCCAGATCTTATTCGCGTCGAATTTCTCTATCCGGATAATGCCTGCTTCGTAGTGATTGGTCACATCGAAATTTGAAGTGTAAAATTCACCATTTTGGTTTACAACGAGTATCTGGTCGTCGCTTTGGAACTCTCCGAGGAATTTGCCCCGTCCGTCATAATTAAGGCGCAGCACGTCCTGGTCAAACCATACTTTACGTCCTCCGAGGGTAGAGCCGCCTTTTTGTTTTAATGATATTTTATGTACTTCGGCTTTTGTCAGAATATTACCCATCGACTGGCGTCCTTTGATGGCTATATCGCTGAAGTCTTTTTCGAAAACAAGTATCTTCTGGCGTGGTTTCGGTTTCAGTATTACACGTATTGTTTCCGCCTCTCCATTAGGATTTGCGCTGAAATATACAATCCGTGAGCCTTCCTTTCCTTGTGTTACATCGTATTCCTTATCGCGGGTGATACCAGTTACTGCAAAGCGTTTGATATAATCGGGCCCATGTTTTCCATGACGGTATACCACATTGTAAATTGTACGGTTGTCGTTGCGACGGAACACATAGAGATACAGTACATTTTTGCCGACGAACATTTTGTCACTGACTTTTACAATCTTATACTTTCCGTCCTTATAGAAAATAATGATATCGTCGATGTCGGAGCAATTACATACATATTCGTCTTTTTTCAGCGCCGTACCGATAAATCCTTCCTCGCGGTTGATGTAGAGTTTTTCGTTCGCTTCCACAACCTTTGTGGCCTCAATGGTATCGAAACTCCGTATTTCGGTTTTACGGGGATAATTCTTACCGTATTTTTCCTTCAACATCACATACCATGAAATAGTGTAATCTGTGATATTTTCGATATTGTGCTTTATTTCTTCTATCTCTTCTTTGTACCGGGCTATCAGTTCATCCGCCTTGTCGGAGTTGAACTTGAGGATGCGTCCCATCCTGATTTCCATCAGTTTCATGATGTCTTCACGGGTTACCTCACGGATAAACAGTTTGGCAAATTTGGCCAGACGTTTGTCTATATGCTCAACGGCGGCATCCATATTCGCCGCATTCTCAAATTCTTTATCTTTATAGATACGCTCTTCGATGAATATTTTTTCGAGAGAGGAGAAATGGAGTGTTTCTTCCAGTTCGCTCTTTTGTATCTCCAGTTCAAGTTTGAGGAGCCTTTGTGTATTCTCGGTTGTATCTCGGAGTATTCTGCTTACAGTAAGGAAATACGGCTTGTTATCTTCAATCACACAGCAGTTAGGAGAGATACTTATCTCACAATCGGTGAATGCATAGAGCGCGTCTATTGTTTTATCAGACGAAACACCCGGAGCTAAATGCACATGAATTTCTACATTCTGGGCTGTGATATCGTCCACTTTACGGATTTTTATCTTGCCTTTGTCATTTGCCTTCAGGATAGATTCTACCACCGAAGACGATGTTCTCCCATAAGGAATATCACTTATGACTAGTGTTTTATTGTCCAGTTTGGATATTTTGGCACGTACTTTTACCGAACCGCCCCGTTCACCGTCATTGTACTTGCTTACATCTATATAACCTCTTGTCTGAAAATCAGGGTATAATGTAAATTCCTCTCCTTGCAGATGCGCTACGGCAGCATCGCATAATTCGTTGAAGTTATGAGGGAGTATTTTAGATGAAAGACCTACGGCAATACCCTCAGCACCCTGTGCCAGCAATAAAGGAAATTTTACGGGCAGGGTAATCGGTTCTTTATTACGCCCGTCATATGATGGTTTCCATTCGGTTGTTTTAGGATTGAAGAGCACCTCCAACGCAAATTTGGAAAGGCGGGCTTCTATATAACGGGGTGCGGCAGCACCGTCTCCTGTGAAGACATTTCCCCAGTTTCCCTGACAGTCGACGAGTAGATCCTTTTGTCCCAGCTGTACCAGGGCGTCACCTATAGATGCATCTCCATGCGGGTGGAACTGCATGGTGTGTCCTATGATATTTGCCACCTTGTTGTAACGTCCGTCATCCATGCGTTTCATTGAATGCATAATGCGGCGTTGAACAGGTTTAAGACCGTCGGTAATATGCGGTACGGCACGTTCGAGTATAACATAAGAAGCATAATCCAAAAACCAATTCTGGAACATGCCTGACAGATGCAGTTGATTGTCTCCCGAGTCTTTTACGGGTACTTTATAATCGGAATGGCTGCTGTCATTTTCCGATTCTTCATCCATAACGGGCTCTTCGTTCTCTAAATTCTCTGGTTCGTCGATAATATCTTCGGGGAACATGTGTAATATCTGATTTTAAGTAAAAGATAGAATTTAATGATACATTTCGGATTGCACCCTGTTTCTTGTTTCTTTGCTTCACAAAGCATCAATAGGTTTGCGATCTTAGCTATTTCAAAACTCGTTCAAAGATAGTTTTTTTTGGTCTGAAATCAAAATTGGGATTTGAAATAATCTGAGAGCCTTTTTTATAATTAGGGCAAACCTGAAATTTATTTTTTTTGAATAAATTTATCTATGTATGTAGCCGATAGCTGATGGCTGTTCGCCGATGGTTCTTTGAAGTATTGGGATAAGTGGTAAGTTTTAAGTAATGGGTAATAAGTTGAAAGTTATATGAGATACGAGTAGACAAGATACGAGATACAAGTTACAAGTTACTGCGCCCTGCGGGCAGTTACGAGTTACAAGCCTAAAAGCTATCAGCTAATAGCTGAAATAAGTGTAATCTTTGTTACCTTTTGGGAAAACTGTAGGGGCGGAATATTTTCCGCCCGAAATGACCTACGGGCGGAAAATATTCCGCCCCTACAAAAGACTGAAAGGGTTGTTACCTTTTAACAAAAGCCTCAGTAAAACTCAGTGTCTTCTCAGTGCAACATAAAAAGATTGTTACCTTTTAACAAAATATAGTTAATGAATATGAAATACACAAGATAAAAACAATGAAAAACTGTCAGATCTGTCAGGTTTTAACTAAATATGGTTAATGAATGTAAAATAATCAAATAGCTATAACTTACAATTTTTCGAGCGTTTACCATATTTTATAACAAATACAGATGTTGCATGCTTTTTTTCTTACTTTTGTTATAGAAAAAACGTATTTATGATAATAGATAATAACTATTTGGTTCAGCGCATTGAAACGCTGATAAAAGAGAAGCAGCAAAGCAGCCGTATCGAACAAAAAGAGAATAATCGGTTGTATCAGATAAAGCTTCGTTTTCCGCAATGGCTTAGAAATATAATTTTTCACCCTTTCAATCCTGTATATTCAGTTTATCTTCAAAACAAAATATATAAAAAAAACGATAAGCGTAAATATATTGGATTGAGTCCGGTACATCCTCAGGCTGTTGATTTTATAAGATATTGTTTTACTCACGATTTCAGATTAGATACGAGTGTTTATTACCCTGAAAGTGATGGGGCGACTCTGATGCGAGTAGTCGATAACCGGATAAAATCAGTGTTGGGCGGATATGAGAAAATAGCTCTAGATAAGGATCAGCAGAATTATTATAAACAGAGTTTGGATTTAAAAGCTAAAGTGCGTAAAGAAGGTAATAAATACAGGCTTAACGTTGAAGGCGTTGACTACTGTTTGCCCGAGAATAATTTTCCGGGACAGACATACATACATGATTATGGATTGAGATACCTTCCCGAATATGTGAAAGAATATATTGAAGGTAAAGATTTCCTTGATTTTGGCGCATATATAGGGGATGCGTCCATTTTTTTTGCAAAAAAGTACAACCCAAAACATTTATATGCTTACGAGCCAATAGAGGATACTGCTAAGCGTTTGGCTGAAGCTGTGAAAATAAATAATATTGAATGTATTACAGTCGTTCAAAAAGGAATTGGTAATACAATTGAAGATATTAATATATTTATAGATACTTTAGCTTCTTCGAGCTGTTCGATAAATAATTCGATGGTAAGCAGTGAGGGTAATACACAGAAAATTAGTGTATCTACCATTGATAATGATTGTAAAAATATGAAGGTCGGCCTAATAAAGATGGATATTGAAGGAGCAGAATATGCCGCTATTGAAGGAGGTCTGGAAATAATAAAACGGGATAAGCCCGTGTTGCTTATCTCTATGTATCATACGGGCAAGGATTTTTTTGAAATACCTCCAATGTTAAAAAATGCGGTAGCAGATTATAATTTCAGATTCCTTGATCTTGAAGTTCATTTTCCTCTTTGTGAAAAAATACTTGTAGCATATCCTGCCAGACACACATAAGAAATTTGTAAACTTACTGCAGAAGCTATTAAAATCTTATATTTGTATCTGAATAGTTTGAATATTATAATGATACATATTAGATTTCTATATACTTTTCTATTCCTTCTGTCCACTCTTTTTGTGACGGGGCAAAAGGTGAACTATCAGACTTTCAGTAATATCAATCTTAATTCGGAAGCCTCGGGTATCAATTGTTTTGCACAGGATGCTCAAGGCCTGATATGGATAGGTTCTAATAAAGGGCTTTTCAGTTATGACGGATACACAGCCCAGCAACACTTTTCATTCGACAACAAGACTAATACGCAGATATATTGCATTCTGGTACTCGATGATACATACTTATGTCTGGGTACCGACAACGGAGTGTTATTCTATAATTACAAAACAGATAGTTATAAAAATACTAACTTCGATTTTCCATCGGATGTAAGAACCATGGTCTTGAGAGATGGAGCTTTATGGATTGGCTCTCTGAATGGGCTTTACAGGTATAACATCAATTCAAAGCAGATTGACAAACTGAGTGAAAAAGAGGGCAACGGTCTTCCGCACAGAACTATCTATTCTATTATAAATACAGAAAATAATAGTTTGTATGTGGGCACTTATAATGGTTTATGCAGATATATTCCTGCAACGGATAAATTTGAACTCATAAACCTACCCGCCAATATAAAACGAAATAATCAGTTTGTAAATTCATTATTGGAAGATACTGTCCGTAGATGTATATGGATTGGTACTGAGGGAGCATTGCTTAAATATACACCGGGATATAATACAGTGGAAGAGATCAACTTTTTCCATGATAATTCTATCAAATCCCTGGAAATAGATCCCAACAATAATCTTCTTTTGGGGACTGACAACGGTCTTTATGTATATAATGATTCCACAAAAGATATACAACATATCGTCCATGACTCCCGCAATGAAAAATCGTTGTCGAATAATATCGTGTGGGGAATATTTGCAGATAGGGAGAAAAATATATGGTTAGGTACAGACTATGGAATATCCTTGTCGCGCTATAATAAAGTGTTTCAGATTGTTCCGATTTCACAGGTTACAGGAGTGGGAGATGGTAACAGGTTTCATGCGATATTTAAAGATTCGCGTAATAATTTCTGGCTGGGGGGAACAAACGGTCTTATCTTATCCCCGTCTTTTACGAATAACCCCGAGAACTCTGTTTGGTACAGGATGGGGGACCGGCGTTATCCAATTTCGCACAATCGTATCCGGCATATTTATGAAGATAAGGAGCAAAACCTGTGGGTGGCTACAGATGGGAGCATCAACCGGTATGATTATAACAAAAAACAATTTATACATTACAGTATTGTCGACACTACACATACTCTCAATTCCAACTGGGCGTATCATATTTTCGAAGATGATAAAGACCGCTTGTGGATTGCGACTTGTCTGGGGGGGATATTCGTTGTGGATAAACAAAAGCTGATTCAGTCTTCGCCATCCGGAAACTATGTAGCGGACTATAATTATTCTACACGTAACGGATTGTCGGGTAATTTCATTAATCAGATTGTACCAGACCGCAAAGGCAATGTATGGGTATTGCTTTATAATAATGGAATAAATAAGATAGATACAAAGCTGAATAGCGTGACAAAGATACCGATAGAATCGGGAACCAATAATGAAAATCCGAATTATATAATATGCGACAATGAAGGCTTTATCTGGGCCGGATTCCGGGGCGGGCTGGTACGTATAAATCCCGAAAACGATGAGTCCCGTTTCATTAAGTTCGATGCTTTCAGTAATAGTGAAATACTATCGTTAGTAGAAGAAGGGCAACATATATGGATATCTACCAGCGATGGTGCATGGGTACTGGATAAGCAAAACTATAACGTGCAGCGTTTGAATATAACAAATAAAGCCTACACCAGCGGCTTCTTCGACAAATCTTCAGATAAGATCTATTTTGGCGGAAGCGATGAATTAGCTGTTTTTTCACCGGCTATGTTGCAGGAAGTGCGCCCCGATCTGCCTATTGTGCTTACGGCCTTGTATGTAAATGATAAGTTATATGAGCCCGGTATCGATTACAAAGGTTATAGTATCCGCTATCTGGACAAAATTGAATTGAATTATAAGCAGAATAATCTGGGGTTTGAGTTTTCGGATCTGATGTATTCGGAAGAGGAAGGGAGTAAATTTGTATACAGGCTTGAAGGAATAGGCAAGGATTGGAATATACTGAAACAAAATTCGGGTCGTATAACTTATCCCAACTTGGAGTATGGAAAATACAGTCTTATTATAAGTAAACTCGACTCGTCAGGCAAACCATCAGATAAAATATATACATTTTTCATCCAGATCAATCCGCCGTGGTATTATACGGTCTGGGCGAAATGTATTTATGCTTTTTTATTGTTATGCCTGCTACTTTGGATAATGAATTTTTTCAGGGTACGTAACAATCTGAGGATAGAGCGTATAGAAAAGGAGAAAACGTTGGAATTATCCAACCTCAAGATAGATTTTTTTACGAATGTCTCGCATGAATTCAAAACGCCGCTGAGCCTGATTATAGCTCCGGTAAGCCGTCTTTTGTTGGAAACAAAAGATCCGTATAAGAAAAAACAACTTGAGGCGGTACAGCGAAATGCTTTAAAATTGAACTCCCTTATCCGTCAGGTGCTTGATTTTAACAGGATAGATAGTAATACGAATGCAAACCTGATATTATCGAGAGTTGAGTTCGTGGAATTTGCCCGGAGCTTGTTCTCGGTTTATGAAGAAGGCTATAAAGAGAAGAACCTGAAGTTCTCATTTCATACCAACAAAGAGAAAATCCATATAAATATAGATGTATTGAAAATAGAATCGGTACTAAATAACCTTATAGTCAATGCCTGCAAATATACCAAAGAAAATGGAGAAGTAAACTTTAATCTTGTAGCAAACGATACGGACAAAATATTGGAAATAACTGTTTCGGATACAGGAATCGGTATACCTCAGCGGGATATTCCTTATGTATTCGAACGTTTTTACCAGTCCTCAAAAACATCGAAAGAGAAGGAGGGTACAGGCATCGGCCTTTACCTGGCAAAGACATACAGCGAACAGCACGGAGGCCAGATTACTGTTTCGTCTGAAGAAGATAAGGGAACCCGGATTGTTATTACTCTGCCATTAGACGATATTGAAGCCGAATCTGATATCGTTTCTCAAACAGGAAATACAAATAATAATGAGAGTAAGCCGCTTGTATTGGTTGTGGATGATAATCCCGAAATAGCGGATTTCATATGTCAGACTCTCGCGTCCAAATACAGGTATGAAGTGGCTCATAATGGAAAAATGGGATTGGAGATGGCTTTAAATCTTAAGCCCGCCCTGATAGTAGCCGACATTATGATGCCTGTGATGGACGGACTGGAAATGAGCCGTCGTATACGCCGGAATATACCGACTTCTACGATACCTATTATTCTGCTTACGGCTAAAGATGATAAGACCACCGAACTGGAAAGTATAAACCTGAATGTAGATGCATTCATACCCAAGCCATTCGATCCTGAAATCCTTTTGTCCCGTATCGAACAATTGTTGAATAGTAAGCAGCAACTGGAAGACAAACTACGGATAGAAACTATAGCTGCCCCGAAAGCAATAGAAGCCACATCTCCCGATGAGAAGTTCCTGTCTGAGATAACAACGATTATAGAAGATAAGATTGCAGACCCCGATCTGAATGTAAATGCGCTCAGTGATATTTCGGGTATCGGTTCCAAGCAGATTTATCGCAAAATAAAACAATTGACCGGGCTCTCGCCTGTCGAATTTATTCGTTCGGTACGTTTAAAAAAAGCGGCGATGCTCCTTTCCCAAAATAAGTTTTCCATTGCCGAGGTGATGTATATGGTCGGATTCTCGAACCGCTCATATTTCTCGAAAAGCTTTCAGGCTGAGTTTGGAAAGACTCCGCGCGAGTTTGTGGAGAATGACGGATAATGTGCATATTTATAGTTGTTTAAATGTTTGTCCGGGATAAGTTAAACTCTCCTGTTGTCCTATTTGTGTTCTCATCTGTCCAATTTGTGCATAGTGTAAATCATTCATTAGGCCTAAATTTGCTGTTGTCCTTAAAGGGGAAAACAGTTAAATATAAATACCATGAAATTATTCTTCACAACACTATGCAGCTTGCTGTTCTCTTTATCTTTTTTCGCTCAGAAGAAAACAGATATTCCAACAATTTATATAGACAAAAGCGGTGTGATGCGCTGGTCGGATACCCGTCAGGAGGCTTCTTTCTACGGAGTAAACTATACAATGCCTTTTGCGCATGCCTATCGTGCAGTCAATTATATAGGAAAGAATCATAAAGAAGCTATAGACAGGGATGTATATCATTTCGCGCGATTAGGCTTCAATGCCTACCGTATCCATGTGTGGGATGTGGAAATATCCGATGCAAAGGGTAATCTGATAGAGAACGATCATCTCGACCTGCTCGATTATCTGATTGCAAAGCTGAGGGAACGCAATATACGAGTATTGATTACAACAATGACAAACTTCGGGAATGGTTATCCTGAAAAGAATCAGAATACAGGGGCATTCTCTTATTTGTATGACAAATGTATGATACATAGTACCGAAGAAGCTATTGCTGCGCAGGAAAATTATATCCATCAGTTTGTAAAACATGTAAATCCTTATACAAGCCTATCTTATAAAGACGACCCGTATATTGTAGGCTTTGAAATAAATAACGAACCTTGCCATGCAGATACTCCGCAGCAGACCGAAAGCTACATTAACAGGATGCTATCCGCTATTAAAAAGGCCGGTAACAATAAACCTGTATTTTATAATGTGAGTCACAATATGGGGCATGTACAGGCTTATTTCAATACGGCCATACAGGGCACTACCTACCAGTGGTATCCTATCGGGCTGGTTGCGGGACATACACGCAAAGGTAATTTTCTGCCGTATGTGGATAATTATGGTATACCGTTCTCTAATGCGAAAGGCTTCGATAAAAAAGCTAAAGCCGTCTATGAATACGATCCTGCCGATATCACTTATTCTTATATGTATCCGGCTATGACCCGCGCATTCCGCATGCAGGGATTTCAGTGGATTACCCAGTTTGCATATGACCCCATTGATATAGCATGGGCAAATACCGAATATCAGACTCATTTCCTTAATCTGGCATATACCCCGAATAAGGCAATCAGTATGAAGATTGCGGCGGAAGTGGCGTATAGGGTGCCGATGTATCAGAAATATGCAAAATATCCGAATGATACGGTATTCGCTGATTTTCATGTTAGCTATGCGCAGGATCTAAGTGAGTTGAACAGTACGGACAAGTTCTTTTATTCGAATAATACGGCATCTTCACCTGTTATGCCAGAACAGTTACAGTCGGTAGCAGGTTGCGGAAGTTCACCAATAGTAAAATATGAAGGTACAGGCGCTTATTTTCTGGACAAGCTGGAAAATGGGTTATGGAGATTGGAGGTTATGCCCGATGCCGTGCAGATAGACGATCCGTTTAGTAAGCCGTCTTTGAAAAAAGAGGTGGTCACTATCGCATGGAATACATGGGCTATGGAAGTTAGGTTGCCCGGTTTAGGTGAGAATTTCACTGTCACAGCTATCAATGATGGGAATGCTTATAATGGTTTATCAAAGGGTGCGAGCATTTCCGTAAAACCGGGCGTCTATCTTCTGAAAAATACAAACTATACCCCGAGTACCGAATGGGGCAAAAAATCCAGATGGAACGATATCCTGCTAGGGGAGTTTGTTGCACCCGAGGCACATGCAAAAACATTTTCAGTTGTTCATCAGCCTGCAAAGGTAATTGAACGCGGTAAGTCCTTACAGATAGAAGCGCAGATAGTAGGACCATCGTTTCCCGATTCGGTGATTATTTATACAGATAAGGTTTCTTTCTGGTCGGATAAGAACCCGTCTGTGAAAATGAAACGTATACATGGTTATACTTATGGTGCGGAAATACCTGTCAATATGATAAATGAGGGGCTTTTCAGATATAATATAATAGTGTGCAAGGATAACAAGAATTATACTTACCCTGCTAAAACGGAAGGCAATCCGTTGGATTGGGATTATACTAGCTCTGAGTATTGGGAGAGTGTTGTTGTAAGTGCAGAGAGTGCTGTTGAGTTATTAAAGATAACAGATGAATATAGTGACATCGAAGCATATGGTATTCCGGAGACGTCTTATGTATTACGAAACTTCGTAACAGATCTGACAAGCGCGAATTCTTTGAAATTCAGATTTAGGGTAACGGATACAGATGCTCGTTTCTTTTGGCGGAAATATATAAAGAATTATATCAGTGAAAGGAAGGATAGATTGGAAAAATCAAAATACCTATGTTTCAATTTGAAAAATATAAAAGGAATCGGTAAATTGAATGTGGGTTTTGTTACCTCCGACGGATTTACTTATACTGCGGTAGTGAATCTGGATAAAGACGGACTTTACAAAGTTTCCTTATCAGACTTGCGACAGGTGAAAACGGCTCTTTTGCCATCTCCATATCCGACTTTTCTCGAAAGATATTTCGAGCCTGATACACAGATACCATTCGCTATAGAAAAAATAGAGATGTTAGAAATGTCAACGGCGGATGATATAACAAATGATGCGACTTTAGATTTAGGCAGTGTATGGCTGGAATGAAAAATAAATTAGAATATGAACAAACGAAATAATCACCTTATTAAATATTTAAAACCATGAAAAAATACGATAGTTGTAAGAAATTTGCTTATTTCCGCTTCGTAATAGCTTTGGCTTTATTGTTGCTCGCGCCCCTGATGGCTCTGGCACAGTCGAAGACGATTGCGGGAACAGTAGTAGACGAAACAAACGAGCCGGTTATCGGAGCCGTTGTGAAAGTTTCGGAAACCACATTAGGTACTACCACCGATATAGATGGTAAATACTCGATTGATCTGCCGGAAGGCCGCAATCAATTGGAATTTTCTTTTCTCGGATATGAAACACAGATAGTTGTGATTACTGACAACCGGGTTGTAAACATAAAACTGGAACCGAAGGTGCAGCTAATGACCGAAGTCGTTGTAATAGGCTATGGTACCCAACTGAAAAAAGACCTGACAGGGACAGTATCCAGTGTGAGCAGTAAAGACTTTAATCAGGGACTTATCGGTTCTCCCGAGCAGTTGATAAACGGAAAGGTAGCCGGAGTGCAGATTATGTCCAATAATGGCTCACCTACATCGGGAAGCACTATCCGTATCCGTGGGGGAGCTTCACTAAATGCTAGTAACGATCCGTTAATCGTTCTTGACGGTGTGCCTTTGGAAAGCGGAGGTATCAGCGGTAATAGCAGTAACTTCCTTAGTCTTATCAATCCGAATGATATAGAGAGCATGACGGTACTGAAGGATGCTTCTTCCACAGCCATCTATGGCTCAAGGGCTTCGAACGGGGTAATCATCATCACTACTAAAAAAGGAAGTTCCGATAAACTGAATATCAGTTTCAACACCACATTCTCTCTGCAGAATAAGACGAAAGTAGCGGAAACCCTTTCTGCACAAGAATTCCGTGATCTAATAACCAGCAAAGGTAATGACCAGCAAAAAGCATTATTAGGTGAATCCAATACAAATTGGAATGATGAGATATATCAAACGGCAGTTGGTACCGATAATAACCTGAGTGTTGCGGGAAACTTCGCCAAAACGGTTCCGTTCAGGGTATCGGCAGGTTACTATAACCAGGAAGGTATTTTGAAAACTGATAATGCAAAACGTTATACCGGAAGTATCGTTGTAAGCCCAACATTTTTTGACAACCATTTAAAATTTGACTTCAATCTGAAAGGCTCGATAAATAAAAATAGTTTTGCGAATACCGATGCTATCTGGAATGCGACAGTTTTTAACCCTACGCAGCCTGTTTATTCCGGTAATTCAAATTTCGGAGGATATTACGAAAGCCTCGACAATGCGGGTGTTCCCGCAACAGGAGCATTGCTCAATCCTGTCGGTTTATTGAAACAGGAACAACATGAGAGTACGGTGAAACGCAGTATCGGGAATATGGATGTGGATTATAAATTTCATTTTCTGCCTGAACTGAAAGCGCATCTGACATTAGGTTATGATTATGCCAAAGGTGAGGGAACAAACTATATTCCTGCTGAGGCAGCCAATGTATATCAGATTGGTGGTACGGATAATGAATATTCGCAGGAAAAAACAAATAAACTCTTTACAAGTTATCTGAATTACTCGAAATTCTTTAAGAATATAAAAAGTAATCTGGATGCTACAGCGGGTTATGATTACCAACACTGGAGAGCTAAAACTCCTGTATTTATAGATAAGAACATTGCCGGCGAAACGGTAAGTACTTCTCCAGCACAGGATCAGACTCACGTTTTATTATCATTCTACGGGCGTGTGAATTATTCTTACGATTCCAGATATATGCTGACGGCGACTGTTCGCCGCGACGGATCGTCCCGTTTCAATCCGGATAACCGTTGGGGAACTTTCCCGTCGGTAGCATTGGCATGGAGGATATCGCAGGAATCATTCCTGAGGGATAATAATGTAATCAGTGATTTAAAACTTCGCTTAAGCTATGGGGTGACAGGGCAACAGGATGGTATCGGGAACTACTCATTCCTACCTGTTTATACATTGAGTAACGAATATGCACAATACCGTTTCGGTGATAAGTACTACTACCTCTATCGTCCGTCGACTTATGTCGCCGATTTGAAATGGGAAACAACAGATTCGTATAATGCAGGTTTCGACTTCGGATTCCTCAATAACCGTATCAATGGTACATTCGATTACTATAACCGTAAAACGAAGGACTTGCTCGCTACAGTATCAGTTCCGGCGGGTACAAATTTCGCAGAGAAAGCAACCACTAATGTGGGTAATATAGAAAGCAACGGTCTTGAGTTTGCTATTAACGCAACTCCTATAGATACAAAAGATATAACCTGGACACTCGGCTTTAATGCGACATACCAGAAAGTAAAAATTACAAATCTGTCATTGGTTAAGAACGAAAATTCTCCGGGATCTTATACTGGCCCCGAAGTCGGCGGGCAAGGCATACAGATACTTACCGAAGGATATACTCCTTATATGTTCTATGTCTACAAACAGGTATATGATGATGCGGGCAAACCAATTGAAGGGATGTATGCCGACCTCAACGATGATGGAGTTATCAATGAAAAGGACCTGTACCGTTACCATTCACCGATGCCAGATTATCTGTTAGGATTCAATTCACAGTTCAGATATAAGAACTGGTCGCTGGGTTTTGCCTTGAGAGCGAGTTTCGGTAACTATGTTTATAACAATATGGCAGCCAATGCAGGAGCATGGGAAACGATGCAATACATTCCGTACGCAATCAATAATATGTCAAGAGACTTCCTGAATACAGGATTCCAGTCACGCCAGTTCCGTTCCGATTATTACGTGCAAAACGCATCATTCCTCAAAATGGACAATATTTCGGTAGGGTACAATGTAGGGAAAGTATTCAACGGCCCTAACCTCAGAATAGGTGCTTTGGTCCAGAATGTATTTACTATTACCAAATACGATGGAGTAGATCCTGAAATAACAAATGGTTTCGATAGTTCCTTCTATCCTCGTCCGAGAATATTCTCTTTAAGTCTGAATCTTGATTTCTAATAAATTATAAGTAACCGAAAAAAATAATGAAATATTTTTCAGTCTTAATTAACTGTTGTTACTATACATACAAAAATAATAAATAGGTCTGCGACCTTAAAAATTACGAAAATGAAAAAGATAAAATATATATACATTCTTTTGGTGTCGATGACCTTAGGTCTGTTCACATCATGTCTGAACGACCTTGACCAGATACCCAAAATAGAAGCTACACCCGAAACGGTTTACAATACACCCGAAGGCTATAAATCCGTTCTGGCAAAACTATATGCATCCCTTGCTATTGCCGGACAGGAAAAAGGGGACGGGAACACCGACCTCGGAGGTAAAACATATTGGGGCTACCTGCGTATTTTCTACAATTTGCAGGAACTACCTACCGATGAGGCTATTTACACATGGGGTGGGGGTGATGCTTTGAACGGTATCCAGTTTATGACATGGAATTCTTCGGACGAATGGACTTCGGCGATGTATTACCGTATCTATTATACTGTGGCCATCTGTAATGAATTTTTACGCAATGCGACCGATGATAAACTATCAGGTTTCAACGACAGCGACAGGGAACAGATAAAGATTTACCGCAGCGAAGCCCGTTTCCTTAGAGCTTTGGTTTATTATCATGCGCTGGATTTTTACGGGAATGTACCTTTTGTAACCGAGGCGGACCCTGTGGGAGCATTCTTCCCTCCGCGTATTACACGATCAGAATTGTTTAATTATGTAGAATCAGAGTTGAAAGGTATAGAAGAGGAATTACCTCTGCCATTGCAGAACGAATACGGGCGGGTAAGCCGTGCGGCAGCCTGGTCGTTATTAGCAAAACTATATCTGAATGCTAAAGTATACACAGGCACCGAAAAGAATACGGAATGTATTACTTACAGCAAGAAAGTAATAGACGGAGGTTATGCGTTGGAAAATACATATGCCAATCTGTTCAATGCCGATAATGATTTGCGTACAAATGAGATCATCTTCCCTATAGAAGCCGACGGACAGCATACCACTACATGGGGCGGCAGTACATACCTGGTTTGCGGGCCTATCGTAGGCTCTATGATAGCTACCGATTACGGAGTGCAATCCGGTTGGGGCAGTATCCGTACCAGAAAGGAATTCGTGAAACTTTTCAAAGATATTACAGGGGCGACAGATAAGCGTGCAGCATTCTATACCGATGGGCAGACTCTTGATATTGAAGACCCTACTATCGGTACTCAAGGCTATTCTATTGTGAAATATATTAATAAGACATCGACAGGACAGAACGGCTCAAACTTTTCAGAAGGATTGGTCGATACTGATTTTCCGATGATACGTCTTGCCGATGTATATCTAATGTATGCGGAAGCTGTAGTAAGAGGTGGTACGAGTGGAAGTAAGAGCCTTGCAGCTGAATATATAAATCTGATACGCAAAAGAGCTTACGGCAATGAGACAGGAAAGGTTAGTGAAGATGAACTGACTCTTGATTTTATTCTGGCCGAAAGAGGGCGTGAATTATATTGGGAAGGCACCCGCCGTACCGACCTTATCCGTTTCGGAAAATTCACAGGCTCGTCTTATGTATGGCAATGGAAAGGTGGAACAATGGATGGTACGGGAACTGACAGCAAATTCAATTTGTATCCGCTTCCGCCGGCCGATCTCGCAGCTAATCCTAATCTGAAACAAAACGAAGGGTATTAATCTTTAAGATATAGAATAGTATGAAAACAATAAATAAATATATATTCCTGTTCCTTCTGGCTATACTGGCCGTGTCATGTAACAGTGACGGGGATGAGGTGGTGCTTTCGGGTTTTCAGGAAGGAGAATTGAAAGTGACGGCATCGGAGGTCGTATTGACGAATGATAACAGTGGAAAACTGGTTCTGTCCTTTATGTGGAATGCCGGAGAGTTGGCGAATACATATTCGCAAAAGTACGGGCTTCCTGCCGATGCATTGAAGACAACACTCCAGTTCGATACACAGAGTTCATTTGCCAGTGCAAAAGATGTGGTGGAAACTGCCAGTGCTAAATCATACACAGGCAAGGCATTGAATTCGCTGGCCCTGAGTATGGGGCTGGAAACATCGCAGGCTGCAAAACTTTATGTACGCCTGAAATCTACCATTGCCGCTAATGTAGATCCTCTTTACAGTAATGTAGTGGAAGTGACCGTTACCCCTTACGAAGAAATCGCATTTTTATATATGCCGGGCATGCTGAGCGGTGGATGGGATAAATACACAACACGCTTATGTTCTCGCAGTGGAAATGGAGAATATGAAGGATTTGTGAATGCTGAAGCATGGGATAATTTTAAATTTACGACCGAAATGAGCAGCACTTCGGGCATAACTTATGGTTCTAATCCGAATGATTTATATACATTGGATGATAGTGGCGACCAGTGGAATATCTGGTTTGAAGAAGGTGGGTATTTCCTACTGAAAGCGAATACCAATACGATGAAATGGAGTAAGACGAGAATTACTGCCTTTGCCGTTACCGGAGAGTTCAATGCATGGAGCCTTGCTACTGATGTGATGACTTACGATACTGTAAATCAGGTCTGGAAAGTAACATGTAATATCTCGAACACATTGTATGGTATTCAGATAATTGCCAATAACGACTGGAATTCGAAATACGGAGGTAGTAACGGAGAGATTACTCTGGGCGGAGCGAATATAGAAATAGCCACACCGGGTACTTATACTATTACTATGAATCTGAGCAATCCTGAGAAGTACACATATACAATCGAATGATTAAGGTCACAGACCTATTTATTGCTTTCGTATCTGAAACAGCAACAGTTAATTATGACTAGATAATGTAACATTAAATATTTTCTTTTACTTATAATTTTTATTTGTCAGAATAATAAACAGGTCTGCGACCTTTAAAATAAGAATATCTATGAAATTATATATAAAGCATTTGATTATAGCACTTTCATTTATTGTTTCCCTCGGATTTATTTCCTGTGGTGACGATGATGATAACGGTGCAACCAATCCTGACTTATCGGCCGAAACTTTTGCCAAAGGGGCTGATGTGAGCTGGATAACCCAGATGGAAGCGTCGGGGAAGAAATTCTACAATACAGCAGGGGCTGAAATGGAAGGTATAAGGCTGTTGAGAAGTCTTGGTATGAACTCTGTCCGCCTGCGTGTATGGGTCGACCCTGTAGATGGGTGGTGCAATACTGAAGATTTGTTGGTAAAAGCATACCGGGCTAAAAATCTGGGAATGCGTATTATGGTGGATTTCCATTACAGCGATAGCTGGGCAGATCCGTCGAAACAAGAAAAGCCGGCTGCATGGACTAACCTGAGTTTTACAGAACTGAAAAGCGTCGTTACAAGCTATACGACAGAAGTGCTGAACGTATTGAAAACAAATGGTATCACTCCGGAGTGGGTACAGGTGGGTAATGAAACAGGCAACGGAATGTTATGGAATGATGGAAAAGCTGAAGACTATATGGAAAACTATGCCGAGCTTAATAATGCAGGCTATGATGCGGTCAAGGCAGTTTTTCCTGATGCCAAAGTGATTGTTCACTTACAAAACGGACAGGATAATGGATTGTTCCGTTGGTTGTTCGACGGGCTGAAAAGTAACAATGGAAAGTGGGATGTAATAGGTATGTCTTTGTATCCGTCTGCCGATGATTGGAAGACCATGAACAACGATTGCCTTGCCAATATGAAAGATATGATAGAGCGTTATGGCTCGGATGTAATGGTTTGTGAGGTAGGGATGAGCTGGGATAAAGCGGAAGCGTCAAAGGCCTTTCTGACCGATTTGATAGAAAAAACAAAATCATTACCGGATGGCAAAGGCTTAGGTGTATTCTATTGGGAACCGCAGGCGTATGGTAGTTGGAACGCGTATACACTTGGTGCTTTTGACGATTCGGGAAAACCTACAGTTGCTTTGGATGCGTTTAAATAATATTTATCTATACAATAAGCTGACAGCTAAAGGGTGTCAGCTTATTGCTGTTTGAAATATTAATAGCCCCCTAAATCCCCCTAAGGGGACTTACAAAGAGAATAAAAGCAAAAAAATGAAAGCGAGAATAGGGAAGGGGGAGGACAGATAAGTAACAGGAGAGAAGTATGCAAAAAGTGTTACATTTGTTACCTTTTAACAAGTAGTGAGTTTTAAGTGGTAAGTCGTAAATGGAAATAACGTCTTGTTGTTAACTGCTAACTGTTGACTGTTAACTCCAAAAACTGTTACTTTTGTTACCTTTTGAAAATTAAAAATGAAACTGATTAAATTTTATAATGAAAAGAAAATTTATAACTTTTATTTTAGCCATACTGTTTTGTTGCAATGCCACCATTCAGTCGCAAACAAAAAGAGCAGAGTTTTTACTGGAAAAAAACTGGAAATTCAGCAAAGGCGATTATCCTGATGCAGTCAGAGCAGGCTTTGATGATAAAAACTGGGAGTCGGTAACTGTTCCCCATGATTGGGCTATATACGGGCCTTTCGACCGCAAGCACGATTTGCAGGAAGTGGCTGTTACCCAGAATGGGGAAAAAGTAGCGACTGTAAAAACCGGACGTACGGGAGGATTGCCATATGTCGGTATTGGCTGGTACAGGAATACGTTTAATGTAGATAATTTCGAGAAAGGGAAAAAACGTGTCACACTGCTTTTTGATGGAGCAATGAGCGAAGCGCGTGTGTATGTAAACGGGAAAGAAGCCTGTTTCTGGCCTTTCGGTTACAATTCTTTTCATTGCGATGTAACGGATCTGCTGAATACTGACGGTAAGCATAATACTCTCGCAGTCAGGCTCGAAAATAAACCGCAGTCGTCGCGTTGGTATCCGGGTGCGGGTCTTTACCGGAATGTACATGTAGTAGTGACCGAAGAAATACATGTACCTGTATGGGGTACTTATATTACTACGCCTTTTGTCTCGGAAGAATATGCTTCGGTGAAGCTGAAAACTGAAATCAGCAATTCGGATAACGCGGATGTACGGATAGTTACCGAAATAAAAGATGCATTAGGAAATGTCGTTGCTAAAAAAGATAATACACTAAGGATAAACCACGGCCAGCCTTTCGAGCAGAATCTTATTGTAGATAAACCCCAACTGTGGTCACCTGAGACTCCGTATCTATATAGCGCCATATCAAAAGTATATGTAAAAGATGCACAGGTTGACGAATATACCACACGTTTCGGTATAAGGGATATAAAACTGATTGCCGACAAGGGATTCTTTCTGAATGGTAAAAGACGTAAATTCCAAGGAGTTTGTAATCATCACGACCTTGGTCCTCTGGGAGCAGCCATTAATGTAGCGGCATTGCGCCGTCAGCTGACCATGCTGAAAGATATGGGCTGCGATGCCATACGCACGGCACATAATATGCCTGCGCCGGAATTGGTTGCCCTGTGTGATGAGATGGGCTTTATGATGATGATAGAACCATTCGACGAATGGGATATTGCTAAGTGCGAGAATGGTTATCACCGTTTCTTTAACGAATGGGCAGAAAAAGACATGGTAAATATGTTGCGCAACTATCGCAACAATGCCAGTGTGGTGATGTGGAGTATTGGCAATGAAGTACCTACTCAGTGCAGCGACCAGGGATACAAGGTGGCTTCTTTCTTGCAGGATATCTGCCACCGTGAAGATCCTACACGCCCTGTTACTTGTGGAATGGACCAGATTAGTTGTGTGTTGAATAACGGATTTGCAGCTATGCTGGATGTTCCCGGCTTCAATTACCGTGCTCATCGTTATCTGGAAGGTTATGAAAAGCTACCTCAAAATCTGGTGCTTGGAACTGAAACGTCATCGACTGTAAGCTCGCGGGGAGTATATAAATTCCCTGTAGAGAAAAAAGCCGATGCCATATATGACGACCATCAATCTTCATCCTACGATTTCGAATATTGTGCATGGTCGAATCTGCCGGATGATGATTTTGCATTGGCAGACGATTATGAATGGACTATGGGACAATTCGTATGGACGGGATTCGATTATCTGGGAGAACCTTCTCCTTATGATACGGATGCATGGCCGAATCATAGTTCTATGTTTGGTATTATAGATCTGGCAAGTATTCCTAAAGACAGGTATTATCTGTATCGTAGTCTGTGGAATAAGAATGAGAGTACGTTGCATATTCTGCCTCACTGGAACTGGAAAGGGCGTGAAGGAGAGAAAACACCTGTATTCGTTTATACCAATTATCCGTCAGCCGAACTTTTTATCAATGGTAAAAGCTACGGAAAACAAAGTAAAAATAATGCTACATTACAGAACCGCTACCGTCTGATGTGGATGGATGCCATATACGAACCGGGCGAAGTGAAAGTCGTTGCATACGATGCACAGGGTAAAGTAGCGGAAGAAAAGATTGTGCGTACAGCAGGTAAGCCGCATCATATAGAACTTGTAGCGGACAGGACACAGTTAGCTGCCGACGGCAAAGACTTGGCTTATATAAATGTAAGGGTAGTGGATAAAGACGGAAATCTATGCCCTGATGACCAACGTCAGATAACCTTCTCCGTAACAGGAGACGGCAGCTATAAAGCATCGGCAAACGGTGACCCTACTTCGCTCGAACTCTTTCATCTGCCTCGAATGCAGGTCTTTAACGGACAGTTGACTTCGATAGTACAGTCGGATGAAAAAGCCGGGAAGCTGGTCTTTGAAGCAAAAGCGAAAGGTTTGCAGACGGGAAGGATAGAAGTGATAGTAAAGTGAATTAGTTGACAGTTGAAAATTGAGAGTTGAAAATTTTTAAGGGCTTTGCACTACTAGTGCGTCAGCATCTGCGCATTAGTTCCGCAGGCGGGGTCCCCAATCCGGTAAAGATGGCGTAGAATCAAATGGGGCGATAGCCCATTTATTTGATTCAGCCATCGAGGCGGTTTTGGGTCGCCGAGGAATGAAGCGCTAGCCTTTTGGTTCGTATTGGGCAGTACCAAAATGAACATAAATAAATCTTTATTAAAGATGATCGGTTCTATTTCGTTCTTTGACATACATATTTCATACAATAGATAGCCTGTTTAATACATAAAATACCTTTGGATAGCGGATTATATCTGGAATAACCTATTTTTGTATTAAATTAATGAGGTAATGCAGACGTATCTTGTATTGGCAAACAGTAACGACTTGGTGAGGGTCTCTCCCGAGAGGATAGCTTATATATCCTCCGACGGGAATTACTCCACTATGGTACTGGTCAATAAGGAAGAGCATCTGTTTACATTCAATCTGGGTACCTTCGAAAAGGTTATTGAGCAACAGCTGGATGATGATGCAGGCACTTTTATCCGTCTGGGTAAAAGCCTGATTATAAATGCGCAATATATCTATTACGTGAATGTTTCCAAGCAGCAGATTATTCTTTCAGATATCAGCTTTCCTCATAAATTTGCACTTTCTGCTTCGAAAGAAGCATTGAAGGCATTGAAAACAGTATTAGAAAACAGTATAAAGAACGGGAGAACCGAAGAATGAGCAAGAAAGATATACAAACAGAAAACGAAGTCTACTTTCTTGGCTCAAAAGAAAGTAGGGACAAAAAGCCAAATCCACAAAAAAAGTGGTGGCTGATAGCTGCGGCTTGTATAGCGGTAGTAATAATAGTAGCATTATTGACATTACTATTGCGAAAACCGACTACTGACTATTATTTCGAACCTGAGACAGAAGAGGCTGTATATACAGCTGGTATAACTCCCGATACTATACAGCCTATACCAGGTGATACCGTAAAGGGTTATGTGGAAATATTGGAAGAGACAGTTAACGATGTGCCTATGTTTGTTTACGTACCTCATCATGCTACACTGTCATTATCTGTAGGTATTCCGGATACGTCTGATTCTACGATTGTATTCATCACGCAGGCTGCCGATATCAGGGGCGATAATTACGAGATAGTAGGCGATTTTGTCCTTGCCGGCGAAAAATTATCGAGAGGAGTTGCCAAAACCGGATTTTGCGCGGTCATTGACGGTGAAGTTATTATCGGTGTTTCGGATAATACGCCATTGTTGCAAAAAGCGATTGAGTGGAAAGGTTATTTCTTCCGGCAATATCCGCTGGTAGACAATGGTATACTCATTGAAAATAACCCGAAGAATAAATCGATCCGCAGGGCGCTGGCTACTCGTTCCGGTAAAGTGATAATGGTAGAAAGCCGTAGCGCCGAGTCGTTTCACGATTTTGCGCAGGCGCTGGTCGATATAGGAGTAACCGATGCAATATACCTGGTTGGCAGTAATACCGCATTTGGCTGGTACTACGATGAAGAACATAAGAAGACGGAATACGGAACAGTTCAATCGGAAGAGCTCCGAAATATATCTTATATTGTTTGGCGATCAGAGTAAGATAGTATGGGGATTACACCCATCCTTCATACCCGCCGTCTACGCTGTATACATCTTCGAATCCTTGTTCTGTAAGAAACCTTGCTACCATCTGGCTGCTGTTTCCATGATAGCACATGACTAATATCGGGGTGGTTTTACTGGATGAGGTTAGGAAGAGAGGTAGATTTTCCTGGGTAAGATGTGTTGCGCCTTCTATATGTCCGCTGCGGAAGCTTTCTTCATCTCTTATATCTACCAGTATTGCATTGGAATTGGATAACTTTTCTTTGGCCTGATGCGATGTTATTCTCTTTAATGACATTATTTTATATTGTTATTAATTTATTCTATATATTATTTGAGGTTATAGATTGAACAAATATGGATTGTTTTTGTTCTTAGTGTTTAAAATCACGAATAAGAACACTGACATGCAAAAGAAACTATTGCTAGCCCTATTGGCTATTATCCAATCATCACTGATATTCGCTCAATCCGAACCAGCTTATAAAAAAGGAACATTCTTTGCCCTGTGGGGTTGGAACAGGGATGCATATACAAACTCGGATATTCATTTCAAAGGTAATGATTATAACTTTACACTCCATAAAGTGAAGGCTTCTGATAAGCAGAATAGGATCAGTTACTTCAATTACCTCCGTCTCGATCGCATAACTATACCGCAGACTAATTTACGTGTGGGCTATTTTATAAAGGATAATCTGGCTATAACTTTAGGTGTAGATCATATGAAATATGTGATGGACCAGAATCAGACAGTAGATATAGATGGACATGTAAAACCTGAGTATCAGTCTCATGTGAAAGACGACGGTTCTATAAAACTGACTGATGATTTCCTTACGTTTGAACATACTGACGGCCTTAATTATATAAATGCCGAAGTGGAATATTACAAGAACTTTTACCATAAAGGGATTCTTAAAGTGAATGGTCTGATTGGTGGTGGTGCCGGGTTTCTTATGCCCCGTAGTAATGTTATGATGATGGGAAATGAACGGCACGATGCTTTTCATCTCGCGGGATTCGGACTGAATGCAAAAGGCGGATTGGATGTAAACTTGTGGAATTTGTTTTTCGTCCGTTCCGAAGTGAAAGAAGGATATATCAATATGCCAAGTATAAGGACGACCGAGTCGTCAGATGATAAAGCGCATCAGGCATTCTGGTTTGCTGAACTGACTTATACATTCGGTTTTAACTGGCATTTTTGAAAGCATAAAAGTTAATCTATATAATATATACTCAGTGCAGTATTTAAAAAGTGTTTGTTGATTTTAGGGTAATCGCTAGTAAGTATCTAATGACCGATTACTATTGACAGTATCCCCCTTACGGGCCCTGGGGGACTGTTAACCTAAAAAAAACATAACTCATAACCTATAACTCATAACTAAATCATAACTTTGCATACTTGATTTGTAAAAGCTATAGACCATGCCAGTTAATATACCTAACAATCTTCCGGCGATTGAGATTCTGAAGAAAGAGAACATCTTTGTAATGAACCAACTCAGGGCTAACGAACAGGATATACGTCCTCTTCGTGTGCTCATCCTCAATCTGATGCCGATTAAGATAATGACGGAGACCGATTTGATAAGGTTATTATCGAACAATCCGTTGCAGGTAGAAGTTGAGTTTCTGAAACTGGAAACGCATACATCTAAGAACACCTCGGAAGAACATCTTGAAATGTTTTATAAGAACTTCAGTCAAGTAAAAGACGATTTCTATGATGGTATGATAATAACAGGTGCGCCTGTAGAGCTATATGAATTTGAAGAGGTGACCTACTGGCCCGAAATATCTTCGATATTCGACTGGGCGCGTACTCATGTGACTTCCACATTGTATATATGCTGGGCAGCTCAGGCTGCCATGTACCATTTCTACGGGGTGAAAAAATATCCGCTACCGGAGAAAATGTTCGGTGTATTCAAGCATATTGCCCACGATAAGAAGTTTCCGTTGTTCAGGGGCTTCGACGACGAGTTTTATATTCCTCATAGCCGTCACACAACCGTGAGGAGGGAAGATGTGCTTCGACATCATGAGTTGAAAATACTGTCGGAGTCTGATGATTCCGGTGTTGGAATAGTCGCATCCCGTGGAGGACGTGAATTTTACCTGACAGGGCACTCCGAATATGCACCATATACACTTCATAACGAATATATACGGGATGCGGAGAAAGGCTTGCCCATAAAGACTCCGCTCAATTATTATAAAAATGACAATCCTGAGAACGGGCCGGTAGTACGCTGGTCGGGTCATGGTAATCTCTTATTTAATAATTGGCTCAACTACTTTGTATATCAGGAAACTCCGTATGATAAAACGAAGATCAAAGATCTGGGTAATATAGATCCTGTGAAAGAGGGCTATATGTATTATATCTAAGAAACATTAATAATAAGATAAACTTTGCTGAAAGCACGCAAAATAGAACTACTAGCCCCTGCTAAAAACCTGGAATGTGGTATTGAGGCCATTAATCATGGAGCAGATGCGGTGTACATCGGTGCGCCCAAATTCAGTGCGCGTGCGGCTGCCGGAAACACACTTGATGATATTAAGTCGCTGGCGGAGTACGCACATCAGTTCGGAGCGAAAGTATATGTTGCTCTGAATACCATATTGACAGATAGTGAACTACAGGATGCAGAGGAACTCATTTGGCAGTTATATACCGATGCCAAAATAGACGCGCTCATAATTCAGGATATGGGCATTACGATGCTCAATCTTCCTCCGGTTGCACTGCATGCAAGTACACAAATGGATAACCGGAGTGCAGAGAAGGTGAAGTTTCTCGAAAATGCAGGATTTAAGCAAATTGTATTACCCCGCGAATTGACAATAGATGAAATAGGCGAAATTGCCGCTCAAGTAAAAACTCCTCTCGAGGTCTTTGTGCATGGCGCATTATGCGTATGTTACAGCGGGCAGTGTTATCTCAGTCAGGCTTTGTCGGGGCGCAGTGCTAACAAAGGAGCATGCGCACAGTATTGCCGTTTGCCATATACGCTGGTTGACGCTGATGGAGAGGAGATAATGCAAAAGAAGCATTTTCTGTCGATGAAAGATCTTAATCTGTTGGATAATCTGGAAGAATTACTGGAGGCTGGCGTCAGTTCTCTCAAGATAGAAGGGCGGTTGAAAGATGTCTCCTATGTGAAGAATGTGGTGGCTTATTATCGTCAGAAACTGGATGCAGTTCTGGCAAAACATTCTCAGTATATAAGGGCTTCGTCGGGTAAATCAGTATATACATTCGAACCCAATCCGGAAAAAAGTTTCAACCGAGGTTTTACCAAATACTTTTTGCACGACCGTAGCAGTAATATGTGGTCGGTAGATTCGCCCAAATCGGTAGGTGAGCCCATCGGAAAAATTACAGAGATTACAACAAAGTACATCAAAATCAATAGCACGATAAGAATACACAACGGCGATGGCCTGTGCTACTTTAATAATAAAAAAGAGTTGGAGGGTATTCATGTCAATCGTGTCGAAGGTGAACTTATCTTTCCGGCAGCGATTCCTGAAGTTAAGCGAGGCACTTTTGTGTACCGCAATTATGACCATGAGTTTGAAAAGTTGCTGTCGAAAAAATCGGCAGAGCGCCGTATCGGTGCTACTATAGAACTGAATGAAATTCCATTCGGCTTTTCTTTAGAGATTACTGATGAGGATGATAATTATGCGGTACTTAATTTTGAAACGGAGAAACAATCTGCCCTGAAAGACCAGACTGAAAATATCCGGAATAATCTGAGCAAGACGGGTAATACGATATTTAAAGTGGAGGAGGTCAATATAAATTGGAGCGATAGTTGGTTTGTTCCGGTTTCCCTGTTGTCGGAATGGAGACGACAACTGACAGATAAACTGTTATCCGTACGAAAAATCAGATATCAACAGGAGATAGTACCTCATAAACAGACCTCGCATGCTTTTCCTGTTAAAGATATTACATATCTGGGGAATGTGATGAACGAAAAGGGTAGGCGATTTTATACGCAACATCAATCGTCGGTGATACAGCCTGCGTTTGAAAAACAGGGACAAAAAGGTGTATCTCTCATGTTTACCCGCCATTGTATCAAACAGTCATTAGGTTGGTGTCTGAAAGAAGGAACCGAAAAACATCCTTACAAAGAGCCTTTCTTTTTGATATATAACAATACAAAATTGCGTCTTTCGTTCGATTGTCGAAATTGTGAGATGAAAGTATTTAACGATTCGTACGCAGAATAATATACATATTGATATTTTCTGTATCTTTGAACTTATATTGAAAATTTTCAATATTTTCATTCTATGCTGAAAAGAATTGTAAGATATACTTGGCCTCCCGCGGTCATTGCTATTATCATTTTTTATTTATGCTGCCTTATCCCTACAGATGATATACCTGATGTCGGGTTTCAGTTTTTTATCCCAGCTGATAAAATTGTGCATTTTCTGATGTATTTCGGTCTGTCCGGAGTGGCATCTTTCAATTATATCTTTTACAAAAAAGGGCATATTATTATATTGAAGCTTGTCGTTTTCGCTATACTGGTCCCTATAATTTACGGAGGAATGATAGAGATAATACAAGCGGAATATTTTCCGGGAAGGAGTGGGGATTGGTCCGATTTTTTGGCAGACGTGTTGGGTGTACTGGCATCCTTACCCATTTCCTTTTGGTTTAGGCGTTTTATGTTAAATAGACAATTACAGGAAGAAGACATATGAAAAAGTCAATCGTTATTTTGTTCGTGTTGTTTTTCTCAATGAGTATATTTTCTCAGGAGGAGAATTATCAATATAAAGTAAAAGTGGGAGATGTTGCTCCCGATTTTGAAATGAGTCTGCCTTCGGGACAAAAAGTGAAATTATCCTCTCTGAGAGGTAAGGTTATCATGCTGCAATTTACTGCCAGCTGGTGTGGCGTATGCCGCAAAGAGATGCCCCATATAGAGAAAGAGATATGGCAGAAGCATAAGGATAATCCTAATTTTGCGTTATATGGTATAGACCGCGAAGAACCGGCCGAAACAGTCTTGAAATTTGCCAAAGCCACAGGAGTGACTTATCCTATAGGTTTAGACCCGAAAGCAGATATATTTGGTACATACGCGGAAAAAGAAGCGGGGATCACAAGGAATATCATTATTGATAAAAATGGAAAGATAGTAATGCTTACCAGGCTTTTCAAGATGGAAGAGTTTAACGAAATGGTTGCCTTGATAGATTCTTTAGTAGTAGAGAAAAAATAATACAGATGAGTATTGTTATTATAAAATACAATGCAGGTAATATCTTTTCGGTAGAGCATGCTTTTAAACGTCTGGGTATAGAAGCTATTGTGACTGCTGACAAAGAGTTGATCAGTACCGCAGACAAAGTGATTTTTCCGGGGGTAGGAGAGGCTAGTTCCACAATGCATCATTTGCGTCAGACAGGATTGGATAAGCTTATACCCGATCTGAAGCAACCCGTCTTGGGAATTTGCCTCGGTATGCAGTTGATGTGCGCCCATTCCGAAGAAGGCGATGTGGATTGTTTAAATATATTTGATGCGGAAGTAAAACGTTTTGTCTCGGAAAGACATGAAGATAAAGTGCCTCATATGGGATGGAATACAATTACTAATCTAACGAGTGAGATTTTTGATGATTCACTGGAGGGGGAATTTGTATATTTTGTACATAGTTATTATGTAGCGAGTTGCAAGCATACGGCAGCAACGACAGATTATATCCTTCCATTTAGTGCGGCCATCCATAAAGATAATTTTTATGCAACCCAGTTCCACCCGGAAAAGAGTGGGGGAGTGGGTGAAAAGATATTAAAGAACTTTTTGTCGAATACTAAATAAATAATTTATCATGGATAAGTACGATGAATTAAGAAAGCTGGAGGAGCTTAGAGCTCAGGGAGCAATTTCGGAAGAAGAGTTTCAGCAAGAAAAACACAGGATATTGAATCCCGGTAGCTATGGTAACGAGAAGAAAGGGTTAGGAGGCATACAGAAAGATTCATATATCATACTGATGCATCTGTCGCAGTTTGCAGGTTTCCTTATTCCCGGATTAGGCTTTATTCTACCCATTGTATTGTGGTTGGTAAATGCAAAAGAATATCCGGAAGTAGACCGGCATGGAAAGAATATCGCGAATTTTATGATAAGTATGCTTATTTATGCGACAATAGCAGGGATCTTCTGCATCACGATAATCGGAATTGTAATAGGCCTTCCAATGCTTATCATAATTGCGATACTCGAAATCGTATTCATAATCATTGCAGCAATAAAGGCCAGCAACGGAGAATATTGGAAGTATCCATTGTCAATCACTTTTTTTTCTTAAATAACAGAGCATGATAGAGATTATCCCTGCTATAGATATTATTGATGGTAAGTGCGTTCGTCTGTCACAAGGCGATTATAATGCAAAGAAAGTATATAACGAAGATCCGCTGGAGGTAGCGAAAATGTTTGAAGGCGCGGGTATCCGCCGTCTTCATCTCGTCGACCTCGATGGGGCGAAGGCAAAAAGAGTCGTCAATCAGGCTGTTCTGGAAAAGATTGCGTCAAATACTTCCCTCGTCATTGATTTTGGCGGAGGGGTGCAAAGTGATTCCGATCTGGATATTGTTTTCGAATCAGGAGCTTCTATGGTTACCGGAGGGAGTATTGCGGTGAGGGATAGGGATTTATTTATTTCCTGGATAGAGAAATATGGCAGCGAAAAGATAATTTTGGGGGCTGATTGTAAGGACGGTAAGATCGCTGTTTCCGGTTGGCAGGAATCTACATCGGTTGATATTATTCCTTTTATAGGAGATTATAAAGCGAAGGGTATAAATAAAGTTGTCTGTACGGATATCAGCAAGGATGGCATGCTCCAAGGTCCGTCTATTGACTTGTATAAGGAAATCTTGAAATCTTTTCCGGATCTTTATTTAATTGCAAGTGGCGGAGTCAGTAGCTTTCAGGATATACTCGATTTGGAGCTCGCGGGTGTGCCTGCTGTTATTTTAGGAAAAGCGATCTATGAAAATAGAGTGACATTAGTCGAATTGGCTAATCATAATAAAGAATAAGAATGTTAGCGAAAAGAATAATACCTTGTCTTGATGTAAAAGACGGGATGACCGTGAAAGGAACCAATTTTGTGAATCTCCGGGAAGCCGGAGATCCGGTGGAACTTGGTGTGCGTTATAGCGAACAAGGAGCCGACGAACTGGTATTTCTTGATATTACGGCATCGCACGAGGAGCGTAAGACATTTACGGACTTGGTAAAGCGAATCGCCGCTAATATAAATATACCTTTTACTATCGGTGGAGGTATCAATGAATTATCGGATGTAGATCGCTTGTTGAATGCAGGTGCGGATAAGGTCTCTGTAAATTCCACAGCGATAAGAAATCCAAAAATAATTGAGGAAATAGCTAAAAACTTCGGTTCACAGGTTTGTGTTTGTGCAATAGATGCTAACTTAGAAGACGGGATATGGTCATGTTACACCAGTGGTGGACGTAACAAAACAGATAAAGAACTTTTCTCATGGGCTAAGGAAGCTGAAAATCTTGGTGCAGGTGAGATCCTTTTTACCAGTATGAACCATGACGGAGTGAAAAGCGGATATGCAAATGAGGCATTACGCCGGTTATCCGAAACATTGAATATCCCCATTATTGCCTCCGGCGGAGCCGGGAATATGGAACATTTTCGCGATGTGTTTGTTAATGGTAAAGCAGATGCAGCCTTGGCAGCCAGCGTTTTTCATTTTGGTGAGATAGCGATAAAGGATTTGAAGGATTATTTGAAAAAAGAAAATATAAATGTGAGATAATTATAAATTATGCGTTATGGATCATAGCTCGTAATTTATAACTCGTAACTTGTAACTATAATGAAACTCGATTTCGACAAAGTAGGTGGATTGATACCTGCAATTATACAGGATAATGAGACAAACAAAGTGTTGATGCTTGGCTATATGAATACTGAGGCTTTGCAGAAAACACAGGAAACGGGAAAGGTGACATTCTTTAGTCGTACAAAACAGCGGCTTTGGACAAAAGGCGAAGAAAGTGGGAACTTCCTTAACGTAATCAGTATAAAGGAAGATTGCGATAAGGATACACTCCTGATTAAAGTGAATCCTGTTGGTCCTGTTTGCCATACAGGAGCAGATACTTGCTTCGAAGAAGAAAATAAAGAAGATATCCTGTTTTTGAAATATCTTCAGCATTTTATAGAAAAACGTTACAAAGAGATGCCCGAAGGCTCTTATACAACATCACTTTTTGAGTCTGGAATAAATCGCATGGCCCAGAAAGTGGGCGAAGAGGCTCTGGAATCGGTGATAGAGGCATGTAATGGTACCGACGACCGTTTGATATATGAATCAGCAGATATGCTTTATCATCTGATTGTATTGTTAACATCGAAAGGGTTAAGTATCGAATACCTTGCAAGGGAGCTTCAAAAGCGTCATAAGAAAAATTAAAAACTAAAAACTAAAAGTGAAAAATGTTTATCAATCTCCATTTTTAATTTTTCACTTTTAGTTCTTCACTTTTCACTTTGTACTGACATAGTTATGGATAAAGATGTAATTATAAGATATGAGGGGGTTGATTTGGACAGGGATGGCAATAATATCCTTAGTGATATCAACATTTCGATAAATGAAGGTGAATTTATATACCTCATAGGGAAGGTAGGTTCGGGGAAAAGTACATTCCTGAAAAGTCTCTACTATGAAATACCTATAGAAAAAGGTCATGGACGTATCTTCGATTATGAACTGGAGAGTATAAAGAAGAAACAAATTCCTTTTTTGAGACGAAAGGTGGGAATCGTATTTCAGGACTTCCAATTGCTTATCGACCGTACTGCGGCTAAGAATCTGGAATTTGTCCTTCGTGCTACCGGATGGAAGAATAAGGGCCTGATAGATATTAGAATAGAGGAAGTTCTTACACAGGTAGGTATGCAAAATAAGGGCTATAAAATGCCTCATGAGTTATCGGGTGGCGAACAGCAACGTATTGTTATTGCACGTGCACTCCTAAATTCACCGGAGATCATACTTGCCGATGAGCCGACAGGGAATCTCGATCCAGAAACAGGTAATCAGATTGTACAGCTCTTACATACGATATCCGAGAGTAATACAGCCGTTATAATGTCGACACATAATTATGCAGTCGTTCAGAAATATCCGGGCAGAATCATCAAATGCGAGGATGGCCATCTGAAAGATGTGAAAATGGGAGGCCAAACTCAGGCACATAATTAATTATATAACTAAAAGAAGTATTTAATGCACCATTATTTAATCATAACAGATTATTGTTGTTGCAGATACAAAAGTAATAAAAAGGTCTGAGACCTTAATAGAGGGAATTATGGAAATAAGAAAATTAGATTTAGCAAAGAGTAATGAAGTTTCATTTATTGAAAACCTTTATATAGAATCCTTTCCGTTGAGCGAACGCCGCCCGGTGGAAACAATGCTGGATTTATATAAAGGAGATTCGCCTTTTGTTATTGCCGTAACCCTTGAAGATGATAATATAGTCGGATTCCTTACTTACTGGGATCTGGATGAATTTATATTTGCCGAGCATTTTGCTATTTCACCCGAGTTTCGTAATGGAGGATATGGACGTAAAGTGATGGATTTATTTATAAAAGATATAACCAAACCTATTATACTCGAGGTAGAATTACCCACCACCATCTTGTCGGAGCGTCGTATTGGATTCTATCAGCGTATCGGATTCAGATTGTGGGAAAATGTACAGTATCAGCAGCCTGCTTATCATAAAGATGGTATTGCTATCCCTATGAAATTAATGACATACGGAGATTTGGATGTAGAGAAAAACTTGATTGATATCAGAAGTAAGCTATATAGTGTGGTCTATAATTGCTAAATAAGAGCAGATGCCAGATTAATTACGCAAAAAACTTCTTTTGATTGAAAATAATAAGCAAAAATTTTGAAAAATTAAAAATAGCCTTTATATTTGCACTCGCAATTGCGAAAGTAGCTCAGTTGGTAGAGCACGACCTTGCCAAGGTCGGGGTCGCGGGTTCGAATCCCGTCTTTCGCTCAGGTTCCGAAAGGATCGGATAGAAAATAAGGATACCTTCCAAATCGAAAGATTGGAAGGTATTTTTTTATCTATTGGGGTTAAAAGAGAAATCATTGACTAGTACAATGAAAAAACGATCTGTTAGTGTACGTTAATATCAGAAATAATTAATATCAAGATTCAGTAGCAATCCTTTAATATCAGAAATATGAGCAAAAGAACATTTATCACGCCTGAATAAAATACTCCATTCCCGAATTAAATTAAATTCTTATAAGGATGCGGATAATCATTGCCCATCGTTTTTTTATATTCTGTAATAAAAGCCTGATACCTGATCCGGGCTTCCTCATTCATCTTTAGTTTCTGTAAGGCCTTAGTCTGGTAGATCAGCGCTTCGTCATTCAATGGATCTATAGAGAATAAGATATCTGTAAGGTCAATCGTTACCTGATAGCTTTCTGTTATGAAACTTTTTTCTACCTCCCTTAATAATACAGGTTCTAACTTTTGTTCCATCTCTACTTTGAATGGATCAAACAGTGCTTCATCCGAAGACTTCAAGAACTTTCCCCGTGTCAATATCGTGATCAGCTCTTCTCTGTTCTCTTCTATTTTATTTGTTGAAATGATATCCATACATCTTACAAAATCACAATAGCATCCCTGCTCTAATATGATTTTGAAAAAACCTTTATCATGGACAAATTCAATGCCGTCAAGTTCTCCCAGAGCTTTGCGTAAATGGTTTATTGTCACATTTCTGGAATTCTTAACCTTATCTTTGGGCCTGTCGGGCCATAATATATCGCTGAGTCGCTGCGACGTGATGCCGCCTTCCGTACTATATTGGAGAATCAGACAAAACATTTGCTTGAGTCGTACCGAAAACATGTAGGTTATATCCTTACCCGATCTGTCCCGTACAGTAAAATCACCGAACAGGTAAATCGAATTAGGCCGAAGGGCTGTTTGTTCTGCTTTCTTATTATCGGGTTGCTGTTTTATATTGTGTACTTTTTTATAGGATTTTCGTTTAAAAAACAGAATTGTAATAGTTGTAATTACCACACAGGAAATAACTATTATAAGTATTGCACTTTCTTCAGTAGAATGTTTATAACTGACCAGATCTTCGGCTGTTATAGGCGGAAATGCAAGAGAATAAACCTTCAGATCGGAAACAATATCATCATCAAATTCCTGAACAATAGCAAACAGGCAATTAAGTTGCTTGTCATAATACAGATTGGCATTTGTGGTAATACGGTCCGAATGTATTGGGATTGAATTACCGAGAATCTTATAACTCCCGTCTTTCAGTGAGAACTGATAAAGCCTGAGGTATGAGTCGGAAAAATGTTCCGGATAACATAATGTATAAAAACAGGAATCATTGAGTATTACCATTCCCCTCACAGGGACTACGTTATCTTCAGTCCATGGTATTTCCCAGCGCTTTATAACCCGGTTTGTGGTCAGGTTAATCTCATGCAGATCATAAAAATATTTCCGCCCTACGACTTGTTCCCCGGATTCATTTCCCATACCTCCGAATATATATATGGAATTTGTTTTCTCCAGATATCCAAGTGATGAGAAATACCGTGGAAAGATAGTATCTCCTTTAAAATCTTCAAGTATTTCCCATTTTCTGGAATTTAAATCGAAAGAATAAAAATTCTTACTATAATGCATATTACCGAATCCCCCGAATATTGTATACCGGGAAGTGGAAGGATCTAAATAAGAATCATGATGATGTAGCTGAGACAGAAGTTCGTCTGTAGATTCAGTTTCCCAGTTTTCAAGATTGGTTAAATCTACGCTCGCCATGGTCACCTCCTCCGGCACTCTCTCGTTGTATACTTCGTATGCGTATAGTCTGTTATTATCCGTATTAATAAAATTTGTCCCTAAAGCCAGCCGTACCGGGCATTTGTTACTGAAAGCCCTCATACTTGTCTTTCTAGATCTCACATTATATATATAAATAGAATCCCGGTTAAAATAATATATTTCTTTCTTTTCTCTATTATAATTAGCCCCGGCTACGGTTTTAGATTTAAATGATGCTAAAAATGACCAATGGTACGAGTCATTGATCAACCATCTTGGATTTGAAACTTCACCTAAAGCCTTACCATTCGAATCATGGACAATATTACCTTCGTTCTCCTTTAATGGAAAAGAATACATTTCCTGATTTCCCGCCGCCAGGTCTTTAATAGCAAAAGAGGGTACATCAATAATGTGATCACTCTTACCGAAGACAATGACAGGATAATACTTATCAGGGAGATTCGCATTTCCTATACCAAATGTATGATTATGGATGGTGAGCTTTATCGAATCATTTTTCAGGTCAAAGAATATTTTCATTTTAAACCAGTGAACATTGAGGAGTTCATCCATGTCTATCTCGGCAGTTATGAGACTACTCTTTCCTTCTTCATTAAATCGGAAAATATGGTTTTGACCCTGACCGTCATAAAACAGATTATAGATTTTATTGCTATTCTCATTCTTGATCCGTATAATATATCCTATTTGTGTATCAGGATAAAGAGATAAATTACACTCAATATTAAAATATTGTGAAAATTCGACAACTTTATTACTAAAGACATTATACGATGTGCGTTTATCTATTGGTACTTCTCCGCCACTAAATTTCAGCCCTTGAGAAAATGTTTCAGGCGAAATTAAATAACCTAAAATGAGGAATATATAACACAGATATTTGCAAAGAGAAGTTTTTGCGACTGCTATTATTTTTATCATGGCTATGTAATAACTGAAATCAGAAATTGATTTTAGCGATAAAGATATTAAAAATCCTTTAAATCGAAAGAACTGAATATAGCCTTATACAAATGGAAAGTGTAAAATAGGCAGGTTAATGATTTTTTGTGGTTAATAACCCACTTTTAACCCAAAAATTAACCATTGAGCTATAATATTTGACGCAAAAATACTATGTAGCTGACTTCGGCTAATTCTAAACTGAAAACTAAAACGCATTGTATCTAATACTTTATTTTTTTAATCAACTCCTTATATTAAGTGAATAACATGAAACTAGTGAAAATTTTAAGAGTTTTTATGTTTATCGTCTTGCTTGGTACTATAACTAGTGCTTGTAGCAATGATGACGAACAGGTTAATATCGGTGCAGGTACTGTTACCGGTATTGTAACGGACGAGACAGGGTCTCCTATCGCCGGGGTCACGGTTGCCGTATCCGGTAAAGATGAGACTGTGAGCAGTGGTATCGATGGAAAATACACAATTCAGAATGTATCGATGGAATCCCATGCCGTAGTTTTTGTTAAAACCGGATGGCAAACAATCAGTGCAACAGTTACAGCGAAAAAATTTGTTGGTAGTGTAGCCACTGTAAACATTACAATGGTGAATGCTTCTGCAAAGATCAGTGGTATCATTATCGATGCTAAAAATGGCGGAGTTCCTCTCTCTGGAGTTACAGTAAGCATTGGTCCGGCAGGTACGGTTACCACAGGAACCGACGGGAAATACCTCTTCGAAAATCTGGTCGCCGATGAGTATACCGTGACTTTTACCAAAGCAAATTATGTAACTATCACCAAAACGGTGACTAAGGCCAGTTTTGAAGATGGGGCAGTGATTCTGGATTTACAGATGGGTGGAACTGAACTTTTGCGCGGATTGACCAGGGACGATCTGTTAAATGCTGATAAGTGGTACTACAATGAGTACCGTGGTGGAGGTAATGCTGATGCATATCCTCATTGGGACTGGGCTTGTGACTATATGTGTTCTCTCAGTTTCTGGGGCAATTGGGAAGAGCAATGGGAAGGAACCACATTGCGTATTCGTAATGATGAAGCAGACCGGAAGAATCCTGCCGACCTTGATGTATTCGATTCGTATACATGGGGTAGTAAAAAAATTACAGCGGACAATAAGATTCTTTCGCTGAGAGTGCGTACACATGATGCCGATGCATCTGCTCCTGCATATTTCGGTGTACAGGTAGTCGATCTTTCTGCAGCTGAGCCTGTGACCGAAAAAATTGGAGATGTAAGGACTCATGGTTCCGGGAATTATGCAGATTATCATTTCGATCTGAGTCAGTATATTGGCAAAGAAGTGATCGTCGCTATTGGTATTTATCGTAATGCGACAGGAAACTACTGGAAGCAGCTGGTACTTCGCCGTGTTGCTTTTGCTCAGGAAAATGTAACCAATTGGGATTGGATTCCGGGAAATGAAGTGATAGACGGCTGGAAACTGACTCACGAAATGGTTCGTTCCACGATGATACATACCAAAAAGTCATTTACAGGAATCAGCCCTATCAGTGCAGGACGTGATGTGAATATGACAACCGGTTATCCGGCAGCATACAGGGCTTGGCGAAATGTAGCACATATAGGACATGAATGGGCATTTGTACCATTACATAAAGACCCCGAAGTATTTCCATCCGAAGGTTACCTTATCAAGACCAGAGGCAGTGGTACTCAGGTGAACACTAAGGAGCCGGAAGCATATTTCTACTCTAAATTTGCTATCGCACCGGGTAGTAACCAATTAACGCTGAAGACCCGAAATTTCGGAAGCAATTACACTTTCTTCAAATTGACAGCAATAAAAGAAGACGGTACGATTGTGCATGTAGCTCCAAAATCGAATACAGCTCAGGACGCTGCCGCTGCTGCCGATGGTTGCTGGAAATTTAAGCACGGTTCGGGTGGAGCAGGAGACCCGGATGGATATGCTTCATTTGTATATGACCTGTCTCAATTTAACGGAAACGATGTGATGTTGATATTTGGTGTGTACAAAGGAGAAAGTAATGGAGATGAGAGTAAACTTGTATTCTATAATATTAACCTGAATTAAAAAACGAAAAAACTGCGCCCTTAGTGAATCCTCTGCATATCTCGATACTTCAGTATGTATTGTATATGCAGCGGATACACAGAGGGACAGGAATAAGAATGAAATGAAAAAAATATTTACAACTATTTTCTGTACACTCTTAGTGGTGACTGTTGCATGTAGTGATAATAATGAAGTAGATGGCAACGGAGGCGGCAATAATTCCGGAATTATCAAAACTGATAACCTTGCGGAGCAAAATATCCTTCGGTCGATGCAGTTGGTTGACAGTGCGGTGTCCTACCACTTTAAGGGAGAAGGTATGGCAATGTCAAGATATTACAATCCTTATACAAATTCGAATGTGAATAAGGAGGGAGCTGATGAGAAAGGCAGTGTATGGATGTACACAAGTTCTATCGAAGCTGTGAATGCAATCCTGCATGGGCTGAAAGCTCATAAGGAAAAAGGCAAAGCAGAGCTTTATGACAAGCACTTTAGCCGTTACACAGCCCTGTTAGCCAAATTGTATGATAATATTGCATATTATAGGGGCACGTTTCGTCTTACATCGTATACTCAAACGAAAGATTGGTCCGTATATGGAGTAGATAGGGGAAATGCCAAAGGTACAGCATTGGTAGAAGGTATACATAATGTATATGACGACCAGCAATGGCTGATCAGAGAACTTATCGAAGCCTATAAACTGACAGGTAGCAATACCTATCTGACCGAAGCGGAATATCTGGCGGATTATGTGTTGGATGGATGGGATTGTGTACTCGATGCCAATGGAAAAGAATACGGAGGTATTCCATGGGGACCGGGCTATGTGACAAAGCATTCATGTAGCAACGGGCCTGTAGTAAGTCCACTGGTATGGTTACACGAACTGTATAAAGGTAAGAATGACGAAATTTCTTATAAATATATAGCAACTGATGGTAGCCGCAAAACCGCTACGCTAAAGAAAAGCGACTATTACCTAAAATTTGCAAAGGCTGTTTATGCTTGGCAAAAGACGAATTTGTTACGCGAGGATGGAGTATATCACGACATGATGGGAGGCTGTGATCCTGACTGCAATGTAGCGTATGAAACCGTTAACGGCGTAACATACCGCAAGCACACCAATCTGCGTGACCGTGTGGGTACTGCCTATTCTTACAATTGTGGCTCTATGCTTTCCGGTGCGGCTGACCTGTATCGTGCAACGGGAGAGAATACATATGTGGAAGATGCCAAAAAATTGTCGGATGCCAGTTTCAAATATTTTGCTAAACTGGGAGTAAACAAGCCCGGGTATTATACATATGATATAATAGGCTTCAACAACTGGTTTAACGGAGTGCTGATGCGCGCATATGTCGATGTATATCCTTCATACAATAATGCGTCTGCATACGTCGATAGTTTCCAGAAGAATCTTGATTACGGGTATGAAAACTTTTTCTACAGAGGATTTCTTCCTCCCAATTTATTAGTAGGTTGGAGTCGTGAAAATGGCAATAACAGAGTGGAAGGTATGTTCACTTTTGCCTTTGCTGCCGAATACGCTACTCTGGCGCGATACGAATTGGAAAAACAATAACTAACTTAAATTTATATCGTTATGATAAAAACACATTATGCAAAAAAGATGCGATCCTTGCATTCTTGCATGTTAATGATGCTCTTTGTTGTTTTGATGCCTATGTCTTTATGGGCGCAAAACAAGACCATTACCGGAATAGTTGCGGACGAAACCAATGAACCGGTAGCCGGAGCAAGTGTCGTGATTAAAAATACCACTGTTGGTACTATTACAGATATCGACGGTAAATATACTATTCAGGCACCGGACAATGCTACCCTGGTATTTACATTTTTGGGATATAGTCCTAAAGAAGAAAAAGTAAGCGGACGCAGCCAGATCAATGTTTCACTGACTTTAGATGAGACTACGCTCGATGATGTGGTAGTTGTCGGATATGGTGTACAGAAAAAAGTAACACTAACCGGGGCTGTAGCCGGAGTTAAGGGATCGGAAATGATAAAGACCAAGAATGAGAATCCGCAGAATATGCTTACCGGTAAAATTGCAGGTGTGCGTGTATGGCAAAAAAGTGCAGAACCAGGTACATTTAATAATAATTTCGATATTCGTGGTTTGGGCGCTCCGTTGGTAGTTATCGATGGTATTCCCCGTACTACAGCCGATTTTCAACGTTTGAACGCAAATGATATCGATGATATTTCTGTATTGAAGGATGCATCAGCTGCCATATACGGTGTACGGGCAGCTAACGGGGTTGTACTCGTAACTACTAAGAAAGGATCGAAAGACGGGAAAACCTCAGTTTCTTATAATGGTACATATACATTCCAGAAACCTTCGGGTATGCCTGTCCTTGCCGATCCGTATCAGACAATGACATTGTACAACGAACAGGCGATGAATAATATAAGTGGGGGAAGCATCATATATAAAGAATCTGATTTTGAAGCTTTCCGCAACGGTACCCGTCGCACTACAGATTGGACAAATCTGGTATTTTCAGATTATGCTCCGCAAACCCAGCATGATTTAAGCATTACGGGAGGAAACGATAAGACCCAGTATTACATAGGTATGGGATACTTCTATCAGGAAGGTTTTTTCAAATCGGGAGACCTTAATTATGATAAATATAATCTGCGTGCCAATATAACTACTAAAATTGTAAACGGATTAACATTTGATATTAATCTGAGCGGCGTAGCTGACGAGCGCAACAATCCGTACACAAGTGCGGTTGACATTATACGCACATATTGGAGACAAGGTGTATTGTATCCCGCATATGCCGATCCGGATAATACAATGCTCAATTATCAGGGGCTTGAATTACAGGAAAATGCAGTGGCTCAGATGAGTTCTGATGTATCCGGATACAGGAAATATCAGCAAAAATATTTTCAGTCATCGGCATCTCTTAATTACGATCTGGGTGTAATAACGCCGGTATTAAAAGGTTTATCGGCAAAAGCTCTGGTTAGTTATGACTACCGCACCGATAATAATACAGCTTATCGTAAAGAATATTATCAATATGCTTATAATGAACTGACCGATTCTTACGATCAGGCATTATTCAATACGAGTTCACCAAGCAGACTGCGCCGTGAAACATATAATAAACAGCAAATCCTGAGCCAGCTATTACTCAATTATAATCGTAGTTTCGGTGAGCATACTGTTAGTGGAGTTGTTGGTCTGGAAACTCAGAAGCGGACAGGAGATAACTTCTATGCACAGCGTGAGCTTGCTTTTTCTACAGATTATCTCTTTGCTGGTGTTGATGAAAATCAACTGGGAAGCATGAATATAGGAAATAATGACCTTTATGAAGAAGCTAACTCTGCAATGATAGGCAGGGTAAATTATGCTTATGCAAATCGTTACCTGCTTGAAGCTCAATTCCGTTACGACGGATCATCAAAGTTTGCAAAAGGGCATCAGTGGGGTTTCTTCCCATCTGTGTCGGCAGGTTGGCGTGTCTCCGAAGAGCCTTTCTTTAAATCTGTTTCAGCCCTTTCTTTTGTCGACCAGCTAAAACTGCGTGCCAGCTATGGGGTATTGGGAGATGATTTGGCAAACGACTGGAATTATGAATGGGCAAACGGCTATAACTATCCAGCGACAAATTCAAACGGGGGAAGCGGATATTATAATCAATATGCACCGGGATTTATCTTCGGAGATAAGTATGTTTCTGCTGCTGCTACCAAGCCACTGCCTAACATTGCAATTTCGTGGTACGAATCACGTACGCTTGACCTTGGGGTAGATTTTGAGGGATGGAATGGATTGTTCGGTTTTTCTTTAGACTATTTTGATCGCCGTCGTACAGGTATGTTTGCCCGCCGCAAAGGAGACCTTCCTACTGTAGTAGGTGCAGAGGCTCCTAACGAAAATCTGGATAGCGACCGTCACTTCGGTATGGACCTTGAACTTACGCATCGTAATAAAATAAATGATTTTTCTTATAGGATAAAGGCAATCGGTACAATTACGCGTCAGAAACATATGGTTGCTTCGGAAAAAGGACCATGGGGCAACTCTTACGACAGATGGCGTAATGATAATCTTACCGACCGTTATCAAGGAGTACAATTCGGATATACTGGTGCCGGACGTTATCAAAGCTGGAAAGATATATGGTCGTACCCGATTTATAAAGACCGTGGAATTTTGCCGGGGGATTATAAATATGAAGACTGGAACGGCGACGGTGAAATTAACGGACAGGATATGCATCCTTATGCTTTTGACCAGACTCCATGGTTGAATTATAGTATAAATTTTGACTTCGCATATAAGAATTTCGACCTGAACATACTATTGCAAGGATCGGCTCTCGGCTCAATGAAATATGAAGAACCGTTATATGCAATTTGGGGAAGTAACGGTGGAGGTACGCTGGTACAATTCCTGGACCGCTGGCATCCGGTAGATCCTACAGCAGATCCTTACGATCCTGCTACAGAATGGGTGAGTGGTTATTATGGCTATACAGGACATTATCCTGATGCAAATTCATCTTTCAACCGTGTGAGTACGGCTTATCTCCGTCTCAAAAGTATAGAACTTGGCTATACACTGCCTCGGATAAAGGCCTTATCGTCTATGAACCTGCGTGTATTTGCCAATGCGTATAATATGTTTACTATAACAGGAGTGAAATTCGTGGATCCGGAACATCCGGATAGCGATAATGGAAGGTTATATCCACTTAATAAAACTTACACCATAGGTATGTCTCTTACATTCTAATAATTAGTGTCAGTTACGAAATAATAAATATGAAAAATATGAAAAAAATAATAATACTGTCTTTGCTAAGCATTTTTCTGTTATCTGCTTGCAACGATCTGGATATTGCACCTAAGAATCTGATTACCGACGAGGATATCCTGACCAACGAGTCCGGTATGGAAATTTACATGGCAACAATGTACAGTAATATGCCATTTGAAGATTTCAAATATATGGGCGAATGGGGTGTCGAGTTTAACGCATGGTTAGGTTCGATGGGTATAGAAGGTACAGGGGAAGCTCTGAACCGTGATGGCATTTGTAAGACTTTTACAGGTGAGAGAACTGCATATTGGGGTAATGCCTTTTCTCTGTTGCGTAAAGCAAACTATTTGTTGGAAACATTGCCGCAGTATCAAGGTTCTTTCCAGGAACAAAGCTATAACCATTATTTGGGAGAAGCTTACTTTGTACGTGCTTTTGTATTTTATGCGATGGCTCGTCGTTTTGGAGGAGTACCGTTAGTGACCAAAGTCATTCAATATCCTAACGATAAAGAAGCACTGGAAGTGCCGCGTGCAAGTGAAGAGGAAACATGGAATCAGGTACTTGCCGATTTTGATAAGGCAGCCAGTCTGTTGAGCCCGACCAGTCCCAAATCGGGGTATTCTAATAAGTATGTAGCTTTGGCATTTAAAGCAGAAGCCATGTTATATGCCGGAAGTGTGGCTAAATATAATGAAACAGTAACAGGTCGTCTGACAGGATTGGGACAAAAGACAGGAATACGGGTAATTGGCTTTGGCGCAGATTCTTGGCAGGCTGCATCCAAGAAGTATTTCACTGAAGCATATAAAGCTGCGCGGGAAGTGATGGAAAGCGGGAAGTATTCACTCTATAAGAAAAAGTGGTCAGCAACAGATCGTGATGCACAATACCAGAATATGGTAGATATGTTCAGTGATTTGAGCAGTCCCGAGAATATTTATGTGAGACAATATGTATATCCTACACTGACACACGGCTATGATGCATATAGTGCACCATTTATATTCCGCGCGCCGTTATCTTCAGGTACATGTCCTACCCTTGATTTTCTGGAGCTTTTCGATGGTTTCGACCGCTATGCGGACGGAACAGTAAAAGTTACAAGCGGGACGTCGAATACCACCGGAGATTATTTGCTGTATGATAAACCGATGGATTTCTTCAAGAACGCCGAACCACGTTTACGCGCTTATGTAATTTTCCCCGGAGATATGTTTAAAGGTAAAGAGATTGAGATACGTGCCGGTGTATATACCGGATCAACACCAGTCAAGCCATTCTTTAAGGACTATTCCTATGCTAATGCCGAAACATATTACCAGCATTTGGATGCTTATACCCAAAAACCAAAAACATTGTATCTGAGCCCGAAATCAGAAAATGTGGAAACTGTTGATTACAACGGACAAAAGATGAATGCGTCCGGAGCAAACGGTCCGTTCTATGATCAGGGAGAATCTGCAATGGCAGGATTTTATGGACGGAAATGGCTTAACTCAAATCCGGCATTTGTTGCAGCAGAAGGAAAATCCGAGCAGCCATTCATCCTGATGCGTTATGCTGATGTATTGCTTAATGCAGCAGAGGCAGCTGTAGAATTATCTCTGGCCGGGGTGGCTTCTCCTGATGGAGCCGACCTGTTGCAGGTAGCTACGGATGCAGTGAATGAAATACGTGAACGTGCAGGGGCAACGCAGCTAACAAGTAAAATTGCATCGACAGAAACAGGGCGCAACATTGTACGTAAAGAACGTCGTAAAGAACTTGCTTTTGAACATAAGACAAAATGGGATTTGAGACGCTGGCGTGTTCAACATTATGACGGACGTGACGGATTCTGGGGCGAAGCACGTAATAAAGATGCATTTAGCAATAATTCGCGCTACCGTTTCCGCGGCTTATATCCGTTCTTTTCTACTACTACAGGAAAATATTTCTTCGATGCTCATTTCCAAATGGTAGGCCTCAAGACTTTTGAATATAATCCGATTGATTATTATTTTGAAATTCCGGGTGGTGAAGTATCTAAGAGCCTGGTAATCGACCAACAACCAAATAGATAATGAATAATAATAAAACACAGAATATGAAAAAAATAGTATTTTATTCTTTAATGTGTGCGTTGCTTTCTTTCAGCTCCTGCGATTTGTTTAAAGTAGATAACTATGAAGAACCGGAAGAGACATTGGAAGGGGCAGTAGTGGATGTCGCTACAGGAGAACCTGTACTCACAGATCAGGGAAGTGAAGGTATTCGCGTACGTCTGACAGAACTTAGCTGGGGTGAAAATGTTACACATAACCCTGACTTTTATTGTATGCCTGACGGTACATTCAAAAATACCAAGTTATTTAAAGGTAATTATAATATCCGTATCGATGGGCCATTTATTCCGCTCGTTCGCGAAGCAGATGGTATGCTTCTTGCCGATGATACCCAAACAATGGATATTAAAGGGACAACTAAGGTTAAGTTCGAAGTACAACCTTTCCTTAAAGTGGAATGGATCGGAGAACCGACCGTTTCTAACGGTAAAGTGAAGGCCCAGGTGCGGGTTACACGTGCTGTGTCTGAAGATGATTTCCGCAATAAAATAGAGCCAATGGGCGGTTATAATAGTAGTTTCCTGAATATGACTGATATACAGTTGTTTGTCAGCTATTCATCTACAGTAGGTTATCGTGCCCGTGACGAAAGATGGTCTAATGAGATTCAATATACAGGTTCGGCGTTCAACTCTTTGTTTGGACAGACAATCACTATTGAGTCTAAAGGAACTATTCCTGCCGGACGTACGGTGTTTATCCGTGCTGCTGCGCGTATAAACTACGATACTCCAAAAGGTAGTGGTACCCGCAGATGGAATTATAACGAAGCTATGGAAGTAATGGTTCCATAATATTGATAATAAAATGGTTTTTAAGGTTTAGAGCTATTACCTTGCTGTTTTAGCTTTAAACCTTTGTCATTAGTAAAAATGCAATTAAATTTAAGGAGAAAACCGGGTCGGCAGTACATGACGGACGAATTGCTCCTATCATACCATGAATGGAGAAGAGCCTTTAATGAATAAAAGACATTCATCATCGGTGGGATTTTTGTATTGATCCGGAATGACTAAGAATAAAATCGGATATAGTTATGAAAAAAAGTGTATTAATCTTATTCCTTTGTGGGCTTACTCTTCTACCAAAAGCCCAGGTCAAAGACAATGTTAAAACTACATTTCAGACTTCACGCGAGTGGAGGCCGACAATAGATAACAGGGCAGATGCTGTTATGGTATATGGAGTAGGTGGAAATCCCTCCGACAAATCGAAAAGAATACCCTTCGAAGAACGTGTGCAGTCTTGGCGCGACAGAGGCTACACAACCCATTTTATGACAGGTATAGCATGGGGTGAATATCAGGAATACTTTACCGGCCAGTGGGATGGAAAAATGCATCTCGACGAAGGGCAAGTACAACAAAACGGCGATACAATATGGCACGGACATATGGTGCCTTATATTGTTCCCACTGAAAATTACCTGAAATACATAAAAGAAAAACATGTGAAACGGGTGATTGATGCCGGTATCGATGCCATCTTTATGGAAGAACCCGAGTTCTGGGCTCGTGCAGGCTATAGTGAAGCCTTTAAGCGGGAATGGAAAAAATTCTATGGCTTTGACTGGAGGCCGCAACATGAGTCTCCCGAAAATACCTATTTGTCCAGTAAACTGAAATACCAACTATATTATAATGCTTTGAAAGAAGTATTTACTTATGCCAAAGAATACGGTAAGAGCAAAGGGATGGATGTGAAGTGTTATGTGCCTACACATTCTCTTGTTAACTATTCGCAATGGATGATTGTTAGTCCCGAAGCCAGTTTAGCGTCTCTGTCGTGTGTCGATGGTTATATAGCGCAGGTGTGGACAGGTACGTCGCGCGAACCAAACTACTATAATGGTAAGGCAAAAGAAAGGGTTTTCGAAACAGCTTTTCTCGAATACGGATCAATGGAATCCATGACAGCCCCCACAGGCCGTAAAATGTTTTTTCTGACCGATCCCATCGAAGACTGGCCAAGAGACTGGGCTGACTACAAAAAGAACTATCAGGCAACCTTTACTGCACAATTATTATATCCCAACATAGCAGATTATGAAATAATGCCCTGGCCCGAACGCATTTATGAAGGACTTTACAGAACTAGCCCGGATAGTGACAAGAGGGAAAGGATACCGAGACATTATTCTACCCAGATGCAGGTAATGATAAACTCTCTGAATCATATGCCTTTGTCGGACAATAAGGTAACGGGTTCTGCCGGGATAAGTGTGTTGATGGCTAATTCGCTTATGTTTCAACGGTTTCCTACACATGTAGGATATGAAGATCCTCAATTGTCGAACTTCTACGGGCAGGCTCTACCTTTCCTGAAACGGGGAGTACCTGTAAAAACAGTCCATATTGAAAATTTAGGCTATAAAGAGGCTTTGGCCGATACCAAGGTATTACTTATGACTTATTCCAATATGAAACCATTGTCGCCGGAAGCTCATACGCACATCGCCCAATGGGTACAAGATGGAGGTATACTGGTATATAGCGGACTCGACAGTGATCCGTTTCAGACTGTACTGGAATGGTGGAACACAGGCGGTAACAACTATGCAGCTCCTTCCGACCATCTGTTTAAGCAGTTGAACATTGCGGCATCTTCTAAAGAAGGAGAGTACAGCTACGGGAAGGGTACTGTATATATTATCAGGACTGACCCGAAGAATTTTGTGCTGGAAAACGATAATGACAACCTGCTGATCGAAGTTGTGAGAAAAATGTATGAACAGAAGGCGAAAGCGGGCAAGTTGCTCTTCAAGAATAATTTTTATCTTCAAAGAGGAGTTTATGACTTGATTGCTGTTTTGGACGAGAGTGTAAGTAATGAGTCATATCTTATAAAAGGTACTCTTATAGATCTCTTTGATCCTAAATTACCTGTATATAAGTCTAAAATGATACAGTCCGGTGAACAGGCATTTTTCTTAAATGTAGACAGGGTTCCGGATAAACAAAAACCGCAGGTTCTTGCCGCGGCATCCCGGGTTTATGAAGAAAAAACGGAAAAGGATTCTTATTCGTTTGTAGCAAAGAGTCCGGTTAATACCACAAATATATCGAGGATTTTACTTCCGCGTAAACCGGTGAGTGTGCAGGTTGATGGTAAAGAAGAACTGGTTTCCGGAGCCTGGGATCAGCAGTCCAAAACTTATTTGCTGGAATTTGAGAATAATCCCGAAGGTGTATCGGTAAATATAAAATGGTAACTTATATAGAATACACAGAGAAAATTTAAACAGGCTCTAAATAAAGTACGTTGTTCTATATGAAATAAGGAAAGATAGCCAGAACAAATAATAGTGAGCAGAATGTATTTTACTTTGTCGTCCGTGAGTAAAGGAGGCAGATTGAAGTATATTCTGCTCTATGTTTTTTATATGGAATAGGGTCATACTTCAGACTCACCGGAGAAAGGAATAGTTTTACTGATAAGGCACGAAAGTTATCAGTTGTAGTTATTAGCTCCATTTATATATATTAACTATATATAGTTAAAATCTGACATATCTGACACTTTTTTTCTGTTTCAATCCTGTCTATTTTGTATTTATTAACCATATATAGTTAAAAGGTAACACATGTAACAGTTTTTTATCTTTTTTGCCCTTTGTGATTCCCTTCGTGTACTTAGTGATTAAGTGTTCTTACGATAATATACACAGGTAGTTACGTAAGGAGTACTATATAAAAAGTAACAAAAGTAACAGGTTTCTCTGTCATCTGCTAATTCGCTAATCAAAATTTCAAAGAACTATAAGCTGACAGCTAAAGGCTATCCGCTATATATAGATAAATTTTTTCAAAAAATAAATTTTGAGGTTTGCCCTATTTCACTGAAATATTACAGGGAAAATAAATTACAATAAGTTTAAATTCTTATTTTTGCATGCAAACAATTTCAGATTTAGAATATTATAGAAGAAACGACAGTTAAGAGAAACAGTAAGCCGTAAAAGAATATTCTGGATGAGATTGTAGAACCTGATTGCTAACGGTCCAATTCTTTTTGGTGTTGTTCACCTTTGCCTATGTATTTGTGGCAGAAAGATTGTTTGTTTAACAGAGAATACATGATATTCTGTAGATATTTACTCACCATATCTTTATTCCTATTTGTTGTTTCCAACAATTGTTACCAATAGCAAGATATATACGAGTTCAACAGACTCGAAGTTGAATGTAAGAACTATTTTCATTTTTAATGAGAGACCCTATTGATAATTTTGTAGATGATTCTTCCTTATGGAAAAGCTTTCTGGCCGGAAATGATGTCGCATTTACGCATATTTATAAAAAATATGTCCAGACTTTGTTTCACTATGGTATGCAATTTTCATCAGATAGGGAGCTTGTAAAAGATTGTATTCAGGATATCTTCATTAATTTGTATGATAATAAAGAAAAGATAGGTTTTACCGATAACATAAAATTTTATCTTTTCAGAATTTTAAAAAATCACCTTATAAATACTCTAAAACGTCATCAAACCCATATAGCATTTCTTGATTCTCAGGAAAAGCAGGCAGAAACCTATACAGAAGACACTGCCGAGACATTGTTGATAGATATTGAAGTGGATATGTCTGTTAAAGCAACAGTGGATAAAGTGATGTCGCTGCTCACTATCAGACAACGGGAGATTATATACTATCGTTTTGTGGAGAACATGAGTATCGATGAAATCGGTATCCTTACAGAAATGAATTATCAGTCTGTAGCGAATGTTATACAACGGTCATTAAAAAAAATAAGAAGTTTTTATAAAAAATCAGAATAAAACTGAGTATAAAAAGAAGGTAGGTTTGTTTACTTAATAAATGAACGAAAAAAGTATGCCTGAGAATACTCAAAAATCAGATTATTTAAACTATTCATTTGAAGATTTCCTTCAAGACGATTTCTTTATTTCTTCAGTCAATGAACCATCCGAAGAATCTGAAATTTTTTGGACTGATTTTCAAAACAGAAAGCCTGATAATATTCAAGAGTATATCCTTGCAAAACAATATCTCCAATCTATAGCTGTCCAGGCCGACCCTCTGTCTGATGATGAGATATCGCATATGTGGAATAATATTTCTTCACATAGGGAGGAGAATAAGAAACATAAGAGAGGAAAGCTGCTGTTTATTACTATCGCAGTGGCAGCAAGTATAGCTGTACTTGCCATCTCATTCCCTTTTCTTTCGAATATATTTTCCGATAAAAATACATCGGATATAGTTGCTTACGCGGATAAAAATAAAGTGGAAGTACCCGATAATTCCGAAATACAACTCGTTATATCCGATAATAAGACTATACTTCTTGATGAAAAAGAAGCGACGATTACTTACGAACAAAATGAGATAAAAACCGAAAAAGGAGTTCTGGAAAAAGAAGAGTCTGTAACTATACATCAATTGATTATACCAAAAGGCAAACGCTCCGTACTTACCTTGTCCGATGGCTCTAAGCTATGGGCTAATGCCGGTTCGAGGGTTGTTTATCCAAGCGAATTCGGTAAAGATAAAAGAGAGATATATGTCGATGGCGAGATATTTGTCGAAGTTGCTAAGGATGCGAGCAAGCCTTTTTTTGTCAGGACAAAAGATATGAGTGTGCAGGCCTTGGGTACAAGTTTCAATGTAATGGCTTATGAATCTGATGCGTTGAAAAGGGTTGTTTTAGTTTCAGGTATAGTAAAAGTAGAAACTAAGGAGTCGAAAGGTGCGATATTGAATCCCAATACAATGTTCCAGTTTCAGGGAGGCGATGAAAAAATAATACCTGTCGAAGCAGATGCATATATCTCATGGATAAAAGGACTTTATCTATTCCGGAATGAGAGATTGGAAGTTGTATTCGAACGGTTATCGAGATATTATGGGATACAAATACAATGTAGTCCGGACGCAGCAATAATAAGATGTTCCGGTAAATTGGACCTCAAAGATAACATCGAGGAAATAATGAAAGGATTATCTTTCGACGGGAAAATTATTTATTCTCAGGAAGGAAATGTGTATAAAATAAATAAAGTTCAATGAGAAAATACCATTTAAAATAAGTATTAACCTTAAATCAGTAAAATGCCTATGTAAAGAAGCTTACAGAAAAAATTGGATGGTAGTACCAGTACCATCCAATAGAATTTAAATTGTTAAAACTGTACAAAGTCTAACCTTTAAATCATAACAAATGTATGATAAAAAAACGTTCTTTTAGCATAAAAGATGCTAATATTAGAAAAACATTGCGGATTATGAGACTGATTATATGTTTCCTGCTACTGGGAATAAATCTGTCATATGCCGTGGAAAGTTATTCTCAGACAACAAGAATCTCCGTTAATTTAAAGAATACACCCCTAAAAGAAATTTTCTCGGAAATAGAAAAGAACACAGAATATGTTTTTTTCTACTATGACGAATCTGTGGATTTGAATAAAAGTATGACCATAGACATGAAGGGTCAGACTATCGACAAAGTATTGAAAGAGCTTTTTAAATCCACTGATTATATTTACACTGTATCCGACAGGCAGGTATTTGTATCCAGAAAGCCGGTACCTGCTACTTCCCGCCAAAATCAGAATAAAATTACAGTTAAGGGAAATATTACGGATATGAAGGGTGAGCCTTTGATCGGAGTATCTATTATTGTCAAGAATAATCCAAGTACAGGCACAGTAACAGATACAGATGGAAATTATTCAATAAATGTACCCGATAAATATACTGTGCTACAGTACAAATACATAGGGTTTATACCTAAAGAGGAAACTGTAGGCGAGCGTAAAATAGTAAATGTAATAATGCAGGAAGATGTAGGCCAGCTGGACGAAGTCGTAGTTGTGGGCTATAGTACTCAGAAAAAAGAATCTGTTGTAGGTTCTATATCTACTATCGAACCTGGAAAGCTTGCGGCCGGAACTACCCGTTCCATGAGTAATAATCTTGCAGGACAATTGGCCGGAGTTATTGGTGTACAACGATCGGGAGAGCCCGGATATGACAATTCCAACTTCTGGATACGCGGTATCAGTACATTTCAGGGAAACAGGAATCCATTAGTTCTGATTGACGGTATCGAGCGTTCCCTGAATAATATCGACCCAGAAGAAATTGCATCTTTCTCTGTCTTGAAAGATGCGTCTGCCAGTGCCGTATATGGAGTGAGAGGTGCAAATGGAGTAATACTTATCAATACAAAACGCGGGCGTGTGGGTAAGCCAACCGTTTCCTTCAAGATGGAGCAGGCAATCACACAACCGACTAAAATACCTGAATTTGTCGGTGCAGCCGATTACCTCGAAGTAATGAACAGTATACGTCACGAGAGTGGAAAAGAACCGATGTATAGCCAGCAGCATATCGATAATATTAGAAATGGCGTGGACTCTGATCTATATCCGAGTGTGGACTGGATGGATGCAATACTAAGAGACTACGGTACTAACACCAGGGCCTCCATCGATATTAACGGAGGATCGGAAGTATTACGCTATTCTTTTGTCGGAGCTTTTTATCACGAAGGAGGAATCCTTGAAAGAGATAAAAATCAGGGATGGAATTCCTCTCTCAGACTGAACAGGTATAACATGCGTTCTAATATAGATATAAACCTGACACCTACCACTTTGGTGAGGTTTAATGTCGGAGGTTACATGCAGGAACGTACGTCTCCACCGCAAAGCATCGATAACCTTTTTGCAATGGCGTATCAGACACCGCCATACCAGCATCCTACACGCTACTCCACAGGTGAAATACCACAAGTACCACAACGGGTAAATCCGTGGGCTTTGCTTACACAGACAGGTTATGAACGAGTGGTGCAGAGTAAGCTTGAATCTTTGTTTGTTGTGGAACAGGATCTGAAAATGTTTCTTCCCGGATTAAAAATAAAAGGAACATTCTCCTTTGATAATTATTCCGATAATAGTGTGAAGAGAGGTAAGAGTCCCGATTATTATAATCCTGCTACAGGGAGAGATCCCGAAACAGGCCAATTGGAGCTTATTGTATCTTCATACGGGCAGGAATTCCTCGATCATTCTGTAGGGGCTAATTTTGGTAATAAAAATACCTATCTGGAAGGTACGCTTACATATGACAATACATTCGGCGACCATACTGTAAATGCTTTATTCCTCTATAATCAACGAAACTACGATGACGGAGGCAAACTACCGTTCCGTTTTCAGGGAATAGCGGGCCGCTTGTCGTATACGATGAAAGGACGATATATAGGTGAGTTTAACTTCGGTTATAATGGATCCGAAAACTTTGCTAAAGGCAAACGTTATGGTTTCTTCCCTTCGGTTGCTGCCGGATGGATCTTATCCGAAGAGCCTTTTATGCAAGGTGTAAGAAATACCTTGTCTAAAGTCAAATTCAGAGGGTCGTGGGGGCTTGTCGGAAATGACCGTTTTAAGATTGGTGATACAGAATATCGCTTCCCGTATATTTCTACTATAAACAATACAGATGGTTATGTATGGGGATACAGCAGGGATGAATTTCACAGGGCAGGACGTTGGGAAGGAAATATCGCAAATACAGGTTTGAAGTGGGAAACTGTAGCCAAGACAAACCTTGGTTTAGAACTAGGTCTGTTCAATGCAATCGAGTTGCAGGTGGATTACTTTATGGAAAAACGAAGGGATATTTTCATGCGCCGTACCACGATGCCAGCTTCTGCAGGATTTGTAGATATGCCTTTTGCCAATTTTGGTAAAGTAGACAATAAAGGTGTGGATATGGTACTGGATGTCAATAAACAAATCAATAAAGACTGGTTTGTATCGGCAAGAGGTACATTCACATATGCAAAAAATAAGATCATAGAACAGGATGAATCATTAGGAATAATTGGTACTAACCGTTCATCTACGGGACTCCCTGTGGGGCAAATATTCGGGCTGGTAGCCGAAAGGTTATTCACTGACGATGATTTTGCAGATGTGGAAAATGGTATTCTCAGAGACGATATACCGACACCTACTTTTACCTCGTCGGTACGTCCCGGAGATATCAAATATGTTGATGTCAACGGCGATAACAGAATCGATGCTCTGGACAGGACAAATCTCGGTGGAACGGTTGATCCTCAGATTGTATACGGATTTGGAGCCAATCTTAGGTATAAGAATATTGATTTTGGTTTCTTCTTTCAGGGGAATGGACATACTTATCGTATGATTGGACGTGAAGCATATTTTATTCCCGGATCAGGTCTCGGAGGAGTAGGGAACTTCTTTACAAATGTGGGAGACAGGTGGACTATAGAGAATCCAAGACAGGATGTTTTCTACCCGAGACTGTATGAAGGCTTGAACGAAAACAACTATCAGGAGTCTACATGGTGGATGAAGAATATGAAAATGCTGCGTTTAAAAAATATCGAACTGGGCTATAATTTCCCTGTTAAGATGGTTCGGAGGTTCGGATCTTCTGGTGCAAGGATATTCTGCAGGGGAACTAATATACTGACTATATCCGACTTCAAGTTATGGGATCCTGAACTCGACTCTGACAGGGGAAGTAAATATCCACTGGTGAAATCATATTCTATCGGTCTAAATATCAGTTTCTGAAACATCAAAATCGAAAATTATGAAAAAAACAATATATAGCTTTTTTTATCTTTCGCTTATCCTCCTTTTAACCGGAGGTATGAGCTCTTGTTCAGACTTTTTGGATAAAGAGCCTGACGACCAGTTGACTCTGGATATGATATTCAAAGACAAGACCAGAACCGAAGACTGGCTGGCCGGTGTATATTCCAATATCCCTGATACATACTGGACATACGCCAGAGGAATGGATCCTCTGGGAGACGATTTGGCTCCATCTACCGGATGGCTTCAGTTTGGATGGAATATTATAGGGAAGCAACAAGGAAACTGGAATCCTACTTCTGACTGGGTGCCGAATTACTTCAATCAGCTTCCGAAAAGAATCCGTGCCGCTTATATCTTTATCGATAATGTAAGGGCTAACGAAGCTCAACTGGTTACTGAGCAGGAAGTACAATATATGAAAGCAGAAGCGCGCTTCCTCATAGCATATTATTACTATCTGTTATTGAATTATTATGGATCTATACCTTTGCAGTTAGGTTTGGTGGATGTAAATGCTCCGGCATCGGAACTGATGATTCCTCAGAAGCCATTCGATGAAGTCGTTGACTGGATAGATCAGGAACTGGTTGCGGTGTCAAAAATTCTGCCACCATATTATAACGAATCAAAAAAATACGGAAGAGTCACATCTATTGCATGTCTGGCGGTAAGAGCGCGGATGCTGTTATTTGCGGCAAGTCCTTTAGTAAATGGAAACTCCGACTATGCCAATTATACAAACAGTGAGGGTACTCCTATATTTAATTCTACTCCTGATGCTTCTAAATGGGCAAAAGCGGTAAAAGCAAACATGGATCTGATAGAGCTAGCCGAGAAAAACGGACATGCTCTGTATTACGAATATCTGAATAATGGCGAAATTGACCCGTTCCTTTCATATCAAAATATGCTGTTCCGCAAATTTAACGAAGGTAATAAAGAGATCTTATTTGCCAGAAATCCCGCGGAAACATGGGAATATGACAGACATGCGCAGCCCCGTGGAACCGGTGGTAATGGTGGCATGGGGATAACTCAGTCTTTGGTCGATGCTTTCTTTATGAAAAATGGTTTGCCGGCCATAACCGGTTATAATGCGAATGGCACACCAATTATAAACACTGCATCGGGCTATACTGAAACAGGCTTTTCAACGGCAGAAGAAAAACGAAATACAAAATGGATAGAAGTAAAGGGTAATCGCGATTCTGATACTAATCCTGTTACATTAGCCGATACGTATAATATGTATTGTAACCGTGAACCACGATTCTATATATCGGTACTTTATAATGAATGCTGGTTCAGACGCGAAAATAGGACTACCCGTTTCTATAGTGGAGCATGGGATGGCGGACCTACTCACGATGCACCTCAGAACGGATACCTTGTAAGAAAGAAAGTCCATCCTGACCATGATCCGCGCAATAATGTGAATCCATACCGTCCGGGTATTTTATTCAGGTTGGGAGAATTTTATCTTAATTATGCAGAGGCACTGAATGAATCGGAACCGTCTAAGACTACGGAAATCTTATTTTACCTGAATAAGATAAGAGAAAGGGCGGGTATACCAATGTATGGTTCCGGTGAAGGGCAAATTGCCGTGCCAAACGGACAGGATGCAATGCGGGAAGCTATTCGCCGCGAGCGCCGGGTAGAGCTCAATTGCGAAAACGGAACGAGATGGGACGATATCAGGAGATGGAAACTGGGCGAGAAATTGCTTAATGGTGATTTCTGGGGAATGAATTTCTCCGGTACGGACAAGAGTGACGATAAGAACAACGATAAAGCTTTCTTTGTGAGAAAAGTCTATCAGAAGCGTGTATTCACCAAGAAAAATTATTGGGTTCCTATACCACAAGACCAGATAGACAAGAATCCGAATCTGCGTCAATTACCATTTTGGGATACATCAGAATAATTCTAACCCGTGAAAATGATATAACTATGCAAAAGCGATTATTATATATATTGACAATATTTTTTGCTACGATTTGTTTTGTAGCCTGTAACGATGATGATGAAAGCAGCAGTGGGGATGCCTTATCTTTAAAAGCTTCGGCAGATACGATTGTATTGGATGAAGCCAGGGGGAATGATGTGGCTGTTTCCTTTACATGGAATAAGGGAAAGGATCCCGGGCCGGAGAATACATTGGTTTACTTTTTCAGGCTCGATATTTTTGGCGCAGATTTCAAGACGTCTACCGAACCGATAGAATTTGCTCCTGACGAAGAGTTCAAGGTCGAATATACCAATAAGGAACTGAATGATTTGATTTTGAACAAGTGGGGATTATTGCCGGGTTCCGATATAAAAATGGAAGCCAGGGTGGTTGCAAAGGTAATCGGCCCTAAGTTCATATATCCCGAAATCTCTATCATTCCTCTCGAAATAAAAAGCTATGTGCCGACGCCTGAGACCTTATATCTTACTGGTGATGCTACTCCTGTAGGGACAGGCCTGACAAAGGCTATTAAAATGACAGAGGTCGAAGCCGGGAATATTTACCAATGGCAGGGGGTCTTAAAGCCGGGGTATTTTAAATTTATATCCATATTGGGTGAACCGTTGCCTTCGCTGAATAAAGGAGCTGGCGATAATAGATTGGTCAATAGAACTCTGGACAGCGAACCCGACAACATGTTTGAAATCAGTACCGAGAGTATCTATAATATAGAGGTGAGAAAGGATAATATGACGCTGAAATGTGAGGTTAATGTTCCATACCCCAATCTATATCTTGTCGGTAGTGCCGGTACTGGATGGGGCGTTCCACAAGACCTTTATAAGTTTACGATGAATGCCGGTAATCCTAATTTGTTTGAATTGAATATCACACTTAATGTTGGTGAGTTTAAAATATTAAGTGCTCAAAATTATGATGATTATACACTTAGGCCGGTGATCGCAAGTGCTCCTGTTACCGATGATAGAATGCAGGCAAATAAAGGTGGAGAAGACCTTAAGTGGGTAATAAAAGAGGGAGAAAACGGACATTATAAGATAACACTGGATGTATATAAAATGAAAATAAAGTTCGAAAAACAATAGTTAATCCATTTTTCTGATCATACATTACAGAAATGCTGACAGACCGTATTATATATAAAATAGTATGGTCTGTCTTTTTGTTATTAGACGGAGGATAAATAGAAACGCAAAGATTTGGCTAATTAAAAAAAAGAAACTACTTTTGAATCCGAAAAGAAGAGCAGGTTGTCAGAGGACGCTTTATAGATGATTTTTGGACAAAAAAGCACTAATAAATATTAGTCTTTATATTTATTCTTGAAAATATTTTTATCAAAAAATACAAAGGATAATAGTCTTGGATTCTGTCTTTCGCTCGAATGTGACAAAGGTCACATTTTTTGTTTAAAGTAATTATACACACGTGGTGGAATTGGTAGACATGCTACTTTGAGGGGGTAGTGTCCGCAAGGACGTGTGAGTTCGAATCTCATCGTGTGTACAGGGGGTTAGCTATAACGGCTAGCCTTTTTTGTTTAATTTCTGCTATTTTGCTTTTTCTGGTAAAAAAAAATCAATTATTTTGAAATAAGAATCAAAGCTTTGATTTATTCTAAAAAAATGTATTAATTTTGCATCACCAATTGCGAAAGTAGCTCAGTTGGTAGAGCACAACCTTCCCAAGGTTGGGGTCGCGGGTTCGAGCCCCGTTTTTCGCTCGAGTAAAGGCGCATGTGGCGTAATTGGTAGCCGCGCTGTCTTCAGGTGGCAGTGACCTACGGTCGTGGGGGTTCGAGTCCCTTCATGCGCACAATTCAATTTTAAAACCCTTTGATTTTCAGTGGAATCTCAGAGGGTTTTGCTTTTTGGGGAAACGGATAGGGGAACGGTCGATGTTGTATGAAAATGTTTGGAGTTATTTTCTGCCTGATATTTCAATAAAGCAACCTCCTGCTCTAACGCTCTGTTTTTACTTAAAGCCTCTTGCAATTGTTTATGCAAAGAAGCTATTATTTTGTCTTTTTCGTTCATTGGGTTATATTTTATAGTATAAATAATATTGTTACTTTTATGTGTTATATGAAAGATGGCGAATTCTATGCTTGTAAAAGATGTAAAGAGAAAAAACTCTCTAATCGCGAGCAATTAAAGCAGATTCGAAAGGATATCGATTGGTGGGGTGGTAATTTCTCCCGAAGAATTGATCGCCAATGGAATATAGTTAAAGCGTTTATGATTATTGTTTTGATGCTCATAGCTATATTATATTTCCGATAACTTTCATTAACCACTTCAACCCAGTCACGATATTTTCGCTACCAACACCTGCCACTATCAGAGCTAGTATACTAATTATAAAAGAGTATTTGCGGATCAACCCAGTATCGTACCATTTGATATTATGGTAAATCCACCCTCTCTTATACATTATTTCTCCTTTTTCGGAGAGTATATAACGCCTTGTGTCAGTATCTATATCTAATAGCCCTTCTGTTTTCATTAGAGAAAGATGTTTCGGCGAAAAGTCTTTACCGTAAAGAGTATCATATCTCTTCCAAAAATCAAGCTTCTTATTAACTCGATATTTCTTTAGAAATTTATATTCCTTTTCAGAGTTTCTTATTGCTTTCAAATAAGCAAAATAAACATCCTCTTTCTCTTTGTCTGATGAAAACATAAATTAATCCTATTTCGATTTTAGTTTAGCTTTGCTAGAAGGATACTATTTTATTTTCGTATAAGCTCCAGCTTCAGCTTCATTCTTCACTTTAAAAGATTTAGAAGATAACTCGCAATCCCAGACCTTCATCTTTCCGATCAAATTCTCATTAAATGAATATTTGATCTTGAGGGATATTTGATTCCCTGTCAGAACATAGTCAAAAGTGTAGCTTGATACTATTGTTGCTCCACTATACAATGCATAAAAGCCTGTATTGTCTTCATCGAAGCTAATATATTTGTGGGTGCCTTCGACACCTGTAGACCAACTGCCAACGATGTCCTTTGAATTTATTTCTTTGCCAAACTCCTTTTCATCATCCCCTCCACACGAAATAAACAAAGGAAATATAAGTAATAGCAGTAATAGTTTTTTCATTGATTGTTATTGTAAATAAAATTTAACGACCTCTTTTATCTCATTAGCATATGTATAAATATCATCTAATGAGTTAATATTGTGTCTAGTTTCTTTTTTATCCTTGTCGAAAGTAACGATATACTTGTTGGTTGGAGAATTGAGATACAAACGCACAATGGGTTTCCTATTATTATCATCAAAGAGTATAGCAAAGTAAGTCTGGGCATCCCTGTGGGCTATTCTTGAAACATCAACGACTTCTCTTAGTATAGCCTTCACTAACATGAAGCCCTCTAGTTCCTCCTCTGTTGTAACTATACCATTGTTATTTTCATCGGCAGGCTGCTGATCTGTTTTATCAGATTGTTCTTCCTGTGCAACCTCTGTTTTAAGTGCTGTCTTTAAGCGATCTGAAATAGTATCACTAATCAATCCAGAAATAGATCTCTTTACTAAGGAAGTAAATTGTTCTAGTAATTTAGGTGTAATAACCCCATCATAAACTTGCTTTGCAAAAAGCTTTACAAACTCAGGGCTTGGGTTAGAGAATTCATTATTAATAACTGCTTTCAGCTGGCTTGTATATTTTAACTCACTTGCTGAACTCAATATATTCTCAACATCAAAATATGCTTTATGAAATTTCTTTAATTCTTCAATCGTTGCACTTTTTAAATCGAATAAATTTAGTTCAAGAAATGGCTTCTCATCCATTTTATTCGGTGTTTCCAAATCAGTATAAAACCTATAAACTATACCATTCGTTAATAGACCAAACTTAGCTGGAGATACATGAAAATAACGGAGGAGTTGATTGTCATGCAATGTAAGCTCTTGTTTCCAATGTTTACATTCTATAAGCATTATCGGATCACCATCCTTCAAAATAGCATAATCTATTTTCTCACCTTTCTTAGTACCTATATCACATGTGAACTCTGGCATTACTTCTAATGGATTAAATACGTCATAACCCATTGATTGAAGAAACGGCATAATTAAAGCATTTTTAGTTGCTTCTTCTGTTTGTAAACTGTCTTTTAGCTTTTCAGCTCTGTCTGAAAGCTGCTTGATTTGATCTTTAAAGTCCATAGTATTATTATATCATTTATTTTACCAACCTCTATCGGTTAACACTTTAATTACTTTCCAAACACTCACTATAAAATTCTTTGGTAACTCTTCCGGAGGAACTGATTTGTTATGAGATATACAGAGAATATAATCTTTGGGATTTGTATCACATCTAGTAACCTCTTTTATTATTCTTCGCCCATCTTTAAGCTGTATAACGAACAAATTACCATACCCAAAATATTCTCTCCAATCCTCAACCTGTCTTATTTGCACTACACAACCAGGAGGACAAGTTGGTATCATACTATCGCTGGTAACTGGAATACAAAGGTCTTCTTCTAATGCATCTGTGAATGGAATATAACCTTTTATAAATTCAGGGTCAGCTAAACTAATATCATTCATTTTATGCATACCTCCTACTGCATCTGAATTTATAAGAGGAATAAGTCTATATGTGCCATCATTAGGTATTTTATACTCTCCTATACTTAATAAGTCTTTTCTGTCATTAATAGAATAATTTTCGGGTAATTTATAAATCCCTTCTTCTAAAATCTTACTAATATAAATCTCAGGAAGTTGGCTAACGCCCTTCTCTATTTGAGAAATAAAACCTTGCGTAACACTTAAATATTCAGCTAGTTGAATTTGGGTTATTTTATTTTCTTTTCTGAATTGTTTTAGATCAAGCATAACTAATGATTAACTATTATTAACTAATAATATTACTATTATAATACTATTAATTAGTTATATTTGCATTGTAATTAATATTTACACTCTCAAATGTAGATAAAAGCAAAATAATAACCAATAAAAATCATTTCAAAATGGACAAGTTAGCCTCTGGAAATAACACTAAAATAGACCCCCATCCGCCAATCTAAATTGACCCCTTGGAAAGTTTTTGTTTAGGAGTAAAAAAAGCAGTCATTTTTTGTTTGTAAAAAGCCATCATTTTTGTCGGTTTTTACTAATTAATTTTTACAAATATAAACATTCCTGATTAGATTTTTTTCTTCTGAGTGATTCACCATGTAGTTCAACCCTCAGTGATTGATGTACTATCCTGTCCAATACAGCATCCGCAATGGTTTTCTCTCCTATAATGTCATACCATTCCTTGACAGGTATCTGGGATGTAATCAGCGTAGACCTTTTCCCGTGCCTGTCTTCTATGATATCCAGCAATGTAACTCTTGCCTGTGAGTCAAAAGGTTGCAATCCAAAATCATCCAAAATAAGCAGGTCTGTCCTTTCTATCCTCTTGAGTTCAGTCAGGTTGGTACCTTTGGCTTTAGCCAGTTTAAGCTGGCCCATCAATTTAGCTGTTGAAGCGTATAGCACCCTGTATCCCATCTGACAGGCATGAAAGCCTAATGCAGATGCCAGATAGCTCTTGCCTGTCCCCGTACTACCTGTAATAAACAGATCCTTGTGTTCCTTGATAAAGTCTAAAGAAGCCAGCCTGTGTACTTCATTCTTATCCAGCCCCCTTTCTACAGAGTAGTCCAGTTGTTCCAATGATGCCTTGTAACGGAAGTTGGCCAGTTTAATAAGCCTGGCTATGGACTTATTCTTACGGTCATCCCATTCACTGTTTACCAGCATAGCGATAAACTGATCAGGTGTTAATGTCTCTTTAATGGAGCCTTCCAGGTTGGTCTTAAAAGCTTCATACATGCCAAATAAGCGCATCTGGCGTAACTTGTCCAATGTTTGATTGTTCATGATTTATTCTTGGTTTAAATGTTTACTGATAATAGTCTTTGCCCCTGATATTTTTATGATTGGGTATGCGTGCAGCTTCATCCTCCAGTTTTAGCTTATCCAGACGCTTGTTCAGGATCTCTTCTATTACCCTGTATCCGTATTGCCCGAAGGCTTGGGCACAGCGGCAGGCATCTATCAGGCGTTCGTTACCCACCCGCCTGGAGAAACTTAGTATGCCTGAACAAGACTTGTAGGCCTGCTCAGGGTATGTTTTTTCCTCCAGCACTTTGGCTATATACTCAGCCACATCCTCATGTATATCCATAGCCTGGGATATAAACTTCTCGGCAGACCACTCGGTCAGGAACTGGTGTTGGGAGGCCAGATGTTCCGTGTTGGTCGTATATTGGTATTTACGTCTGTTACGCACATGTTGGGCAATGAGTTCATGCCGGTAGTAAACCTCTACTGACTGCGAAGTATAAAGGACTTTGACTGTTTTTCCGATATATTTATAGGGGACGCTGTAATAATGGGTATCCACTCCTAAGCGTATATATCCGTTCTTCCAGACAGTAAGCTGAGCCTGTTCTTTCAGCTCATAGCGGATCGGGTTCAGGTCCTGCAACACATCACGCTCAATCTCTTCGAACTGTTGTCTGCGGCTGTACTCCCGTTTATACATAGGTGTGTTGTTGTGTATCTCCAGGGCGACCCGGATAGCAGCGTTCAATGAAGACAGGTCATAGAAGATACGCTTGTCCAGCTTGGTAAAGATTGTTTTATATACCAGTTTTACCGCACCTTCCACCAGGGACTTGTCCCGTGGTTTGTAAGCCCTTGCCGGAAGGACTGTCATCGAGTAATGCTCCGCAAAGCAGGCGAAGGACTCGTTCAACACCGCTTCGTATTTACTGCCCTTGGTTACGGCTGCTCTCAAGTTATCGGGTACAACCACCAAAGGTGCGCCCTCAAAATAGATCAGAGCGTTCTCACAGGCCCGTATCAGGTCTTCTTTCTTCTGGCTGGCTACTGCTTCCACATAAGTGAGTTGGCTACATCCCAGAATAGCAACAAAGACTTCCGTCTCTGTCTTGGTCCCGTCTCCATTATCCAGATGTAGCTTTTGACCTGTAAAGTCGATATACATCTTGTCGCCGGCTTTATGTTCGATGTGCATAACAGGACGATGCTGGGCTAAATACAACCGGATAAAACCGCAAAAGCGGGAGATGCCGTAACCTTCAGGGTACTTCTCTATATACTGCCTGTAGAGCATCTCTTTAGTAACGCCCTTACGCTTGAGTTCCCTGCATATACCCGGAAGCAGAGCCTCCAGATCTACTTGACGCTGGCTCTTCTCAGGATGGGCGGCAACCAGAAACTTCTGGGATAACTCCAGATCGCTCATCCCTGAAAAGGCTTCGTAACTAAGACCTGAACTAAGGAATATGTGCAGGTACTTCTTAATGGTATTGCGTGAGATAAACAACATTCCGGCAATGGCTTTGGTGCCTTTGCCCTGATTATAAAGACGGATTACTTGTCGTAGTTTTAACATACTAATGGTTTTGTTAGACATGATGATAAATTTTTGTTGCTCAGCTTTTAAGTAACAAAAATTTTAACACTTTAAAACAAAACTGACAAGCTTCTGTTTTACTCTTCTTTACCGGGGTCAATTTAAACTGCAGCCAGGGGGTCAGTTTAGATTGTTACATGGGGGTCAATTTGGATTGGCGAGATGGGGTCAACTTTAGCAAATTTTTCCATGAGTTGAAAATGAATTATTTTGATAGGAAATAATCAAATCATAAAAATCATCTTTATTTACCTCTGGGAATCTTTTCTTAAACTTTTCGTATTCTTTTTGGTTGGAAAATTCGGATTTTAGTTTCTTCCAGAATTGCCCAATAACTCCATTTTTAGTTTGGGTATCTGAATATTTTTCACGCTTCTCCATCTCAATTTTAAGCCTAACATTATACCATCCTTTATCGCATTGTTTAAACTTTGCTTCAAGGGTTGCTTTAAGGGTTGCTTCATCAATGCCACTGCAAAACATTAAAACCCGATCTAAATCAAGTGGTATGTATCCGTGCTGATGCTGGTAAATCATCAAATCAAGATAGCATGCTCTTTCTTTGGGGAGCATCGTTCTTGTGCTCCCATAGAAATCATTACTGTAAAATAAAAATGCAGGATCTTTCATGTGATTTAAATTAATCGACAATATTGAGTTCTCTAGCTATCAGTATTGGTTGTAAAATTTCCGCTATAGTCAGAAACTCTTTATTTGTATAATCAATAATTGAGTATACGGCTTTACTTACTTCCAACTCAGAGCAGCCATAGCATTGCAGTCTTTCTGCTAGTAGCCCCCAGAAATTCTCTTCATTTTTAGGAAATGCTATTGCTAAATAAGTAAGCCACCCTTCTATAAATTCCTTTGATGCAATTTTCTTATCCATATCTATAATCTTATTTAAAATCTAACTCTGTTTGTTTTCTCTTATCCAGTTCAGTCTGGTAGTCTCTCATAGCTTCACGAACACGATGTTCGGTACGCATACAGCCGTAATCGCCTAAGGCAAGGCGATAGTTACACCGCCATATCGACTCCTTGAGGTATTCTGTTGACATCTTTTTTAGTTCCATTCTTTTTCGCTTTAAGACGTTCTTTGATCAAATGCATATTCTTAGTCACAAGAGAGATTATACGATCGTGGTACTCGGTGTTAGAGTTCTGTAAGCCTCGACATTGTACAACCTTTAGTTGTTTGAGAGACACTTCAACTGTCTCAATCCTTTTTCCTCGTATCCTAGCAGAAAAGATGAGCGAGTCTTCGATCATAGCACAACCGTTACTTGCTTGTTTCTTTGCCTGACTGGTTATGTAGCTGCAGCAGTCTTTGATATTCTTGTTTTCCTTTGCATACGTTACGGCAAAGAGAGAATCTTCTGCAGCTCGCTTATCTAAGTAAGCTTTGATTGTATCTTGAAATGAATTGTTATTTGTTGCCATGATTATTTATTCTTATTTTGTTCGTCCATAACCTTCCATAACTTTTTGTAGAACTTCTCATCAGGTACTTTGCCCTCGATTGATTCACCAAGGGCCACGAAGAATGCTCTACAAGGCTTCATATTATTAAAGTCAATAGCAAACATTGCGATCGCTTTTGCCTGAGTAGTATCGAGTTCATCCAATCCTGATAAATCACGTTGATTCGATTCCAATATTTCGATGGCTTTTTCGAGCCCTTGCTTGGCTCCGGCATTCTCAGTCTTATTGATATTCTCGTGTTTGAGAATGAGCTTTATCTTTCTTATTAAATCTGGCTTTGTCATGGCATCAATTGTTAAGCATCATTGGCATCAGGAGATATACTAACTTATCCTCCGACTTATCATCTACAGGAGTAATGAGAGTGGCCCGACTTGGATCGGAGAACGACATTTGAAGATTAGATGTAGGAATAGCAGAGATCAGCTCTGTAAGAAAATGCCCTTTAAAGCCAATAGCCATAGAATTGTTGTTGTACTCACAAGTAACCGTTTCATCAGCAGCAACAGAATAGTCAATATCCTGTGCCGATATTTTGATCTGATCGTTTGTTAGCTCTAGTTTAACCAAGCTGCTCGATTGATTGGCAAATACTGATACACGTTTTAATGCTCCATTCAGATCACCTTTACCTATTGATAATATTTTATCATTATTCTGAGGAATAACAGACCGGTAGTTTGGATAGCTTCCCTCTTGTAGAGTCGCAACGATGCTGTCCGATCCTAGTTCGAACCGGGCGGAATTACCGTTGATGAAAATATTTATCAGTTCATCGGATGGTTTGACTATACCTTTTAGAATGGTTGCAATTTTAAGAGGAAGGGCAAAGCTTATTTCTTCTGTCATTGATTCGTCTTGAAGTTCCAACAGTGCAAGCTTATGACCATCTGAGGCGACAAAGCTTATTTGACCTTCTGTGATATCCAGATAGACAGAAGTCATTATTGGGCGAAGATCATCAGTAGATGCACAGAAAATAGTTTTTTCTATCCCATTTAATAATACTTTGGATGATAAAGAAATCTTTGTAGCGTTGGTTACATCTTTTTCTTTGGGAAATTCATTAGGTGAAAGTCCTGCCAATTCAAACTTACCACCTTTGTATTTGACGATGACTGCTAGCTTTTCATCAATAGAAATTGTGATAGGCTGTTCCGGTAATGTCTTTAGGGCCTCAATTAATAATTTAGGTTCGATGCAAACAGATATGTTATTATCTGTCAATATTCCATCAATGGAAGTGTTTATCCGACCTTGATGATCGGCTGCCGAAATTCGGATTGTTCCGTCTTGGATATCCAAAAGAATATTATCCATGATCGGAAGCGTATTCTTCGGGGAGATGATTTTACTTACCGACTGTAGCCGGCTTAATAATTCTGTTTTCGAGATTGTAATTGTCGTTGTCATAGTGCCTAATGATTTTTAGTAGGCTACCAGACAAAGTGTCTTAGAGGAATTTACAGGAAAGTACGAGCTAGGTATATAAACACAAAAAAGCCAAATCTCATACTTTCATATAAAATTCGACTCGCTAAATCCTTTGCAAATATAAATAGTGTTTTTTAATAAAAAAATATTTTCGCTATTTTTTTTCTTCTCCTTTAAAATAAGTATGATTCATTAATCTCTTTGCATTCTCTTCTGCTGATACTTTAATATAATTCAAAGTCTGTTCTACTTTAGAGTGACCAAGAAGGTCTTGGATGAATTTAATATCTATACCCGCTAAGTACATATTTGTTGCCCCGGATCTTCTGGCTGTATGAGTTGTAATAAATTCATATTTAGAACCTACAGTACTAACTCTTTTTCCCCCTCTCGTTTTGGTTAGTAAAACTTCATCGTTTATTCCGGCGAGTTTCCCTATTTCCTTAATCTGCTTATTATGTTTTTGCCCTGATATGGGTTTGGGTAATATATTGCTGCGTCTTTCGAGTATTTCTTTTAATAAATGATGCATGGGAACGAATACTCGTTTATCTTTTTTCAACGTCCAGATGCCAATCAAATCATCTTTAAAATTCGCATTTTCAAGTCTGGAATAATCGGAATGACGAAGGGCCGTAAAGCAGCCAATCAAGAATCGATCTCGTTCCTCATTTAATGACTTAATTGCAGACTTTAAATTATTTGGACGCGCATCATAGCCGTTATTGATGAGAAATTCTTCTGTAAACTTAAGATTATATATATTTACAATTTCTTCTTCTGTTAAATAAATTGAATCTGTATTTTCTTGTTCAGTCTTAAAATCTTCATCCTCATGAAAAGAAAAGTTATGCAGTTTTTGCTTCTTTGCTTGTCCCGTAAAGGTTTTTATATCCTTTATTAGACCACCTATATAGTTTTTAGTATAATAAACCTGTTTGTCGCCTTTTTTATACGTGCTGGTAAGCATCCAGTTCATAAATCTATTATAAAAGTCTATATTAATATCAATGAACCTTAATCGTACTTTATATTTTTTCTCGAAGGCCAATAATTTATTTATTGTAGTAAGATAACTTTTTTTAGTTTCTTCTTTTCGTTGGCATTCATTCCTGTATTTATGTGCAAAGTTGATTAAGTACTGCTCATCTTCTTTGTCCGATATGCCACCTGCGTCGATGTTTTTCTGTCGTATTTTTTCATTTATAGCATCTTTTACCATTAATTGTGTCGGTACCAACATGCCCCATTCATTAAATACCATTTCTATAATATCAGCCCATTCCTCCAATCTCTTATTAATAAATGACGCATCTGGATATTCACGAACTATACGACATCTATGAGTCGAAGTATTCCAATATTTAACAATAACCGTTTCCCCAACATAAATAGGATAGCGCTGACCTTTAAATCTTACAATAGCCCTAATACTACTTGTTTTTTTTGATTTATCTTTTAAAAAGAAATTAATATCCATAATTCAAGGGAAACGCTCAGGGGAACGAATAGTTTTAGTTTATAAATTTCAGATTACAAAATAACAAAAATAATTTTTATAAGATGCTTATTTTTTGTGTTCTTATATTCATTAATATGATAAGTAAGTGCTTCCTTCATGCGCACGAATCAATTTTAAAACCCTTTGATTATCACTAGATTTTCAGAGGGTTTTTGCTTTGATAGGAACGTTTGTCTTATTGCAGATTATTCATCAATACATTACTAGCCTCAAAATTTGATAAAGTAATCTCTTGTTCCAAAAATAGAGTCTCTTCCAGTTGTTTGTGCAAATAAACTTTTATCTTATTATTTTGTATACTATTTTTCGATAGAGTATATGTAATGTGTTTATATTGTTTAGATATAGTGCTTTACGTGTTGTTATATGAAGTTGAGGAAAATATTACTTTCATATGCAGCTTTCCATAAATAAATCTCATCATATAATATATAAAGCAATATTAACCCTAGACTTTTTTATTATGAGAAATATTAATTTGTATTTTAAGTTATGCCTTGTTTTAGTATTTCTATTCATGGTTGCATGTTCTGATGAAAATAGGATGCATAATTTTCCAGGAGGAACTTCGGCCAGATTGTTACCTGTTAAAGTCTCAGGAGAAAAGAATGGAGGACAGACTATATTGATTTATGATAATTATAATCGTCTTGTAAACTGTAGTTATTATCTGAAGTCGGGAGGTGGATTATCCAAATATAGCGAACTTAAAATAGAATACGATACAGATGGTTGTATTAAAAAAGCCGTTGAGCAGATTTCAGGAGGAGAAAATAATGTCTATTTGTTTACCTACGATGAATCGCAGATCGTAATACAAGATACATATTATACCCGGTATATTGATGCCGACGCACAAGGCAGAATTTTGGGAATGAAACAATCTTATAACAATGACCGAAACACATCGGTAGTATATAATTATAGTTACGACCAAAAAGGTAATATAACAAAGTACGATTTGAACAATAATTATTATTCTTATGTATATGATAATTATAACGGTATATATAGTTATGTAAATACACCTCAATGGTTTTTAGTAATCATGCTGGGTAAATCCAATTTTGTTTATAATAATTGTACTGAAATATATACATATTCTTTGGATGAGAACGGTAAGGAACAGGCTCCTGTCACTTTTAAATTAACTTACACTTACAATGATAATGGCTATCCGGTTAAATATCATATCCCTAATATGTCGTTTTGTGGAACACCTCCTTTGCCGGAGAGTGACTTTAATATAGAATATCAGGAGGCCAAAGATGTCAAATAGAATATTCTGATTATAATTTATTAATAACAAATAAAAGGACAACCTTGGTTGTCCTTTTATTTGTTATTAAACTATATTCATAATCGACATTAAGAAAAGATTATAGAAGAAGTGCAAAAGAAAGTATTAACCTACTTCAGGCTTCCTACCATATCTTCCGGGCGAACCCATTTGTCGAACTCTTCGGCGGAAAGGAATCCGGATTTAATTGCTTCCTCTTTTAATGTTGTTCCGTTTTTATGCGCAGCTTTTGCTATAGCAGCAGCTTTTTCATAACCGATATGCGTATTTAGTGCGGTAACAAGCATAAGAGAATTATCCACCAATTCCTTTATTCGTTTGTGGTTAGGCTCTATGCCTGCAACACAGTGGTCATTAAACGATTTGCTCGCGTCGCCTAATAGCTGTGCTGATTGCAAGAAATTAGCCGCGATAACGGGCTTGAAAACATTGAGCTCATAATTACCCTGTGATCCTGCGATAGAGATTGTTGTATTATTCCCCATAACTTGCACACAAACCATTGTCATGGCTTCGTTTTGAGTAGGATTTACTTTTCCCGGCATAATTGACGATCCCGGTTCGTTTTCGGGCAATATAAGTTCCCCTATACCGGAACGTGGTCCTGAACCCAGTAACCGGATATCCTGTGCTATTTTGAATAGTGCCACTGCCATTTGATTCAAAGCTCCATGTGTGCCGACAATGGCATCGTGGGAGGCCAATGCTTCAAATTTATTAGGTGCGGTAACAAAAGGCAGACCTGTAAATTTAGCGATGTATTCTGCGACCTTCACATCATATCCGTCAGGTGTATTCAGGCCTGTTCCCACAGCTGTTCCCCCCAGTGCAAGTTGAGATAAATACTTCAATGTCCCTTTAGTAGCCTCGATGGCATATTGTAATTGGATTGCATAACCGGAAAACTCCTGGCCTAAGGTTAATGGAGTTGCATCTTGCAGATGTGTCCGGCCTATTTTAACTATGTCTTTAAACTCATCCGCCTTACTGCTTAAAGACTCTTGCAGTGTACGGACTTTAGGGATTGTTTGTTCTACTATCTTTTTATATGCGGCAATATGTAATGCGGTAGGGAAAGTGTCGTTTGAAGACTGTGATTTATTTACGTCATCATTCGGATGGATAGGGCTTTTTTCTCCGAGCCTACCCCCGCTTAATACCAATGCCCGGTTGGATATAACTTCGTTCACATTCATGTTTGATTGTGTACCCGATCCGGTTTGCCATATTACGAGAGGAAACTGGTCGTCGAGTTTACCTCCCAATATTTCATCACATACTTTGGCTATCAGATCCCTTTTCGATGCCTCCAACACACCCAGATCGGCGTTGGCATATGCCGCTGCTTTTTTCAGATAGGCAAATGCATAGATAATCTCTTTAGGCATGGATGCTTCCGGCCCTATTTTGAAATTGTTTCTTGAGCGTTCGGTTTGCGCTCCCCAGTATTTGTCAGCAGGAACTTTTACTTCTCCCATTGTATCTTTTTCTATGCGATATTCCATTTTTTGTATATTTAATTGTTGGTATGAAGTTCGGAATAATTATGATGAAAGCCAATAATTGATCGACCTAAATTTAAATACAAAGAATTATCGGGAGGCAGAGATGCAGGTATAGCAGTTTTATATAGATATAATTGTTGCAATACCCCCCAATATTGCAATTGCTCCCAGAATATTCTGATATTGAAAAAACTTTTTATCAGAATCTGCATACTTTTTTATTTTCAAATATCTGTAAATAAACAGTAAACCAATAAATATTTCTATTATACTGCCGAAAATAAGAAAGAGCCAATAAACTGCATTCTCCTGGATAACGCTGTACCGTATTGTACTTAATATCACAATACCTGCAACACCCCAAATAATAATTAGCGGTGCAATAGAGGCGAACCATAAAGCGGCTTTTTTGGTAATGGGATACTGATTGAATAATAAAGATATTAATCCGAAGATTATCAAAATAATAGCATATATCATATTAAATTTATTAAAAGTGAATTCAAATATATCTATACTTTTCCTGAATATCGATATTTGTCTATAAAGAAAGATTTTATATCAAAATAATCTATCTGTTATAGATGGATTTTAACAATGAATTGATAGAATATTTTATCAGATGATTCCTCATCATATTCCTTCTTTAATCCATACTTTATTAATTAAAAGATAGATGCTCAATCAATAATTGAAGAAAAATGCTTGAGTTCTTTTTAACGAAACTATGTAACCCTAAGTAAAAAGTGTTATTTTGGCATTTTTTTACTCAATTTAGTTTGTTTATTCATTAATACTTTTTTCCTTTGTTTATGATTTAATATACTATCTGTTATTTATAGAATTAGTAATGCAAAACACAGTAAAAATTAAGGACGTAAAGGACATAGTCATACGTTTTTCAGGTGATTCGGGGGATGGCATGCAGTTAACCGGAACCATCTTTTCAAACCTTTCAGCAATCTTTGGGAATCAAATCTCCACCTTCCCCGATTATCCGGCAGAAATCAGAGCTCCTCAAGGTACTCTTTCCGGGGTTTCCGGATTTCAGGTACATTTAGGAAACCAGATTTACAATTCCGGAGATAAGGCGGATGTATTAGTTGCGATGAATCCGGCAGCATTGAAAGTAAATGCCAATTTTCTGAAAAAAGATTCCGTTATTGTTATCGATACGGACTCTTTCTCGAAAAGAGATATGGAGAAGGCCTTGTTTGCCACAGAAGATCCTTTTGTTGAGTTGGGACTTACTACTCAACAAATAATCTCAGTTCCTATTACTTCATTGACTAAAAGTAGTCTGGAAGGAATGGAAATGGATATGAAATCGCGTATCCGTAGTAAAAATATGTTTGCTTTGGGTTTGGTTTGCTGGTTATTCAACCGGCCTCTCGATGTTGCTAACCATATGCTATCGGCTAAATTTGCCAAGAAACCGGTATTGGTGGAAGCAAATCTGAAGGTATTGGCCGATGGTTTCAATTATGGACAGAATACCGATACTACCATATCATCATATCGTGTAGAAACTGTAAATGTAGATAAGGGTTATTATCTGGATGTAAACGGAAACACAGCAACAGCTTACGGGCTGATTGCCGCTTCAGAAAATTCAGGCAAGCCGCTTTTCTTAGGCTCATATCCGATTACACCTGCCACTGACATATTGCACGAGCTCGTTAAATTTAAACAGTTAGGAGTAAGGGCCATTCAGGTCGAAGATGAAATAGCAGGAGTGTGTACCGCTATCGGTGCCAGTTTTGCAGGAAGCCTTGCCGCTACCTCAACTTCCGGACCAGGTCTGGCTCTGAAGGGAGAAGCTATAGGCCTTGCCGTAATGGCAGAATTACCTCTTATTGTGGTGGATGTTCAGCGCGGAGGCCCGTCGACAGGTCTGCCTACCAAAACTGAACAAACCGACCTTCGTCAGGCTCTGTACGGACGTAATGGGGAAAGTCCCATCGTCGTTATGGCTGCTGCTAGCCCCACAGACTGTTTCGATATGGCGTATTGGGCATCTAAAGTCGCATTAGAACATATAACTCCGGTAATATTACTCACCGACGGTTACATTGCTAATGGCTCATCCGCATGGCGTATACCTGATTTGGATAAGTATCCGTCTATAGTGCCGCACGATGTAAGCCAATATAAAGGTAACGAATGGCGCAGTGCATTACGTGACGATGAAACGATGGCTCGTTATTGGGCCGAGGCAGGTCTTGAAGGTTATGCACACCGTATAGGAGGACTCGAAAAAGACTATACTACGGGAGCTATATCTACAGATGCAGCAAATCATCAGAAAATGGTGAACGTGCGTCAGGCAAAAGTTGATAAGATTGCCGATTTTATCCCGCAATTGGAACTGATAGGTGGTGAAGATGCCGACTTGCTCGTTGTGGGTTGGGGCGGTACCTACGGACATCTGCGCGAAGCTGTGGAGAAAATGAATGACGCGGGACAGAAAGTAGCTTTGGCTCATTTCCGTTTTATTAGCCCGTTGCCGAAAAATACAGCGGCAGTACTGAAGAAATTTAAGAAAATTATCGTTGCAGAACAAAATAATGGCCAGTTTGCCGGCTATCTGCAGGAAAAAATAGAGGGATTGCAAATATCCCGTTACAATAAGGTAGAAGGGCAGCCTTTTGCTGTATCCGACCTGCTAGAAGCATTCACCAAGAAATTAGGAGAGTAAAACTATGGATGTAAATGTAAAGATGGCCTCATCTCATCAGGCCAAAGATTATAAAAGCGATCAGTATGTACGCTGGTGTCCGGGATGCGGAGACCACGCTCTTCTCAACTGTTTATATAAAGCAATGGCCGAACTGGATATACTGCCGCATATGACGGCTGTGGTTTCAGGTATCGGTTGTTCTTCGCGTCTGCCTTACTATATGAATACATATGGTTTCCATACTATTCATGGCCGTGGGGCTGCTGTGGCTACAGGAGTGAAGACTGCAAAACCTGAATTATCGGTATGGTTGGCTACCGGTGACGGCGATTGCCTGGCAATCGGCGGTAACCACTTTATTCATGCGGTTCGCCGTAATGTGGATATAAATATCCTGTTGTTGAACAATAAAATATACGGGTTAACGAAAGGACAATTTTCCCCGACATCCGACAGGGGATTCGTTTCAAAGTCTTCTCCGTATGGTACGGTAGAAGATCCGTTCCATCCTATTGAACTGGCTTTAGGCGCTCGCGGGACCTTCTTTGCCCGTTGTATCGACGTCGATCTGGCAAATACTACCGAGATATTGACGCATGCGGCACGGCATAAAGGTACGTCTGTTGTGGAAATCCTCCAGAATTGTGTGATATTTAACGACGCTATCCACGACAATATTGTAGATAAAGCATGGAGAGCCGAGCGTACGATATTACTTAAGCATGGAGAAAAAATGTTGTTCGGTGCCAATAAAGACAAAGGTCTTGTTATGGACGGATGGCAGATCAAAGATGTGATTATCGGACAAAACGGATTTACAATAGATGATGTCCTTGTTCACGACGCTACTATGCAGGATGATACTTTGCATATGAAATTAGGGCTGATGTCTCCCGAAAACGGACTGCCTTTGGCTTTAGGTGTTATCCGCGATGTAGACGGGCCTACATATGACCAGGGGGTGGCAGATCAGATCAAAGATGTGCAAGCGAAGAATCCTGTGCGTAAGTTAAGGGATTATCTGATGGCTAAGGATGTGTGGGAAGTGAAATAAGTCTGAGATTATTCGAAAATAAGTGAGAAGGCCGGAGTATTATTCTCCGGCCTTCTTGTTTGTAGATGTCAGAAAAATATGAGCTACAGTAAAGAGTAAAAAAATAGCAGCAGGAAAAATCCTACTGCTATTTCTATATTTCAAAACCTGTTAATACCTTATCTGATCAGCATGTTTTTCACATCAGAATTAGTAAGGAATTTTGCAAATTCGATGTCGTTAAGAACTTCAGAAGTTGAAAATCCTTTGTCTAATGCAGAACGTAAGTTACCAACAACACCCGATGTATTATTTGTTCTGGCAGCTACTATAGCTGACAGGTAATATGTTGTAGCATCTTTCTTAGCTACAGCATCCAATGTTTGTTGTGCTTTGTTATAGTTTTGGGTCAATACCTGAGCTAGAGCAGCATTGTTTGTCTTAGCATCGCCAAAAGACTGTACAGCTCTGTTGTAATCACCTTTTTGTAAGTATAATAAACCGAGTGCTTCACCCAGAGTATTAGCGCCGGAAGCGCTACCCAGCAGTTGTTCCGCTTTAGCGGTATTGCCATCGGCAAGAGAAAGCAAAGCCTGATTCATATTAGCTTCAGGAGCTTTTGTAGATACCTGCGCCGCTTTGTTGAATGCTTGTACAGCTTTACTGTCCTGACCGTTTGTATAGTAATAAGCACCTAGGTTATTCCATCCGCGGTAGTCGTTAGGGAATTTCTGAGTAACATAAGTATATATCTTCTCTTTAGAAGTTCCATCCAAATTAGCAGCATAAAGAAGCTCTTCTACAGTAAGACCGGTAAGGTCAGAGTTCGCAGCGTTCTTCAATTCTTCGTCAGTCTTGCCGATAACTTCAATATTGGCAATCAGACGTGAACGACGAAGCTTAGGAAGGATTGTTTCAGCTAATCCTGAATATACTGCTGAGATATTTTTGATTTCTTTTTCTCTTGTTTCAGTATCAGGATACATAGAAAGAACTCTCAATACGATATCTTTGTCCTGAAGACTTGAAGCCTGAACCAATTTTTGGAAACCGTCCCAGTCCTGAGCAGTATATTTTGCATTGATTTCAGTATCTATGTCCTTTTTCTTAAATTCTTTTGATAGATAATCTGTTGTGTTTTTCTCACGTTTCTCAGCAAGTTTTTCGTTCAACTCATATCCTCCGTCAGGTGATGCATAGGCAGATATTTCTACATTTACATTCTTACGGTCATTAGAGTCAGCCTCTTTAACCAAATCTTTCCATGCGGCAAGATTTGTAGAATTCAATTCGCTTGAACGCAATTCAGCTTGTTGGATAAGGAACATGATATCTGCATCATATGCCTCTTTGATAATGCGCTGGAAAGCGTCAGGAGCTACAGCCGGAGTAGTTGTTGCAGCACTGGCAAGAGCTTGAGTAGAAACTACGCCGTCAGCAATTTTTACATCAGGGAAGCCAGCTACAGTTTTGCCGTTTCTTGTGAAATCGAATCTTAAGAATAATTCTGATTTCTTCATTGCAGGTGTGTAGTCAAATTCTGATCGTAGTGTTATAGCACTACCGCTTTCGAAATTAACAACAGTACCGTTTCCTGCAACCTTTTCGCCTTGATAAGTGTAAGAAGTGCCCAAAGCTTCACCTCCGCTGTATTTCAATACAGGGGTAACAACTACAGAAGTACTTTTTTCGAACCATTTGGCAGGGAAACGTCCGTTTATTGTCACCGGTACTTTTGTGCCTACTAATTCGAGAGGAGAAGGGTTAGTTGTGAATAAAGAATTTGCTAACGGGGTCATCGTTTTTTTGCTACAAGATGTTCCTAGTATAGCAACCAGAGCAATTAATGAAAATAATAGCTTTAATTTCTGCCTTTTCATAGCTTTTTAAAAATTATTGATTTATTATATAATATATAGACATTTCTTACCTGGTACAAAACTACCTTTTTTCTTCTTGAATAGAAAATGCCTATATGCGATTTATAGATATAAAGAGGACTTTTAATGTTTTTTAATCTTTGAGCATTTTGATGCTTGTAACAGCCGGGCCATAAATGCTATTTTCGCGGAAGGCAGCATATACTTTTTCGTTCAGGTCTACATTTACGGCAGCGTAATCCCCGCTATCTACCCATACCCGGATTGTAACGTCTATTGTACCATTATTCAACATTGTAACACCAACAAACGGAGCTGGTGTGTTTTTGACCGATGAGTTATTCTTAATCACAGACAGGAGGATCGATTTTACCTCATCTACGTCTGCTCCATAGCCCAGGGTAAATGTAATATCTATACGCCTTTCTTTTTGAGTAGAGTAGTTGGTTATAGTCCCGGTAGACAAGGGGCCGTTCGGTATGTAAATAGTACGGTTATCCCCGGTGAGAAGTATCGTGTAGAGAATACCTATGGCTTGTACTGCTCCGTCCATCCCTTGGGCTACAATTCTGTCTCCTACCTTGAATGGCTTGTTTATCAGTAGCATGACTCCTCCTGCAAAGTTGGATAGATTGTCTTTCATGGCCATACCCACAGCTAAACCTACGGCGGCAAGAATAGCGGCAAAGGATGTCATTGAAAGTCCCAATATATTCACTATCAATAAGAACAAAATAAGTTGTAATGTGATATTGGCCAGACTGTCGAGAAAGCTTTTAACGGTGGCCTCAATCTGACGCCTTTCCAGAAAACGGTCAATAAATTTTCTCAGCCATTTAATCACCCATCGTCCAATGATAAAGACTACTGTAGCCGCAATCAGTTTCAAGCCTAAAGTTACGGCATGATCGAATATTTTGTCTAGGAAATTGTCGATGGCAGATACCGATAATTCTGTATTTTGGAGCGTGTCTCCGGGAATAATGTCTAGTAGCATATTTCTTTTGTTTTTTATTTCAAAATTAGTTAATATTAGATGAATAAACAGTTTTTGTAACTATTATTTTAACCCTTGAAACACTGGATTGTTTGAAAGGTTTAATTTTTTTAAAAACTAAATCTCACAGAGATTCGCTATATTTGAGAACTGTAATACATACTTTCATTGTCTATAATAATCAGGAGAATATGAAAATACTTATTGTCGAAGATGAATATGAGATACTGAGATCTATAGAGTCATTCTTATTATCAGAAAGTTATATAGTGGAAAAGGCGACGGACTATGCATCAGGTATCGAAAAAGTACAACTTTATGAGTATGATTGTATCTTGCTGGATATATCGTTACCCGGAGGTAGTGGACTGAAGATATTGGAAGAGATGAAGAAAACGGGGATAACAGGCAATACTATTATTATTTCTGCTAAGAATTCGCTGGAAGATAAAATAACCGGACTGGATCTAGGTGCGGACGACTATCTGACCAAGCCTTTTCATTTGGCGGAACTGCATGCCCGGATAAAGGCTGTACTCAGGCGGAAACAGCTCGATGGCAGCAATGTATTGAAGCTGGGTAATGTTTCTGTTGATTTCGATAAGCATCTTGTCTATATAGATGACCAGGAGTTGAGGCTTAACCGCAAGGAATTTGATATTCTGAGCTTTTTTGCAATGAATACAAACAAACTGATAACGAAAGAAGTTTTGGCAGAGCATGTATGGGGCGATAATATCGATTCCGCTGATAACTTTGATTTCGTATATGCTCAGATGAAAAACCTGCGTAAGAAATTGAAGGATAGTAATGCTGGTATTATGTTGGAGAATGTTTATGGTGTAGGATATAAAATGACGGTATGAAACTGGTGAATCATATAACCTTCAGGCTATCGGGTATTTTTATCTTGATCCTGCTTGTCTGGTCTGTAGTCTATTTCTTTATACAGATGAAAGAAATACATGACGGAATAGACGAGGGGCTGAATAACCTGAGGCAAGAGTTTATATACAAGGCGAATCATTCGGAGGGATTTGTATCGGATATGGAGAAACATAACCCTTTGAATATTATTGTTGAAGAAATAAGCTATGATGAGGCTAAAGATTTCAAGGAAATTTATACCGATTCCAGGGTTTATTTCATAACCGAAGAAGAGGAGGAAGAAGTACGCATGCTCACCACGGCATTCTTCTGCGAGAAGGATGGGCAGTATTACAGGTTAAAGTTTTTTACATCGACTGTCGAAAGCGATGATCTTATAAAGAATATGCTAATCTTGCTACTTGCCTTATGGCTGTCTTTGGGATTGGCTATCGCTATTGTTATCAAGGTAGTTATACACAGGAGCAACAAGCCATTCTATAAATTACTGGATAATTTGAAGGGATTCCGGCTGGATAATACGCGCATGATAGAATTGCCATCTACCGATATATACGAATATAGTGAATTGAATGAGTCGGTAAAAGGTTTATTGGAAGAAAATATAAGAGCTTTCACAGAGCAAAAGAACTTTATAGAAAATGCTTCGCATGAAATACAAACCCCTCTAACGATCGTTATCAGTAAAATGGAACTTCTGATGAGTGACGGACGTCTCGGTCAGGAGCAATTAGAGGAAATGAATGTCATTCTCAATAGCCTGAACCGTATGCGCCGCCTCAATAGTAGCTTGCTGTTATTGTCTAAAATAAGGAATAAGCAGTTTAAGGAAAATGAACAGGTTGACATGGCGAATGTCTTCGAAGAAGTGCTGGGTGATTTCAAAGACCTTATTGAGCATAAAGAAATTGAGGTGCAAGAGGAGAAGAACAGTAATCCTATTATACATATAAATAAGGATCTTGCCTATATATTAGCCAATAACCTGGTAAAGAATGCAGTCTTTCACAACATAAAAGGAGGTAAAATCTTTTTGACTTTTAATGCCGGCTCCATTATTATATCTAATACCGGGGCAGCTATAGGTGACGATATGGACATCTTCGAGCGTTATGTTTCGGGGAACAATGACTCAAAGTCGTCCGGCTTGGGGCTGTCGATTGTCAAATCGATTACAACTATTTATAATATTCCCATACATTACAGATATAAGGATAATAAGCATATAATCACCCTGACACTTGCCTAGCCTGAATATTACTGTTTAAGATAATTTTACATTGTAAAAACGATTTTTCCCAATTCTTTTCAGATTTGGGTTAGCATATTTGTAATATAATTTCTAGGAATAACTAAATGACAGATTATGAAAACTATTACAAAAACGCTTTTTTTATTGCTTATCAGTATCTTATCTTTTCAGTTTACAGCAGCACAGCCAACCATCTCGTCAAAATATACAGATACAGAAGTAGACGGTATGATCAGAGCATATAAAACTTCATATTCGAAGGATATACGACCTTCGGCAGCTCTTCAACAGCAGTTCATCAAAGATTTCCCGAAAGCAAGGGATATAGAGTGGGAAGCTGCCGGAAATGTCTACGAAGCCGATTTTGAAATAGGGCGTACAGATTATAAAGCATATTATGACCAGAATGCCGGCTTACTAATGTATGTACACGAGATCAGGGAATCAGGGTTGCCTGCAATCGTAAAAAATGGTGCAGAGGCTAAATATCCGAATTATAAATTCGATGATATTAAGAGAATTGTAAAAGGGAAGGAAACATTTTATCAGATAGAAATGAAAAAGGAGCAGATGGAAATAAAAGCTACATTCAGAGAGAATGGAACTTTTGTAAAAGAAATATTGGATTAATAAAAAAAAACGAGGTGAAATGAAAAAAGTATTATTTACATTGAGTTTGTTGGCAGCGTCATTTGCGTTTATCGCATGTGGAGACGACGATGATGACACTGTTATTACAGTAAAAGAGTTGCCTGCAAATGCACAGGCATTTCTCCAGACCCATTTCCCGGGACAGGAGGTGAGATTAGTGGAAAAAGACAATGATAGTGATGATGTATATCTTACTAACGGATATGACGTGGAATTTACGTTGTCAGGTGATTGGGATGATGTGGATGGATACGGAAAAGAATTACCGGAGAGTGTTATTTCCCTTCTTCCGGAGGCAATACCTGCTTATGTTGCCGCTAACTATTCTCAGAACTTTATAGATGAGATAAACAAAGAAAATTATGGTTATGAAATAGGTCTGAATAACAATATAGAATTGGAATTCGATATCAATGGGGATTTCTTAAGAGTAGACAGATAAGGAATAATCTGAAATAGAGAAATAGGACAGGGAATAGCTAAATAGTTATTCCCTGTTTTTATTATGATAAAGTAATATCTGTAAAAAACTATACCTTTGTATCCTGAATTTTTTAACAAAATGAATAAGTGGAGGATATACATATACTTGATTTAAAGGAATTTTTAGATAAAAAGGTTGAGCAATACAATACTCCGGAATTTATAGCTAACGACCCGGTTTGCATCCCGCATAGCTTTGCGTCGAAACAGGATAAGGAAATAATGGGATTCTTTGCTTCCATATTTGCCTGGGGGCAACGCAAGACGATTATCAATAAATGCAGGGAGTTGGCTCAGCGAATGGATAACAAACCCTATGAGTTTATTATGCAACATAAAGACTCCGATCTGAAAAAAGTGTTGGAATTTAAGCACCGCACATTCAATGATACGGATTTATTATATTGTATTCATTTTATGAAGCGGCACTATGCTGAATATAATAGCTTTGAGGACGCATTCTTTCCGGACGGGAATATGACTGTTGAAGACGCGCTCAACCATTTCGAATCCTATTTTTTCTCTCATCCCGATGCCCCTCAGCGTACACGCAAGCACATACCTTCACCTGCCCGTCGGTCGGCATGTAAGCGTCTCAATATGTACCTGCGTTGGATGGTACGTAGCGATAATAATGGAGTAGACTTCGGATTATGGAAAAAAGTTAAGCCCGACGATTTGATTTGCCCGCTCGATCTGCATGTGGAACGTACTGCCCGCAAGCTGGGTTTACTGCATCGCGAAAAGCCCGATTGGCAGGCTGCATTGGAGCTAACCGGTAATCTCAGATTGCTGGACGCTGCCGATCCCGTGAAATATGATTTTGCCCTTTTTGGGATTTCCATTGAGGAAAAATGTATTATCGACAGGACTTAGAGCCTGTTTCAATTTTATATGAATACTTTATTATAATACTATTTTCGTTCATTTTCAGTCTCTTTTTATCCGATTTTCCCCTTTTTTCAGCTTGAATAGCCCGCTATTCGCACTTCAAAAAAGAAAAAATCATTCTAAAAATAGTTCTGAAAATCTGAACGAATAAAATTTAGACAGGCTCATAACAAATACACATAATTTACGTTTTGTATATGGTGGGTTATTTTTTTCGTATATTTGCAACGTGTAAGTTTGCATAGAAAGAAAGGAAATGGGAAAGTTATACATCATACCTACACCGGTAGGTAACCTGGAGGATATGACGTTCAGAGCCGTGCGACTACTGAAGGGCGCTGCGCTTATACTGGCAGAAGATACACGTACTACAGGTATCCTCTTAAAGCATTTCGACATACAGAACAAAATGCAATCTTATCATAAATTCAACGAACATAAAGCAGTATCGCATATCGTGGATAGACTCAATGCAGGAGAAGACATTGCATTGGTGTCCGACGCAGGTACACCCGGTATATCCGATCCGGGTTTTCTGGTTGTGAGGGAGTGTGTGAAAGCCGGCATTGATGTGGAGTGTTTGCCGGGCGCTACAGCTTTTGTTCCGGCACTGGTATCGTCGGGCATCCCGTGCGACAGATTCTGTTTCGAAGGATTTCTGCCACAAAAGAAAGGACGTATGACCCGTCTGAAAATTCTGGCAGAAGAAACCCGCACTATTGTGTTTTACGAATCTCCCCACAGGGTATTAAAAACGCTGACCCAATTGGCGGAATATATGGGGGAGGACAGGTATGCCGCTACTTGCCGCGAGATATCGAAGGTATATGAACAGACGTGCCGTGGAACATTGGCGGAACTAATATCTCACTTTTCGGTGAACGAACCACGTGGTGAGTTTGTTATAGTCCTGTCCGGTAAAAATGGATGAATAAATTAGATAATAAAACTAACAAGTTAAATATTTGTATATGAAAAAATTATTAATGGGATGCTTCTGCTTATTAGCTTTAGCTTCATGTAACGTAAAAAATTCGGATGAATATAAGGCTTTACAAGCCCAACGGGACTCCTTGTTGCAGGTTAGTGCTCAGGGGAACACTGAATTGGCTGAAATGAACAGCCTGATAAACGATGTGGAGGAAAATTTCAGACAGATAAGGGAAGCCGAGAAATATCTGACTATAGAATCCAAATCGAAAGGTGAAATGTCGAATGACACAAAAACCCGTGTCAGAGACAATTTTGAAATGATAAATGAAATTCTGAAAAAGAATAAAGCGGATATAGATAAGTTGAATCAACGTCTGAAAGGTAATTCTGGACAGATGTCTGGTCTGAAATCTACTATCGAGCGTCTGAATGCAGAATTGACAGAAAGAGCAAACACAATATCTGAGTTGCAGTCGTCTCTTGCTACACGCGATGCTCAGATTGCGTCATTGCAGACTGATGTGAAGTCGTTGACTGAAAATGTGGATAACTTATCTACCCAGACAGCTGAACAGGCATCTAAAATCAAGGAACAAGATAAGGAGCTGAATACTGCTTATTATATGTTCGGTACTTCAAAAGAACTGAAAGAAGCTAAAGTTGTAACAGGAGGCTTCCTTGCATCAAACAAAATACTGAACGAAGGTATTGAAAAAAGTAAGTTTATAAAGGTTGATATACGTGATACAAAAAGTATTCCTGTATATGACAAGAAAGCTAAACTTTTGTCAGACCATCCGAAAGATAGCTATACACTGGATAAAGATGCAAGCGGTAAAGTGGTTATAAAAGTAACTGACTATAAGAGATTCTGGAGCCTGACTAAATTCTTGGTTGTTGAGGTAGGTTAATATCAGAATTCAATAAATATAGCATTGAGCCGGTACTTTAGTTAGTATCGGCTTTTTGTTTTTTCGGGGGATATATTTATCTATATATTTAGCGGATAGCCTTTAGCTGTCAACTGATAGTTCTTTGAAAAGTTTTAAGTAATAAGTAAAAAGTCGATAGGAGAAAAACAAGAAAAGTGTCAGGTTTGTCAAGTTTTGTACATAAGCTATTGGCTAACAGCTATCAGATAATAGCTAAAAGGGTGTTACTTTTGTTACTTTTTTGAAATAGTTACAGGTTACTTCGCCCTTCGGACAGTTACAGTTACGGGTTGACTACGCCCTGTTTTGTTTCACACAAAGACGCGAAGGCGCAAAGGTTTTACATTTTACGAGTTGTTGACTGATGACTGTTGACCGTTCATTGTAAAAGTTGTTACATTTGTTACTTTTTAACTATATATGGTTAATAGAAGTGAAAAAAGAAAAGTAAAGACTTGAAAAACGAAAAGTATTTTTTGCGCCTTTGCGAGAGTATAATACTAACTGATAACTGAAAAAACTCTTACCTTTGTCGCATGAAAACAATTCTCACAACTCTTAACGCTAAGTATATCCATACTTCATTGGCTCTTCGTTGGCTTTATGTGGCTAACAAAGACCGCTTTGATATTTCATTCAAAGAATATACGATTAAAGAGCCGATAGGAAAGGTTGCGGAAGAATTGCTGGATAGTGGCTGCGATGTGATAGGTATAAGTGTATATATCTGGAATGTGGAGCAGACGAGAGAACTGATTTCGTTACTGAAAGAAGAAAAGCCGGAACTAACTATTATTCTGGGAGGGCCGGAAGTAATGTATGAACCGGACTTTTTCCTTCATCACTGGAATATCGACTATGTGATAGGAGGTGAGGGAGAGTTTGTGCTGGGTGAATTATTAACTGCTATCGAGGCGGGATATGCAGCTGAAATAAGGGGGGTATCATCCCCCGAACATATCAGTAACGTAATTGTACAGGCTGATCTGGAAAAACTTGCAACGTTGTCTTCACCATACATGCTGGAAGAGGACAGGGGAGATATGAAAAACAGGATGGTGTATTTCGAAACATCGCGCGGGTGCCCTTACCAGTGCCAGTATTGCCTGTCGTCGCTTGAGAAAGGGGTACGTTATTATCCCCAAAAATATATCTTGGAGAATCTGGGGTATATGATAGATAACGGTGCTAAGCAAATCAAGTTTCTCGACCGTACTTTCAATCTGAATAAGGAACATACACATACTGTATTTGATTTTCTGATCAAGAATTACCGCCCGAATCTTAGTTGTCAGTTTGAGGTATATGCCGATTTGCTCAGGGACGAAACGATTGACTATCTGAATACAACTTTATCTAAGGATTTTTTCCGTTTCGAAATAGGTATTCAGTCCACATATGAGCCTACGAATATTGCTGTAAGGCGCAGGCAAGACTTTCGGCTATTGGCAGGTAATGTAAAGAAAATAATGGATGGAGGTAAAATAGACCTGCATCTCGACCTGATAGCCGGACTACCCTATGAAACTTTGGAGCGTTTTACAAAATCGTTCAATGATGTATTTTCATTGGGGGCAAAGGAGGTACAACTCGGCTTTCTGAAAATGCTGCGGGGTACGAACTTGAGGAAGCAGGCTTCGCAATATGGCTACAAATACGATATGCAGGCACCTTACGAAATAGAGTATAATGCGGATATCTCAAGGCTGGAACTGGACCGTATACATGACGCGGAGCACGCCTTGGAGAAATTCTGGAACAGCGGAAGGTTTCCCCTTACGATGAACGAGGTGTTCGGGACTTATTATCAGGGGCGTTATTTTGAATTATTCGACGAAATAGGGCAATACTATAAGTTGTATAATCTACCTCACCGTGGCTATCAGTTGGAGGACTTGTTCCGTTATCTGCATAATTTCCTGTTATCGAAAGATATTGATTTGTTCGAATGTTTGCGGACAGATTACTATAATAACTTTACTCGCAGGCCTCAGGGCTTTTGGACGGATGTGATGGATAAGAAGCAGCGGAAGCAATTGTTGTATCAGATAGGGCAGGATAGGGGTTTCCTGTCGAAGTACAGACTGAACCGTAAGATTATAGAAAAGCAGACGGCGATTGATTATATATCGGACAATGAATACAGGCTTACTGTATTTATTGATAATAAGCGTTTGTCGATATCCTATTCTGTGTAAGGCGAGTAATAAAAAAAGCAACTCCTTTGAGGAATTGCTTTATGTGTGAATGAGATACCGGGTTATTTACCGAATAAACCGCCCAATGCTCCAAGTATACCTCCACCTTGCTTGCCGGTAACAGATTCTACCAGGGATTCTAAACTGAACGAGTCATTCGAGTCGTTATGTTTTTTAGAAATCAGTCCCATAATAGCGGGAATAACGGTGGATGCAATACTATTGGCCACAGCCGGACTTAATCCTACTTTATCGCTCAATGCAGATACTACAGACGACTGTAGGCCTGAAGTCAGATTACTGCTGCTAGTTGAGCCTCCGCTAAACATTCCGAGAATGTTAGATAAGTTGTCAGGGGTTAATTGGTCCTTTAATCCGTTTACAACCGCAGAGGTAGTGGTTTCCACGGCAGCTTCTTTTTTGTCGGCAGGCACGCCTGCATTGTTTGTGATGGCTCCCAGAGCCTGATCTTTTACAAGATCTATAATTCCATCCAGCATGATTGTGAATATTATATTTGTTATATCAATCTAACGTTCTGGTGGACAAATTGTTTTAGGTTTAATAGTTGTTTAAGTTAAAATCAATCCTCCTTCAATATTTTGTAATATTCAGGCCAATTATTGTATAATACTTTCATCGAAGGCAATACGATATCCGCTCCGGCATCAATCAATATTTTGTCAGGCATCGGGCCTGTATTGACGGCAATCGTGAAAATTCCGGCAGCTACAGCCGCTTCCACGCCGCGGGGTGCATTTTCAATGACTATGGCTTGGTTTGGATTTAGTACGCCGCCTTTTTTCAACCCCATCAGGTAAGGTTCGGGATGTGGCTTGCCGTGCTTAACATCGAAGGCTGTAACCATCTTGTCCCTGGCAAATAATCCGGGGAAGTTGTGTTCCAGCTTGTTGATAAGTGTAGGTTGCCCCGATCCGGTGACAAGTACAGGCATAAGACCGTCTTCGTTCACTGCCTTAACAAAGTCATAGGCAAAAGGAATTAGCGCCCCGTCATTGTATTTGGTAAAGAGTTCCGTTTTACGTTTATATATGGTCTCCGTTTCTTGCTTAGTGGCGTCTCTTCCTTTTTCCCTGTTCATCAGGTGATTGATGGTTTTGCTGCCGACCATGCCTTCATACAGGTAAAACTCTTCGGGAGTACTGGGAATATCGAATTCGTCCATTGTCTCCTTCCACGATTTGGCATGCCATTTCATGGAGTCGTAAAGAACGCCATCCATATCGAATAGTACGGCTTTGAGATCGAAACGGGTATAATTATGTTTGTTGAGATAGTCTTTAAATGGAGTAGTCATTATGAAAAATAGAATTAATTATCTATACAAAGATAAGACAATATTTTTGATAGTACGGCAATGTATAAATGTCACAAAATATCAAAAAAGGAATCTTTTTATTTGTATTTCCGAAAAAATGGAATAACTTTGTCAATCGAAAAATGAAACTTATGTCGATGCATAGTAATATTATTATTAGTTCACTCATTATCCTCTGGAGAAATTTAGGGTGAGCATTGCTATGTAAGAAATAATATAAAGAAAAAACAGGGCCTTTCTCACTCTTCAGTAGATGAGAAAGGCTTTTTTTATGTAAAACAAACAGTATACTAAATCAATTAGAAAAGTTATGGACAAGTTATTTATTTTTGACACCACATTGAGAGATGGAGAGCAAGTACCGGGTTGCCAGTTGAATACTATCGAGAAAATCGAAGTAGCCAGAGCCCTCGAATCGCTCGGTGTTGATGTTATCGAAGCCGGATTTCCCGTATCCAGCCCCGGTGATTTCAATTCGGTAGTGGAAATATCTAAAGCCGTAACCTGGCCTACTATATGTGCTCTTACACGTGCCGTGGAAAAGGATATTGAAGTAGCAGCCGAAGCATTGAAGTATGCTAAGAAAAAGCGGATACATACAGGTATCGGTACATCAGAATACCATATTAAATATAAGTTCAACTCTACTCAGGAGGAGATACTTGAACGTGCAGCGGCATGTGTAAAATATGCAAAACGCTTTGTAGAAGATGTCGAGTTTTATGCTGAAGATGCGGGACGTACGGATAATGCTTATCTTGCCCGTGTGGTACAAGCAGTGGTGAATGCAGGTGCTACAGTTGTCAATATACCAGATACAACGGGTTACTGTCTGCCTACTGAATATGGCGCAAAAATCAAATACCTGATAGATCATGTGGATATGAAGAATGCAATCCTGTCTACACATTGTCATCAGGATTTAGGTATGGCTACAGCCAATTCCATAATGGGGGTACTTAACGGAGCGCGCCAGGTAGAGGTGACAATCAATGGTATCGGAGAACGTGCAGGAAATACTTCACTTGAAGAAGTGGTGATGGCTATCAGAAGTCATAAGGAATTGAATATTGAGACGAATATCAATACTCAGAAGATATATCCTATAAGCCGTCTTGTTTCCAATCTGATGAATATGCCGGTACAGCCTAATAAGGCTATCGTGGGCAGAAATGCTTTCGCCCATTCATCGGGTATACATCAGGATGGAGTATTGAAAAATCTCTCTACATATGAAATTATTGATCCTAAAGATGTGGGTATCGATGATAATGCAATCGTATTGACTGCCCGCAGCGGACGTGCAGCATTGAAAAATAGACTAAATTTGCTGGGTATAGAAGTCGATGATGATCAATTGGCCGAAATGTATCAACGCTTTCTGGACTTAGCTGACCGAAAGAAAGATATAACAGATGAAGACGTACTGATTTTGGCAGGGAAAGAAACGGATAAAATGCGACGTATCAAACTGGATTACCTGCAAGTATTATCCGGTCTTGGAGTGCGTAACGTAGCCAATGTAGGTTTGGATATCGCAGGTGAAAAATTTGAAGCCTCTGCTTCAGGTAACGGGCCTGTAGATGCAGCGATCAAGGCTATTAAGCAAATAATCCGCCGCCAGACTGTAATTGAGGAATTCCTTATACAGGCCATAAACCGGGGAAGTGATGATATCGGTAAAGTGCATATGCAGGTAGAACACGAAGGTGTGAACTATTACGGTTTTTCGGCAAATACCGATATTGTGGCAGCTTCGGCAGAAGCCTTTATCAATGCTGTAAATAAATTTGTAAAATAAGCAATGCAGGTAGAGACCAAGAAATATCAATATATAGACAGCCTGAGGGGGATAGCCATATTATTGGTTATACTTGTGCATGTACAGTTTATAGAAGGTATTACTCCGTCTATCTCTTATTTTTCACCAACGGCTTTCCAGTTTATGGCAAACGGACATCTGGGCGTAAATCTGTTTTTTGTCGTAAGCGCATTTACATTGATGATGTCTCATCAGAAACGGCAATATGAAGAACATGCAAACCGGAATTTTTTTATACGCAGGTTCTTTCGTATAGCTCCCATGTATTATTTGGCGATAGTCTATTTTACATTTGCTTATTTTGTAGGTTTTGATTTTGCAAATATAGATTGGGGAGATCTACCCAAAAAAGAATTGATACTAAACCTATTGTTTGTAAATGGCTTTTTTCCGGAGTATATTCATCACTATGTACCGGGAGGATGGTCGATAACTGTGGAATTTACTTTTTATGCAATATTCCCATTTTTGTTTGCCAAACTCAAGAATATTAATCAGTTTGTAATATTCACATTGGTAACTTTGCTGATTTCTACGATTGCAAACTTTTTATTACGAGGTACGAGTGCAGATATAAATAACTTTCTGGGATATTATATTATAACGCAATTACCTGTATTCTCATTAGGAATGCTGGCATACCAGCTGATTGCAGATAAGGAAGCGATAATGAAAATAAAGCTATCGTCTTTATCTGTACTGGCTGCAACAATATTGATATATTGCTATACGTCCATATCTTATGATTTTTTATATAGCATTGTGTTCTTCCTATTGCTTATTATACTATCTCGGAAGGCATATAAATTATTTTCGAATAAGATACTGGCGGCTATAGGGAAAGTGAGCTTTAGTCTCTATTTGGTACATTTTGCTATGATGACGGTATTCAATATGTTTGGTTGTTTCCGTTGGGTAGAAGAGAAAATAACGGATAGTTTGTCCGCTTCTCTTTGTTTTATTTTAGGCTATATCTGCCTGTTCGCAGTGAGTTTTATAATTTCCAATATTACATATAGATTAATAGAAGTTCCGGGGCAAAACCTGGGGCGAAAACTAATTAAAAAATTAGATCAACAAAAATAGAATTTTAAGCATGAAAACTTTATTCGACAAAATCTGGGATGCGCATGTCGTATCTTCTGTAGAGAACGGGCCAACACAGTTGTATATCGATCGACACTTCTGTCATGAGGTTACCAGTCCGCAGGCTTTCAATGGATTGCGTGCAAGAGGATTGTCTGTGTTTCGTCCAGATAAAACAACAATTACAGCCGACCATAATACGCCGACTATTGATCAGGATAAACCCGTAAAAGATCCAATATCGAAGAATCAGCTGGATACACTTTCTAAAAATGCAAAGGAATTCGGTATAGATATGTACTACCCTCTGGGACACCAGAAAAATGGGGTTGTACATATCATCGGTCCTGAGAACGGATTTACTCAACCGGGTATGACTATCGTTTGTGGAGACAGCCACACATCTACTCACGGTGCTTTCGGAGCAATTGCTTTCGGTATCGGAACCAGCGAAGTGGAAATGGTATTAGCATCACAGTGCGTGTTGCAGACCCGCCCTAAAACAATGCGCATAACATTCAACGGTAAACTTGGAGAAGGTGTTACTGCGAAAGACTTGGCTCTTTATATGATTTCGAAACTGACAACCGGCGGTGCTACCGGATATTTTGTAGAATATGCAGGGGAAGCTATCCGCAATATGTCAATGGAGGAACGTATGACCCTTTGCAACCTGAGCATAGAAATGGGTGCGCGTGGCGGACTTGTTGCTCCGGACGAAACAACATTTGCCTATGTGGAAGGCCGTGAATTTGCTCCTAAGGGTGAAGAATGGAACAAGGCACTTGCTTACTGGAAAACATTGAAAACCGATGACGGTGCAAAATTTGATAAAGAACTGACTTACGACGCAGCCGATATAAAACCTATGATCACTTACGGAACTAATCCGGGTATGGGCATGGGTATAAATGAAACAATCCCTACATTGGACGATATCGATGAAGCCGGTCGTATTTCTTTTCAGAAATCAATGGATTATATGGGCTTCAAACCGGGAGAAAAGGTTGAGGGTAAAACTATCGATTATGTATTCCTTGGTAGTTGTACAAATGGACGTATCGAAGACTTCCGTGCATTTGCCAACTTTGTAAAAGGTAAGAAAAAAGCAGATAATGTTATCGCATGGCTTGTTCCTGGCAGTCATAAAGTGGCTGACCAGATAAAAGCTGAAGGACTGGATACGATACTTACAGATGCAGGTTTCCAACTTCGTCAACCGGGTTGCTCTGCATGTCTTGCTATGAATGATGATAAAGTTCCGGCGGGTAAATATGCTGTATCTACATCAAACCGTAACTTCGAAGGCCGTCAGGGTCCGGGCGCGCGTACTATTTTGGCCGGGCCATTGGTTGCGGCAGCAGCGGCGATTACAGGTAAGATCACCGATCCGAGAAAAATTAATTAGCAAATTCGGATATTAGCAAATTTGAAAATTAAACGATGAGGGAAACGGGAAATGTTATAGTGGATTTATCTTTTAAGTTTGCTTTGGATATTATTTCTTTTGTGGAAATTCTGGAGCAGGAAAAGAAATTTGTTGTAGCTAACCAATTATTAAAAAGCGGAACTTCTATCGGAGCCAATGTTAGAGAAGCCCAAAATGGAGAGAGTAAAATAGACTTTATTCATAAGCTGAAGATTGCGGCTAAGGAAGCTGATGAAACAGAGTACAGGTTACTGATATGCGAAAGTTCCGAAAATTATCCCTTTAATTCTCAATTATTAGAAGATATAAAAGTTATACAAAAAATTATGAACAAGATTATCGGAACAGCTAAATCAAAATAATTAGCAAATTTGAATATTAGCAGATTCGAAAATTAAATGATAAACAGTGATATTATTTAGAACATATAATAACAAAATTACCGAAGCAGGCATTTGCTAATATGCTAATTCGCTAATTTACAAATTGATTTTTATGGAAAAATTTCAAACACTTACATCGACATACGTTCCACTACCTATCGAAAATGTGGACACAGACCAGATTATACCTGCACGCTTCCTGAAAGCGACTGATAAAGAAGGATTCGGCAACAACCTGTTTGCAGACTGGCGTTATAATAAAGACGGAAGTCCGAAAGCTGATTTTGTTCTAAATAATCCTACTTATAGCGGACAAATACTTGTTGCCGGAAAGAATTTCGGGAGTGGCTCCAGTCGCGAGCATGCGGCATGGGCAGTCGCCGGATATGGCTTCAGAGCAGTAGTGTCGAGCTTCTTTGCCGATATTTTCAGAAATAATTCACTGAATAATGGTGTACTTCCGGTAGTGGTTACACCTGAGTTTTTGGCGGAAATATTTGCATGTGTAAATGCAGATCCAAAAGCCACTTTGACGATTGATCTGGAAAAGCAAACAATAACAAATAATGCAACCGGAAAATCGGAGAATTTTGAGATCAATCCTTACAAAAAGGAATGTTTGCTGAAAGGACTGGACGATATAGACTATCTGCTCTCTAAAAAAGAGATGACAGAGGAATATGAGGTCAATTCGAAAATTTGAAAATTAGTCAATTAGCATATGCCTTTATTTGCTAATTTGCTAATTTGCTAACTCGCAAATTAATTATGATAGAAATAATGGATACTACCCTGAGAGATGGGGAACAGACATCTACAGTGTCGTTCTCGGCTCAGGAAAAGATGAGTATAGCACATTTGCTCCTTGTCGATCTGGGGGTTAATCGTATTGAAGTAGCCTCAGCACGGGTTTCGAATGGAGAATTTGAAACTGTAAAGAAAATTGCTTCATGGGCAAGAGCAACCGGGCATATAGATAAAATTGAAATATTAGGTTTTATAGATAAGGGTGCATCCCTCAACTGGATAAAAGACACAGGTTGCCGTACTATAAATCTTTTGACAAAGGGTTCGTACAAGCATGTAACTGAACAATTGAGAAAAACTCCGGAACAACATCTGGAGGATATCAGATACGAAGTCGAGCTTGCCGAGAAGATGGGTATAACCGTTAATGTTTATCTGGAAGACTGGTCGAACGGGATAATGAATTCCGAAGATTATGTGTATTTTATGATGGACGGAATGAAAGATTTACCTATCAGGCGGTTTATGCTTCCCGATACGTTAGGTGTTCTTAATCCGCACAGTGTATGGCGTTGTTGCCGTCGGATGATAAACCGTTATCCGAATCTGCATTTCGATTTTCATGCTCATAACGATTACGACCTTGCTGTAGCTAATACAATGGTGGCAGCTGAGGTGGGAGTAAAGGGTGTGCATGTGACGATGAACGGGTTGGGCGAACGTGCAGGAAATGCATCGTTGTCCAGTGTAATCGCCGTATTCCATGACCAGTTGAAACTGGAGACTTCTATAAAAGAGGATAAACTGAACAAGGTAAGCCGTGTAGTGGAAAGTTATTCGGGGATAAATATTGCTGCTAACCAGCCGATTGTGGGAGATAATGTTTTCACACAGTGTGCCGGAATACATGCCGATGGCGACAATAAAAATAACCTTTATTATAATGACCTGTTCCCGGAACGCTTCGGACGTGTACGGGAGTATGCTTTAGGTAAATTGTCAGGAAAATCCAATATTCGTAAAAATATCGAGGCTCTTGGTATAGAACTCGATGAGGAGGATATGATGAAGGTTACCAACCGTGTTATCGAACTTGGAGATAAGAAAGAGATCATTACACAGGACGACCTCCCATATATCATTTCCGATGTATTGAAGAATAATGAGAAGGAAAAGCGTATAAAAATACTTTCATTCGCATTCCTCCTTACCAAAGGTTTGCGTCCGACGGCTACAGTGCGCATCGAAATCGACGGACAGGAGCATGAATGGACAGCGCCCGGAGACGGACAGTATCATGCGTTTTCAAAAGCATTGTGGAAAATATATTCACGCCTGAATAAGCCGACTCCTACATTGACTAACTATGCCGTTTATATCCCGCCGGGCGGGCGTACCGATGCTTTGGTACAGACTGTCATCACATGGGAGTTTAATGGGAAGAGTTTTAAGACCAGGGGGCTTGATGCCGACCAGACAGAGGCAGCTGTAAAAGCTACAGAAAAGATGTTGAACATGATAGAAGATATGTAAAGAGAGAAAATTTGTTATATCGGGTGCTTTTGGATAAAATAAGGATTATATAATTAAGATGTTGGACAGGATAAAAAATAAATTAAATAGTCAATTTATAGGAGTATTGGTTTATCTCTTGTCTATTCATATGTTATTCCTGGCTTTGTTTAGTTTGTTTCGGTTTATCTCTTTTATACAAAATAAGGTATATTTGGAAAGTGTCGACGATTCTTTAAGGACAACATATACTTTGGCTATATTTACTAAAGGGCTGCGTTTCGATAATGTAATAACGTGTTACATAATGGTTCTGCCTTTAGTAATTCTTACCGTACTGGCATTATTCAATAGATTTAATAAAGGTGTACTCAGAATAGTTAATGCATATTTTATTATTGTGGGGATCATTGTTTTTGCCATATCATCAGCGGATATCCCATATCTTCAATATTTTAATAAGCATATCGGATTCTCTGTTTTTAACTGGCTGGGATATTCGGTCGAAACGTATGGGATGATTGTAGATGATAATTCTTTATTTGCTTATTTATTGCTTTACCTTTTTGTCGTTGTATTCTTTATCTTTTTTGTTATTAAGATACGGCAATATGTGCTAAGACGATTTAAAGGAAATGTGGATAAACGAGATTTAAAGTTCTACATACCTATCCTGTTTTGCTTTTTGTGTATTTGTCTTCTTGGCACAAGGGGGTTAATACACAAACGGTTAGTTTTGGCCGATTCATACTTTTGTAATCAGCTTATGCTTTGTCAGATGGTCGTGAATCCTGTTTTTTATTTATTGAACACTCCGGTGTCAGCACAGGCGGTAAGTTTGGAGAATGAATATGATTCTTTGGAGTTGATCAATGAGGAACTTGGTTTTAACATTGTTGACAGAAACTATTACGAGAAGGGTGTTATGACTAGCGATACTCTAAAACAACCTAATATAGTGATGGTTTTAATAGAATCTTTTTCTTCTGATTATCTGAATGATTCTATTGGAGCAAAGCCTTTGATGCCATATGTAAACGAACTTAAAAATAAATCTTACTATTTCGACAATATATATTCTCAGGGGACTCATACCAATCAGGGGATAGTTTCTAGTTTATATGGATTTCCAGCTATATTTGATGTTGTGATGTCGATGAAAGCACCTATCGAACTTAATCATGTAAGTTACGAAGATGAAAAATATAATAATACGAGGAAAGCAGTTCCGCTTTACCATGGTTTGCCAAATGACTTAAAGAGGTATGGGTATCAAAATTTGTTTTTCGTAACAAATAGCCTTGCTTTTGATAACCTGGATTATTTTCTTCCTTTAAATGGATTCGATGAATGCTTTGGCGTGAAAGATTATCCGTCATCAGAACAAGTTGGTATATGGGGAGTTTCTGATAAATATCTGTTTGACTTTTCTTTATCTAAAATGGATTCTGTGTGTCAGGAAGGAATCTCTTTTTATGCGAATATATTGACAATAAGTAATCATCCTCCTTATGCATTACCGGGAGAGTTTCTGAAAAATGGCATACCAGAAGATCAGGCAGCAATGTCTTACTCGGATTATTGTATAATGGAATTTATGGACGAGATCTCAAAAAAAGATTGGTATAATAATACTATCTTTGTCTTTCTGGGAGATCATGGCAAAGTTAAAGAACAGAAATATGATATACCATTATCATTAACTCATATCCCGTTGATTATTTATTCGCCGCTATTTGAGAATGAGGCTAGAACCGTATCGGATCTGGGTGGACAGATAGATGTATATGCCACTTTAATGGGACTAATAGATAAAGCCCCGGCATACAACACCTTCGGGATTGATCTATTGAAGGATAGACGCCCCTATATATACTTTACATCGGATGATAAACTAGGCTGCTTAGGGAACGATTATTACTATATAAGCGATTTATCGTCAGGTAGGGAGTTGTTGTATGAACTATCGGATAATAGTATAAGCAATAAAATAGAACAGAATAGATCTCTTGCCGATAGTATGAGACGATATTCGGGTTCGATGATAGAAGGAGCAAAACATATATTTAAAAATTACCTAAAGTAAAACATATGAAAACGAGCGTGAATTGCAAAATCGGCAGAGCCAATAGCAATGCACAAAAGACAATGATAATTTTGTCATGCGAGTTTCCATACATTCTTTAAAAACAAAATTATCGTATGAAATTGAACATCGCAGTACTTCCCGGCGACGGGATCGGACCCGAAATCATCGGGCAGGCTTTGAGAGTGACAGAAGCCATTTGTGAAAAATTCGGGCATGAACTTAGTTATGAATATGGCGTAGTTGGAGCCACTGCTATCGATCAGGTTGGCAATCCTTATCCGGATGGAACACATGAGTTGTGTATGTCGTCCGATGCTGTACTCTTCGGAGCTATAGGCGACCCTAAATATGACAATAATCCTTCAGCGAAAGTACGTCCCGAACAAGGCTTACTGGCTATGCGCAAGAAACTGGGATTGTATGCAAATATCCGTCCTGTATCTACTTTTCCTTCTTTGATACACAAATCCCCGCTACGTGCCGACCTGGTAGATGGAGCTGACTTTATGTGTATCCGCGAACTTACAGGAGGACTTTATTTCGGACGTCCGCAAGGCCGTAGCGAAGATGGGGATACTGCATACGATACCTGTGTGTATACACGTGAGGAAGTAGAGCGCATACTGCACCTTTCTTATAAATACGCCCGTATGCGCCGCAAGAAGGTTACCGTAGTGGACAAGGCGAATGTACTTTGTACTTCCCGCTTGTGGAGGCAGGTTGCACAGGAAATAGAAAAGCAATATCCGGATGTGGAAACCGAATATATGTTTGTAGACAATGCCGCTATGCAGATTATACAATGGCCAAAACGTTTCGATGTACTTGTAACTGAAAATCTTTTCGGAGATATCCTTACCGATGAGGCATCTGTTATTACGGGCTCACTGGGCATGTTGCCATCGGCATCTATCGGTATCCATACATCTGTATTCGAACCTATACACGGGTCGTATCCGCAGGCAGCAGGCAAGAATATAGCTAATCCGCTGGCAACAATATTATCGGCAGCGCTGATGTTTGAATATGCTTTCGATCTGCATGAAGAAGGCGCGCTTATCCGTCAGGCAGTAGCAGCTTCGATGGATGCAGGCGTTGTTACTGAAGATATAACTTCGAAAGATGGTAAAAAATATTCTACATCGGAAGTCGGTGACTGGATTGTAGATTATGTGAAGAAGTAAATCCTATATCAGTTATATAGAAGAAGGCATCGGTTATCCGATGCCTTCTCTGTTATGTTATATCAGTCGAAACATAAGTACAGGCTTAAATTATAGAAATATATTCTTTGTACATTTTGAGCATAAAGGGTGAAAAATCGGTCAATCTCTTCTTTGAATTTCTCGAAAAGTAAGGATACAGCTACATGTGGATAGGGAAGAGAGGATTCTTAACAATATCCGACTAAATAAATATTTATTAGTCTAACTTATTTTTTATACTTTTGGGATTCAATAATTAAAAAATGAAACTTGATAAAATATACAATAACCTCCTTGTCTGGAAAGCCAAGAATGTCAAGGAAAAACAATTGGTCATATTCGTAAGTTTCCTTATCGGAATATTTACGGCATTGGCTGCCTATATACTCAAAAGCCTTATACACCTAATACAACACGTTCTTACATCTCAATTTGTGACCGAAGGAGCTAATTATATATATCTGATAACTCCTGCTGTAGGTATCCTCATCGCCGGACTATTTGTGAAATACGTTGTACGGGATGATATCAGCCATGGGGTAACAAAAATATTGTATGCTATCTCGCAACGCAAAAGTTTTATCAAACTTCATAATGTTTATACTTCCATTATAGCCAGTTCCATCACCATCGGATTCGGGGGATCGGTAGGAGCGGAGGCGCCTATTGTGCTTACCGGGTCGGCTATCGGGTCCAATCTCGGGCGATTGTTCAAGGTAGAACAAAGATATCTGATGCTGCTTATCGGTTGTGGCGCGGCAGGTGCTATCGCAGGTATTTTCAAAGCTCCTATTGCCGGACTTGTGTTTGTTGTGGAAGTACTATTGCTCGATCTTACGACCTTTACCGTATTACCGCTTCTGGTAACATCTGTGACCGCAGCCACGCTTTCTTACCTAACTATGGGAACTAAGGCTATGTTCAGCTATGCACATACCGATGTGTTTATTCTGGAGCGTATCCCTATGGTTATCCTGCTCGGTATATTTTGTGGCGTGGTGTCGCTCTATTTTACTCGTGCCATGAACTGGATAGAAGATATATTCAGGAAACTTAGCTATTGGCAGAAATACGGACTCGGTGCAACTGTGCTGAGTATACTTATATTCCTTATGCCTCCGCTTTATGGCGAAGGATATGATACGATAAATGCATTGATCAGCGGCAACAGGGAATATGGTGCATTACTCGACAACAGTTTATTCTTTCAGTTTAAAGACTTCCGCTGGACAATAATTCTCTTTCTAGGTGGGGTTTTATTGATGAAAGTATTTGCTTCCAGCTCTACAAACGGAGCCGGAGGTACGGGGGGGATATTCGCTCCGTCGCTGTTTCTTGGCTGTATCGCCGGATTTATATTTGCGTACGCAGCTAACCATTCTGAATTCAGCCAATATTTGCCTCTATTGCCGGAAGAAAATTTTGCTCTGATGGGAATGGCCGGAGTAATGGCCGGAGTGATGCATGCGCCATTGACCGGAACGTTTCTGATTGCAGAGCTGACGGGTGGATATGAGTTGCTTTTGCCACTGATGATAGTCTCCATCTGTTCTTATGCTTTTATCAAGATATTTGAGCCTCACAGTATTTATTCGATGCGTCTGGCCAAAAAGGGAGAATTACTCACCCACCATAAAGATAAAGCCGTATTAACTCTGATGAATATCAATCGGTTGATAGAAACTAATTTTCAAACTGTACACCCTGATATGACATTGGGTGAGATGGTGAAAGTAATATCGAGTTCGTCACGTAATGTATTTCCTGTGGTGGACGACAGAAGCCGTTTCTTAGGTATTGTGCTGATAGATAATATCAGGAATATAATGTTTCGTCCCGAATTATATAACCGCTTCAAGATTTCTCGTGTTATGACTTCTCCTCCTGCTATTATTGTAGTGGGTATGACAATGGAACGTATAATGAAGCTGTTTGATGAAACCAAGGCATGGAATCTGCCAGTGGTAGATGAAAATGATGTATATCTCGGATTTATTTCGAAATCGAATATACTGGATGTTTACAGGGAGGTACTGGTCGATAACTTTGCCGAAGACTAAAATGTCCGGTCTGTGATTTTTGCTTGCTTTTTAATCAAAATTATGAAAAGATAAAAAATATGTGTCCTATACTTTTTTATCTTTGCGAAAGAATAAACCTATTAACAGTAAGTATTTATGAAAATCTTTATCGGTATATTATCTGCTGTTATAATTCTTACGGGGGCCACCCTTACCGTATTGGCCCTGTGGGATATCCAGCCTATTTCGCTAAGTATAATTTTACGTTCGGGGGCAACTATTGCCATTGTATGTGTTACTTTTTTTGTACTGTGGCTTATACGCGTATTGTTTTTCAAGAAAGATTTATTCAATAATAAGGGAAAATAAGATACTAGGCCAGTTTCGTTCTTTTATAGGCAGAATTACAATAGAAAGTTTCGGCTCTGAATTTCATTCGGTAGTTTAAAAGATAAAACATATACAATCTTCCGCTAAGGTACTAAGTGCAAAGGATAACTTTGTATTCATGTGTCTTTGCGGGAGATTTGTTTTTTCGTTACTTTTGTTGAGAAGAAATCAAAATCACAGATGAATAAAAAAGACTTACGAATCGTTTTCATGGGTACTCCCGATTTTGCTGTGGAAAGCCTGCGAGTTCTTGTCGAAAACGGATATAATGTAGTGGGTGTAATCACTATGCCCGATAAGCCCGGAGGACGGGGACACAAGATACAATATTCGGCGGTGAAGAAATACGCCCTTGAACATGATTTGCCTTTACTGCAACCCGAAAAGCTGAAAGATGAAGTTTTTCTGAACGATCTGAAAGCATGGAATGCCGATCTGCAAATTGTGGTAGCTTTCCGTATGCTTCCCGAAGTGGTCTGGGATATGCCGCGCCTGGGCACTTTCAACTTGCATGGATCGCTGCTTCCGCAATACCGGGGTGCTGCACCTATCAACTGGGCGATAATCAATGGCGAAAAGGAAACCGGAGTGACTACCTTCTTTCTCACACACGAAATAGATACCGGTAAGATAATCCTTAGCCAAAAGCTGAAAATAGGGGAGGAGGATAATGCAGGTAAAATCCATGATGAGTTGATGCAGATTGGAGCACAATTGGTTCGTCGTACTGTAGACCTGATACTCGAAGATAAAGTAGATGCAGTGGCACAGGAGCAGTTATTTGTCAATGAAAGTGAACTAAAGGCCGCTCCAAAAATATTCAAAGAAACTTGCCGGATAGACTGGAATAAACCTGTGGATGAAATATATAATCTTATACGGGGATTGTCGCCTTATCCTGCCGCATGGACAAAGCTGCGCGAGGAAGGAAAAGAAGTGCAGACAGTGAAAATATATGTATCTGAAAAGGTAAAAAGCGCGGGACAATCTCTAGCTGGTAATCTCCGGACAGATAATAAATCATACCTTCATATTGCTTGTTCCGACGGATACATCAATGTTACAGAAATACAATTTCCGGGTAAGAGGGCTATGAAAACAGAAGAGTTGCTTAGGGGATATAAGTTTGGTGAGAATGCACATTTTATGTAATATTTTATCTATATCTCAGATTGAAAGAATACTTTCGGATAAGAAAAGTAGCAAGATTGTAAAGTATGAAAAATGTGTTACATCTGTTACCTTTTAACAGTATATTGTGAATTAAGGTTAAATTAATAAGGAATTCAGAGGGTATGCTGTTAAAGGCATAAGGAGAAAGAATATAAATGTAACCTTTGTCCCTTTTTTCAGAAAAATATAAAAGACACAAAATAAGGTCAGATTATGAATAATCAGTTAGAGAGGCTTATTTCGGAATACAGGAGTTTACAACCTTTCAACGAAGATTGTAAGAAAAAACTCGAAAGGAAGTTTAGATTGGAATTTAATTATAACTCCAACCATCTTGAAGGTAATACGCTTACCTATGGGGAAACTGAATTGCTGTTACTTTTCGATCAGACTAAAGGTAATCATGAATTACGTGAGCTTGAAGAAATGAAAGCACATGATGTTGCCCTGATGATGATAAAATCAGAAGCTGCGGAGAAAGATAAGCCACTAACAGAGAAATTTATAAAAGACCTGAATCAAACCATCCTCGTGCGCAATTTTTGGAAAGATGCTATAACTCCGGACGGACAATCTACACGGAGAGAAATACAAGTAGGAGAATATAAGAAATATCCGAATAGCGTTATTCAGTCGAACGGCGAAATATTTGAATATGCTTCACCGCAGGAAACACCGATGCTAATGGGTGATTTGGTAAAATGGTATAATGAAGAAGCGGAGAAAAAAGAGTTCAGTCCTGTGGAATTGGCTGCTATACTTCATTATCGTTATATCCGTATTCATCCATTCGATGATGGTAATGGTCGTGTTGCTCGTCTATTGGTTAACTATGTATTGTACAAGAATGATTTACCTCCTATAATTATAAAAACGGCTGAGAAAAGAGAATATTTGCGTGCGTTGCAACAGGCGGATGCCGGTGATTTGCGTGCTTTTGTCAATTATATGATGCAGCAGTCGGCCTGGAGTTTAGATTTATCTGTCAAGGCTGCAAAGGGAGAACAGATAGAGGAGCAGGATGATTGGGAAAAGCAATTGAGTTTGTTGAAGAAGGGATTGGGGGATAAAAAAGGTGATGTTGTAAAGAAGTCAGAGGAGAGTGTAAAAGCAGTATTTGAAAATGTTATAGAACCGTTTTCTAATAAGTTAGACAAGAAACTATCTCAATTTGATAGTCTTTTTATGGAGTGTTCTCTTGCTTTACAATGGAATGATACTGAATATAAATATTTCGACTCATTCGCAGTTGCATTAGATTATATATATGAAGTATTTGATATGCTCAATGATTCTGCTAATTATACAAATACAGAACAATTAAGTGTTTTTTATATTTTCTCAAAATATAGAAAGCCGTATAGAGAATTTATAATTAGCTCTTTGCTTATTAAATTTACCTTTAATAAGAATGCATATGGAGTTTCTTTTAAAGACTCTGAATATGGAATTTCGTATAGTGATATGCCACCAATAACAAAAATCTATTCCGATTTTCTTACGACTGAAGAAATGGATAAAATCACATCCGATATAGGAAAAGTACTTTTCTTAAAAATAGAAAATATAGTCAATTTAAAAACTTAAAAAGTAATACTACAAAAATTAGAAAAATGTGTAACCTTTGTTACCTTTTAACAATATAAGAACAATGCAAAAAGTAATAAAATCTTCGGAACTGAATAAAGACCTCGCCTATATCCTTAGTCAACTGGCTTTTGATAAGCTGTTTATCCTGACAGACGAAAACACGGAAAAGCTATGCTATCCACTGGTGAAGGATAATGAGCAGGTGGCACGGGCGGGCAAGATAATAATAAAGGCAGGAGACAATAATAAGAATATAGAGTCCCTGTCGTCGATATGGAAATATCTTTCAGAGAACGGGGCAACACGCCACTCACTGCTTATCAATCTGGGAGGAGGTATGCTCACCGATATAGGGGGATTTGCTGCTGCAAGTTTCAAACGCGGGATAAAGTGCATTAATATACCTACCACCCTGCTCGGAGCTGTGGATGCGGCAGTAGGAGGAAAGACCGGAATCAACTTCAACGGATTGAAAAACGAAATAGGAGCTTTTGCCCCCGCCGAGACGGTTTTAATCGACTCTGTGTTTTTCCGCAGCCTCGATCATCAGAATTTCCTGTCGGGCTATGCCGAAATGGTTAAGCACGGGCTTATAGACAGTGATAAGGAATGGAAAGCGACTTTGTCTTTCGATACAGAAGAAATAGATTATGATAAACTGAAACAGCTGGTTGTGGATTCGGTTGCAGTAAAGGAGCGTATCGTAGAAGTAGACCCTTTCGAAAAAGGCATCCGTAAAGCACTGAATCTGGGGCATACTATCGGCCATGCATTCGAGAGCCTTTCTTATGAAATAGGCAGACCTGTGCAACACGGTTACGCTGTAGCGTGGGGTATTGTCTGTGAACTATACTTGTCGCAGAAACAGTGTGGTTTTCCTAAAGATAAGCTATACAAGACGGTTTACTTTATAAAGGATAATTATGAGGGGTTCTTTTTCGACTGCGACCATTACGAGCAGTTGTACGAGTATATGAAGCACGACAAGAAGAACGAATCGGACACGGTGAACTTCACCTTTCTGTCGGATGTGGGTAAAATAGAAATCAACCGAACCGCAACTAAAGAAGATATATTCGATTCGATTGATTTCTTAAGGGAAAGCGTGGGGCTTTGATTATCAAAGGATGACAGGTAATACTTCGATCCAGTAATCATCAGGGTCGTTGATGAAGTACAGCCCCATATTATGATTTTCGTAGCAGACGCATCCCATTTCGCGATGGAATTCCCGCACTTGGTCGTAATCTCCTTCTACACGGATGCATAGGTGGCTTTCGTTGTCTCCCAGTTCGTATGGTTGGGGATGGTCTCTAAGCCATGTCAGTTCGAGCGAGAACGAGCTGAAGCTGTCGCCCAGATATACAAGTATGAATGATCCGTCACCAGCTTCCTTACGCTTTATTTCTTTTAATCCGAGAGCTTTATGGTAGAAAGCTATACTCTTGTCGAGGTCGGTTACATTGATGTTGAAATGGTCAAATCTTCCTTTTATTTCCATGACTATGCTGTTTTGTTGGTGAATGACAAAGATAACTCTATAAATTTAAAACTCAATATCCTCACCCCGTTGTTGCCACTGGATTGCCTTACTTCCTTTTGCTGCAGCGTAAGGTGCAAAAGCTGAGGCCTTGTCGTACGCTTCGCCGAAATGCATGGGAGCAATACAGTTTGTTTGTATTGCATCTATAAATTGTTCAACCCCCTTCATATAGTCTTTACCCAAGCGTGGGTCGACAGGGAACATCGCCATATCAATATGCTTTACATTGGCGGCAAGCAAATTCAGTTCATCTTGATAGAAGGCTTCGGCTTCCCGTATCTCATCTTTGGTCGACTCTTCATTCCAGTGCCAGTTGTTAAGGTCTCCGGCATGAAATATGGTCTTATCTTTAATATGAATGAGATACGACACACCCAAGTCGGTGGAACCGAAAGCCCGGATAATGATATTATGATCTTTATATACTTCCAGCTTGTCGAGGTATATAGCGTCATCTTCTTTGGCCATTTGATTGTTTAGGATGTCTTTCGAAAAGATGTATGTGATATCCTTTTTTATATCTTTCCATTTCAGTATATCGGGGTTGAAATGGTCGGCATGTGAATGGGTGCATAGAACATAAAGCCTGCCTTTATTTTTCAGGAGCTTTTTATGTACGATGCCTTCCCGAAGATTGTCATCGGAGTCTTTATAATAGTCTATAATAACCGTAAGGTCTTTTGCCTCAATAGCATAACCGCTATGGTAAATGTATGTGAGCTTCATTTTCTTTCTAATATATAATTGGTACCTGCCTTTCTAACAATATACTCGTCATATAGTTCTGGCAGCCAGTTTGAAGTTTCGACTAGGTTCAGGGTTTATTCAGTTTACTATGCTTTATTCCGTATGCGAAGTAGATAACAAAACCTATCAGCATCCATACGATCAATCTTAGCCATGTATCTAATGGCAAGGCAACCATTTGAGACAGGCAAATCAAAGCACCCAGTATTGGAACTAAAGGTACCCATGGCGTTTTGAATGGGCGGTTAACATCCGGACGGGTCTTGCGTAGTATCACAATGGAAATACATACAAGCGTAAATGCCATCAATGTTCCGATAGAGACTAGTTCTCCAAGTATATTGATTGGGAGTAAACCAGCAATAAGGCCTACAGCTATACTTGTTACAATGGTCGAATAATGGGGGGTATTGAATCTAGTATGCACTTTAGAGAAGAACTTAGGTAGCAGTCCGTCCCTCGATATTGTATAAAAGATGCGTGATTGGGCTAACATCATTACTAATATAACCGAGCTTAAGCCGGCAATTGCTCCTATTTTGATAGGCATTCGTAGCCAATGGAGACCATCGCTTCCTTTATCTATAGCCAATGCAATAGGCGCAGGCACACTTAGTTCGGAGTAGTGTGCTATTCCTGTTAAAACGGCTGTCACCGCAATATACAGGATTGTACAGATAAGTAGGGAGATCAGTATACCTTTCGGCATATCCTTCTGAGGATTCTTTGCCTCTTGTGCAGTCGTGGATACGGCATCGAACCCGATATATGCAAAAAATATGACAGCTGCCCCGCGAAAAATACCGCTCCAGCCGAAATGTCCGAATTCACCTGTATTTTGAGGAATGTACGGTGACCAGTTACTGGTGTCTATATATGATAATCCGAAGCCGATGAAGAGTAGGATGACGACGACCTTTACCACAACTATTATATTATTTAATGTAGCGGACTGGCTTATACCTCTTATGAGCAATACCGACATGACGGCAACAATAAACATTGCAGGGAAGTTAATTATACTACCCGTTGCAAACCATCCATCGGCGCTGGTGTGGTCGAAAGGTGCCATGCGCAGATTCAGGGGGATGTGTATTCCGAAGTCGTCAAGGAAACTGACAAAATATCCTGACCAGCCCACAGCTACAGTTCCTGCGGTGAACAGATATTCCAGAATCAAGTCCCAGCCTATGAACCATGCGAAAAATTCGCCTAATGTAGAATAGCTGTATGAATACGCGCTGCCTGCTACCGGTATCATAGAGGCAAATTCAGCGTAGCACAGTCCGGCCATAGCACAGCCCAAAGCAGAAATAATAAAAGATATGGTAAGGGCTGGTCCTGCATAATTAGCGGCAGCTGTTCCCGTGAGAACAAAAATACCTGTACCTATAATTGCTCCTATGCCTAATGCTATAAGATGCCCGGTAGTCAAGGTTCTTTTCAACCCGTCTTTCTCCTGGAAAGAATCCTGTAGTAAGGTTGTTATATCTTTTTTTCGGAATAACTGATGTTTCATAGATTTTTTACATATTTTGTTTTCAAAAATAATACTTTTTGAAATATAAATCGTTCTTTTTGTTTCAAAATGATTGCTAGTGGATTGCGTTATTGATAAAAATGTTTTTTTTGATCATTTGAAGATATATTGTTTCAGTATATGCCGGGTTTTTATAATCTAAAACATGTTGTAAAACATATTCTGATTCTGGGTTATTTATTTTTGTGGTTAATGTATTTTTATTCAGATTTTTATGTGCTGTTTGACTAGGTGTGTGTTCGCACACATGTTTTGAAGTTAGGTTATATATTAGTTATTTTGTTAAAGTTTTATCAAAGAACCTATTAATTTAAGAAATTCGATATCTAATTCACCCGTATAATGTCCATTCTATTTAAACGGAAATAAATATAAGAGATATAGTGTCGCTAATCTATGTTTCAGTATATCAGGTGTATATGTTCAGATAATCAGATGTGCGATTTTTTACTCTAATTTAAACTCAAAATACTAAATCATGGTAACACGCAGAAATTTTTTAAAAAGAGCCGCAGTAGCCTCAGCCGGGCTGGCTGTCGGTGGCATTGGTACAATGAATGCCGAGAGCTATAGTCGGGTTGTGGGTGCTAACAGAAAAGTTAATATTGCCTATATCGGTATCGGTAATAGGGGCGAACAGATTATTGGAGATTTCGAAAAAACGGGACTCGTCAATGTCGTAGCTCTTTGTGATGTGGATATGGGTGCAAAACAGACTCAGAAAGTAATAGCTAAATATCCGAAAGCAAAGCAGTTTCAGGATTTCAGGGTAATGTTCGATAAAATAGGCAACGAGTTCGAGGCTGTAGCTATAGCTACGCCCGACTTTTCACATTTCCCAATCTGTATGATGGCAATGGCCTATGGAAAGCATGTATATGTGGAGAAGCCTATGGCACGTACTTTTCTTGAAGCGGAATTGTTGATGCAGGCAGCTCGTAAATATCCTAATGTAGTGACGCAAGTGGGTAATCAGGGACACTCCGAAGCCAATTACTTCCAGTTCAAAGCCTGGCAGGATGCAGGCATTATCAAAGATGTAACCTCCGTAGTTGCACACATGAATAATCCACGCAGATGGCATGGATGGGATGTAAATATATATAAGTATCCCGAAGCACAGCCTATACCAAGTACATTAGACTGGATGACATGGCATTGTGCTGTTCCATATCATGAATACAGTGATAAATATCATAACGGAGAATGGCGTTCTTGGTACGATTTCGGTATGGGAGCGCTGGGAGACTGGGGAGCACACATTCTCGATACCGTACATGAATTCCTTGATTTGGGGCTACCTTACGAAATTAATCCTATAAAACTAACCGGGCATAACGATTATTTCTTCCCTACAGATTCTACTATTCAGTTTAAATTTGGTCCGAGAGGAGATATGCCGCCTTGCGATATTATGTGGTACGATGGTGTGGACAATCTTCCGCCAATACCGGAGGGATACGGGGAATCGGCCTTAGATCCTAATATTCCGGCTTCGGGGGCAGGTGAAATCAAGAAAACAACGATTAATCCGGGTAAGATCATTTACAGTAAGGAATTGACCTTTAAAGGCGCATCTCACGGCAGTACGCTTTCTATTATTCCTGAGTCGAAGGCTAAAGATATGGCGTCGAAACTTCCGGAAGTTCCGAAAAGCCCTTCAAACCATTTTGCTAACTTCTTGCTGGCTTGTACAGGAGTTGAGAAGACTCGTTCCCCTTTCGAAATACACGGGCCTCTTAGTCAGGTATTCTCTCTAGGGGTAATGGCGCAGCGTTTGAATACGAAGTTCCATTTCGATAGTCGTACCAAGCAAATAACAAACAATGCTTTTGCCAACGCGATGCTTACGGGCATTCCTCCACGTAAAGGCTGGGAAGATTTTTATAAAATATAAATTATAGTAAGTGAAAAGTGAAGAATGAAAAGTGAGAAACATCTTTCTCTTATCACATATTGATCTTCACTTACAATTTAGAACTTGTTATTTAGATTAAATTAAGATGAATAAGAATATATTATTAGCCATTCTTCTGTTGTTTACGGCAGCAATATCTGCACAGGAGAAATGGGAACCATTATTTAATGGAAAGAATTTGAAAGGCTGGAAAAAGCTCAACGGAAAAGCCGAATATAAAGTTGTGGATGGTACTATTGTCGGCATCTCGAAGATGAATACTCCCAATACTTTTCTAGCTACAGAGAAGAATTATGGAGATTTTATTCTTGAATTTGACTTCAAGGTAGATGACGGACTTAATTCCGGTGTACAATTTCGCAGTTTGAGCCTCAAAGACTATCAAAATGGGCGTGTACATGGTTACCAGTTCGAAATAGATCCTGCCGAACGTGCATGGACCGGAGGTATCTATGACGAAGCTCGCCGCAACTGGCTATATCCAATGACTGTAAATCCGTCGGCGCGGACAGCGTTTAAGAACGGCCAGTGGAATAAAGCGAGAATAGAGGCCATAGGCAGTTCTATCCGTACATGGGTAAACGGTGTTGCTTGCGCTAATATCTGGGATGATATGACGCTCGAGGGGTTCATCGCATTACAGGTTCATGCTATAGGAGATAAGGGTCAGGAAGGAAAAACCGTAAGCTGGAAAGATATCCGGATTTGCACTACTGATGTAGAAAAATACAAAATTTCGGATGCTAATGATGCACCTCAGGTCAATTGCATAGTAAATACCATTTCTCCTAAAGAAGCAAAAGAAGGCTGGACACTTTTGTGGGACGGAAAAACCACAAACGGCTGGCGTGGAGCCAAGATCAGTAATTTCCCTGAAAAAGGCTGGGTAATAGACAATGGTATATTGAAAGTGCTGAAAAGTGGTGGCGGTGAATCCACTAATGGTGGAGATATCGTAACCACACGTAAATATAAAAACTTCATACTAAGTGTCGATTTTAAAATTACAGAAGGCGCCAATAGCGGTGTCAAATACTTCGTGAATCCGGACCTGAATAAAGGAGAAGGGTCTGCTATCGGTTGCGAATTTCAGATTCTTGACGATGATAAGCATCCTGATGCTAAATTGGGTGTAAGAGGAAACCGCAAACTTGGATCTCTTTACGACCTTATTCCGGCACCGGAGAATAAGCCTTTCAATAAGAAAGACTTTAATACAGCCGTAGTTGTAGTAAATGGAAATAAAGTGGAGCACTGGCTGAACGGCGTGAAAATTTTAGAATATGAGCGTAATAACGATATGTGGAAGGCTTTGGTTAATTACAGTAAATATCGTGATTGGCCAAACTTTGGAAATGCTGCCGAAGGTAATATCCTTTTACAGGACCATGGTGATGAGGTGTGGTTCAAGAACGTGAAGATCAAAGAAATAAAATGATGTTATTTTGAATAATAGAAAAGCCCGGACATGTAATTTGTCCGGGCCTTCTTATTTATATGTATTGATGTTTTACTTATTGTTTTATAAATCAGTAATTCAAATCCCTTTGTTGTATAAGAATTAAAAGATTAATTACTTCTTATTGATATTATTCAATTTGCTATGCTTTATCCCATATGTAAAGTAAATGATAAATCCTATCACAGTCCAGCCGATAAGCCGTTCCCATGTGCTCCACGGTAGAGATAGCATTTGTACAATACAGATCGCAGCTCCGGCCAAAGGGATAAATGGTACAAGAGGTGTTCTGAACGGACGCTTGAGGTCGGGCTGCGTTTTACGCAGTATGACAATGGAAATGCACACAATGGTGAAGGCCATCAGGGTACCTATCGATACCAGCTCACTGAGAACATGAAGAGGAAAGAGCCCGGCTATCAAGGCTGTGATAATGCTGGCAAAAATAGTCGCATTGTGGGGAACTCCATGTTTATCATTTACTTTCGAAAACACCTTCGGTAATAACCCGTCTTTAGAAATAGAATAGTATATACGTGATTGTCCTAACATCATTACCAAAATTACCGAACTAAGCCCTGCAATTGCTCCCAGTTTAATGAGGGGGCTTAACCAGGCTAAACTTTCGCCTGTACGGTCTATGGCAAGTGCTATTGGTGCATCTACATTCAAGTCTTTGTAATTGACTATTCCTGTCAATACTGTGGTTACAGCGATATACAGCAGCGCGCATATAAGCAGTGAAAACAAAATGCCTTTTGGCATATCCTTCTGTGGATTTTTTGCCTCCCCTGCTGCTGTAGACAGAGCGTCGAATCCCAGATATGCATAAAATACCACTGCCGCACCCCTGAGGATACCCGTCCATCCGAAATTTCCATAACCTCCTGTATTTTCAGGTATATATGGTGTCCAGTTGCTTGTGTCTATATATGAAAGGCCAAATCCGATGAATAAGAGGATTACGCTAACTTTGATAACAACGATGATATTATTGACGAATGCTGACTGTTTGATGCCTCCAATCAGGAAGGCGGATACTATGGCTACGATAAATGCGGCAGGAAAATTGATGATACGCCCTGTCCATACCCAGCTTCCGTCCTTAAGATGGTCGAATGTGGCCCCGGCAATCTGATCTGGGAAATCAATACCCCATCCGTCGAGTAAACTTAACATATAGCCCGACCAGCCTACCGCCACACTAGAGCAGGCGAAAAGATATTCAAGAATCAATATCCAGCCTACAAACCATGCGAGAATTTCACCCATTGTGGTATAGCTGTATGAATATACTCCGCCCGATACGGGTATCATGGCGGCAAATTCCGCATAACACAGTCCTGCCATAATGCAACCCAGTGCCGAAATAACGAATGATATAGTCAGTGCCGGCCCGGCATACATAGCGGCAGCTTGTCCGGTGATAACGAAAATTCCGGTTCCTACTATTGCGCCAATTCCCAGAGTAACGAGATTTGTAGCCGATAGGCTTCTTTTAAGCCCGCCCTTAGTTTCTGTGGGCTCGCTGAGTATTACTGATATATCTTTTTTCTTGAAAAGTCTTTCTATCATAAGCTAAAGTTTGCACAAAAATAAGGAAAATGTAATAATAATCTGCGATTCGTTTATTTATTAGATAAAAAAGAAATATTTGGGGTGGATTAAGTGTCGGAATTGCATCCGAATAGTCCTTATCAAACAAAAAAAGATGTTCTGTTGTTCTAGAATTAATGGATAATAATATTAGTACTTCACAATATATGACAGAGATAAAATTGAAACGGGTTTATGAAGATGTTGAAAATGAAGATGGTTTTCGTATACTGGTCGATCGCCTGTGGCCCAGAGGAATGAGAAAAGACCAGCTGAAATACGACTTATGGGCGAAAAATATTACTCCGTCTCCTAATTTGCGCAAATGGTTTCATGACGACATAAAAAGCAGATGGGATGATTTTGTGACTATGTACCAAAAAGAATTGGATGGGGCGGATGAAGCAAAGGATTTTATAAAAACAGTGGAATCGCATAATATTGTTACGTTGTTATATGCTTCCCGGGAGCCGGTATATAATCATGCAAGTATATTGAAAGCGTATTTGGAGAAAGTACTCAGAAAAATGTAAATTTTGCTACCTTTGTTTTTATCAAAACAGTAAAAAATGAAAACGAGCATGAATAGCAATACGTCAAAACACAGGATCGTTTTGTCATGCGAATTTCCATACATCCTTTAAAATAGAATCAACGTATGAAAATAACTATTATCGGAGCCGGAAATATGGGAGGAGCCATAGCTTGTGGTTTAGCAGTAAATGGAGGTGTACAGCCTCAGGATATAACCATTGTCGACCATAAAGGCCGGAATGTACCCCGCCTGAGGGAGGTTCGTGAAGATATAAATGTCGTGGTAGCTGATTACTCTTCACTGGTTACGGCAGATATTCTCATTATTGCTGTTAAGCCGTGGATGGTAGAGGACATACTGAAGACGCATAAGACCTTATTGGAAAATCCGAAACAGTTGATCGTATCTGTTGCGGCTGTTGTAACATTGGCTCAACTACAGGAATGGACTAGCCCGCGTCAACCTGTATTCCGTGTTGTGCCTAATACTGCTATAGCCGTGCGTCAGAGCATGACGTATATTGCTTCACAGAATGCGGATAAGGAACAACGCGAGCAAGTGTTCCGCATCTTTTCCCAACTTGGTAAAGTTGAATTTGTGGAAGAAAAACTTATTCCGGCTATAACTTCGCTTACATCGTGTGGTATAGCCTTTGCCTTCAGATATATCAGGGCAGCTATGGAAGGAGGTATTGAGATGGGAGTATATCCTGACCAGGCTAAAGATGCCGTTTTGCAAACACTTCGTGGTGCAATCGATCTGCTCGAGGCAAATGGGAACCATCCCGAAGCGGAAATAGACAAGGTGACTACAGCCGGAGGAATCACAATAAAAGGATTGAATGAAATGGAACATGCAGGCTTTTCTTCTGCAGTTATTAAAGGGTTAAAGGCAAGTAATGTAAAATAGTTGTATTTTAGTGTTATTAAATATAAAGTCCTGGAAACGGGACTTTTTTATTTATCAGAAGTCTATTATAGAAGTAATAGAACCGGACTATAACCCTATCTTCATTATAGATTATTATAATAAAATAAAAAATAAAAATAAGAATCACTAATAGCGTTTTCACATATATATATTATCTTTACAAATTGATAGCAAACTACCCTTACTGCTTGTAATGGTGCTATATGGGGTTGATATTCAGTGCATATTAACATTTGCGAATGTTTGAGATATGTTAATTAGCCTCGCTAAGACAGAAGAAAGAAAAAACGATATAAAATGATTTACAAATGGAATTACGAAGCCCTAACAACCCAGCAAAAAGAGCAGAGAGATGATCTTGCTAAGAAATTAGGCATTAGCCCTGTTCTTTGTCAGCTCTTGATACAGAGAGGAATATCATCTACCGAAGATGCATATAAATTCTTTCATCCAAACCTGAAAGATTTACACGATCCTTTCCTTTTGCCCGATATGGACAAAGCTATCAAGAGAATTGAGAAGGCGTTGGGACAAAAGCAGCGTATATTGATATACGGTGACTATGATGTGGACGGAACAACTGCCGTCGCACTTGTGTATAAATTTCTGCGGAAATTCACAACTAACCTCGATTATTATATCCCCGATCGCTACGATGAAGGCTACGGAATATCGGAACAAGGGATAGATTACGCCGAAGAGACAGGTGTGAAACTCATTATTGCTCTCGATTGTGGTATTAAAGCCATTGAGAAGGTCGCCTATGCCAAAAGCAAAGGGATTGATTTTATAATCGGTGATCATCATATGCCGGACGAGATACTTCCCGACGCGGTTGCAGTTATTGATGCCAAACGTGTAGATTCGACTTACCCGTACGAACATCTTTCAGGATGCGGGGTAGGCTTCAAACTGGTGCAGGCATTGGCCCAGAATAATAAGATAGATTTTTCGGAACTGACCGATTTGCTCGATTTGGTAGCTGTTAGTGTAGCTTCGGATATTGTTCCCATCACGGGTGAAAACCGGATACTGACATATTTCGGTTTAAAGCAGATTAATTCCAATCCCAGTCTGGGTCTGAAAGGGATAATTGAGATCTGTGGACTTACTTACAAAAGTATCACCGTGAATGATATTATTTTCAAGATAGGTCCCCGTATTAATGCTTCGGGACGTATGATGAAAGGAAAAGAGGCGGTAGACTTACTGCTGGCCAATACGATAGAAGATGCACGGGAGAAGAGTGCTAATATAGACCATTATAACGACGACCGTCGCGAGCTGGATAAAAGGATAACAGACGAGGCGATACAATTTATCGACGGAACGGTGGATATGTCGAAAAAGAAGAGTCTGGTGATATATGATGAAACCTGGCACAAAGGCGTTATCGGTATTGTAGCATCACGTCTTACCGAAAAATATTTGCGCCCTGCTGTAGTACTGACCAAATCTCAGGGACTAATCACCGGGTCTGCCCGTTCGGTAATGGGTTTTGATGTCTATAAGGCCATAGAAGCCTGTAAAGATATCTTGGAAAATTTCGGAGGGCATACATATGCAGCGGGTTTATCGCTGAAAGAAGAAAATCTGGCCGAATTCCAGCGCCGGTTCGAGGCTTTATCACTTGAAATGATAGCACCCGAAATGATGCGCCCTCAGATTTGTATCGATGCCGAACTTTCATTCAAAGAGATTACGCCGAAATTTATAAGTGACCTGGCCGGTTTTGCGCCTTTTGGGCCGGAGAACCTGAACCCTATATTTGTTACATGGGATGTACAGGATTATGGTACAAGTAAACCTGTGGGAAAAGATAATGTACACCTGAAACTGGAAATGATAGATAAAACGACTACAATTCCGGTGAATGGTATCGCTTTTCGCCAAAGTGCCAATAGTGAGATGGTAAAAAACGACCAGCCGTTTGACATTTGCTATACACTGGAGGAAAATACGCACAATGGAAAGACCAATATCCAGCTTTATGTCAAGGATATAGATACAGGACAGCTTTCGGATTCACACTAAATGACAAGAATATGAAGAGATCTTTAGTATTATCATTAACAATCGCTTTATTTTCCTTTGTTGCCTGCGGGAAGAAGGCCAGTACGGCAAATGCCGGAGATAAAGCTACTGATACATTGAGTATGGAACAGGCGGAATATATAAAAGCTGACAGCTACGAAACGAGCAAAGGCCCGCTGAAAGTAACACTGGTAGGCCATGGCTCGGTTATGTTTGAATTTGCAGGAAAGGTTATTCAGGTAGACCCTTATTCTCAAGTCGCAGATTATTCCAGATTACCTAAGGCCGATCTGATTATCCTGACGCATGAGCATGGCGATCACCTTGATACAGCAGCTATCAACGCAGTAAAGAAGGCTGACACACACTATATAGTATCGAAGGTATGCAACGAAATACTTGGATATGGAAATGTGGTAAATAACGGTGATAAGACCGAATGGAGTGGAATAGCCATCGATGTCGTTCCTGCTTATAATATCGTAAATAAGAAACCTGACGGAGAAGCATACCATCCTAAAGGACGGGGCAATGGTTATATCTTTACATTTGGTGATAAAAAAGTATATGTCGCCGGCGATACCGAAAATATTCCGGAGATGGATAAACTGAAAGGTGTCATCGATATTGCTTTCATACCTAAGAACCTGCCATATACAATGACAGACGACATGTTTGTGGATGCAGCTAAAAAGGTGATGCCGAAAGTACTCTATCCGTATCATATGTCGGAATTCGATCAGGAGAAAATAGGTAAAGCCTTGGATGGTACTGATATTAAGATAGAGGTGCGTCCGATGAAAAATTAATATACTGATTGACTAATGTGCCAATATGCCAATTGAAAACAATCCGATATTGGCACATTGGCATATTAGTTAATTGGCACATAGAAGAATGGATACCTATCACAAAATACTCAAACAGTATTGGGGTTATGAAGAATTTCGCCCTTTACAGGAAGATATTATCCATTCCGTCAGCCAGGGAAAAGATACGCTGGGGCTGATGCCCACAGGCGGAGGAAAATCACTGACCTTTCAGGTGCCGGCAATGGCAATGGAAGGTCTTTGTCTTGTTGTCACTCCGCTTATCGCCCTGATGAAAGATCAGGTGGATAATCTGCGTCAGAGAAATATAAAATCATTGGCCGTATATTCGGGGATGACCCGGCAGGAGATTATCACTACGCTTGAAAACGCCATCTTCGGTGATTATAAATTCCTCTATGTGTCACCCGAACGACTGGCTACCCAACTATTCCTGAGTAAACTTCGCGATATGAATGTTTGTCTGCTGGTAGTGGACGAATCGCATTGTATATCCCAGTGGGGTTATGATTTCCGTCCATCCTATCTCAAGATAGCGGCTATTCGCGAGCATCTGCCCGGTGTGCCTGTTCTGGCTCTCACCGCGACAGCTACCCCGGAGGTGATAGATGATATTCAGGAACAATTGCATTTCAGTAAAAAGAATGTCTTCAGGAAAAGCTTTGAGCGTAAGAATCTGGCCTATATTGTCCGTAATACGGAAAATAAGCCGGAAGAACTTGTCCGGTTGCTTGAGAAAATAAAGGGTTCCACCATCATCTATGTGCGTAGCCGCCAGAAAACGAAGGAGATGTCGGATTTCCTTATACAACAAGGTTTTTCCGCCGATTTTTACCATGCCGGACTGAGCAGTGAAGATAAATCACGGAAGCAGAGCTGCTGGAAGAATAATGAAAAACGGATCATTGTTTGTACCAATGCTTTCGGTATGGGAATTGATAAACCGGATGTGCGGCTGGTAGTGCATACCGACCTGCCCAATTCGGTAGAAGAATACTTTCAGGAAGCAGGGCGCGCGGGACGCGATGGGGAAAAGGCTTTTGCTGTAATCTTATACCATAAGAACGATAGTGTAAAACTGAAAAAGCGTATAAGGGATGAGTTTCCCGAACGGGAATTTATCTCTCAGGTATATGATTCGCTCGCTTACTTTTTCCAGGTGGCCGAAGGTTTCGGGGTGGGTATGGTATATGATTTTAATATACAGCAGTTCTGTGCTACTTACAAATATCCTCTTCTGCCTACTCATAATGCACTCAGGATATTGGATCTGGCAGGCTATATAGAATACACCGACGAGATAGATAACCGTTCGCGGGTGATGTTTACAGTTTACAGAGATGATCTGTATCATTACGATTTTGAGCGGGAATATGAGCAACTTGTAAATACTATCCTTCGTCTTTACACAGGTTTATTTACCAATTATGTAACCATTAACGAGGCCGAAATAGGCCTGAAGACGGACAAAAGCCGGAAAGCTGTATATGAAATGCTGAAAATGCTGGATAAACGCAATATTATCGATTATATTCCTCATAAAAAAACGCCTCTGGTAGCATACACCCGTCAGCGGGTGGACAAGAAATACCTGATTATACCACGTCTTGTAAACGAAGACCGTAAAGACCGTTTCGAAAAGCGGATACTGGCGATGAGTCATTATGCAGAGCAGGATGAGCTGTGTCGCAGCCGTATTTTGTTATCTTACTTCAATGAGAAAGATATCAGCGATTGCGGACAATGTGATGTTTGCCTGGCCAAGAACGATTCGGGAATGACGAATGCAAAGTTCAATAAGATATCATTGGATATAAAAGAATTGCTTAAGGACGGGGAACGATCCATAGATGATATAACAGGTGTATTGTCTGATTACCAGGCGCAGGATGTGACCGGGGCCATCCGTTTTATGACGGATAGGGGAGTCCTTGAAATGCAATCGGGGAAGATAAGAATGAAAAACGAAAAATGAAAAATGAAGAATAACTTGTTTACTCGTATCTTGTATCTCGTTTACTTGTGACTTGTAACCGCCCATAGGGCAAAGTGAAAAGTATTTTGACCCGAAGTCAGACCAGACTCTTCTTAAAACGAACGACAGTTAGCAGATCTTTTACCTGTTCCTGGCTGCTTATATTAAAAATCATCGGGAGCAAACGGCCTGCCGGTTTTGTTATGGCAAATTCATCTTTAACCGTCTTGGCGATATCCAGAGCTGCAATTTTTTCAAGGTGCTTTTCAGTAAAATAGAAACTTGTTTTGAAATATCCTTCCCAGACCGAAAGCCACAATACCGTTTTTTTCTTATAAAGTACTTTGCCGAACCATGCTTTCCCATCATTATAGAACCGCCATTCAATAACCAGCGCATATTCTTCGTCTGTAATCGTTTCAAGGAAAGAAGCCAGCACATGATAGATGCTTTCTCCGAGCACGTTTTCTAGCACTTCTTCGGATGGGAAAATATCCGGGTCTCTCAATAGCATTTTTGGTTCCATGGTTTCAAGATTGGTTAGTTTGTTAACAAAGATATGTTTTTTTCTGATTTTCACAATTTTAGTTGCTGCTATTAAGTAAAATCTCAGATATTAATCTTTATTGTTATCAAAATCCAATTCATTTATCTATAGTAAAAAACGCTGTTAGCTATTGGCCGATAGCTATTCGTTTAATTTATTAATCAATGCCTTTTGTCGCCTCTCCTTTGAGGAAGACGGGAGGCTCAAACCTTTGACATTATGAAATATACCAACAAAACCGCCACACGTATCATTGAAATGATAGAACAAGACCTTTTCGGCGTATCCGAAATCTGTAAGATCGTCAATATCAATCCTAAGACTTTCTACCACTGGAAGAAAACCCGCCCCGAATTTAATGAAGCGGTGGATAATGCCATCACCCTCCGCGAAGAAACACTTGTCGCTTCTGCCCGTATTGGACTGAAACAATTACTGGAGGGTTATGTGCAGAAAATAATAGAACATTAAAAGATAACTACAGATTCGAATTTATAATTGATTTCCGTTACTTTCGTTACATTTTAACGATATATAGTTAATAAATGTAAAGTGTTCTATTTAATATTTATTTATATTTTCGCCGTTGTTTAATTCGTTTTTTGTTAAACGAATACACAATTATATTATCTTTGCACTATTATCATTCATATTAAAATATGGACATTTTCATATCGATTTTAATTACTCTTTTATTCGTATTTCTTAATGGTTTTTTTGTTGCGGCAGAATTCGCAATTGTAAAAGTTCGGTCTTCTCAACTAGAATTGAAAGCTCAGGCAGGCAGCCGTGCAGCTATTCTTTCAAAAAAAATAGTAACACACCTCGATTCCTATCTGGCTGCGACCCAGTTTGGTATTACCATAGCCAGTCTTGCTTTAGGTTGGATCGGTGAGCCTGTGGTATCCAAGATAATCAAAGAAGTAATCGGACTGTTCAATATTGAACTTGCCCCGTCTGTACTGTCTACAGTATCGCTGATTACCGCGTTTATTATAATCACTATATTGCATATTGTATTGGGAGAGTTGGCTCCTAAATCATTGGCTATCCAGCGTTCGGAGCAGACAACGCTTGCTGTTGCATATCCTTTGCATGGCTTTTATTGGATTTGCCGTCCTTTCATCTGGTTATTGAATGGCATTGCCAATCTCGTACTCAAGATGGTTGGGCTGCATACTGTTTCGGAACAGGAAGTATATAGTAGCGACGAGTTGCGCTATCTGGTAGATCAGGCGAAAGAAAGCGGGAAGGTAGACAGTACCGAATTTGATATCATCCAGAACGCATTTGATTTCTCGGAGCGTACCGCCCGCCAGATAATGGTTCCGCGTACACAAGTGGTGGCCATAGACGTGAACGATTACGATGAAAAGACATTGGAATTTGTAATAGAAGAAGGATATTCCCGTGTACCATGTTACGAAGATAATATCGACAATACCATTGGTGTAGTCCATTTGAAAGATATATTGAAAAAGATGCGTATCAGTAGTGGAGATGTGAATATACGCTCTATTATACGCCCTGTTTCATTTACGCCCGAGACAAAACGTATCGGGCAGCTCTTGAAAGAGTTTCAGGTAAAACATCAGCAAATAGCTATGGTGCTGAACGAATATGGTGGAGTAGAGGGTGTTATCTCAATGGAGGATATACTCGAAGAATTGGTTGGGGAAATACAGGACGAATATGATAATGAAATTCCTTTTGTAGAACAAACCGGAGAAAATACATACTCGGTAATAGCTACGGCTGCCATATCCGACATCAATGATGAGTTGCCGCACCCGATAGACAAAGATAAGCAGTATGATACCCTTGCCGGATATCTTATCGATAAATTCGGGCGTATTCCAAATACACATGATAAGCTGGAAGCAGAAGATTATCAGTTTACGGTAATAAAGAAAAATAAGACATCGATTGTTGTGGTTCAACTAAAAGACTTAATAGCAAAAGAGGAAGCAGATGATGCTGAACAATCAAAGACCACTCAAATCTGATTAGAACGGAATAATGGATTTTAAACTTCAATATACTGACGGGCAGACTAAAGCCAGAGCAGGACTTATAACAACCGATCACGGACAGATAGAGACCCCTATTTTTATGCCGGTGGGTACTCAGGGGGCGGTGAAAGCCGTACATATGACCGAACTGAAAAATGATATAGAAGCGCAGATCATTCTGGGGAATACATATCATCTGTATCTGCGTCCGGGCCTGGAAATACTTAAGCAAGCAGGTGGTTTGCATAAGTTTAACAGCTGGGATAAGCCTATACTGACCGACAGTGGCGGGTTTCAGGTATTTTCTTTAGCCGAAAACCGGAAACTGACAGAAGAAGGTGCTATATTCCGGTCTCATATAGATGGTTCGAAGCACTTTTTTACACCCGAATCCGTTATGGATATTCAGAGGGTGATAGGGGCGGATATCATTATGGCTTTCGATGAATGTACACCGGGAGATGCTGATTATGCATATGCAAAAAAGTCTCTTGATTTGACAGAACGATGGCTCGACCGATGCTTTACCCAGTTTAACGGCACTGAATGTGAGTATGGGTATAAGCAAGCCTTATTTCCTATTGTGCAGGGTTGTGTCTATCCTGACTTACGCCGCAGAGCCGCAGAAAATGTAGCTTCGAAAGGTGCAGACGGGAATGCTATCGGAGGATTGGCCGTGGGCGAACCTACCGAGAAAATGTACGAGATGATTGAAGTGGTAAACGAAATACTACCAGCCGATAAACCCCGTTATCTGATGGGAGTGGGCACACCGGCCAATATACTGGAAGCCATAGAGCGGGGTGTGGATATGTTCGATTGTATTATGCCTACCCGTAACGGACGCAATGGGCAACTGTTTACCCGTAATGGTATAATGAATATGCGTAACAAGAAATGGGCTGACGATTTTTCTCCGATCGAAGAAAATGGAGCGTCATTTGTTGATACTTTATATACAAAAGCATATCTTCGTCATCTGTTTATTACGAATGAAATATTAGGATTACAGATAGCTTCTATACATAATCTGGCTTTTTACTTGCAACTGGTTAAAGAAGCACGTGAGCATATTATTGCAGGAGATTTTTCCGGTTGGAAGAAAGAAATGGTAGAGAATGTTTCAAGAAGGATATAAATAATTAATTAAGAATTAAGAATTAAGAATTAAGAATTAAGAATTAAGAATAACTTGTCTACTTGTAACCGCCCATAGGGCAAAGTGATTGAAAATGAAAATACTTTCGATACTCGACAGATATATTATTAAGAAGTTTCTGGGGACTTATATATTCTCCATTATTCTTATTATATCCATTGCTGTCGTATTCGATATAAATGAAAAGCTGGATAAGTTTCTGGATAAAAAGGCTCCGTTGACAGCGATAATATTTGATTATTACGTCAACTTTGTGCCCTATTATACAAACCTGTTTAGTGCTTTGTTTGTATTTATAGCCGTTATATTTTTTACATCAAAACTGGCCGATAATTCTGAGATTATCGCCATGTTATCGAATGGGATGAGCTTCAAACGGCTGATGAAGCCATATATGATATCGGCCGGGATCATTGCGATATTTTCATTCGTTCTCAGTAGTTTTATAATCCCTCCAGCCAATGTGACCCGTATCAAGTTTCAGAATAAGTATGTAAGGGATAAGAGTGTGGAATACGCTTCAGGTATTCAGCTTCAGGTAGATAAAGGTGTTATTTTATATATAGAGCGGTTCGATAATAAGACGAAGGAAGGATACAACCTGTCTCTCGATAAAATTGAAGATAAGGAGCTTAAATCTCGTCTGACAGCTCAACGTATAAAATACGACACTGCATATCACTGGGAACTGTATAACTATAAGATACGTGAATTGCAGGGAATGAAAGAGATTATCAGCAACGGGGATAAGATAGATACTACATTGAATGTAGTGCCCAGCGATTTCCTGATATCTGTAAACGATTTTGAGCAAATGACTACCCCTGTATTATATAAATATATACAGCGGCAGAAAGATAAAGGTATTGCAACTGTGGGCGATGTGAGTATCACTCAGTTCGAGATTGAATTTCACAAACGCTTTGCTTCTGTTTTCTCTGCGTTTATCCTCACTATTATAGGAGCTTCTTTGTCGGCCCGTAAAGTAAAAGGTGGTATGGGGCTGAATATAGGTATAGGATTAGGGCTTAGTGTATCATATATTATGTTCCAGACGGTTAGTTCCTCATTTGCCGTATCGGGGACTATGCCTGCGTGGCTGGCTGTGTGGATTCCGAATCTGGTGTTTATGGCAATAGCTGCATATCTATATTCCAGAGCTCCGAATTAAGAGTTAAAATTTATACATATGAGTACTGTAAATTATGACCTTAGTAAGATTAAGGCATTTATATTTGATGTAGACGGGGTTTTGTCTCCCGATTCTATTCCCTTGTCTCCTGAGGGTGAGCCTATGCGTATGGTGAATATAAAAGACGGGTATGCCATTAACCTTGCAGTAAAACATGGATATGGCGTAGCGATCATTACAGGAGGCGATACGGAGGCTGTAAGGCTGCGTTTCTCCCGCTTGGGGATAAAAGATATCTATATGAAGTCGAAGATTAAGATACATGACTTCAACGACTATATTCAGCGGACAGGCTATAAGCCGGAAGAGATTATGTATGCCGGAGACGATATACCTGATTATCATGTAATGCAATCGGTAGGATTGTCTGTTGCCCCGGCTGATGCGGCACATGAAATAAGAAGCATGGCGCGGTATATTTCACATTGCAAAGGTGGGCATGGAGTCGCTCGCGATATAATCGAGCAGGTAATGAAAGTACATGGTAAATGGATGAGTGAGGAAGCTTTCGGTTGGTAGTAATATATTTGTCTATTGGCTCATTCTGTGAATATTTTCGCTTATTAGCTTATATATTTTCTTTATCTTCTCGTCCTCTATCATTTCCATATGCTTGTCAATGATATTCTTGTCGTAGCGGATGGCGGGACCGGTTTGTGCTTCACCCGGAGTTAATGAATGTACCTTTGATGCGGTTTCATCTATAAGTGGTAAGGCTACATCAAAGGGAAGGTTTACTTTCTTCAGGAACAGTTCGGACAGAGCGTACATATGATTGGTGAAGTTACAAGCAAATACCCCGGTCAGGTGTATATATTTCCTGTCTTCGGATGATAGTTCGGATACTTTACCGGATAGTTGGCTGGCAATAGCATGTAATATATTCAGACTTTTTGTATCGGATGCTTCTACAAAAACAGGAATATTATGCCAATCCACATTTCTGTCTTTACTGAATGTCTGGAATGGATAGATTACTCCATAGTTGTCTGTATATTTACTGAAGATATCCATCGGTACGCTTCCTGCAGTATGGATCCATGTACCATCGTTGTTTGGTAATTGAGAAGCTATACTATCCAGTACAGAATCTTTTACCGAAAAGATATACAAATCGGCATCATTGATTACCGAAGTGATGTCTGTAGTAGGGACAGCATGTACCTGTTCAGCTAAGACGAATGCAGACTCCAAAGTGCGGCTATAAACTTGTATAATATCAAAGGATTTTTTATACAGTTCTGTAGCCAGATGGGTTGCTACATTTCCGGCACCTATGAATACGACTTTCATCAGTTTTTCTTTGCGGTGAGTACCATTGCTACACCTGCTATGATCAGACCTAGTGGTACTATCAGATTGGAATAGTCACTTAGCCATCCGAAAAACAAGTCGGCATTGAGTATGATGCCTATCCCCAGAAATATCCAGCCAAGGATCTTTTTGGGTTGTGTAATCAGAAATACGATTCCTCCTATAAGGAAGAATACACCGACACTAATAAGTTTCTGCCCGTAAGGTATCTGTCTGAGAAACCCTAGCTTGTCTAATAAGAATAATACCCCGAAGATGAGGATGGTTATTCCGTAAGATAGGCGGTCGTTGGATGCTTTATTCGAACTTGTTGCCATAATTTATTCGGCTAATTGGTCTATATTAAATTTACCGATATGTATCTTCTCCCATTGCAGTTTTTCCTGATCGAATGGCGGACGCTCCTGAGCTTTGTGTCCTATTGCTATTACAGATAAGACCTGAAGTTGTAACGGGATATCGAATAGTTCCCTGATATATTCATCAGATGGAGTGTCGCTCATCGTATGTCGTTGGCGTATTTGTACCCAGCAGCTACCCAAGCCTAAGTCTTCGGCTTGTAACTGTATCATAATGGATGCTATAGAAGAGTCTTCTATCCAGACATCACTGGTCAGAGGATCGGCTAATACAACAATAGCCAAAGCGCATCCGGCAATCAGTCTGCTACTCGATTTTTTGCAATACGACAGTTTATCCAGCATTTCCTTATCTTCTACCAAAAGGAATTGCCACGGATTGGCACTTTTGGAAGCAGGGGACATTAATGCGGCCTTCATTATTGTTTCCACCTGTTCCGGGCTAAGCGGCTCGTCCGTAAATTTACGAGTGCTGCGCCGGCTTATTATTAATTGTTGAAAATCAGTCATAAGAGTATACATTTAGTGTCTGGTAAGACGTTCTATCTCATCACCAAGTTCTTCTACACTTTTAACTCCTTCCGTACTGTTGCTACGGAGTAATATATTCAGTGTCTGCATGATTAACTTTATGTCTAGAGCCAGAGAATAACCATTGATATACAACAAGTCATATTTTAATTTGTCCCTTACGGAAGTATTATATTTTCCCTGAACCTGAGCCAACCCTGTCAATCCGGCCTTTACTCTGTGGCGGAGATTATATTCAGGCATTTCTTCGCAAAACTGTTCAACAAAAAACGGACGTTCGGGACGTGGCCCAACAATACTCATATCCCCGATAAGGATATTAAATATCTGAGGAATTTCGTCCAGGCGTGTCGCTCTCAGTATATGTCCCAGTCTGGTGATACGTTTATCTACATCCTGAGCTAAGACAGGACCGGAAATGGCTTCGGCATTCTCAACCATCGTCCTGAATTTGTATATTTTGAATACCTTATTGTCTCGGGTAATTCTTTCCTGTACATAAAAAGCCGTGCCTCCTCCTATTTTTAGAGCCAGGTAAACAAATACAAATGGGATGAAAAATATAACGAGTGCTATGCTCCCTAACAGAACATCAATGATTCTTTTAGTCGTTTCACTTCCTTGCGAAAGACCGAATTCCCTGACATCTAATACTGGAGAGTCGTCTATTTGCAGGAAGTTGGCATTAAATTGTAGTATCTCCAGATTTTTTGGCTGATAGAGAACTGTATGGTCGTTTTCGACACAGTAAAGTATTATTTCTTGTTTCAACGATTCTTCTACATCTTCTGTAATGAATGTAATATCACATTCGTCGATGAGTTCGTACACTTTAGGATATGCCGGTGAACAAACATGCTTGATCTGAGACCACATTCCTCTCGATTCCAGTAGTTTATAGGCGAGGGCCTGAGATTTTTCATAACCAATGACCAGTACCGATTTTCCCTTGTTTACCCGGAAATACATGCGGCTGGCAAATAAATGCCAAAAGGTTATGACTACCACCTGAAAGATGGTCCCGGCCAAAAGGATACTTCGGGGGAATGCAAATTCCCGGATAAAGAAACTGATAGCCATTGTTGTAAACAAAAGTGATCCTACAGCCAATACAACAGTATAACCAACTCCAAAAAGAGTAAAGTCTTTAGGCTTGTCGAGTTCGAATATGTGGCTTAGAATAAGATAGCTGATGATAATGAATGGTATACTCGCTTTAAAAGCATTGTAGTTGAGCGTAAAATTATCCAGGGCATCTTTGAACAGATAAAAGGCTAAGATGTATGAGCCGTAAATCACAGCTAAATCTATCAGGGGAATTATAATTCTATATCCCCTATACCCAAATATCTTTTCTAAGATCTTATTCATTCAATGTGCTTTAATAATCTAAGAACAAACAGAGTTATTACCGCTTATTTCTTTTTCCCTTTTCCTTTAGTCTTAGTAGCTTTTTCTTCTGTAGAGTTTACTATCTTCATTGATGCTTCAAAGTCCAGACTCTCAGGTGCTGTGCCTTTCGGTATCTTGAAATTACTTTTCTTATATGCTATATAAGGGCCGTAACGGCCATTCAGTATTTGCAGGTCGGCATCTTCTGCAAAGGTCTTGATAACCTTTTCCGCATCTTTTTTCCGTTTGTCGGTAATCAGAGGAATTGCCATTTCAATATCTACTTCGAAAGGATCATAGCCTTTAGGTAGCGATATGAACTTACCATCATGCTTAATGTATGGACCAAACCGGCCTGTACCTACACTAACGTCTTTACCTTCGAACTCTCCTATTGAACGGGGAAGTTCAAATAATTTCAAGGCTTCTTCGAGCGTAATAGAGGCTATCGACTGAGTCTTCTGTAATCCTGCGAAAAGAGGTTTGTCTGTGTCTTCCTGCACACCGATCTGTGCCATAGGGCCAAAACGGCCTATCTTTACAGAAACCTGGCGACCCGATTTAGGATCGATACCCAGTATGCGCTCTCCAATTTTATGATCGGTTTGCATATTGGTAGCCGATTCTACTACAGGATGAAATACCTTGTAGAACTTATCTATCAGCTTAGTCCAGTTTTCTTCTCCTTCAGCCACCTGGTCAAACTCTTTTTCTACATTTGCAGTAAAATTATAGTCCAGTATGTCTGGGAAGTATTCTGTAAGGAAGTCATTGACTACCATGCCTGTATCGGTAGGGATCAATTTTCCTTTATCAGTCCCTGTTATCTCGGTCTTTTCAGAATCTGTTATTTTGTCTTTTCTCAGTGTCAATATGTTGTATTGACGCTCCGTACCTTCTATATTTGATTTTTCTACATACTCGCGGTTCTGGATTGTCGAGATAGTCGGTGCATATGTAGACGGGCGTCCGATACCAAGTTCTTCCAATTTACGAACTAGCGAAGCCTCGCTGTAGCGGCTGGGGCGTTGCGTGAAACGTTCAGTAGCAATGCTCTCCTTCATATCCATTGCTTCCTGAGGTTTTACAGGAGGCAACAGGCTGCTTTCACTGTCGATATTTTCATCGTCTGTTCCTTCAAGGTATACATGCAGGAATCCGTCAAATTTGATAACTTCGCCGACAGCTGTGAATTTAAACTCTTTATTATTGGATATGCCTATTGTAATAGTTGTTTTCTCCAATTCTGCATCTGCCATCTGAGATGCGATGGTACGTTTCCAAATGAGGTCGTATAATTTTTTTTCCTGAGCCGTACCGGATACAGTATGTTCCGACATGTATGTGGGGCGAATAGCCTCATGGGCTTCTTGTGCTCCTTTGCTTTTGGTAGAGAATTGACGTACTTTGGAATATTGTTTTCCGTAAACGGATTCTATTTCATTTTTTGCAGTATTGATAGCCAGTCCCGATAGGTTTACCGAGTCGGTACGCATGTAAGTAATCTTTCCGGATTCGTATAGTTTTTGTGCTACCATCATCGTTAGTGATACCGGAAAACCCAGTTTGCGGGATGCCTCCTGCTGTAAAGTTGATGTAGTAAAAGGTGCAGCCGGTGATTTTTTCATCGGTTTTGTTTCTACATCCTCTACTTTAAAACTGGCTTCTTTTAGTTTCTCAAGAAAGTCAAGCGCTTCTTTTTTTGTTTTCAGGCGTTTGCTTAATTCTGTCTTTATTTCTGTTTCTGATCCATTTTCTTTTTTTACAAAAACAGCCGTAACACGATAAGATGCTTCACTTTGAAAAGCCTGAATCTCACGTTCCCGTTCTACGATAAGTCTTACAGCGACAGATTGCACCCGTCCTGCCGATAAAGCAGGCTTTACTTTGCGCCAAAGTACAGGGGACAATTCGAAACCTACGATGCGGTCGAGTACCCGGCGCGCTTGTTGCGCATCTACAAGATTTATATCTATCTGTCGGGGATTTTCTATCGCATGAAGAATTGCATCTTTGGTTATTTCGTGAAATGCGATTCTTTTTGTTTTCTTTTCGTCAAGCTTCAATGTTTTGAATAAATGCCAGGATATAGCTTCTCCCTCCCGGTCTTCATCGGAAGCCAGCCATACTATATCGGCATCTTTTGCAGCCTTTTTTAGTTCATCTACCACCTTCTTTTTGTCTCCCGGAACTTCGTATAAAGGTGTATAGCCGTTCTCCAAGTCTATCCCCAAGTCTTTTTTCTTCAGGTCTCTGATATGTCCATAACTGGACATAACTTTAAAATCTTTGCCCAGAAACTTTTCTATGGTTTTGGCTTTAGCAGGAGACTCAACAATTACTAAATTTTTTTGCATATATTAAGGCTTATCTTGTATTATCAGGATGAATTAAATTATACCTATTCAGAAAGTTATTTTTTCTAATTGAACCGCAAAAGTAATGATTTTGTTTTAAAAAGCAGAATAAAAAGTTTTGAACCCTGACAAAGGCTTGAATATTTAAGTAGTGAAGGCTTATTTTAACTAAAAGATAACAATCTCTAACTTTTTCTGTTTTCTTATGCTGTAACAGTTGCTTTCTATTTTAGTACATAGATAATTCTTTTTTATGAAAATGCTCCGGTGAATTTATTCCCGGAGCATTTTTTTTAGTCAATTAAATATAAGGGGTTTAGTTTCGGCTGAAAAATCAGAGAATCCGGTTTCTTCAAGTTTATAGCCGGATAATATTTCTCTCACTATGGGTATGAAGGTTTCATAGTCGTATATAATGAAATCAATATATGAAAAATGAAAACCTGTAGCACCTCCCAAACTATTGGCTATACCATAAGGAATGGTAGCGGCTGCGATTTTATCTTCTATCTCACCTCTGAAATTAACAACATTCTCGCGGGGTATATTAATGTTTTCGAAGAAGAGAAAACCGAACACTACTCCGTTTTCTTCAGCTTCATCAGATCGTTTGCTTTCCCCGTTGTAGTAATCGTTTAATATCGGAGTACATGAGGTGTAACCCGAGAATATATCTTCACGTAGTTTCCAGTCCTCGCTTTCGGTCGGCTCCATCCTGTAACCGTTATATATTTCGCAGGGATTATCGAATTTTGGCCAGCCATGATCTTTAATAGTTTTGTCGATGAATGGTTTGAGATCGGATATTGTCGAAGACTTTTTGTTTTGTTTTTCTTCTACAAAGTCAATATATCCAATGTATTCCATTGTGTACAACTCTCCGATAAATTGATCGAGGTAAATGAAGAACATCGAATAACGATTGTTTTCATCCAATGTCATCAACTTAGGACTATACAATTCGATGTTTACTTTACTTTTGTCATTATCAATTTCAGGGTAGATGATTATATCGTCTTCTCCAATTCTGATATCGAACATATCTATTATAGCACCTGGTTTGCCGTGGGCTGGTTTTGTTGAATAAAAGTTCCAATGTTTCTGCAGATGTTGCGGTGCATATTGGAGCCAGTAATACAACAGCATCAATCGGGTACGATCCCCTTCAGGCGTTAAAATGAGTTCATACTTGCCTTCATTATTCATTCCCATTTCGAAATAAACTTTATTAAAAGCAATTTGTAAAATACTATCCACAAAATTGAGAAGAGTCTCTCCTTCAACTTTATTATCCATCATTTCCCTAATTTGGTATTCTTCTTCTGAAAAGGATTTCCAGAATTTAGTTACCCTGTTTTTAAAAGAATCTTGCATATTTGTGTCTATATAATGTTCTGAACCAATGGTCAAAGATAGGGATTATAATTGAATGTTAAAATATTTGTTAATTTTTTTTATTTGTTATACTATAACACTCGGTAACACTAAATAGCATAGAGGAAGCATTGAGTTTGTGTTCTTGCATTTACATTTGTAATATCAGACGTTAAAATATGGGTATGAAACAATTGTTATGGGTTTTGCTGTTTTTGATATCTCCATTGGCTTTATCTCAAAACTATTCATAGGGGGTATTCTACTGAATGAATCCAAACTGCCGGAATTCCGACTATACAAACAGGCTTTTTATGCAGGGTATGGATTAAGAGTAAATTAAATTTGTTAGTTGATAAAGGTAAAGTTTAGCAAGAATAAACAATACCTTCTCTTTCTGTTGAGACAAATCTAGTTTTCTTAAATTTTATACAATTCATTTCTGATTTATGGAAATCCGGTTTCTCTTTCTAAATAAATCACAATTATATATTGTAAGACGTAACACATAATTTATAACTCATAACTTTTTATTATCTTTGCCCTCAATTTTTTTAATGCATGTTTTATACACACTATGAGTAAGCAGTTTTCAGAATACAATCGGTTTAACTTGTCTGATATCAACAAAGAGATATTGGAAAAGTGGGATAAGGAGAACATATTCCAACAAAGTCTGGATGTACGCGCTGGAGCACCATCGTTTGTTTTTTACGAAGGGCCTCCATCGGCAAACGGAATGCCCGGTATTCACCATGTAATGGCACGTGCAGTAAAAGATATTTTCTGCAGGTATAAGACAATGAAAGGTTTTCTGGTCAACCGTAAGGCCGGATGGGATACTCATGGCCTACCTGTGGAGCTTTCTGTTGAAAAGAAATTGGGTATAACCAAAGAAGATATCGGTAAAAAAATATCGGTAGAAGAATATAACAACGCTTGCCGTAAGGAAGTAATGAAATATACAGGAGAGTGGGAAAACCTGACCCGCATTATGGGGTACTGGGTAGACATGAACGACCCTTATGTAACATACGACAGCCGCTATATAGAAACGCTTTGGTACTTGCTCAACGAATTATATAAGAAAGGATACCTTTATAAAGGATATACTATACAGCCTTATTCTCCTGCCGCAGGTACAGGACTCAGTACACACGAACTGAACCAGCCCGGAGCATATCGTGATGTGAAAGATACCACTTGTGTAGCGCAGTTTAAGATCAAATCACCTAAAACAGAGATGTCTCAGTTTGGCGATGCTTATTTCCTTGCATGGACCACTACTCCGTGGACATTGCCTTCGAATACGGCTTTAGCTGTAGGGCCGGATATCACATATGTTGCCGTTCAGAGCTACAACCCGTATACAGGTAATAAAATGACTGCTGTGCTTGCAAAATGGCTTATGTTCAGTATGTTCAATGAAAAGGCAAAAGACGTAGCATTGGAAGATTATAAGCAGGGAGATAAACTGATACCGTATAAGATAGTAGGAGAGTGGAAGGGTTCTGATCTTGTGGGTATGGAGTATGAGCAACTGATACCGTGGATGAATCCGGGTGAGGGTGCATTCCGTGTACTGGGAGGAGACTTTGTAACTACCGATGATGGTACAGGTATCGTGCACATAGCGCCTACTTTTGGAGCGGACGACGCCAAGGTTGCCAAAGAAAATGGAGTGCCGGCATTGTTGCTTTTGGATAAAGATGGTAATCAACGTCCGATGGTAGATCTTACAGGTAAGTACTTCCGCCTCGAAGACATCGATCCGGAATATTTGAAAACGAATGTAAACGTAGATTTATATAAGGAATACGCAGGCCGTTATGTGAAAAATGAATATGACGATACACTGCCTGCCGATGCCAATACACTCGATATAGACCTTAGTGTAATGCTCAAGCTGGCTAATCAGGCCTTTAAGATAGAACGTCAGGTGCATAATTATCCGCACTGCTGGCGTACGGACAAACCTGTGTTGTACTATCCGCTGGATAGCTGGTTTATACGCACAACAGCCAGTCGCGAACGCTTAATGGAGCTGAATGAAACTATCAACTGGAAGCCTCAGTCTACGGGTACAGGCCGTTTTGGTAAATGGCTGGAAAACCTGCAGGACTGGAATCTGAGCCGTAGCCGCTATTGGGGCACACCATTACCTATATGGAGGACAGAGGATGGCAAAGAGGAAAAATGTATAGGTTCCATAAAGGAACTCTATGCAGAAATGCAAAAGGCTGTTGATGCCGGATTTATGAAAGAAATACCTTGGAAGGGTTTTGAAATAGGAAATCTGGACAAGGCTAATTATGAGAAAATAGATCTGCACCGCCCATATGTGGATAATATAGTATTGGTTTCGGAGTCGGGCAAACCGATGAAACGTGAGGCTGATCTTATAGACGTATGGTTCGATTCGGGCGCTATGCCGTTTGCACAGGTGTTTTATCCGAATATAAGTGAAGAGAAGTTCTCGAAAGTTTATCCTGCCGATTTCATAGCAGAAGGGGTTGACCAGACCCGCGGATGGTTCTTCACACTGCATGCTATATCTACAATGGTAAAGGACAGTATATCATTCAAGAATGTCGTTTCCAATGGCCTTGTATTGGATAAGAATGGTAATAAAATGTCTAAAAGCCGTGGAAACGGAGTAGATCCGTTCTCTACAATCGAAAAATATGGCTCCGATCCGTTGCGCTGGTATATGATTACCAATGCTTCGCCTTGGGATAATCTGAAGTTCGATATAGAAGGGGTAGAAGAAGTACGCCGTAAATTTTTCGGAACATTATACAATACTTATTCGTTCTTTGCATTATATGCCAACGTGGATGGTTTCACTTTTAGCGAAAAGTTGATACCTGTAAACGAAAGACCGGAAATAGACCGCTGGATAATATCTCTGCTGAACACACTTGTAAAAGATGTGGATGAGTATTATGAAACATATGAGCCAACAAAGGCCGGACGTGCGATCTCTGATTTTGTGAATGACAATCTGAGTAACTGGTATGTCCGTCTGAACAGAAAACGTTTCTGGGGTGGCGAAATGACAAAAGATAAATTGTCTGCTTACCAGACGTTATATACATGTCTTGAGACAGTAGCAAAACTGATGGCTCCTATTTCTCCGTTTTACTCGGATAAACTGTTCTGTGACTTGATCGCAGTGACAGGAAAGGAAAAAGCACCATCGGTACATCTGTCGGATTATCCGGCATATGACGCTTCCGTTGTGGATAAGACTCTGGAAGAACGTATGCAGATAGCACAGGATATATCATCGGCAGTATTGGCTCTCCGTCGCAAAGAGAGTGTGAAGGTACGCCAGCCGCTTATGCAGATAATGATACCTATCCTCAACGATAAGCAGGAAAAGGATATAGAAGCCGTACGCGACCTTATATTGAATGAGGTGAATGTGAAAGAGCTTAAATATGTCGGTGGTTCGGAAGGTATTTTTGTGAAGAAAGTAAAACCGGATTTCAAGAAACTGGGGCCCCGTTATGGTAAGATAATGAAGCAACTGGCTGTTGAGGTGCAGAATATGCCACAGGATGCAATTGCCGCTTTCGAAAAAGACGGCAGCTATACTTTCGATGTGGAAGGCCAAGCAGCTACAATAGAACTGGCTGATGCAGAAATAATATCGGAAGATATACCCGGCTGGTTGGTAGCCAATGCAGGCAAGCTGACAGTAGCACTGGATGTAACCATAACCGAAGATTTGCGAAAGGAAGGTATTGCACGCGAATTGGTGAACCGGATACAAAATATCCGTAAATCGAGCGGTTTCGATATAACAGACCGGATAAATATAAAAATATCTGATCAGGAGCAGGTAAGGACTACAGTATCAGAATATAAGGCATATATAGCATCACAGGTGCTAGCTGATAATATAGAGCTTGGAAATGTGGAAAACGGTCAGGAAATTGACATGGATGATTATATTTTACAGGTGTCTGTAGATAAAGTCAGATAAAAGGATTATCTTTAATAAAATTAAAACAGGATGTTTAACTTTTAAAACGTAAAGTTATGGCAGAAAAGACAAGATACACAGACGAGGAATTGAACGAATTCCGTGATATTATCCTTGAAAAGCTAAATAAAGCTAAGAAAGAATACGAAGAATTGAGAGCGGCTATAACAAATGCCGATGGTAATGATGTTACCGATACTTCTCCTACATTTAAAGTGTTGGAAGAAGGAGCATCTACACTATCGAAGGAGGAAGCCGGCCGTTTGGCTCAACGCCAGATGAAGTTTATACAAAACTTGCAATCGGCACTTATCCGTATCGAAAATAAAACATATGGTATTTGCCGCGAAACAGGTAAGTTGATACCAAAAGAACGTTTACGTGCTGTTCCTCATGCTACTTTAAGTATCGAGGCTAAGAATAGCGGAGTAAAATAATAAGAAATAAGCAGTAGATGAAAAGGAAGAAAAAATAGATTTAACGATATTTCTGTTTTTTCTTCGTTTTCTTTACGGAACTAGTATATCAATTGTATGGATAATAAAAATCGGGGGCTGATCGCAATATTAGTTATTGCATTAATTATAATTATAGACCAGGCATCCAAAATCTGGGTAAAAACTCATATGTCTCTTTACGAGTCTATTGAGATTACCAGTTGGTTCAAGATTTATTTTGTGGAAAATCCCGGTATGGCTTTTGGCTGGAAGCTGGGAGGCAAATTATTCCTCTCCTTGTTTCGTATTGTGGCCATTTTCTTTATAGGCTATTATCTGTACAGATTAGTGAAGCAGGGTTATAAAAGCGGGTACATAGCATGTATTGCGCTTATCCTTGCAGGAGCATTCGGCAATATTATCGACAGTGTATTCTATGGGGAGATATTCTCCGCCAGTTATCAGGGGCATGTGGCATCGTTCGTATCGCTGGGGGAAGGCTATTCCAGCTGGCTTCACGGCAATGTTGTGGATATGCTTTACTTCCCGCTTATAAATGGAACATTCCCGTCATGGTTCCCTGTATGGGGTGGTGAGGATTTTATCTTTTTCAGCCCTATATTTAATATTGCAGATTCTGCTATTACGGTCGGTATTTTTATACTTCTTATTTTCTATCGCAAGACATTATCAATATCTTTGGAGAAAAAAGATAAAGCCTGATTATGCAACAACGTACAGTCATTTATTTCATATTGGCTATAGTGGTACTCCTCTGCTCGTGCGGGAGAAGGCCTCGTTATGTCATGCATGAGGATAAAATGACAGATGTTCTGTATGATATACAACTTGCCCAAGCCATATATCGGAGCGGTTCGGATTTCAGTAATGATGAGAAGAAAGATGCTTTATTGAACGGAATACTTCAAAAGTATAATATTACACAGGCAGAGCTCGATTCTTCTTTGTTATGGTATTCGGATAATATAGAGATATATAATACGATTAACGACTCAGTTGCTTCGCGTTTGAGGGCGGCAAGCAATGTAATGACATCGTCCCGCTCGAATGTTTTGGGCCGCGGTTATTCTAACTATCTGGTACCTCCCCTTTCTTATCTGAATGAGCAAACACCTACAATGTCATTCGATATAGATTCGAATAAGATAAAAACAATCGATTTGCCTAAGTTCTCTTTAAGATTTGATGTGCAGGGCGTGAACTCATTGCAAAATGCAGAAGCCGCAGTCTTCTTTACATATAAAGATACATTGGTGAAAACAATTGTACCTATAGCTGAGAACAGACGCTATATATTTTCAAAACCTCAGTTAGCTGATAGCCTGTTGAAAAATATATCCGGTTATGTGCATGTGAAGAATAAGATAAAAGGTATATCGTCCGATGTTATATTATATAACATTTCATATATAGATTCAATAGCTGATATTAAGCCTGCATCGGAAGAAGTATCGGATACTGCTCCTTTAGCACAGCCTGAGGATAAGCCGGAAATCACTACGGCTACAGATACTCAAATAAAACCTGATTTGTCGAATGATAAAATGGTGACACCGCCACCTGTAACCAATTCTCGGAATAATGACAGGAAAATAGATAACTTACCTGTTGTATCGAGAGATAAGGTAAATCGAAATCCCTCAGTAAATAGAGGAAGAGACCTCAACTCTTCAAAAAAAGAAGAGGGGCTTAAATGAAACGTTATTTCTCCCACTATACATTTATCTATCCGGATATTTATCTTCGAAATCATGTTGTGGAGATAAGTGATGATATGAAGCAGATCAGCTTTTTTCCTTTCGACAGGGAAATAGAAAGGACTGAATTTTACTCAGGTTTACTTATCTTTATTCCCGAAAATACCTCTGATAAAACAGACTTTATTATCTCAAAAGTAAAATCTGCTATGATAACGGCTGCAATCTATTCCGGCAATACCCATATTCAATCGGATACATGTTTTAACTTATACCACGAAGAAAATGTATGATTGTTTTAGGAGACTAACACCTCTTAAAATATAGAACATTCATATAATTTACTACCTTTACATATCAAATTAAGGTCACAGACCTATTTATTACTTGTGTTATATGTAACAGCAACAATTAGCCAAAACTAAATAATGCTATATTGAATACAGTCTTTTACTTAAATAGCTTTCGATGAAAAGGATTCTATACTTCATGCCCTACCTGTCTTTTGAAAATAATGCCGGAAATATAACACGCGTCATATCTTTATTAAAGTATTTTAAGCAGCGTAATTTTAAGGTTGATTATTACGGTATAAAGGACTGGTATAAATGGGAAGACGGGGATGATGAACGAATGATGAAATCCGGCTTGATAGATCGTTTATTCATTGCTTCAACTAAACCTTCTCAGCGTAAGTTTATGCAGCGGTTATTATATAAAGTTCCCGAATATTTTAAACGTAAATTGTATGGGATAGATAATGAAGCTTTGAGCAATTATTCTACATGGTATGTATGCCAGCAATTTGAAAAGGTATTGAAAGAAAATGAATATGATTATATCGTTGTAAATTATGCATGGTGGGCTTACCTTATTCGAGATAAGGCATTATTAAAAGGTGCACGTACGATTATTGATACACATGATTTATTGACAGTGAATCAATATCATTCCGAAAAGAAAGGTTTAGGGCGTACTTTTGAACAAGAGATAAAAAGAATGAGCCTTTTTGATGAGGTTTGGGCTGTATCAGTAGATGAATATTATATATTTTCTCAGTTTTTAGAAAATACGATTCGCTTAGTTCCCAATATATCTTTGTCTAATATAGATAGTTACACTGTGGCATCTGATAAGAAACCAAAGTATGATTTGGTTTATGTTGCAAGTGATAATCACTGGAATCAAGATTCAGCCAGATGGTTTTTTACCGAAGTTTATCCTTTATTACCTACCGATATAACTATGTGTGTGATAGGCAGGATTACAGAATATATCAAAGAGGGGTATCCTAATGTAACAAAAATCAGGTTTATAGAGGATCTGGGGAGTGCCTATGCAGATTCTAAGATTTCCATTTGCCCGATGCTGGGTGGTTCAGGGATAAAACTGAAGGTGATAGAAGCGATGTCGTTCGGTTTACCTGTAGTCTGCACATTGAGAGGAATAGATGGATTGCCGAATAAAATAAATAATGGATGTCTTGTGAGCTTGAATGCCGGAGAATTTGCCTCAAATATCCGGAAACTGCTTGATAACGAAGCATTATACAAAGAGCAAAGCAAGCAAGGTTATGATTTATACAAAGCCTATTTTAATCCGTCTGTAAGGTATAAACAGTTGGATGAGATCTTCGGGGTAGATATTAAATAAATATTACGTATGAAGCTTAAAATTAATATTATACTTCCTTATTTTGGCTCGCGTGCCGGTGGTGGTTTAAAAGTGATGTATGAATATGCTACACGATTATCTAATCGCGGACATGATATTGTTATATACAATAGCATAAAGACAAACTATGGAAAAGACTATGATAAATCGGATTTTGCATTAAAATACAAGTGTTTTATAAAAAGCCTGAAAGGCAGGGAGCGTCCCAAATGGTTCGATCTGCCGGATAATGTAAAGTGTAAAATGATCTCTTATGTATCGAATGATTATATTCGCGATGCGGATATCTGTATTTCCACCTGGTGGGCTACAGCTCACCATATTGCTGAGTTGAATCCATCGAAAGGGATTAAGTTTAATTTTATTCAGGGCTATGAAACGATAATGACATCAGAGTCTGAAGATTTTGTCCATGATTCGTATAAGTTACCATTGATTCAAGTAGTCATTTCGCCTTATTTGTTTGATATTGTTTCACCTTATGCCCGGTATCAGGTCGAAATTATTCCTAACGCTTTAGACTTGAGTATCTACGAATTAGCCAATCCTATTGAAAACAGGAATAATAGAACTCTGATAATGAGATATCTTAGCCTGAAATATAAGGCGTGCCAATATGGGGTAGCTGCATTTGTGGAACTGAAGAATAAGTATCCGGATTTGGAAGTTATCATGTTCAGTTCCGAAAAGAAACCGGAGTTTATACCCGATTGGGTAGCATATTATTATGACAGGAAAGACATTATTCCTTTATATAATGAAGCTGCTATATATGTAGCGACAAGTATAACCGAAGGGTGGCATTTACCTCCTATGGAGGCAATGGCATGTGGCTGTGCATGCGTGTGTACAGATATTCCGGCCCACCTTACATATATGGTTAACGGTGAAAATGCATTGTTGGTGAAACCTGAAGATGTAGATGGCCTTGTGGATAAAATAAGCTACCTGATAGATAATCCAGAGGAAAGAATTCAATTAGCGAAGCGGGCAAATCAGTCAATTAAAAAATATGATTGGGAATGTTCGGTCGATCAGATGGAAGCCCTGTTTCATAAATATATGAATAAAAAATAAAAGATAATGAAGGATTACAATCCTATCGTAAGCGTCATTATACCCAATTATAATCATTCCAGATATTTGAAGCGGAGGATAGACAGCGTGCTGAATCAAACATATCGGGATTTTGAGGTAATTATACTAGACGATTGCTCAACAGATAATAGCGTTGAAATTATTCGGGAATATCTGTCTTCGGATAAGTTTTCGCAAATGGTGGTGAATGAAAAAAACTCCGGATCTACATTTTTGCAATGGGAAAAAGGCTTAAGCCTTGCCCGGGGAAAATACATATGGATTGCTGAAAGTGACGACTATGCCGATCCCGCTTTTTTGGAAACACTTATTAGCTTGCTGGAGAAGACTCCGGGTAGTAGTGTGGCATACAGCTATTCTTATCTGGTAGATGAAAATGGGCATATCTTGCCAGAGGATTGGGACCGCAGTCATTGGACAAATTATAAAGTGAAAATATTTGAAGGGAAAGACTTTGCTAAAGGGTGGATGTTATTTAATAATACTATATATAATACAAGTATGGGGGTATTCCGCAAAGATGCATTCGAGAAGATCGGTAAACGCTATACAGAATATAAATATAGCGGGGATTGGTATTTTTGGAACAGGTTGTGTCTGGAAGGTAAAGTTATAAGGTCTTGCGACAAGCTTAATTATTACCGTCAGCATACAGAAAAAGTAACATCAAAAGCAGATTTAGAAGGCTTAGGTTTTATAGAATCGAAATATACAGTAGATGACCTTATTAAGCAGTTATCTTTGACTTCAATACAAAGGACTGTAGTGATAGGCTGGTTCATAAAACGTATTGTAAGCTCAACGCTTTTTAAAAATAACGAAGTTAAAAAGAACATTCTGAAAGATGTAATGTCATATTTTAAATGTGGAATGTCTTCTCTGTATATCTATAAATTAGATAAACGTCTGAACTTTTCTTCATTGAATATTAAGAAAAACAGACGCTTATAAATCCGGGCTAATGATTTTTTGTTATTATTATCGTATGATTCGCATCGGTGAGTTTTTAATAAACTAAAGAATAAGATAAAATATTATGATAAAGTTATTGATATTGACACCATACATACCCTATCCTATAAATTCGGGAGGGAATCAGGGCTTTTTCCAGTTAGTGGACAGACTCCGGGCGTATGTTGATGTATCAATCATTATTCCTTGCGTCGAATCAGATTCGGATGCGATGAAAGCAATAAGGAAGTTATGGGCAAATGTAAATTTCTACTTTTACCATTTAGATGCCAGGGGTGAATCTGAAGCAGAAAGCACTCTTTCATTTAAGATACTATCGAAGATAAAGGCCTCGGTAGACAGGAAATTGCAGCGTAGATTAAAGAAAGCAGACTCCGGCGATTTGATCTGGTCTAATTCGATCTTAAAATTTAATTCATCGGAGTTAAACGAAGGGTATATTAATTTTGTATATGAAGTGATTCATTCAAACGAATTTGACTTGATACAAGTCGATTTTTTTGGACTTATTGATATTGTGAATATCTTACCCGAAGATATAAAGAAGGTTTTCATTCACCATGAGATAAGGTATGTAAGGGCTTATCAGGAACTCAATTTATTGCAGAACCCTAAGCCTGTCGCTTACTATTTATTCAATTCTTTGAAAAAATATGAGATTGGAAACCTGAATGCTTATGATGCCATCGTTGCTATGACCGATGTAGACAAAGCAAAGTTGTCGGATGTATTGAGGAGCGATATCAAAATAGCTACCTCTCCCGCAATAGTAGAGGTGAAAGATTTTGAAATATCGGAAGCGTTTCAATTCAAAAATAAACTCATTTATCTGGGAGGAAGTGAACATACTCCCAATCTGGATGCTGTGGACTGGTTTCTGAACAATTGCTGGGGCGAAGTTAGAAAGGTGAAGCCCGAACTGGAATTGCATATTATAGGACAATGGAATTCCAAATTGAAAACATTTTATGCAGAAAAGTTTGAGAATATTCTATTCAGAGGGTTTGTGGAAGACCTATCTGAAGAATTATCAGGAGCCATAATGATAGTGCCTTTGCGTATTGGCAGTGGGGTAAGGATTAAGATACTGGATGCAATAAGCAAAGGTGTACCTATTATATCTACGAGCATAGGGGCGGAAGGTATAATGCTGAACGATAAGGAAGATTGTTTTATTGCTGATAACAATGAGGCTTTCATCGAAGCTGTTTTAACCTTGACAGGTGATAATAATTTGTGTAATGACTTTCGCTTAAATGCCCGGAAGAAGATGGAACTAAGAGAGACTCCTGATGAGTTGGCATTAAGAAGATTGCATATTTATGAAGAGATATTAGGTTTGCCATACACTCAAAAGATATCAGATAAAAATGTTATTACCAAAGGTTAGTGTTATTATCCCCAATTATAATCATTCGCAATACTTAAAACAGCGGATAGAAAGTGTTCTGAACCAGACCTGTCAGGATTTTGAACTGATTATACTCGATGATTGCTCTACCGACAACAGCCGTAATATTATTGATGTGTATGCAGCTAACGAAAAGGTGTCCCATACTGTATATAATGAGGTAAATACAGGCTCTACCTTTGCTCAGTGGCAAAAAGGGTTCTCTCTGGCTCGTGGAGAATATATCTGGATAGCAGAAAGTGATGATTATTCGGAACTTACCTTTTTAGAGAAGCTAGTTCCTTTACTGGAGGCTAATCCGGATTGTAATGTCGCTTTTTGTTGTTCCTATGCAGTGGATGGAAATGGAGATATATTACTTGATGACTGGGACAGAAATAGGGAAGAAAGATATACTGTAAACAAATTTGATGGAAGAGCCTTTGTTAAAGGGCGGATGCTATTTAATAACAGTATTTACAATGCCAGTATGACGCTTTTCAGAAAGTCAGTCTTGGATAAGATTGGAAATCAGTATGCAGAGTACAGATATTGTGGCGACTGGTTTTTCTGGAATCGTGTATGCCTGCAAGGCGAAGTAATCAGGTACTGTGATAAACTCAATTATTTCAGGCAGCATTCGAATAAGGCTACGCCGAGAGCTAAGTCGGAGGGGCTGATTTTTACTGAAGGAAAATATGTTATTGAGGATATCTCGCGGAATTTACACCTGGGTTCTTTGCAAAGTTCTATCATTAAAGGACGGTTTTTGAAACGGATTGTAGCCTCGAAGGAGTTTAAGTCATTAGAAGTGAAAAAAAAAGTCTTGAAAGAGGTCGAAGATTATCTCGGGTGTGGACGATTTTCCATTTTCCTTTATGGCTTGGATAAATTGTTGAATTTCTCATCATTGAATATAAGAAAGAACAGGTATCTATGAAGAATAATAAACCAAAAGTATCTCTTATAATTGCCACATATAACTGGCCGTCGGCTTTAGATTTATGCCTTTCTAGTGTAGCGTCACAGACCATCTTACCGGATGAGGTAATAATTGCTGATGACGGTTCTAAAGAAGCTACTACAACATACATACAAGAGATAAGTATGAATTTTCCTTGTCCTGTGGTTCATGTCTGGCACGAAGATATCGGATTCAGGCTTACTGTTATACGAAATAAGGCAATTGTAAAAGCAACAGGAAATTATATTATTCAGATTGACGGCGATGTGATACTGAACAAACACTTTATTGCGGATCACCTGGCAATGGCACAGGATGGATGCTTTGCTACAGGTAGCCGTATTATGATGACGCAGGATTTAAGTCAGGATCTGTTGAAGAAGAAATCTGTAGTATTAAGCCCTTTTACCAAAGGTTTAAGAAATAAGCTGAATGCCTGCAGGTCTTCTTTATTTGCCCATTATTTTCGTTTCAGGTATAAAAAAGACAGTCCCCATTATATAAAAGGATGCAATATGGCATTCTGGAAAAAGGATTTACTCGCTGTGAATGGTTACAATGAGGATATGACAGGGTGGGGGTATGAAGATAATGAGATCTCGGCCCGGCTTATAAATTCGGGAATAAGGAAACAATACCTCAAATTTTACGGTATCGTTTATCATATCTATCATCCGCTTAGCAGCCATGACAGGGAAACGATAAATGCCGATATGTTTAATAATGCAGTAGAAAATAAGGCCGTTTGGTGTGAAAACGGATTGAATAAGTATTTGGATAGAGAAAAATAATTTTCAGCTTTAATAAGGAATTTAATCTGAGGATTATCTATCTGCTGTTTTTATACTGAAATTTTTTAGGTTAAAAATCTTATTTTTTTACTTAAGGATGAAGCATTTCATAAACTTTCATCAGGGCTGACGTACAATCTTTATCGGAGAATCTTTTCACATATTCCAGTCCATCCGTTACCATTTGCTTACACGCATCTTCATCATTGAGCAATCTTTTGATTTGATATGCCAGCTCATTTTCATTACAAGGATCTACGTATACCGAATGTGGACCACCGGACTCTTCAAGACATGAGCCGGTTGCTCCAATTACAGGTACACCTGAACTTTGAGCCTCTATGATTGGTATTCCAAAGCCTTCGTATAAAGAGGGATATATAAATATACGGGCAGATTGCAATATTGCCGGCAGGTCAGTCAATGGTACATTGCTGATAAGGTGTACACGATCCGATAATCCGTGTTCAGCAGCATAATTTAATACAGTTTGAGCATATTCTTTTTGCTTGCCTATAGCTATAAAATGAATATCGGGTACCTCTTTCAGTGCTTTTACTATCAGCAGGATATTCTTACGCTCTTCTATACTGCCGATAGACAGAAGAAATTCAGAAGGAAGATTATATTTGGTTTTTACTTCTTCCTTTTTCATATTATCAGCCTGCTCTCTGAATACAGGGAAGCAACCTTGATAAACAACTTCTATTTTCGATGGCTCTATGCCATAGAATTTGATAATATCTCTTTTAGTGCATTCGCTGACAGCTATGACCTTGTCTGCCACCTTGCATGCATATTTGGCCTTAACATTGTAAATTGTTCTGTCGACCAGAGAATAGAATTCAGGGTATCTCAGAAATATAAGATCATGTATTGTAACAATACTTTTTACTCCGGTTCTGTTTATTCTGAATGGCAACTCATTACTTAGCCCATGATATATATCAATATGTTCTCTCTTAATATCTTTGACAATTCCCATCGTACGCCAGAATGGTTTATGGGTATGTTTTAATGAATAAACAGTTTCATCTTGATGTGTATCATTAATCTTACTCTCATCATGAAGTTTGGGGATGAAAAGTTTATAAATATTATTGGGGTAATATTCCATCAGGTTGGAGATTACAAATCTGCTGTAATTTCCTAATCCGGTAAAATTAGAAACAGCTCGCTTGGCGTCAAATCCAATTCTCATAATATCAGGCATTTATAGTTAACCGAGGTATGGTTTTGTCTCAGGATGTTGCTTAGTATAAGTATCCCAAAATTTTTTACGATATTCAAATGTTTTCCTTAAGCAGGTTGCTTCATCAAAGTTGCGGGCTTTGGCGTATTCTTTTACTATGAAGCTTATCATTTCATCACTTCCCCATAGGCGTCTGAAATTAAAGCAGGCGGTATCGAGATTTATAGGTTTATCAAATTTCATTCTGTTCAGATCCACTAAATAGAAAGTATAGGTATTCCCGTCCTTTTTATAGAGGATATTTCCCGAAGAATAATCTAAATGTAATACTTGCTTTTCGTGTAACTGGGCCGTATATAAAGCAAATTGAGTCAATAACTCTTCGCGTCCTTTTATTTCTCCATGTTGCAATTCACGCATCATTCCATCAAACTCTTCATGTACTGATATATATAAACTGTATTTTAGCAGATTATATTGTTTGAGTTCCATATAAGATACCGGATCGGGTGTGTGGAATCCTCTTCTTTTTAGCATAAATGCATATAAGTATGAGCGCTTTGCCTTCGATTGCCTGATAGTCGAATATGCTATCTGGTTTATAAATAGTGGCTTTTTGAAAGACTTTACATTCAGTTTCACCCCTTCTACATCAAAGGTCTTGATTATATTACGACCCGAATAAATAACTTCTCCGGATTGCAGGAATGCAAGGGGAAGGCCTTCTATGAAGTCTTCTAATTGCCTGTACTCTGCATTTATAACCATTTTTATTTTTGTCATATCTTTTAAATAAAAGAAAGTGAGGTTGCAGACCCGTTTATTCTTAAAATTCCGATGTGAAATGGAATTTGATGTCTTTAAAGTCTTGCTGAGCCATCATTAGCACATAGTTAGAGTCGGCAAGGAATACGTCCCGCCCTTCTTTATCTACAGCCATGTATTGCGCTTTGCGTTTTTTAAAATCATCTAATTGCTGCTTGTTTTCACTTTCTATCCAACATGCTTTATATAAATTGAGGGATTCCCAGCGACACTGGGCTCCGTATTCATGCAACAGGCGGTATTGAATAACTTCAAACTGGAGTTGCCCTACTGTACCTATAATCTTACGCCCGTTGAACTGGTTCGTAAATAACTGGGCAACACCTTCGTCCATTAACTGGTCTATACCTTTTTGCAATTGTTTCGACTTCATCGGATCGGCATTCTCAATGTACTTAAACATTTCAGGGGAGAAGCTTGGTAATCCTTTGAAATGCAGGTCTTCTCCTGAAGTAAGAGTATCGCCGATTTTGAAGTTACCGGTATCGGGAAGTCCTATAATATCACCTGCGTATGCTTCGTCTACAGTCTCTTTTTTCTGAGCCATGAAGGCAGTAGGAGAGGAGAATTTCAGTTGCCTGTTTAGCCGGATATGCTTGTAGTTTACATTTCGTTCGAATTTGCCGGAGCAGATTTTCACGAATGCAATACACGACCGGTGATTAGGGTCCATGTTTGCATGTATCTTAAATATGAATCCGGTGAAAGCATTCTCTTCCGGGTTTACTTCACGCTCTATAGCTTCTATCGGGCGTGGAGACGGCGCTATTTTTACAAAGCAATCCAGTAGTTCTTTTACTCCGAAATTATTTAAAGCCGAACCAAAGAATACGGGGGCTATCTGACCTTTCAGGTATGTATTCATATCCAGCTCCGGATATACTCCGTCTATAAGTTCTATATCTTCTCTTAGTTTCGCTGCAAGCGGGTCTCCGATATGTTTTTCCAGATCAGGACTGTTTATATCTTTGAACCCGATCGATTCGGTTACTGTCTGCTTGCTGGGTGTATACAGGTCTAATTTCTCCTGATAGATATTGTAAACACCTTTGAATCGTTGCCCGCTGTCTATTGGCCAGCTTAGGGGGCGTACTCCGATTTTTAGTTCCTCTTCCAGCTCATCGAGCAGTTCGAAAGGGTCGCGTCCTTCCCGGTCCATTTTGTTTACAAATATCATCACCGGAGTATGGCGCATACGGCAGACTTCCATTAGCTTGCGGGTCTGTGCTTCCACACCTTTGGCGGAGTCTACCACAATAATAACACTGTCAACCGCAGTGAGTGTACGATAAGTGTCTTCTGCAAAATCCTGGTGGCCGGGGGTATCCAGGATGTTTATTTTATAACCGTCGTATTCGAATCCCATAACCGATGTAGCAACAGAGATACCACGCTGTTTCTCTATTTCCATCCAGTCCGAGGTGGCGGTTTTCTTTATTTTGTTTGATTTTACGGCACCCGCTACATGGATAGCACCCCCGAATAATAATAATTTTTCGGTAAGGGTAGTCTTTCCTGCATCGGGGTGACTGATAATGGCAAATGTTCGTCTTTTATGAATTTCTTTTTCCAGTTCGCTCATCGATTACTTTACTTAATAATATCAAGGTCTCAGACCTGTTTGTTGCCCATTAAACATAAAACGAATATGCGCTATGTTTTATTTATGCAACATTAAATATTTTCTTTTTACTTGTAAGGTGCAAAAGTAATAAAAAAAGCGAAGACAATGGTCTATTATCTTCGCATTGGAGTTATTTATTTAGCAATAATTTCTGCTATATTATTTCTAGCCTGACATATAATCTCAGAGCCCGGTTGTATGTCCTAATTGGAGATAAACTTAAATTCGGGGCTTATCTGATATTTCGTTATTGCAGTATCGGCTGTACCTCCCGAATCGCTGTTAATTTCATCGTAGGTGTAGTTGATGGTTTGAACGATTATCTCGTTCGATTTTATTTTAGATGAGACTTCACTGTAATATTCGACCATATCTTCATAAGCGACTATCAGGTTGTCTATCAGATTACCGCTTTTGTCATAACTGAGAAGGTATTCTGTAATTTCTCCGTCCGTAACTACTTGTATTGTAATGATTTTTCCATTTTTATTCTCCAGCAGAGTCTGCCCGAGACAGAGGTCACTGAGCTCGTATCCTTCCAGTCCTTTTACTTTTTCGAGTTGCAGGCTGGTGTATTGTTCAGGTGTAAGCCTTTGTATTTTAGTTAAGTCGATGGTGCTGGAACTGCTGTTTAAAGAGATGTCGGCCAGATCGACTTTTAGCGGGTTAAGTTGTGTTTCATATAAGTTTATTTGCTTTTTCTGACAAGAAACAGAGATAACCGTAAATATAAGCCCAAAAAGATAAATCTTTTTCATTTTGGTTATGGTAGATGTGTAATGTGAATTATTATTACTATATAGATAACAATTCTTTGACACAAATGTTTAAACTATTTTCCCATTCGGGAATCGTGATATTGAATGTGGTTTTAATCTTCGTTTTATCCAGTACACTGTATTTTGGCCTTGTTGCTTTAGTCGGATATTGATCTGTGGTAATTGGATTTACCTTGCAGTTTGTTATTCCGGCATCTTTGTGTATGGCTAATGTAAAATCATACCAGGTAGTAATGCCCTCATTAGAATAGTGATAGATACCGGGTTTGAAGCTGTTGGCCTCGCTATAGTCCAGTATTTTTACGATTGCATTGGCCAGATCGGCTGCGTTGGTCGGTGTTCCCTTTTGGTCGGCAACTACATTGAGCGTATCCCGTTCTTTTCCGTATTTTATCATCGTTTTCACAAAGTTGTTTCCAAATATAGAATACAACCAAGCAGTACGGATGATAATACTGTCAGGACATGCTTTTATCAGGGCAGCTTCCCCTTCTTGTTTCGATTTTCCGTATACCGATTGCGGGTTCACTGTATCCGTCTCTGTATAAGGCTTTGAAGCAGTGCCATCATATACATAATCGGTAGATATATGGATTATCTTGGCTCCGTTATTCGCAGCGGCAATTCCCAGGTTTGCAGCGGCATCCCGATTGATTTTGTAGCATAATTCTACATCATCTTCAGCCTTATCTACGGCAGTATAAGCAGCGCAATTGACAATATATTTAATATTGTTTTCTCTTATAAAGTCTTCTATGGCTTGCAAATCTGTAATGTCGAGCTCTGCAACATCGGTAAAAAAGAAATGGAAATTGTTCTCATGAAGTGAGGCTATGCGCCTGATTTCATTTCCTAACTGCCCGTTAGAACCGGTTATTAGGATGTTTTTCTGCACCAATTCAAACATGAAAATGTTTTTTGCAGTTTCATCCTGGTCATCAGCTTGCTTGTTTCCTGAAAAGAATGCCATATTATTTCAATTATGAGTGATAAGTGAAAAGTGAAGAACTAAAAATGGATTGAAAATCAACGGAGACGAGAGTAAAAAATATGCTCTGTGTTCCGTTTTTCATTCTTCACTTTTCACTTTTGTGCGCTTATTGTTTGCCGCTGGTTGCTACATCCGAAGCGATTTTCTTCACCAGTCCCTGCAGTACATTGCCCGGTCCTAGTTCGATAAATTCTGTTGCTCCGTCAGCTACCATATGCTCTACAGACTGAGTCCATTTTACAGGAGCAGTTAACTGAGCAATAAGGTTTGCTTTTATTGTAGCAGGGTCGGTTTCACCTGTGGTAGATACATTCTGATATACAGGACATGATGGTTTGCTTATCGTTGTAGTATCGATAGCTTCCGATAATTCTACTTTAGCCGGTTCCATGAGCGGAGAATGGAATGCTCCACCTACTTTTAGCTTCAGTGCACGTTTTGCACCTGCAGCAAGTAATAATTCGCATGCTTTTTCTATACCTGCATTTGAGCCGGATATAACAATTTGTCCCGGGCAGTTATAGTTTGCCGGTACCACTACCTCATCGGTAATAGATGCGCATATTTCTTCAACTTTAGCATCGGGTAATCCCAGTACGGCAGCCATTGTTGAAGGATTCAGTTCGCATGCTTTCTGCATAGCAAGCGCACGTTTATATACGAGTTTCAGTCCATCTTCAAATGATAATGCGTTCGCAGAAACCAATGCGGAAAATTCGCCTAAGGAATGGCCTGCAACCATATCGGGTGCAAAGTCAGCCCCCATTGTTTTAGCTAATATTACAGAATGAAGGAAGATGGCCGGTTGGGTTACTTTTGTCTGACGAAGATCTTCGTCTGTGCCTGCAAACATCAGATCTGTGATACGGAATCCCAGTATTTCGTTTGCTTTTTCAAACATTTCTTTAGCAACTGGAGATGTTTCGTACAAATCTTTTCCCATTCCTACAAATTGAGCTCCTTGCCCCGGAAATACAAATGCTTTCATTTTCAATATTTAATAGTTAAAATAAGCGGTTAAATTTCAGCCTGCAAAATTAGTAAAAAATAGAATATGATATGGCAAAATAGATTAAAATAAAAAAGTACAGCATTAAAACCGGTGTCTTATAAAATACTACCATACATATTACAAGTATTGTTATTTGCGGTTTACTTCAATGCCAGGTTGGTCTTGGTATAGGAGGGTGAATTGTTGCTGTTCAGTGCAATGATTCAATTTTATTATTATTTAATACACATTAAAGCTACTAAAAAATTATAAAACACTTACCTTTGCCCCATATATTACATTTTATTACTAAATGAGAAATACTTCAAGAAGAGATATTCCGCTGCAAGAACTGAAAGCATCGCAACCATGCGAATTGTTAGAGTTTCTGATAGATCAGCAAGTTCGTAAGAGTCGTAATGCTATAAAATCACTGCTGGCGCACAAGCAAATAAAGGTAAATGGCAAGCTTGTCACCCAATTCGATCATGAACTCAAGTCCGGAGATAAGGTTTCGGTAATGAAGTTTGACCAATCGCGAAAAGAAAAGAAGCTAAAAGGCCTGAAAATTGTATTTGAAGATGATGAGATCATCGTTATAGATAAAGAAGCGGGGTTTTTGTCCGTATCCACTGATAAAGAGAAGTTGCGTACCGTTTACGGGGCACTGAACGAATATGTGAAGAAAAAAGGAAAGAATAAGGCTGATCGGGTGTTTGTTCTTCAGCGTCTCGACAGGGAGGCTTCCGGGTTGATGGTATTTGCCAGAAGCGCAGAGCTTCAGGAAATATTTCAGAAAAACTGGAACAATCTTGTAAAGGAATATATTTATACTGCGGTTGTGGACGGAAGACCGGAACAAAAAGAGGGAACAGTGACTTCGTGGCTTACCGAGAATAAAAATTATGTGATGATGTCGTCATCTAGCGACAATGGCGGATTGAAATCAGTCACACATTATAAAGTGATTAAGTCGACAGGACGCTATTCGTTGCTTGATTTTGATCTAGAAACCAAGCGTAAAAACCAATTGCGTATACATATGCAGACAATCGGCCATTCTGTAGTGGGAGATAAAAAATACGGTGCATCGAATAATCCGATTAAGCGTATTGCCCTTCATGTACGCGAACTGGTACTGAAGCATCCGGTTACAGGTGAGGTGTTGGAATTTAAAAGCCCGATACCAAAAGCAATGCTGCAATTGGTAACTGTTCAGCCAAAGAGAGAGACATCTGCCGAATCGGATACTAAAGAACAATAAGTTTTGAATTCTTCGAACCTTAAAGTGAATAACTGAAAGGATTTAATAATATGTTTTTAATTGTAACATGCTTTGGCTACTTGTTGAAGCAATAAACAGGTCTGCGACCTTAAAAGTTTTATGAATATAGATATTAAAGAAATAGGTCAACGTCTCAAAGGTTTGCGTGAGGCTTTGGATATGACACAGGAGCAATTTGCCGCTTCTTGTAATATTCCTTTAGAAGAGTATATTAAATACGAGTCGGGTGAAAAAGACTTAACTATCAGTGTGCTGAAAGGCATCGCGTCTGCCCATAATGTAGATGTGTCGGTGTTGATGTTTGCCGACGAGCCCCGCATGAGTAGTTATTTTCTTACACGTAAGGGAAAAGGGTTGGCTGTGAATAGGGTGGAGGCTTATAATTACCAGACGCTGGCCGGGGGATTTAATAACCGGAAGGCTGAAGTCTTTGAAGTAACAGTAGAACCTAAAGCCGATGATGTAGAAATTCATCATAGCATACACACCGGACAAGAATTTAATATGGTGTTGGAAGGGCGTATGCTTTTGCAGATAAATGGAAAGGACCTGATAATGGAAGAAGGGGACAGTATTTATTTCGACTCCAGCCTGCCGCACGGAATGAAGGCGCTTGATGGAAAGAAAGTCAGATTTATAGTTGTTGTTCTATAGATATCATTATTTGTATATATAACCTAATATAACTAACACGCTCATGTTAGAACGATTTTTAAAACAAACTCATTTTGCTTCAACTCAGGATTTTGCAGAGAATTACCATGTTCAGATACCTGAGAATTTCAATTTCGGATATGATGTCGTAGATGAGTGGGCAAAGACAGATCCCACCAAAAGGGCTATCTGCTGGGTGAATGACCAGGGGGAACATATCGATTTTACATTTGCGGATATTAAAGAGCAGAGCGATCGTGCCGCGTCCTATTTTCAATCGTTAGGGATTGGTAAAGGAGATATGGTAATGCTCGTGTTGAAACGTCGTTACGAATTCTGGTTTGCTGTTATTGCCCTTCACAAAATAGGAGCAGTGGCTATTCCGGCTACACATCTGCTGACGAAGAAGGATTTCATTTACCGTAATAATGCAGCCGATATAAAGGCGATTATAGCAGTGGACGATGATGTGGTTGTTCAGCATGTAAATGATGCGATGGCTAATTCTCCAACAGTAAAATTTCGGATTGCCTGTGGTGAAAACATACCGGCGGGCTGGCTCGATTTCCATCAGGGCTTAAGAGATGCAAAGTCATTTGTAAGGCCAGAGCTTGTGAATACGAATGAAGATATCTCTTTATTATATTTTACATCGGGGACGACCGGTGAGCCGAAAATGGTAATCCATAACTTTATATATCCACTCGGGCATATTGTGACAGCAAAATACTGGCATAATCTGAATGAGAATAGTCTGCATCTTACTGTAGCCGATACCGGTTGGGCTAAAGCTGTCTGGGGGAAATTGTACGGGCAATGGATTGCTGGTGCTGCCGTGATGGTGTATGACCACGAGAAGTTTACCCCGCAGGCTATGCTGCATATGATACAGGATTATAAAGTGACTTCGTTTTGTGCTCCGCCTACCGTATTCAGATTTATGATAAGGGAAGATTTGTCTCATTTCGACCTGTCTTCACTTCGGTATGCCACTACTGCAGGAGAAGCATTGAACCCTTCGGTATACAATGCATTCCTCGAAGGTGCAGGTATTAAAATGATGGAAGCATTCGGCCAGACAGAAACTACCCCTACCATAATCACTTTCCCATGGATGGAGCCGAAACCCGGTGCGATGGGAGTGCCTAATCCGGCTTATGATATGGACCTTATCGCCGCAGACGGACGTTCCGTCGAAGATGGAGAAGTAGGAGAGGTGGTGATTAAAACCGATAGATGGAAACCTTTGGGCTTGTTTATGGGATATTATCGTGACCAAGCTCTTACCAGGCAGGTGTATTATGATGATGTTTACCATACAGGCGATATGGCCTGGCGTGACGAGGATGGATATTACTGGTTCGTAGGCCGTAGCGACGATGTTATCAAAAGCTCCGGTTATCGCATAGGACCATTTGAAGTAGAAAGCGCTCTGATGACGCACCCTGCCGTTGTGGAATGTGCCATTACAGGTGTGCCCGACGACGTCAGAGGGCAGGTAGTAAAAGCTACTATTGTGTTGGCGCAGGATTATAGAGATAAAGCGGATGATCATCTGAAGCATGAGATTCAGAATCATGTGAAGCAGGTTACTGCTCCATATAAATATCCCCGCATTATCGAATTTGTTGACGAACTGCCGAAAACGATCAGCGGAAAGATAAAGAGAGCAGAGATAAGGAAGCAATGATTTAATGTGATGATATGCCAATGTGCCAATGTTTTCGATTATTGACATATTAGTATATCGGCATGTTGGCACATTAATTAATCGGCACATTTTCTTATATATTATTATGATATGTAAAGAATAAAAGATTATATTTGCACGCCTGAAAGTGTGTATATGTCTAAGCTTGGCCTCGTTTCGAAGGAAGAGGACTCTGGATATATGCGTATTTTATTTAGTTTGAATGAAATAGAAATAATATAAGTAAATAACAAAAAGTAAAATCTAAAATGCAAAACAAAGGATTTGTAATCACATTTTCCATTCTCCTTACGTTGGTGTGCTTATTTTACCTGTCTTTTACATTCGTAACCAAAAGTTATGATAATAAAGCGGATGAATTTGCCACAGCCTACGCAGTCGCGAATGCTAAAGGTGATCAACTACTGCAAGACGAGTTGTACAACAAACAATACACTCACTATCTTGATTCAATGTCGACTGAAAGAGTTTGGTTAACCTTTGGTACCGACGATATGGGTTATACCCTTAAACAATGTCGCGAAAAAGAAATCGGGCTGGGACTTGACCTGAAAGGTGGTATGAGTGTTATCGTAGAAGTAGATGCAGCAGCTGTACTCCGTTCATTGGGTGACCCTGAGAACGAAGCGTTTAATACTGCTTTGACTGAAGCTTCTGCTGAAAATAAAAAAGGTAGCAACCGTGACTATATCACTCTCTTTGTCGATAAGTTTAAAGCAGCGAATGGCAATGATAAACTAGCCGGCGTATTTAGTACTAAACTTAGAGATCAGGTAGGACCTCAAGACAAGGATGATAAAGTTATTTCTGCACTGAGAACAGAACTTCAGAGTGTAGCCGATAACTCGTTTAACGTACTTCGTACACGTATCGACCGTTTCGGGGTTGTTGCTCCTAATATTCAAAAATTGGACAACCGTGCAGAGCGTATTATGATAGAGCTTCCGGGTATCAAGGAACCGGACCGTGTAAGAAAACTATTGCAGGGTAGTGCAAATCTTGAATTTTGGAAAACATATAATCTGAACGAAATACAGGGATATATAAGTGCCCTGACAGAACGTTCGAGAGAAGCATTAGCTGCTCAGAACGTTCAGGGTGCAACAGATACAACTGCTGTAAACGATTCTTTGAAAGTTCAGGAAGTTGGAAACTTAGGATTCACCAAACCATTTATTGAGAATTTTATCAGTGGTGGTATGGGAGCTATTGTCGGTATTGTTCATAAAAACGACACAGCAGCCGTTAATGCAATCCTTAGAAGATTCCAGGACGCATATCCTCCTGACCTGAGATTTGCCTGGGGCTTCAAGGCTGAAGATATAAGAGAAACTCAGATTACATTATATGCTTTGCGTGGCGACGGTCTTAAAAAAGGCCCGGCATTGGACGGGGATGTGGTTATTTCAGCAAAGGCTGACCAGTCTCAACATGGTGCAACGTGGGAAGTAAGTATGCAGATGAATTCTGTAGGTACACAACGTTGGGCTACTATTACCGGAGCAGAGAAAGGCAGAAGTATAGCTATCGTACTCGACGGTTCTGTATATTCAGCGCCTAATGTAAATGACAAGATCGAAGGTGGACAGTCTCAAATCACAGGAAACTTTACACCGGAAGATGCAAAAGACTTAGAGAACGTGCTGAAATCGGGTAAGATGAAAGCCGGAGTACACATTGTACAGGAAGATATTGTAGGTCCTTCGTTGGGTCAGGAAGCTATTAAAGCCGGAGTTATATCTTTCGTACTAGCATTGGTGCTTCTTATGGCATACATCTGCTTGGTTTACGGTTTGATCCCGGGCTTGATTGCCAATGCGGCTGTTCTTGTCAATCTGTTCTTTACAATTGGTATATTGGCGGCCTTTGGGGCGGTAATGACCCTGCCGGGTATAACGGGACTTGTGCTCTCGCTCGCTCTTGCGGTCGATGCTAATGTATTGGTTTATGAGCGAACAAAAGAAGAATTAAGAGCCGGAAAGAATACGAAAGTAGCCGTAGTAGATGGTTACAGACATGCATTCTCCGCTATTTTCGACGGACACGCATCACAGGTAATTACTGCTATTATATTAGCGTATTTCGGTACAGGTCCGATACAGGGTTTTGCAACTACATTGATTATCGGTATCGTTGCATCATTCATCACCAATGTATTCCTTACACGTATATTCTATGAATATATGCTTGATAAGGGTCATTTCAGAAATCAGACATTCACTACTGCTATCTCACGGAAATTGTTTGTTGATACAAAAATCAATTTCTTGGGTATGACTAAGAAAATCGTGATCTTATCAGCTGTATTATTAGTAGCAGGTGTAGGCTCTCTATTCATTAACGGTTTGAATGGCGGTATTGACTTTACAGGAGGACGTAACTATCTGGTTCGTTTCGATAAGAATGTAAATGCCGATGCTATCGAAAAAGTGTTGGTTCCCGAATTTGAAGGTTCTACTGTACTTGTACTTACCAGTGGTTCTGCAAGTCAGTCATCTACTACAAGTCAGGTCCGTATTACTACAAACTATAAGATCGAAGAGGCTACAGATGAGGTTGAAGATGAGATAAGGGCAAAAATGACTCATGCTCTTACAGCAGCCGGATTCCTTACTGATGGAAAAACTATAGATGACTTTGTTCAAAGTTCTCAGCGTGTAGGCCCTAGTGTGGCTGATGACCTGAAAACGGCGGCTACTATAGCAGTATTGATTGCTGTAGTCTGTATGGCTCTGTATATCTTATTGCGTTTCCGCGACATTGCCTTCTCTTTGGGTACGCTGATAGCTGTGGCGCATGATGCCGTGATGGTTATCTTCCTTTACTCACTGTTGTATAAGATAATGCCGTTCTCTATGGAGATAGACCAGTCGTTTATTGCAGCTGTACTGACAGTGGTAGGTTACTCTATCAATGACAAGGTTGTGATCTTTGACCGTATCCGCGAAATCAGGAATATGTATCCGAAACGTAATATCACCGAAACTATTAATGAAGCGCTGAACTCTACATTAGGACGTACATTGAATACCTCAATAAGTACGATGTTGGTTGTGTTCTGTATCTTCCTTTTAGGTGGTGATACTATCCGTAGCTTTACATTTGCTATATTTATCGGTATTGTGATCGGTACTTATTCTTCTGTATTCGTAGCAACTCCTATTGCCTGGGGTATATTCAAGAAAGAAGGGAAGAAGAAAGAAGCTCAGCTAAAAGAAGCTAAATAAAACGTAGAACATTTCTAAATATATGAGAAGAGGTTAGTTTAATTGGCTAACCTCTTTTTTTATTATAAGATCCTTTAAAGTTTATCTATGTGTATAGCTGATGGCCTTTAGTTGTTAGCTTATAGTTCTTTGAAAGATTGAATACGCTCCCTGACGTCTGAAAGGGAAAAGGAGTAAGAATGGTGCAAAATAAAAAGCTGAAAAGGTTGTTACCTTTGTTACCTTTTAATAAGTAGTAAGTCTTGAGTAATAAGTTGAAAGTTATATGAGATACGAGTAGACAAGACACGATATACAAGTTGTTAACTGATAACTGTTGACTGTTAACTGATATTTCTGTTACCTTTGTTACTTTTTCTCTTTTGTGCTTAACTGGTATAGGGATTCAAAAAAAAAGTAACAGTTACGAATAATATAGATAACTGTTACTTTTGTTACTTTATATAATAGAAGACTTATCAGAATGGCACGAAATCATTTCCTGCACCTTGCATTGGCTGAAAGTCCTGACCCGAACTTGGAGCCGAAGCGTCGGTGTTGATTTTAGAAGAGAAATTCTGCCCTGCACCGAAATTGTAGTCATCGTCAACATTCTGGAAGCGGGCAAATTCACTCTTAAAGCGTAGCAATACATCACCGGTTGCCCCATTACGGTGTTTGGCTATGATAATCTCGGCCAGACCAATAAGTGAATTTCCTTTGTCATCTTCCAGTATTTTATAATACTCTGGACGGTGAATAAAGCAAACCATATCGGCATCCTGCTCTATGGCTCCCGATTCACGGAGGTCGGACAATTGTGGTCGCTTCCCTTCTGCTCCCGCACGGCCTTCCACACCACGGTTGAGCTGCGACAGGGCAATGATGGGAATATTTAGTTCTTTAGCCAGTCCTTTCAATGAACGGGAAATCATACTCACTTCCTGCTCACGGCTTCCATAATTCATACCGCTGGCATTCATCAACTGAAGGTAGTCGATGATGATCATCTTAATACCGTGTTCGCGAACCAGACGGCGGGCTTTTGTCCTTAATTCAAATACGGATAAGCTGGGTGTGTCATCAATGTATAAAGGAGCATCGTATAACTCTTTTATCTTAAAGTCGAGTTGTTCCCATTCGTAAGGCAGCAGCTGACCGTTCTTTATCTTCTCACCTGGAATTTCGCAGGTGTTTACGATCAGACGGTTAACCAACTGTACATTTGACATTTCAAGAGAGAACAAAGCCACAGGATAGCCATAGCTTACCGCCATGTTTTTTGCCATAGACAACACGAATGCAGTTTTACCCATTGCTGGACGGGCAGCTATGATAACAAGGTCGGAATTCTGCCATCCCGATGTTATTTTATCCAGAGGGGTGAATCCGGTTTGCAGGCCACTAAGTCCCTCGGGACGGTTAGCCGCTATTTCAAGCAGGTTTAAAGCTTCTTTTATTACGGGATTGATCTGGGTTACGTCTTTCTTTACATTACCCTGAGAGATTTCGAAAAGCTTGCTTTCGGCTTCCTGCATCAGGTCGTCTACATCGGATGTTTCATCGAAAGCTTTATTGGTGATCGTGGATGAAAAGGAAATAAGCTCTCTTGCCAGATATTTTTGGGCAATGATACGCGCATGGAACTCGATGTGTGCAGCCGATGCTACTTTCTCGGTCAGTTGGGCTATATAGACCGGTCCGCCAACCGTTTCCAGTTCACCGTCTTTTTTTAGTTGTTCCACAACAGTGAGCATATCGATAGGTGCCTGACGGACAGCCAAGTCAACTATTGCTCTGTATATTATCTGATGAATAGTGTCGTAGAAGCTATCCGGTTTTAAGATGTCACTAACAAGCGAATATGCATCTTTCTCAAGCATTAGAGCTCCGAGTATGGCTTCTTCCAGTTCCCTCGCCTGAGGCTGTACTTTGCCTATGTCAGGTAATAAATTCGTTTCTTTTGGTTTTCGTCTCCCCTGATTCTTGTTATTTGCGTCAGCCATTTTAGTTTTACCTCTTCAATTTTTTATTCAAAGATAACAGAAATAACGTTCAAAGACGAGTTAAGTTTTGAACATGGTGTTAATAAGTCCGGGGATTTAAGAGATAATTATTATCTGTTCGCTTTTTTTAGTCATTGATGCTGTTGATAATTGGCTGAAAACGCTATTGTTATTAGTGTTTAAGGGTTGTATTTAGCTTCCTTTAATATTGTCTGGGCATCCATATCTATAATGTTTTGAAGAGAAGCACCTTTCTTTTTTGCGTATTGCTCTATTATTTGCCAGCCAGTCCAGGCTCCGATTCTTCCGGGAGAATCTTTTGATACAATTGCTGTATATGCGCCATCGTTTATAAAACGGGTGATAATCATGTGATCGGTAGAATAGAGGTAGTTCTGTTTTACAATATTCTGCCACGTTGATTTTTCATTCTGTTTGCACCAGTCCATCTGGGCTTTGGTGTATCCTATAATCTCGTCCGCATTCTTTTCAGGGAGTAAAAGGGACAATGCATATAGTATTTTTCCTTCATCTACCATAGCTGATAGAAGAGTCTGGTCTTCGATATCCGATTTCACAACATCGCTCATTAGCCATGCTTTCAGATAATCCCTGACTAAATATTCAGGTTGCATTTGTTGGCGCTCGAATGGTTGGAAAAAATCCTTATATGCAGTGTAATTATATCCAAGATATTTATCTACAGATATAGATATAAGATTATTTACGATGATAGTATTCTCTCTGAAACCCGATACATGCATGGCAAATACAGGGAATTTTTTTTCCGGCAGATTTTGTGATATGAGTGAAGATACATTGGATAACTCTTCTTCGTATGCAGAGATATTATCGAAAGTAGTTAATGCATCTTTGTATATTTGCATCAGTGCAGGATGGGAAAAGTAATCTCTGAGGGTAGGGAAGAAAGTGGCAGGATCACTATTGTCTATGGCTATACGTCCGAAGGCAGGAAGCAGGAGTGGATATTTCTCTTTCAATCCGGATTCTTTTACGGCGTCAGGTTGCTGAAGATAATTGTATACATCTTTGTCGAAACGTAAGATGGTTATTTTTTCTTGTTGCGATAACCCGCTGTTTTTCTTTGTTGTGCCTGAGCATCCAATGAAAGACAGGATGATAAAAGTCAGCAGATATACTCTATTTCTCATTTGTATCCTTTTATGAATTCTTCTTTGCGAAGGTAATTTATATTTCTTAATTTTGTACCACTTTTACAAGCCATATAATTAAAAAACGCACAATATTATGCTTTATTTTAAAGAAGATATCCCAAACAAGGATAATAAACTGATATATATTTATAAGGGTATAACAGTCGTTCAGATGCAGAACGAAGTAGAAATGCTAATGTTATCATTAGGCTATAAACATCTGGGACAGGGATTATTCGAAAAGGGAAGCCGGATGATGCGTTTGTTGTTCGGGGCATTCTGTAAATACTTTAAATTCAGAGTGCGTATAGAGGATTATAACAATGGTGAAGTGAAAGTGACTGTATCGAAAGATACGACAGGATTGTCGGGTGGTGCAATTGGGGCGAATCAGGTGAAAAACGAATTTTACAATTTATCCCGGGCATTCCAAACAATATAATGGAAACGATGTTATAAGTCTTTGGATTTATAATATATAAAATACAATATTTGAATGATAACCATACTAGGCATAGAGTCGTCTTGTGATGATACTGCGGCAGCAGTTATCAGGGACGGTTTACTTCTATCTAATATAATTTCCAGCCAGAAAGTGCATGAGAACTACGGAGGTGTAGTTCCCGAACTGGCATCACGCGCACATCAGCAGAATATAATACCGGTTGTAGACCAGGCATTGAAAAAAGCGGGGGTAAACAAGAACGAACTGACGGCGATAGCTTTCACGCGCGGTCCCGGTCTGATGGGATCCTTGCTGGTAGGTACTTCTTTTGCTAAAGGACTATCTTCCGCGTTGAATATTCCGATGATAGATGTAAATCATCTGCACGCTCATGTGTTGGCTCATTTTATTAAGGAGGATAAAGATGATAACAATCAGCCTCAGTATCCTTTCCTGTGCCTGTTGGTGTCGGGTGGTAATTCACAGATTATCCTTGTCAGATCGTACAAGGAAATGGAGATCATAGGCCAAACAATAGATGACGCAGCTGGTGAAGCTTTCGACAAATGCGCCAAGGTGATGGGGCTGGGATATCCCGGAGGGCCTGTTGTTGACCGCTTGGCTAAAGAGGGTGATGCAGATAAATTTAAATTCAACAAACCTCACATATCGGGTTATGATTATAGTTTCAGTGGTCTGAAAACTTCTTTCCTGTATTTGCTCCGCGATGAATTGAGAAAGGATCCTGACTTTATAGATAAGAATAAAGCTGACCTTTGTGCTTCCCTTCAAAAAACGATTATCGATGTATTGATGGAGCAATTACGTAAAGCGGCCAAAGATCTGGGAATTAAAGAGGTTGCCGTAGCCGGTGGTGTGTCGGCGAACTCGGGACTTCGTGCTGCATTTGAAGATCATGCAAAGCGTTTCGGTTGGAAAATACATATACCTCCGTTTGGCTATACGACGGATAATGCAGCCATGATAGCTATGACAGGCTATTTCAAATATGAAGACAAAGAATTTTGTCCGATGGAGGCAGCGCCGTTTTCGAGAGTGGTAATGTAATAACTACATTTTCTCCGCATCTGATAGATTGTTCTCCACTTTTGCCAACAACTTAAGAAAGATATTTATTTCATCTTCCGATAATCCGTTGGTGAATATTGCCGTAGCTTCTGTCCAGCAGGTAATTACTTCTTGTCTGATGCTCTCGGCGCGAGGCAATAGAAATATGTTATAGCTACGGCTGTCAGTTATGCTTTTTTGCTTGACCACATATTTAGCGGTGCATAATTTGTCTATAATGCGTGTTGTATTAGCAAAATCTTTCTTTGATTTCTTTGTAAGTTCACTAAGAGACAGGCCATCATCGAGCCATAGATAGTATAAGATTACCCATTGCTCAGGGGTGATATCTAATCCTTTTTCACTGATAAGTCTGAATGCCAGTCGCCGGAGTTGGGCGGCAACAGATGCTATCTGGTGATTGATACTGTTTTCGAAATTATATTCCATCATTGATTCGCGCTTTAACTTTGCCCCATGCATGGGTATCTACAAGGCAGGATTCTTCAAATGTATTGTACATCTCTTTCAGGCGGGACATTGGTATTGCAAAACTTAATATATTTGCTTCTACATGAGGACGTACCGATGGGTCGAACAGTCCGAGAAATGACCGTTTGCCGTTTCTTTGATTTTCGGCAACTACCTGTGAAATAGTGGAGCTGCATCCGGAACCAAATGGAGCAGATACCGCATCTGGTTCATTGGTGTCGAATAAAGTCCATGAAATCAATCCTGTTAATACATCAGGCGTGGCGAAGAATATAATACCTTCGATATCGTCTAATATATCCAGATTATCTATTCGTGAAAAATGAAGGTATGCTTTGCCTGTAGGAGAGAAGCCAATATTTTCTACAAACTCTTTGACCATCTCCGGAGTCTTCTTGTATCTTTCTTTTAGTGAGACGAAAGACGGAATCCGTTCTTCCGGAAATTCAGAGAATCCGGTGTAAAACTTGCCACCCATACAACCGATTGTTTCTCTATCCAAACATATTGGTGCGCCTTTACGTACAATATCAAGTGCTTTAAAATAGCACCCATTTACTCTTTGTGGCACAGGTTCGGCTATGTCTGAATACCAGAAAGCTATAGGTAATTCTATATTCTCACCAAATGCATATTGCAGTTTATTTATTAAATCAGTAGATTTCATGATCTTGTAATTTATTTGTTATGACAAATATATTTACATTGTTTGTTATGACAAATAAATTGACGTTGATAATTCTTAGACTTTATATCTTTTATTGATAATTGTAAATTATCACTCATAATTATAAATCTTATCTTTGTAGAAAAAACGTATCTATGTCTCTATACTTAAGCATTATCCTACTTGTAGTTGTCCTCGATTTTGTCTGGACGCAATACTTGGCGTATCGTAACCGTAAGCGGATGAGCCCCGAAATTCCTCCATTACTGGAAGGGATTTACGATAAAGACGAATATGCCAGACAGCAAGCCTATCAAAAGATAAACAGCCGCTTTGGCTTGTATACAAGCCTTTTCTCTTTTATCGTAATGTTACTGGTCCTGTCTTTGGGTATTTTTGGCTGGCTCAACGAGTTGCTGAGACAATTTATAAATAATGAAGTCATTCTTACTCTGGTTTTCTTTGGTATAGTATATATTGTGAACGATATTATCACTTTGCCATTCAGCTATTATGCTACCTTTGTGATTGAAGAACGCTTCGGATTCAATAAATCGACTAAAGCTATTTTCTGGTTCGACCAGTTGAAAGGTTTACTGCTCACAACTGTTCTAGGGGGCATTATACTGGCTCTTCTGGTATGGTTTTATGAAACTCTGGGTACATATGCATGGTTGTACGCCTGGGGGGCAGTAACCGTATTTTCTTTATTTATGACCTTGTTCTATTCCAATATTATAGTGCCTTTATTCAATAAGCAGACTCCGTTGGAAGATGGCGAACTCCGGGATGCAATCGAGGCCTTTTCCCGGGAAGCAGGTTTTTCGATAAAGAATATATACGTAATGGATGCATCTAAACGTTCCAGTAAAGCAAACGCTTATTTTACCGGCTTTGGAGTTAAGAAACGTATCGTATTGTTCGATACATTGATTAATGATCTTAGTACGAGTGAAATAGTCGCTGTACTGGCACACGAAATAGGTCATTATAAAAAGAGGCACACATTGCAGGGTATGTGCATATCCATCTTATATACAGGAATTATTCTTTTCCTGTTATCATGGTTCCTCGATAATGAAGCCATTGCTTTGGCATTGGGAGGGAAAGAGGCTTCCTTTCATTTGGGTCTGATTGCTTTCTCTGTTCTATTTACTCCGGTTTCGATGATTATAGGTCTGTTTTCGAGTATGCACAGCCGTAAGAATGAATATCAGGCAGACGCCTATGCTGCCGGTTTTGGCTTGGCAGATTCATTGATAAGCGGATTGAAGAAGCTATCGGTAAAGTCACTGAGCAATCTGAATCCTGATCCGCTATATGTATTTTTCTATTATTCACATCCGACTTTGCTGCAACGGATGGAGGCATTAATGGAAATTGATGATAAAAAGTAAATTTTTATAAAGTATCATTAAACCTTTTAATTTTATTATATTCATATAATATAAACGGGGCTGAAAAACAGCTATTCATAATCTAAAAAATAATGCCTATGAAACGCTTTTATATAATTATCATTTCGTGCCTGATATTATTGCCTGTAAATATATATGCCCAGGGAGGAAAGAAAGAAAAGGTTAGCAAAGATATTTTCGGTAATACCATTATCGAAGATGAAGACGGAAGTAAAACAACAATAAAGAAAGATATTTTCGGAAATACTGTGATAGAAGATAATAAGGGCAATAAGAAGACTATCAAAAAGGATATTTTTGGAAATACTGTGATAGAAGATAACAAGGGAAATAAAGAAACGATCAAAGAAGATATTCATGGGAATACTGTAATCGAAGATAACAAAGGGAATAAGAAAAGAGTAAAAGAGGATATTTTCGGGAATACTATCATTGAAGACAATAAAGGAAATAAAACGACCATACGAGAGAATATTTTCGGTGATAAAGTAATAGAAGATAATAAGGGGTATAAGAAAACTATCAAAAAGGATGTATTCGGAAATACTATCATTGAAGATAATAAAGGAAATAAAACAACTATCGAAGAGGATGTCTTTGGCGATAAAGTGATCGAAGACAACAAAGGGAACAAAACGAAAATAGGAAAAGATATCTTCTATAACATGATTGTTGAAACGAACCGGAGAAAAGTAAAAATAGGCCGTGATATATTTGGTTATCTTCAATATGAAGAGAATAATAGAAGGAAGGCATATCTGAAAAAAGATATTTTCGATGCCTGGATTTTTACGGATGATAATAATAATGAAATAAAGTATTCCATGGAGTTTTGGGAAGATATTCAGCGTGATTTCAGAGGTGATGAAGAAGAGACCTTTTTCTGGCTGATGGATATGTGCCATGGATTGACGGACTACAAAGAAGAATATAAAGTTGATATTTTCGGACATCTTCAATTCAGCAACAACAAGAATGAACGGGCGTCACTGTCTAAAAATATTTTTGATGAGATGGTTTATGAAGACACCAAAGGGAGTAAAATGATATATCCGCAGAATTTTTGGAATAAGATGCGCAAACATAGTTCGGATAAAAAAATATTTATGGATCTTATACAACGCTATCTGTTCGAATAGGGAAATTTATTTATGGAATTTCAGTATTTTCATACTCTATTTAATATCAGAATGAAAAACACGATTGAGTATGAGAATGTATTTCACTTTTCCTCTATTTTTGTCTTTTTATTTGTGCATATATTCCCAACAGAATAAAGAAGTCAGACCATTTTACGTGAAAAATGATACACTCATAGAGAATCGGTTACTTTTGGATTCAAAGCAATTAAACGAAATAAATATTGAGGAATTCACGGAACCACCAATCTTTATAAGTACAGAAATACTCCCTCAATTTGTAGGCGGAGATAGTGTGATGGAGGCATTCTTTAATAAGAATATCCGGTATCCCCGTACAGTAACCAAAGGGGAAGTGCAGGGTTTTGTTATTGCAAGGTTTGTTGTATTAAAAGATGGCAAAATTGATCCACGAAATATAAAAATAATAACATCTCTTTCGCATGATTGCGACAACGAGGTTGTGCGTCTACTACACAAGATGCCTTCTTGGATGCCTGGAAGACAAGGAGGATTTCCAGTCCCTTTTTATCAGACTATAGGCGTTTATCTGGGAAAGAAAAAACTTAAGACAGTAAGGCGTTTGGTGCCAGGCGAAATTAATGTGGATGAATGCAAATGGAACGGTTATCACGAAATTATAGAAAAACGATATTAATAATAGCCAAAACCTTTATACCATGTTGAAAAAACTACATCTTACCTGTTTTGCTTTTGTTTTATTATTTCCTCTTTTTGCTCAGGAACCACAGACTATTCATGTGATGGTGGCTTTGTGCGATAATAAATATCAGGGCATAGTGAAAGTACCGAAAGGAATAGGTAACGGGCAAGATCCGAATTCGAATCTGTACTGGGGATGCGGATATGGCATTCGTACTTATTTCAGAAAAAGTTCTGACTGGAAGGAGGTGAGGCGGCTAAAGGCTGACGATATCCGTCTCGAACGTATTGTCTTCAAACATAAAACGAAAGATTACTACCTTATCGCCGATGCTTATGACGGACAATACATAAAGAACTGTACAGAAGATTTCCTCAGCTCATGTTCAGGGAGTAAGAAGGATACTGTAATGATCGGGAAAACGGTTGTCGGACTCAATGGGAATGCTAAACTACTCGCTTATATAGGGCATAACGGGTTAATGGATTTTTCGTTGGCAAATACTTATAGCACTGTAGATGGTAAAACGCGTGATGCGATAATCCTTGCTTGCTATAGTAAGCGGTATTTTACACCGTATCTGCGTTCAGCTAAAGCCAATCCATTGCTTTGGTCTACCCATCTGATGAGCCCCGAAGCATACACATTACATGATGCAATCGCTACATACATCGCAGGAGGGACGAATGCTGCTGTGCGGGAAAGTGCTGCTGCCGCTTATAATAAATATCAGAAATGCGGGATAAAAGGCGCCAGAGGATTATTGACTACCGGATTCTGAATTATGTGAATCAGTATTTGAAAACTTTATCTATGTATATAGCTGATAGCCTTTAGCTGTTAGCAGATGGTTCTTTGAAGTATTGATCGGCCCCTCCAACCTCCCCAAGGGGAGGCTACAAAGAGGGTAAAAGTAATAGGTAGAAAAAGTGTTACGTTTGTTACTTTTTAACAAGTAGTAAGCTGAAAGTTATATGAGATACGAGTAGACAAGACACGAGATACAAGCTGCTAACTGATGACTGTTCATTGTTCACTGATAACTGAACTGTTATATGTGTTACCTTTGTTACTTTTTATATAGTGTTCTTTGTGCTCCTCGTGGTAAAGATATTAACCACTAAGTGCACGAAGGAAATCACAAAGGGATAAAAGGATAAAAAACTGTTACCTTTGTTACCTTTTTGCACGTTAGAGCCTCTGTGTGAGAATACTGTTTACTGAAACGTTGATAATTTTCGGGTTTGCCCTAATTCTTAATTCTTAATTATTCGTTCTTCATTAATTCCTGTTACCTTTGTTACTTTTTAACAGTAAATAAGGCAAAACTTATATTTGTAATAACTGATAGAATAGAAATGAAAGCAGCAATAATTACAATCGGCGATGAAATTCTCATCGGGCAGATTGTCGACACCAATTCGGCATGGATAGCGCAGAAACTTACACTCGCAGGATTTGAAGTAGAAGAAATGCAATCGATAGGAGACGATGCACAACAGATAAAGGTTACCATAGAAGAGGTATTTTCCCGTGTAGACGTTATTCTTATGACCGGTGGACTGGGCCCGACGAAAGATGATATAACCAAGAAAACACTTTGCGACTATTTTGGTACGACGATGATTTTTGATGACTCTGTTCTCGAAAATATACAGAATGTAATATCCAGTTTTACGACTTTGAATGAACTGACCCGCAATCAGGCCTATGTGCCAAAAGATTGCACAGTGATACAGAACAGGGTAGGGACGGCTCCGATTACGTGGTTCGATTATATAGGCAAAGTGCTTGTGTCTATGCCGGGAGTTCCCCACGAAATGCGGTATGTGATGGAAAATGAGATCATTCCCCGTCTACAAGCTAAATATGATCCGGATGCATATCTCAAACGTGTATTCATTGTAAAGGGATATACCGAATCGGCATTAGCGATGTATATTGCCGACTTTGAAGATAATCTGCCCGAGGGTTTCGGATTGGCATATCTGCCTTCTCCCGGATTGATGAAGCTGCGTCTGTTTGTTCGGGGAGAGCATCGTTTGGAGGAATTGAATGAGCAGGTAAAAAAACTTCAGGATATATTAGGAAGTGCTATTTTGGCAGAGAAAGATATTACGGTAGAGAAGTTGCTGGGAGAACGCCTTTTCGAAAAGGGCTTGAGCCTGGGTACAGCCGAAAGTTGTACAGGAGGTAATATTGCTCATACCATTACTTCTATTCCGGGTTCGTCCCGTTATTTTAAAGGTTCTGTCATATCATATGCCAATGAAGAAAAAGTGAATATATTGCATGTATCACAGGATTCATTGGATCGCTTTGGTGCAGTGAGTGAGGCTGTCGCTGAGGAAATGGCCAAAGGAGCACAGAAGATACTGAATGTGGATTGCTCTATTGCAACTACCGGTATTGCCGGCCCTGATGGAGGTACGGAAGAGAAACCGGTAGGTACAGTCTGGGTTTGTACAACTTATAAGGATAGATGCGTGGCCCGGAAATATCAACTGGGACAATTTCGCGAAGCAAATATTGTACGTGCGACCAACATAGGAATGTTACAATTGCTGGAAATGCTGGAATGACAGCAAATTAATAGTTCTCGTGTTATTTTTCAATAAAATTATTGCTTTTAGCTTTTGTTTAATAAATTTATGAAGCTATATAGTGTTATTAATTTATATCCATATTATATTTATAAAATAATACACATACTCACAAACAATAATATGTACTGTCTATGAAACTTAACGACGAATCTGACAATAAGCCTGTAATAACCACACGCTATGTTTTGGATGCCAATTCTTTGATTACATATGTAGTATATGATGAAGATGGTGACTGGCAGTTTTTTAGTGATGAGGATATTACGGAAAGTGATGCCTGCGTAGTTTCTGTAAAGCAAATATTGGAGCTGGATGATAGTCTTAACGAACTCGAACTGAAGCCGGGGCAGGCAGCTGAAAGAAGTGATGCTGATGCACCCTGGCAAACAATCAAGCAGAAAAGTAGCCGGAATAATTCATTTGCAGAAGATGATGAAAATTAACTGTCTGGCTATTGTTAATGAATCGATCGGATAATATTTTTAGTAGCATAGGAGACATCTTTTCAAATAATCCTGCTTTTTATGGGATATTTATAGTCGTTTTGGGGATCATATTTCTGCTTACGGCTATATACGATGCTAAGTGGATTTTTGGAAATACTACATCTTTCAATATACAAAAAGTACAGGGGTGGGTAAATCTTTTCGGTCGAAAGACAACCCGGATTGCTGTCGGGATAATGAGTCTTGTGCTCATCTTAACAGGTTTGCTAATAACATACATTTATGCCTTCGGATAAAAAGCGTAGCCTCCGCACGACATCCCGTCTGTAGAGGCTACTTTGTAAACACAATCAATATTAAGTTTAGCCCTAATATTATTCTCTTGTGAAGAACCCTTATTTCTTAGTGCCCGACATGATGCCGGCATCTGTATCGTCGTTATTCAGGCGTTTGTTTGCAGCCTTGTACTGGCGTCCGAAGTTCAGGTTGAGCGTGAAGTTTACCATCACTATCTGTGCCAGATCATCGGAGTAGACATTCGATACATTCGGCGCAAGCCAGGAATAGTTTTTACTACCCTGTGTATAGTCTTTGCTGAATGGATTGAACATACCTGCTGACAGGCTCCATTTTTCGGCATTATATCCAACCATAAGAACATGAAATTTCTCTCCTATATCCTGCGTTTCTCCCCAGTAATTGTTCCAGCGGGTCATTAGTTCAAAATTGAGCATCCACCGTTTATAATTAGCGGTTAGAGATGTGCGCATCCGCCAGTTAGTATATGTATGGGTGTAATCGTTTCCAAGGCTGATGTAACGGTTCAGACCGGGTGATACACTGAGGGTGATATAGTCTTTCCAAGGCTTTAACTTGAATGTTGTTTCCATATTTATACGATGGAAACCTTTATGGTTCACATTTGAGCGGACAAACTTGCCATCTTCGAATGTTATCTGTTCCATAATCGGTTTGTGATCGTAGCTGTATCTCATATAAAACTCGGCTCCGAATATGCCTTTATTGAATCCGGCGTTTAATGTATTGGAATAGAACAGTACAGTTTTCAGGTTAGGATTTCCTCTTCGGATTTGCAATGAGTCTATTTCCTGCTCCACATTATTCAGGTCGGACAAAGACGGTGAATATCCCGATATATACCCGTTGTAGCGTATATAGGCGTTATCGTTTATGTTGTATGCTACACGCAAAGTAGGACGGAATATATACTTCTCGTTTTTGCCATCACCTTGACTGTTGTATGTCCGCATCACTCCCAGTCCTAATGTATAGTTGAATTTATCTTTCCTCCACTGGAACTCACCATAACCATACGTTTCAGCAAAGTTGAGACCTATGTTTGTCGATACGTTCCCATCGTATACATTGCTGGTATAGCTTTGGGTATGCTTGATTCCTCCTGATAACTTTCCTGTCTTAAGTTTCTTCTCGTAAATACCTTCCATTATGAATGAGTATTTATCTCCGGTTACTGATGAGAATATGTCTGTAGTCAGTTCCTCATTCCTGCGTTCTTCGTACAGGCGTGTCGATTTGGAGTCTATATATGTACCTACGGCATTGAATATAATCAGCTGGTCATTCTTCAGGTTACGCTGATAATATAAGTCTAAAGACGGCGTGTTGTTATTCCATGTCGAGTGATCCAATATAGATAGCGGCGTATTATTATCAGATGAGTATATGATACTTTCTCTGTCCGAAAATTGATTAGGGGTTTTCTGATAGTTGTATCTTAAAGTAGCATTGAACAAATATTTGTCCGGCTCATTCAGATTATAGTTCACAGCCATATTCAGGCGGTCATCTTTAAATTTGGTAGGTTGTCCCTCTTCTATCCGTTGCAGTGTTTTATCGGGCAATACAAACGTTTCCTGATTTTCGCGGGTCCAGTCTATACCTCGGCGCGACCAGTATGCATTAACTCCGAACTCCGATTTCTTATTGTTCACTTTTGCTGAAGCGAAGTTCTCACCCCATCCCATGATAGAGGGCGGCACATTTGCGAGGTTTGCAGACACACTTCCGCCCGATTCCCTGCGGCGGGTAATATAATCGATTACAGCAGCCGCATTGTTATGTCTCATTCCCGGATCGTCATGATACTCGATGCGGATAATATCTGCGGGCTGAAGCGCAACCACTTCGGCAATAGTAACCTCAACGCCATTGATTCGTAGTTGTACGGCGTCTCCTCCGGGTACGGTTACTGTATTATTTATCGGGTTGATGATGATACGTGATAGTTGCAGGTTGCGGAGAAGAGTGACACCACTGTTGGATGCCCTTATCTGAGCATCGGAAGGTACGATGATTTTCCTGTCAGCCTTTTGAATAACGGCATTTGCGGTAACAGTCACATCTTTGAGTGCTATATCCGAGGCCTCTAACGGAATGCTGCCTATATCTGTATTTTTATTGACGTCGTTAACGGGGATATATGCTTTTCTATAACCTACAAATGCTGCGGATAGTATATAATTTCCGGTTGGTATATTATTGAAGGCAAAAAGTCCTTTTGTATCAGATGATGCTCCGGCTACAAACGTTGAATCCTGATTGAGCAAGGCGATATTTACAAACTCCAAAGCATCGTGAGTATCAGTGTCTACTATCGTACCCGATATTTTGATTTGTGCTGTTGATATGGATGTTATGATAGCAAAAAGAGTGAGAAGGGTTAATAAACGTTTCATAATATCATTGTTTTACTTATTTTACTAATATTGATTTTGTTTATTGATATGACGGATATGGATGGGAAAAGGTTACAGATAAAAATGAATTAATTTGAAATTAATTTGTAAGATTTTATATATGAAATGTTTATGTGCTCGTTAAAAGAGGGACGGATACCAACATGTTTAAATAAGTCTGTTAAAAATCCGGATTAAGAGGGAAATCTTCATACCTTTGTGTTCTGATTTTAGATATATAAATGAATACGGAAGTCTCTCCTAAGAAGAATACTTTGGCTAAAGAAGAAAGATTGTGCAGTACAAAATCCATAGACAAGCTTTTTTCTTCGGGAGAGTCGTTTGTTGCTTATCCTCTGCGGGTAGTGTATCTGATAGAAGATGATACAGAAAGTGAAAAGCAAATTGCTTCTATTCTGGTCAGTGTATCTAAGAAGAAATTTAAAAGAGCTGTAAAACGTAATCGGGTAAAACGTTTGGTGAAAGAGGCTTTCAGATTGAATAAAGGAGCATATCAGGATTTATTACGCTCTGGAGATAAGCGGATGGACATTGCCTTTCTATATCTTAAAAATGAACTGCCTGTGTATACTGAAATAGAGAAAGCGATATTGAAGACAATAACTGTATTATCTGAAAGGTTGAAAGGAGGTAAGCAATGAAAAAAATGCTATCATGGATTCTCCTGTTTCCGGTCTATTTCTACAAATACAGCATATCCCCGATGCTTCCACCGTCGTGCCGTTATACGCCTACCTGCTCAGAGTATGCTATACAGGCTATAAAGAAATACGGGCCCCTCAAAGGGTTTTGGTTGGCTGTAAAGCGAATTGCACGATGCAATCCCTGGGGTGGTCATGGTTATGACCCTGTACCCTAAATATGAGAAGAGAACGAATAAACATCCGTCCTCTTTCTAATATTTGTTTATGATAATGATTTATTTCTTACGGCTTACTACTTTACCCTTACCCAGTTTTGTGTACGTCCGAAAGCCGAAATACCCACATAGCCACGAACTTTTAGCTTATCGTTTCCATCAAGAGAGACAATACATTTATAAAGCTTTCCATTCGACGGATCAAGAATCTTTCCATCACTGTATTCCTTTCCGTCTTTCGATAAACCTTTCAGGATTTCCAGACCTAAAACGGGCTTATCCTTATCGGTTCCGGAGCAGTTTGTACATTTTATATTCTTCTTTGCAGGGTTGAGTATTTCAATTACTTTACCGTATATTTTACCGTCCCGCTCAGTTATTTCAACTATCGATTTTGCTTCTTTGGTTTCGTCATCGAATGTTTTCCATTTGCCTGTAACACTTTGTGCGTTGGCTGATAGTATGGAGATAAATAGCCCGGCTAATAATATAAATTTCAATTTCATCTTTTTATTTATTTAAAGTTGTTATTCGGTCACGAAAGTAATGAAAATAATATAAATAGTTTCTTTTGAAACTATTAAAATTCAAATTCTTTATAGAATATAAGAATTCAAAATTTATTATTGTTGATAGCCAGTTGTTTATAGCTTCCTTAGTTCTTCTAAGGAGATTTCAGTGAAATCAGAGATAATCTTTATCGTAGTATGTAATAATGCCTCTTTAGGGAGAGTACCTTTCAGGGCTATCACTTTCATGCCATTCAGATGAGCTGTCTCTATAGCACTTAATGAACTCTCAAATACGAAACAATCTTTTGGCTCAAAACCTAATTCCTTGGCGGCCAACTCAAAGCCGGATATTGAAGATTTGAATTTGGATAGGTTTTCGATAGAAACAATTGTATCCATTGTACTATTCAGATCGGTTTGCTTAAATACATTATCTAATTTAGTCTGGCTGGAGTTCGTTACCAGCCCCATTTTAATGCCATTCTTTTTCAGGTCTTCAATGAAGTGTTTGAGACCTTTTATCTCGTGAACTCTCAAATTGGCTTCGTGTGCTTTCAGTTCATTTACCAACTTGTGCTTCTCTTCTTCGGAAAGGTGAGAGAAGTATTTAGAAAGAATATCATGCAGGCTTTTCCCATTTACCGCTTGTTCCATATTTGCCGTTTCCGAGCCGTATTTATCGGCGATGTATTTCCATATGATTTTATTTTGGGATTCGCTGTCTATCAGTACTCCATCAAGTCCGAATAATACACAAAATTGATCTTTCATCTGGTTATGATTTATGGGTAAATACTATTATAATAGAACAGATTACTGATTCAGTAAGTTTATTGACTGATTTAATATTTTCAGACGATTGGTTTGAAACCTATTGATGGATATAAGAAAAACCCTGCGAATCTCACGACTCACAGGATCTATTTTTACACAAACTTTACAAAACTACACTTCCAACCTGATCTGGTTGTATATATTGGGATGTTTTCTCAACTATCTTATCAGCATAAATAATCTTTTATAATTCCTGCCTGCCTGCCCGGTATGCGGAAGGGGTCATTCCGGTATGCTGTTTGAAGAATCTGCCCAGCGAAGCCTGATTGGAAAATCTGGTTTCGGATGCTATCTGCTGGATATTTAGTGTTGAATTTTTTAAATATGACTTTATATCCAATACCACGTATTCCGAGATCCAATCCTTAGCCGGCCTGCCACTTACATCTTTTATTACCGATGTGAGATATTTGGGTGTAATACAAAGCTTTTCGGCATAGAATGCCACATCTTTATATTCTTTATAATGTTTCATTACCAGCATGAAATAGTCGTACGCCAGTTCTTCTTTTCTGGCATCCATCTTTGAAATACCCGACAGTAAATCTGTCTTATAATTATTGTATAAGTCGAGATAAAGCAGCCTCAACAGACTAATTATGTATTCCCTGCGAAATAGAAAATCTTTTGACTCGGCTCTTTTATAAAGTACATTGAAATACTCCATAAATTTATCTATTTCTGCTCCCTTTAGTTCATAATGAAGTTTATTTCTCATATAAATGAAAAATAGGGGAGAGAAGCGGCAGATTCCACTTAATGTGTCATTGAAAAGCGCCTGTGAAATAATGAAATAATTTACTGTAAAATCTTTGCTTATTTCATTAATAGCCACTAACTGACAAGGTAAGAGTATAACAAGCTCATTCTCTGCCAGACGATACTTCTTTGTATATACTGTTATCTCCGCACTTCCTTTAGTACAAAAAGCAACAATTCCAAACTGAATGGAAGATTGATGAGAAGTGACAGGCATATGCCCGGCATCTCTGAATATTTTAAAATCTGCTTCTAAAGACGGAATATTCTCTATTACATCCTTCATTGTCTATGTCTATTGTCTTTTCTGCGTGCAAATATATAATATCATTTTTTATATTACCGGATTTGTGGATATTTGGTGTAATATTGCGGAAATCTGGTATCATAATGAGTAAACACAGATGAAAGCCAACTTGTTTAGAGGAAGATGGAAGGATGGTGGTTTTGATTTTAATTATTTGTAAATGAGTATATTATTCTTCTTTGGGTAGAAGGGTATTTAGGTTAGTGGTTCACAATAGGTTTTGTTTACTACACGTTCGCGCATAGCGGCTTTGTTGGTGAAGTTGCGGGAGATGTTTTGGACTATTTCATTGTAATTATCTGTGCCGTCTTCACGAAGATGATAAAAAGGTTTTATTGATACGCAGTTTTCATGCTCGAATAAGGTATTTAATAATGTCCTGTCTGAATTTCCGCACGAATGTCCCATAACAAATATCTGATATGGTTCAGATTCTATAAAACTTAGCATCTTTCTGTAATTATCTGTTTCGAGGTAACGGATAGACTTTACGTTTTTGAGATATTCGTTATCATTCAGGTTTTCTATTTGCTTATAGTCTTCGGCGAGCTCGTCTCCGTAGCCGAAGATTATGGGGTTTTTAGGGTTGTTGAGTTCGCCGTGAATGTGGATATGATTTTCAAACATTGGTGCGTGATATAGATTGGGCGTTTGTGTGTAATTGAAATTTAAAAATAGAGTTTTTTTGATTTTTATATTATTTAAGTACTTATTATTTTCTTTCACATATCTTTTCACCAGTATATTTGGATGATTAGTGCTTAGCAATGATGCCGCATAAATCTCCCTAATTAACATCTCTTTCTTTGAAAATGCTATTTCATTATTTATCGGAGGTTGCATAATGGCATCCTTGATAGATTGATTCATTTTAACGTCCTGTTTACAGACCTTTGTTAAATATTCCTCAAGTAATCTCTCTATTTGCTTTAGTTCTTTATTTAAAACCTCAGCCTCTTTATGATTTTTGCATTTTCTTAGTCTTTCATAATATTCATGTTCAATACCCGCCCAATTTATATCAGCCACATGCTCGGATATTTGTTCAAAGAATTTATTTATACAAGATATGCTAATATCTAAACTATAATAATCATCGGTCATATCATAGAATTCAGCAATTAGTGATTTGATATCCTGATATGAATCTAGTTTCTCTCCTTCTTCTAAATAAATAACAGGTTCTTTGTCTCCTGTTCCAGTATTATATTGATAACCTTTAGCATCAAATTTGACTAATCCATCTTCATATGATTCGAAAATCGCATCATTATATACTTTCGATATAAAGTCTCTCCAATAATCATCAATAAAATCCCTATAACTTGTCTTCAATCCATGAGCCAAGTCAAATCCATTACCAATAAGAATTATTCTATTCATAACGTGTTCTTCTGTTTTAACAAAAATACCTCTTTCTTTTTCTTATTATCAGTTCTAATACAAAAAGTTATAAACAAAAAACTCCCGCTCAAATATGAGCAGGAGTTTTTGATACTATCTTTTCCGACTGGAATTACTCAGCCAGCAATATCTCCATTATCTGCACAGCAGCCTTAGTTACCGAAGTACCAGGGCCAAAGATGGCAGCAACACCCGATTTGTATAAAAAGTCATAATCTTGAGCTGGTATTACACCACCTGCAATGACGATGATATCCTCACGGCCAAGTTTTTTCAACTCAGCTATAACCTGAGGCACAAGTGTTTTGTGACCGGCAGCAAGAGAAGAAACTCCAAGTACGTTCACGTCGTTTTCCACAGCCTGACGGGCAGCTTCTTCCGGAGTCTGGAACAATGGCCCCATATCCACATCGAATCCACAGTCGGCATAACCTGTTGCTACAACTTTAGCACCACGGTCGTGTCCGTCCTGTCCCATCTTGGCAACCATAATACGAGGTTGACGACCTTCTTTCTTAGAAAACTCTTCCACAAGCTTCTGAGCTTCGTGGAAAGTAGGGTCTTTTTTACTTTCTGATGAATACACGCCTGAAATTGTTCTGATTATTGCTTTATAGCGGCCTACCACTTCTTCACAAGCATCGGATATTTCTCCCAATGTTGCACGAAGACGAGCAGCTTCAACTGCAAGTTCCAATAGGTTGCCTTTCTTTGTTTTTACACATTCAGTGATTGCAGCAAGAGCTTTCTTAACCGCTTCATTGTCTCGTTTCGCTTTCAGATCGTTCAAACGCTCGATTTGCTGACGGCGAACCTCTGTATTGTCCACATCAAGAATATCGATTGGGTCTTCTTTCTCCAAACGGTATTTATTGATACCGATGATAGTCTGGCTACCTGAGTCGATTCTTGCCTGAGTACGGGCTGCAGCTTCTTCGATACGCATTTTAGGAAGGCCTGTTTCGATAGCTTTAGCCATACCTCCAAGTTTTTGTACTTCCTGAATCAGATCCCAAGCTTTGTGTACAAGTTCGTTAGTAAGTGTTTCCACATAATAAGAACCAGCCCAAGGGTCGATTTCCTTAGTGATATATGTTTCTTCCTGAATATATATCTGAGTATTACGCGCGATACGTGCAGAGAAGTCAGTTGGTAATGCAATGGCTTCATCCAGCGCATTGGTATGTAATGACTGAGTGTGACCAAGAGCAGAAGCCATAGCCTCGATACATGTACGGCCTACGTTGTTGAAAGGGTCTTGTTCTGTCAGCGACCATCCCGATGTTTGGGAGTGGGTACGAAGTGCAAGTGATTTCGGGTTCTTAGCACCGAAGCTCTTCACTATTTTTGCCCACAACAGACGTCCGGCACGCATCTTAGCTATTTCCATGAAGTGATTCATTCCGATAGCCCAGAAGAATGATAAACGTGGAGCAAATGCGTCTACATCGATACCTGCTTCGATACCTGCTTTCAGGTATTCCATACCGTCGGCCAGTGTATAAGCCAACTCGATATCTGCTGTTGCCCCGGCTTCCTGCATGTGGTAACCCGAGATTGAGATTGAGTTGAACTTAGGCATCTTCTGTGATGTATATTCGAAGATATCAGCAATGATTTTCATTGAGAATTCAGGTGGATAGATATATGTATTACGCACCATAAATTCTTTTAGGATATCATTCTGGATTGTTCCGGCCATTTCTTCCAGTTTAGCGCCTTGTTCAAGACCTGCATTGATATAGAATGCAAGTACAGGAAGCACGGCACCGTTCATTGTCATCGAAACGGACATCTGGTTCAATGGAATACCATCGAACAGTACTTTCATATCTTCTACCGAACAGATAGATACACCGGCTTTACCCACGTCACCAACTACACGAGGGTGGTCGGCATCGTATCCACGGTGAGTAGCAAGGTCAAATGCTACGGACAGACCTTTCTGGCCTGATGCAAGGTTACGACGGTAAAATGCATTCGATTCGGCAGCAGTAGAGAATCCTGCGTACTGACGGATTGTCCAGGGACGCATAGCGTACATACCGGAGTATGGTCCACGTAGGAATGGAGGAAGTCCCGAAGCATAGTTGAGATGCTCCATGCCTTCAAGGTCTTCTTTTGTATAAACAGGCTTAACCGGGATTAACTCAGGAGTCATCCAGTTAGCTTCTATACCATTATCTGCAGCCCATTTTGTAGCATCTGTAGCTGCAAAACCTGCTTTGTTAATGTTTATATCTTTAAAATTTGGTTTCATTTTTTTTAATTTTAGCTACTTACTTAATTGATTCCCAGTTTAGCATTGAACATTCTTAGTGTTTCAAGGACGTTGCTCTTCACGTTAACGAAGTGTTCTATTCCCTGAGCTTTCAGTTCATCCATGCAAGCAGGAGCTCCTGCTACTACGAAATGCTCTTTACCTGCAATTAGCTTATGAGCTTCAGGTGCAAGTGTTGCATATTCGTCATCACTGGAACAAAGTACGATAATGTCGGCTTTCTTTTCGCGAGCGGCTTTTACTCCGGCTTCAACAGTTTCGAAACCTAAGTTGTCAATTACCTTGTAACCGGCACAAGCGAAGAAGTTACTGGAGAACTGAGCACGTGCAAGGCGCATACCCAGATTACCGATAGTAAGCATAAACACAGTAGGTGCGCCATGTTTTTCGGTAGCTAAACGCATACTTTCAAAAGCAGTTGCCAGACGATCGGTAGGCAATGCCAGATATGGAGCGTCTTTAGAGCAACCGCAGTCGTGGCTTTCTTTTTCCACAATTTTGCTCTCTGCTTTTTCTGTGAAATTAGGGAACTGGTTGGTTCCCAATAGTATCTCACGACGGGTAGCCAAACCTTTGAAGCGAGCATCGGCTGATGCTTTCACCGCAGTTTGTACTGTTCCGGCCTTCAATGCTTCATAGAATCCTTTTTCGTCTGTTTCAAGGAATAGTTTCCAAGCCTGTTCTGCGATAGACTTAGTAAGGTTTTCTATATAATATGAACCTGAAGACGGATCAGTGATTTTATCAAAGTGGCATTCTTCTTTCAATAATAACTGTTGATTGCGGGCAATTCTTTCAGAGAAATCATCCGATGTTTTATATGTTTCATCGAATGGACGTACTGTGAGTGAATTAACCCCTGCAATAGTCGCAGACATAGCTTCTGTTTGCGTACGAAGCAGGTTTACATGCGCATCATATACTGTCTTGTTGAAAGTAGATGTTTGTGCATGTGCATATATTTTTGCAGCACAGCGACAAGTACCATCTTCCGCTTTGTTAGGGCAGTCATGGTTGCATATAGGTTTGTAAGCATCAACTATTTCTGCCCACAACCAGCGTGCAGCACGGAATTTTGCTATTTCCATGAAATAGTTTCCTCCGATACCGAAGTTGAATTTAATCTTCTTCGCTACTAATGTAGCATCCAAGCCAGCCTCAACAAGAGCGCTTAAGATTTGGTTACCATTAGCCAATGCATATCCGAGTTCCTGATAGATGTATGCACCACCATCATTTGTAGCATGTGCATTTACGGCTAATACACGGAAACGAGGGAGTGAGGCAGCAACTTTTACTATTTCAGCAGCTTTTTCGACCCATCCTTCAGCATCACGACCTTTTTTCAAAAGTGGTTTGAATGGATCGTAATTTACCGAACCAAAACATTTCAGTAGATCTGCGCCCGATTCTTTGTAGTATTCTACAAGAATTTTAGTCAATTCGAGCGATTTACGATAACATGTACTGAAATTAAGTTCTACAGCTTCGGGTAAGATGTCTTTCAAAAGAGTCTTGATGTTTTCAGCACTTACATCATCCCCATCGATAGAGAAGCCTAGTGATGTAATACCTTTGTTTAATACGTCAAGAGCTTTTGCATTGGCAGCCTTGAAATCATTAACGCAGATATCCTGACGTGTATACCAGTCATTGTCTTTCTTGGTACCACGTACATATGGAAACTCACCCGGAAGAGAATCGGTTGTTTCCAAGCCTACTGTATTCTCACTTCTGTAGAACGGGTTTACGTTGAACCCTTCATTTGTTCTCCAAACAAGTTTTTTCTCAAAGTCGGCCCCTTTCAGGTCAGCCGTAATCTTAGCCATCCACTCTTCGGTAGATACCGGTGGAAAGTCTGAGAAAAGCTTTTCTTTTTGATTAGCCATGATTAATTTTTATTGTTTAAATGTATATAGGTTTTATTGTAATCGTGTTGATTCTTAGTTGATTATATGTTGCTTATCTATGTTCGTATAAATAATATTTATATGTGCTTACATTCAAATAGTTATACTTTTTAAAAATGCAGTACAAAAGTAAAGTATTTTGTTTGGTTAGTAAAGTTTTAAAGGCTAAAAAATCTAACGAGCAATGTATAAATTGGTGTAATTGGTTAAAAGAGGTGTTAAAGTGTCAATGCTAGATTAGATTGGCTTCGTTTCAGGATGCAATAAATGAGAAAGTTAAACGAGTATGTAGTGAACTTTATTATAGAATAATCAAAGAAATGTGATACTAATAGATTGCTTTGGGAAAAATATGATCTTGTCCTGATTTAAATACTTTAGCCTGTATGAGAATGTCATAAAAAGTTTTATTTATGCAGTGTTGGATATTTATCGTTGTCTTTTTTTTATGATTGGTAAAAAGTGTGTCATATTTTGTATATACCATTGGGCTTTGTGATATTAGTGCTGCCAATAATATTTTGCTTATGACACAAATGTATACATTAGTTTTGCTATAGAGCACATATCTTTGCTAAGAGATAAATAAGATAAATAGACAAATTCATTTTACGACCCTTTGGGTATGTTCAAACTTCATTTAGCACACATTAGCTTTATAAATAAACTCAGTTTATTTAGTATTTTTTCTTCTAATAATTTGGGAGTTACACCTATTTTATTAGAGAGAGAGAGAGAGAGAGAGAGAGAGAGAGAGAGAGAGAGAGAGAGAGAGAGAGAGAGAGAGAGAGAGAGATGAAACACGCATATCTTTAAACTTCCTCAATTCATTTTATATTACTTACCAATTATTACAATCTGGCAGGTATTATACGTCTTCTTATGCGCATTTATCCCGTCTCAATATAACCAACAAAATTTATATTTACAAATCCGTCCTACTTTTAATGACAAGTTTTTATTTTTCAAAAATATATCAATTAATCCGGTGTGGAAAGAGATTTTTTGTAGATGCATTTTATAGCATTTACTATCAATGGTCTATGTCTTTAAATATATTGTCTTCGCTGCATTCCACGTTGCTTGTGAAAGTAGCTGGTGCAAGGTCTTTACCACTTGATATTCTTACTGCACCGGGTTTTTTTACAAATAAATATTTATAAGAGATACATTAGATACTATATCGTAAACATAACACAAAATGAAACAAATAACTATTTTTATGAAGAAAGGTACAACTTTAAACAGACTGCTATTACTGTGTCTAGTAATATGTTTTTGCCAAATTACACAAGCTCAGGTTACAATTGGTTCGGGAGAAATACCTAATGCAGACGCTTTATTGGATCTTACAGAAACCAGCACAGGAACATCCAGTAAGGGACTTTTATTGCCTCGTGTATCGCTGTCCTCAACAGCATTGGCTAGCCCATTATCTGCTCATGTGGCTGGTATGACTGTTTATAATACTGCTACAGCTGGCGATGTGACCCCCGGCCATTATTATAATGACGGAAATAAATGGGTAAAACTCTTTCCGGAAGTATCATCCGTGACACCTAAGTTTTTTTATATGCCTTCGATTGTCCTGCCTACAGATACGGCAGATCCCTCTTATAACTCAGGAACACAGGAATTCACTGTTAATTTGCATGAACTTTATATAGAGCAGTTTGGACTGACAAAGTCGACATCCTCTGTCAAAGGCGTAGGAGCAACTACTTTGCCTGTATTGACGAGCGATGCTTTGGAATACTTCATTACCTATTATGATAATACGGTTTTTCAAAATGTTACATTGAGCAATGTCGGAGTTTTGAAATATAAATTGTTCACACAATTTACTTATTCCGAAAAAACGTTTATGAACATTGTTTTTAAAGTTAAATGACAACTGTTTGTAATAATAAAGATTAGTAATTATGAGAATATTTTATATCGCAATATTTTGTTTGTGTACAATTTCTGCATATACACAAACCACTGTGGCTAAGAATGCTAAGCAGGAAACAAACGGAAGCTATTCTTTCCGTAGTGCCGCAATAAGTGTTCGCAACCATGAAACAAAAGCAGAGGTGTTTACCCGTGCTTTTAATGATACTGTTTCCCTGAGGGATATGAATGGATTATCATACCCTGTTCAGCCTGTATTTTTGTCGGCATATATACAATCGGGACAATTGACTGCTTGCACTTTATGGAACAATCTTAAAGAATATAATGTAATAGATGAGGGCAGATTGCTATTGCCAGCCAAAGAATCTGACGGAGATGTGAATGGGAAGCCCGAAGAAGATATATTCTCGATGTCATATTCTTTGTCTCCCCAGTACACTTTGACTATAGAAGGTAATACTGCCACATTTATTTTCCCTGAAATATATGGTAATAGTCGGTATAATTTCACACTGGAGGGTACATTCACTATTATTTTAGTTAGAGACGAACCTTATAAAGACACATTATGACGAAACAAACTATTTATATATTCTCCTGTTTGTGTATAAGTTTACTCTTATCTCTGCAAACCGGAGCACAGACTTGCAATACTAATTTCACAGTAAGCACCCAGATCAAGAATTCCACATGTCTGTCCAATGGAGAAATTACGGTGACATTAGGAGGAGATCTTACCAATATATTTAATGTACAATACGGACTAAGTTCCGAAGGGGGATTCTCTATCAATCCCCAAAGTGACAATGTATTAAGGAATATACCTCCTGGCACATATGAATTGACAGTACGGGCTTTCTGTACAGTAGACAGCGAATACAGTACCGTTAAGAGTATTTCCAATCTGGTTGTCGGAGGTACTTATAAGGTGCCGGAAGTATCACTGAACTCTGATGTTTCCCGAAAATCATATCAGGAATGTAATACCGGTATTATAGCCCTGAATGTTACTAATGGTAGCGGGACTTTTACATTTACTGTTACCTCTGCGCCGGCAGGTGTAACAACGCCTTTGGTCGTTACCCCGACAAAGAGTGGAAATGTTTACACTTTTCCTAATCAAAACTATCCAGCAGGGGATTATACCGTACAGGTAAGTGACGGATGTTATACATCGGTTAGGGATTTTACGCTGGGAGCTATTTCCGGATTTCCTGCTTTTACCAACCAAACTCAGACTTCTTTTCGTCCGGATCTAGATAATACTCAAGGTTCATGTGGTTATGTAAAATGGACTGCATCTTCAACTGAAGTTTCTACCAACCCGGACTATAAAAGATATTACAACGATGCGATGTATGAAATAGGTGCTGCTCCTGCCGGACAGACACCAACTTCCTGGACGAACTGGAACAGTACCAATGCCGGAGGAACATTATTAAATATATCTCCTAATACTATAGCTAATTTTTATGCATCAAACAGTCTTGCAATTTATATACGTTTGAAAGGTTGTGATGACGTTATCAAGAGTTTTACTACTAATATAAAAAAACCAACCTATTTTACTTCTACTATGCGTGATCGCAATTGCGATAATTATACATATACCGTGAGAGCATGGACTGATTATGATGGCTTGTTTTGTTATCCATTAAATTTTGTAGTGAAAAAAACAACAGGGGGAGACGTAGTTTATAGTAATCCCAACTGGTTATATAATGTCAACTCTAATGACATAATGACTTTGGAATACGATACTCAGTATACTGTAACATGTACAGACCAGAATGGTACCGTAGTTACTAGTTCCATTTCTGCTTTAACCCGAAATATTACATTTACCACCAATAGGCTTAATTGCGACAATTATCAGTTGGCTTATTATTTGCCAAGCGGAACCCATAAATGTATACCAGTCGAGGTGACTATTACCGACCCTAATAATGCAGTAGTGTGTACGCAGACTCTGACCAATACTACAACTACTTATTCCTGTCCTTTGGAATATGGCAAGACGTATACATTCACCGCAGTATATGCCGATGGTTTCACTTATACTACAACCCGTAATGTAGCATCCACATTACCGACAACCTATACCTTGACCACATCTAGCTCGTATGACGATAAATGTTCCGTTGATAGAGGCGGCCTATATATATCGGCAAATGCGAGTTGGCCGATAGGAACAACTTTGACTGTAACGGGACCTGCAGGATATGTTTCCCAAACGGTAACAACAACATCAACTTCTTCCTCTTATTATATGGGTACAACTAATTTACCTCCGGGTGTTTATACCCTTACAGCTAATCACGGTTGTGGAAATCCTGTTATTGCGACCCTCAATAACCCGGGTATATATAGCTACAAAGATCTTGGTTATAATGAGCAATTGACTTGTTCCGGAATGAAGATAACTCCGACCGGTAGTATAACATATAAAGGCAATCCAACCACTACGTATTACCGCTTGACCAGTGGTCCTACCGGATATGATAAGACTGTAATTGCCCCGGGAGGATCTTTTACTTTCTCCGGACCGGGAACGTATGTGTTAGGTATATTGACAGACAATAGTTCTACGGCTTGTGTCATTGGCAGTACTACAATTGTATATACAGCTCCTCCTTTAGACCTCGATCCTAATGCCACTTCAGCATATGTCTGTGTAGGAGGTACAACCGGTAATATTTCGGTAAAAGCTATGAACGGAGTTGCACCATATACATATCAGTTGTGGAATGCAGATAATACAGTGAAAATACCGGGTGTCACAGATATTACGACCAGCGGTATTGCTCATTTCACCTATGGACTTGCAGATGAAACTTATACTGTTCGTATCAGCGACCAGTGTGGAAATGCATTTAAGCAGGAGATAACTATATCTAATCTTGAAACGGCAAAAATAGTATATGCGAGTACTAACCCTGTTTGTACTGGTGGTACAATACAACTCAAATGTATAACTCTGGGAAATACTGATTATTTTTGGACAGGACCCGCCGGGTTTACATCCGATGTACAAAATCCGACTATAAGTAATGTACAGACTACTATGACGGGCTGGTACAAAGTATCGGTTACACCGGAGTTTTGTGGTACAGCAAAACTTGATAGTGTATATGTTACAGTAACGCCTCCTTTGGTGCCGACTCCGAATACAGAAAACCAGACGGTAGAGGTATGTGTACGTGAGCAAACAACCTTAACGGCAGATGTGACAGGTGGGGATGGTTTTTATACTTACCAATGGCAGTCAAGTACCAACGGTACATCGTGGTCTAATATCGCGGGGGCGACGAGTTCTTCTTATGTGCCTACTGTTCAGATAAGATCGGGGACGTATTATTATAGGCGAATGACCTCGGATACTACCTGCGGTACAACTTACAATTTGGTGACCTTAAATGTAAAGGCCTGTTATATCCTTGTGAATCCGAATATCAGGGCAAGGGCGGCGAAAAAGTAATGAATATATGCCTCTATGATAAAGAGGAAAGAGGAGTGCTTTTGTAAAAGCACTCCTCTTTTGTTATTTATCGACAGGGTACAACGTACTATTAATAATAATTTTCAGGATATACAGCACTAAGTTCAATATATATAGATCCGTTTCTGTCACTGATGTGAACCTTGTTTTCCCTGGATAGCCATCCGATAGCAAGGAGTATCAACGAATCTTTGTAATGAGTATAATCTCCGATTTGTCTTACAGAAAGACTACCTTTTGTGGACAGGAGACGCCAGATGTTGCCGGCGTTTGCTCCAATAGCATTATCCGTCATAGCTATAATTTTTAAATGGTTAAAAAAGAAATCGAAAAAGCTCTATATTGAAATAGAGTAGTGAGTAATATTCCGGACAACAATCCGTCACAGGGCCTTTTAATACAAATTTAAGAATTTATCCACTACCGGTTAATCGGCATTCTGGACATGCGCATTTCTTCTAACGCTAAAGTTAAGAACAATTTTCAATAATTCAAATAAAGCTAATTGAATTTTATAGATAATTTATTGAATTTTATGCCATTCCATATTTTTTAGTACAGTGAATAGCGATAAATGGAACTATTTTGTCATATACCGTTATTAAATTCCAAAAACTTTATCTATAAGTAAAAACCAATTTTGCTTATATGAAAACGAGCATGAATCACAATTCACCAAAGTACATGATAATTTTGCCATGCGAGTTTCCATACATTCATTAAAAATAAAATTACCCGTATGAAAACGACTTCCGTATTTAAGCGTAACCTTCAGGGAATAAATGAAAGGAACCGCTATATCGTAAACAAAGGCTCTACCCGCTCGTCGAAGACTTACAGTATCCTGCAATTGCTACATGCGATAGCTTCGCATTCCGAAGTGCCGAGGGTTATCTCGGTGGTTTCCGAATCTATGCCTCATCTGAAAAGAGGATGTATCCGTGATTTTATGGATATGCTTCAGCGGGAAGGTATGTGGGAACAGAAAAACTGGAATGCTACTGATAAAATTTACCGTGTGAATAATTCGATAATCGAATTTTTTTCTGCTGATAATCCCGGAAAGGTACATGGTCCTTCTCGCAATATCCTTTACATCAACGAGTGTATCAATATTGACTATGAGGTATACCGCCAACTGGCAATTCGTACGACTGAATATATAATTCTCGACTGCAATCCTTGTTTCGAGTTCTGGCTCGATGAAAAAGTGTTGGTCATGCCCGAAGCCAAGCTGATACATTCTACTTACCGCGACAACGAGTTCCTGTCGGGTGCTCAGGTCAGGGAAATAGAATCGAACCGCGGCGACGAAGACTGGTGGCAGGTCTACGGTGAAGGGTTGACGGGTACGAGACAGGGCGTGATTGTCCGCAACTGGGACATTGTGCAGGCTATGCCCGAAGTGTATAAAAAGCGTTGGCTGGGTATTGATTTCGGTTTCACCAATGATCCTACGGCGATAGTGGATATACGCCTTGCGAACGGAGAGCTCTGGATAGATGAACTATTGTATGCCAAAGGCTACGATAACCTGATGATTGCCGAATCTATGCGCGTATCGGGTATCCCCCGCGATACACCCGTTATTGCCGATAGTGCCGAGCCTAAAAGCATCAAGGAGATAAGTGCGAAAGGCTGGAAAGTGGAAGCAGCACAAAAGGGGAAAGACAGTATCAATTCGGGTATTTCCGTCCTGAACAGGTACAGGAAGCATGTATCTGCCCGAAGTGCGAATATCATTAACGAATACCGCAACTATTGCTGGAAAACAGACGAATTCGGCAATGTGACGAATACACCTATAGACAAGTATAACCATTCTATCGATGCTCAGCGTTATGTATGCCTGAATAAGCTATGGGAGAAGGGTGGGGAATTGAGTTATTCGGTGATAAGGGGGAAATAGTTTTAATGTGCCAATGTGATAATGTGCCGATGTGCCAATAGAATTCACAAATAAGATGATTTTCAAATTATTCCATTGGCATATTAAATAGTCGACATATTAAAGAATTGGCACATTGGCTCATTAATTTATTAGCACATTAAATAAAACATTATGGCAAGTTTAGAACTTTACATCAACAATCAATTATGTGAGATAGAAGATCCGGAGAATTTCTCGGTTTATCTCAAGCGTCAATTACTGAATCCGGCGGAACTGAGCACAAAAGACGCACAACGCTCATACGACATCAGCCTACCCGCCACAGCAACCAACAACGCCATCTTCGGTTATACGAACACAGAGGAGGTGAAAGGCAAATTCTCGCAATTGTACAATGCACAGTTGCTGGTGAATGGGATAAAGATTTTCGACGGAAAGTTTAAGGTCAGTGAGATAGGAAAGGATTATTATAAGGGTAATCTGGGTATTCCGGCAGCGAAGACGGTGAAGGATATTTTCGGGGAGATGAAGATGAATCAGGCGGGGAAGTGGCTGATACCATTTAAAGGAACAGAGGATATCACCAATTATAATACAGGGCAGTATGATGAAAATCTATTTAAGGAGGGAGCGCCTTGCATATTTCCTCTTGTGTTATATGGCTTATTTCCCAGAGATGAAAATATTGATAAGTCTCCAGACAGGCTTCAGTTTGATAAAAATGTAAAACTAACCAAAGATGATATTCCGCCATCTGTCAACTGTCTGCAAATGCTAAAACGTATATTCGCCAATGCAAACTACAAGCTGACAGGAACAGCTATGAATGATGAACGACTAAAGAATTTATATGTAAGCTATAAAAATAAGGAAGATTATAAGATGCCTTGGAGTGTGTCTCCAATGAGTATAAAGGGGCAGTGGAACAATTATATTTCAAGTGCAAGTGACCTAGATTGGGACATTCATGGTGAGTTTCCATTAAATGAAAGTCTATTCACAGCAAAAGTAAATCTTTTTGGTTGTTACAATATCTCTATATTAGAATATATGGACGAAGAAGGTAATATAAACGTTATAAAACCCGAAAATAGCAATTCTAAAAGAACAAATGTAAAATTCAAGATTCCACGCAATGGCTTATATAAAGTAGAATTTGATGCTACACTAACTATGGGAAATGGATATTTCAGAGATACTAACAGTTGGTTAGGTATAAATAGTGGTTCTTTATTTGATGGAAAATATGAATTAAAACTTGTACGAAATTATATGTCTGATGATGATTATAAATATGATAAATTTGATAATGTATTTTATAAGGATAATATAGAGCAAGAACGAGGTAAAGGCAATTCTACTGATTTTATTTTTCCTCAAGGAGAGAACGTAAACTTTATCGACCCAAAACAAAATCCTAAATTTATCTGTGGTTTTTCGTGGGGGAAATATGATAAAGATGCTATGGCCGATTATTATAATCCTTATAATCTTAATGGAATTCGCGCCAATTCAATGGCTATTAGTGGGGGAGAATCCTGGGAAAAAGAAACTAGAAATCGTTTTTATTCAGCAGCTAAAAGCCCAGGATATAGAAATGCAAATGGAACTGTCTCAAGATTTAAGGTAGATATAGATAATATACCATATCCTAAAATGGAATATTTTCCTTCAAGTTCTGATCTTACTACAGATAAGGCAACAGGAAAGATATCACAAATAATATGGCTTGAAGAAGGGGATAGTCTCTCTATTGTAGATTTATCACATGCGTACAAAAGTAGCTACGATGGCCGACCAGTCTTTATATGGCCTAACCATTACATTGATTTTTCACTTTCTGTAACTCCGTTTCAGGAAAGTTGGCAATGGCTTACCATAGATGAATCAGGTGCAAGTGATCCGGGCAAGTCAATAATGGATTGGAATGCCAATTCAACTATTTCTGAAAACGAAATAGACCTGATGAAATACCTGCCTGCTGATGTAAAAGTGAATGACTGGGTAGATAACTTTTGTAAAGCATTTAACTTGAAAATGATAAATGCTGGAGACAATAATTTTGAATTGAACGTGAAGCCAAATGAGATAGTCCGAAATACCCTAAATGTAATAGACCTAGACAAGCGGGCTAATGTTAGGCAAGGAGCAAATGAATCGTTAAAACTGCCCAATACCTACGAACTCGGATTTACGGTAGAAACCAGTGAGGAAGGTTATTATGATTCTATTACGGAATATGTAGTAAATGAATTCGGTTATCTTACAGATGAAAAAGTGCTTACAGCAGGAGATAACGGTGGTGGAAGACATTCTACCGGCAGTTATGAAACTACAATAATAAATCAAATATCTAATTTTTCATATAACTGGTTTAAGGAAATAAAAAATGAAGAAAGTAAAACAATATTATTATTACCCGTTATCACAAACAAAGAAGTATGGGAAAGGGGATATAATTATTATGAGATGGCAAACAAGAATTATACTAACCTCGCTCAACGTTTTTGGTTTCAATCAGGTTCATTTGTCACCGATACGTTGGAAAGTAAAGGCAGTGTAGCACTGGCCACTGTATCGGAAAAGTATGATGGTGAGAAGAAACTAATATTGAACTATAAAGATGAACCGGAATCTATTGCACATAACTATTTCCTTCTGATGACAAATAATGAAAATAATTATACTGTAGCTAATTGTCATCTTACCCCATCTGAATATGCCAATATAGATAAATGCTTAGTAAAGCTTAACGGAGACCTATATAATGTCGCTGAAGTAGATGGATATGACCCTTTAGAGAAGAAACAATGCAAATTGAAACTTATAAGGGTAATATATTAAAAAAGAAAAAAGGAGTATAAAAATACTCCTTTACCTTTATTCTATTTTTACAATTTATTTATTAAATCTTGTATATCCTCTCCATTTTTGCTCATCCCCTTCTTTGAATACTAATTTAATTGATAATACGTTATTTTCAATTTTATATAGTTGAGTCATGAAGCCTTCCGGTCCATATCTAAATGCTTTATTATTTATCTCATATTTTCCTAAGTGCATTGCAGTTTCGTAGTTGCCATTTGGTTTAAGTGTCAGGCTGTACATCATCCTATCACTTGAAAATCTTAAGATATCTGATGCATCATCAATATTTTTCCAATCCCCCTCTATCGGATTATATTTTCCCTGATATTTTTCATAATGCGAGTCATTGGGGTCGTTCCAATCCCCGCCCCAAACAAAATTTTCTGGGTTATCATCATCCCCACCGCAAGCAGCAAAGCCCACACATAAACTGCAAATAAATATGAAGTACAGGAATTTTTTCATCGCCTTTTGGGTTATAGTTTTGTTAAAAACAAAGATAGGGGAAATAATTAAGATTTAACAATTAAAAATGAAGAATTAGAGAATATGGTTGCTTTATTTTATCTATACATTGAAAGAAATACATCTTTCTTTGAAGAGGATAGGCGATATAAGAAACTGAAAAAATGACAGATGAAATAAAAGTGTAAAAAGTGTCAATTTTGTCAAGTTTTGGAATTACGGGGTGTTGCTACGAATGAGTATGCAACCTGTAACATTTGTTCCTTTTACTGAGTGGTAAATCCTAGTATATCAGTTATGCTTTAGTGAATAAAAGTGTTACTTTATTCTAAAATTGGTTCGGTAAAAGAACATTTTATTAGTTATTTTTTGCACTGTGGTTAACAGTTGCTATATTCATAAACTTTTAAATACATGATTAACACTAAATCGAATCTGGACTTAAATGTTTAGATCTTAAGACAACAAACGGAATTGCACCAGATCATGAAAAAAAATACAATACACGACAATTTACTCGAGGCAATTAAGAATAAGGTTCCACAGGGTACTAATATAGCAAAATTGTTAATGGATATTTTGCTTATCGGCAAGGAAGCCGTGTATCGCCGTTTGCGGGGAGAAGTGCCATTTACGATGGAAGAATCTGCTATGATATCCAAAGTTTTAGGTATATCCTTAGATATTGTGGTAAATGAGAATACACCAAAGAGCCGGTCATTTCAACTGAAGCTGACTGATTTTGTTAATCCGGCAGAAGAGGATTATGGGCAGATGGAGGAATTCTTAGGAGTCTTAAATGCATCGCGTAACCACCCTTATACAGAAGTAGGCTCGGCAGCCAATGCATTTCCTCAGGCACTTTTCTTGAGATATAAGTCTTTGTCTAAGTTTTATATGTTTAAGTGGCTGTATCAGTGGGATGGGGTAGGAGATGTGAAGTCGTTGGATGATATAAAAATATCGCAGCGTCAGGAGGATATACAAAAACGTTATCTGGAGGAATCTATGTGTATATCACATACTTATTATGTGTGGGATAATCTTATATTTCACTATCTGGTGAATGAAATTAAATATTTTGCTAACATTCGTTTTATTACGCATGAAGATGTGTTGGCTATAAAAGAAGATTTACATTGTTTTGTGAATGATCTGGAATCATTGGCAACAAAAGGAAGGTATGAAACCGGGAATAAAATCCAGTTTTATTTGTCCGGTATCAATTTTGAGTCTACATACAGCTATCTACATACCGAGGATATTAATCTCAGTCATATAAAACTTTTTACCCTTAGCGCTGTAGTATCACTGGATATAAAGACTTTCGAGAAGGTCAAAAACTGGGTTCAGTCGGTTAAGAGGTTGTCAACTCTTATTTCGGAGAGTGGCGAAATGCAGCGTGTACAGTTCTTTAAAAAGCAGCGGACATTGATTAACTCACTTGTATAATATTGAAAGGGTGCACCTGATTACTAAACGAAAATTTGTAACTTGCATCTCTAAATTTCAAATCAACACATAAGTATGGGACTATTTGATTTCTTCAGAAAGAAAAAACAAGTGATAGAAGTGACAGATGAAGATCGCAGACAGTTTGCTGAGGATATGCAGGCAAATGCAAATGCTCTGGTGGGTCAATTTAAGAATGTTGCTCAACTCGATTTTAGTGTGGATAGCCTTCAGTTACTCGATGAGATAATGGAAGAGAATACTCCGTTTTATAAACAGGGTAATGATGAGACGAAGCGAATAATGATAATAAAGATAGGTGCTTATATATTTGAAGTTGCCCGTCAGAATTTCGGGGGCCAGTATTATTGGTACGATAAACTGGATCAGCCTGTATTAGTTACCGGACAGCCCGAATTTGAGATGTCATTGCTTGCATATGAGAAAGTGAAAGGTCGTTTCGAGAATGGCCCTGAAGACAATATTCCGTTTTTCTTTGCCGGATATGTTGAGGGAGTGAAGAACAGAAAGAACGCTATGATAGTGTAGGATTTTGACAAGTGTATAAATATAACTCTTATTCACAGGTTATGAGTATTTTAACTTAAGATAAAAACACAAATACCTACTTAGATTTACTATGAAAATCCTCTTAAAAAGAAACTGAAATTATCTTGTTTTTCTTCTGTTTTTTCTCACTTTAGAGAGAATAATTTGATTTTCGAAATTATTTTGTTGTTTATTAGTATGTTATGTTGATTACCGATACTCGTGGATTCGTTAACATTGTACTAATTGAAATCTTTCTATTTTTCCGATTATCAAAACTTATTTTGATTTGTTTATCTAAAAACGATAAATTAACACTTTCAAATTTTTAATATTCCAAGATTCGAAATGAATAATGGTTTCATCTGTTAAATAAGAAACAACCGAATCTTAAAATACTCACAAATAGAACTACTTTTCCCATCGGGTTATACTACTTTTACCTATGTAAAATGAACGATGTTTATAACAGGTTGAAATAACGGTCTGAATATAGAGTCCATTTTATATAGAACAAATATACTGATTTATACGAGTATATCTTTTTGATGGAGTCTAAATGCCCAATATAAAAATAGTTTTATAAATTATTTAATAGCACTAGTTTAGATTTTTTTTAATAGTTAAGGAAGAACCGCAAGTTTTGTGTAGTTTGTGAAGTGTGAAGCCATGTGAGCTGTGAAGTTCGCATGGTTTTGTTTTGTATCAAACTTCGTAGATTAATCAGTCATTTTGCAATATAATCTTTTTTTGTTGGGCAAAAGTAATTACATCGGGGGGAATACTATATGCGGTAAGATCGATTAATATCGAATCTTTACCTTCCACAGAGATATCACAATTGTCGATAGTGGCATATTCTTTCATTACCATTTCCATATTCTTATTGTAGAATGCTGTAACCGAACTGAATAGACTGTCACTACCCATAGCAACCTTTACCTGAAAGGCAAAAGTATATTCATTCTCATCAAAATAATAGACAAACGTAGTATCGCTGCTTGTATTATTCCGCGTATAGGTTTCCGATACTTTCATCAGGCTTTTAGACTTATCTTGATACAACTGGTAATAGCAATTTATATCCTGATTCTGATTCAGTACAGCCACCGAGTGAGAAGCGCATGTGCCATTCGCTATATTACTGTCTATTGTTTGTTTTCTGTTTTTTAGCCTGGAGGCTATTTCAGGGTCGGAGAATGAACATGATGAAAAGGTGCTTGTTATAAAAACAGCCATTAAAAAAAGGATATTAGTAACTCTCATTCTTGTAAGTTTTCTTGTATGTGTTTGTAACAAAGGTATGATTCTTTTTACAAATAAAGAAGTAATTCCCCGACTCAATGAGTTATATTTGTACTTTCCTTATCATGTTACTAACAGAGTTAATCATATGATTTATGTATTTCAGTAAAACAAAAGAAATAGTCGCCATACATGACCTTTCGGGCATAGGGAGGGTATCACTCACTGTAGTCATCCCTATACTTACATCTATGGGATTTCATGTCAGTCCCTTGCCTACAGCAATTCTTTCCAGCCATACACAGTATCCTCATTTTTCATTTCTCGATCTGACAGACGAGATGCGTAAGATTATAGCCGAATGGAAGACGCTGAATGTAGGATTTGATACATTCTATTCCGGATATCTGGGGTCTCCCGAACAGGTGCAGATAGTCAAAGATTTTATTCAGGAGTTTCGCAAAGAGAATAACCTAGTTGTTGTCGATCCTGTGCTGGGAGACAATGGAAGGTTATATGCAGGTTTCGATCTCACTATTGTAGAGGAGATGAGGAGATTGATAACCGTGGCCGATATAGTAACACCTAATCTGACCGAACTCTTTTATCTGCTGGATATACCTTACGAAAAAGAATATACCGACGAGAAATTGAAGCAATACTTATTGGCTCTCTCCGATAAAGGCCCTTCCATAGTTATCATTACCAGTGTACCTGTGGCAGATGACCCGCATCAGACATCCGTATATGCTTATAACCGCAATGGCGGCCGTTTCTGGAAAGTGACTTGTCCATATTTGCCGGCGCATTATCCCGGTGTGGGTGATACATTCACCAGCGTTATCACCGGAGCGATGATGCAGGGCGATAGTCTGCCGATGGCTTTGGATAGGGCTACTCAGTTTTGTTATCAGGGTATACGGGCTACATTCGGCTATGAATACGATTCGCGCGAAGGTATCCTGCTCGAGAAGGTCTTGCATAACTTGCACATTCCGATTCAGGTAAGCACATATGAATTAATATAATACTTTTAAAAAATGGAATCATTACGTAAACTATGGCTACGCTTTTTCAGGTATAATTGGAAATTTGGTCTTTTCCTGATTTTACTATTTGGTATTCCCCGTTTTATATTAGTGCTTCAGGCGAATGTATCAGGAGGATATAGCACTGCCTTTATTATTTTTATGCTGATGTGGTTTACACCATTTATATTCCTTACAAAGCAGGGGCGAAAAGATATGGGGATGAAGCGTCCGAACCATTATCTGCGTTTGCTGTATTCATTTGTTTTAGGAGTACTTTCCTGTGCCATTGTATTTGGTGTATTTCTCCTTATATTCGAAAAAACGGATGGAAATGCATTCGTATATATTTCAAAGGCAGGAGCAATGCCTGCCGATATTCCGCCCTCCGACAAATTGATTTACTTCATTATAGCTGCCATCCCAAGTATGATATTCAGCCCTATCGGCGAGGAATTTCTTTACAGGGGAGTTATTCACGGGAGTTTTGTGAGTAAATTTGGAGAAATCAAGGCTTCTGTATTCGATAGTCTGGCTTTTGCCTTTACTCACCTCGCGCATTTCGGTATTATTTATATTGCCGGAAACTGGAGCTTTCTGCCAGTCCCGGCATTACTATGGATTGTAAGTATGTTTTTCGTCAGTCAGATCTTTTTTCGTTGTAAGCTGATGTGCGATTCTATTTTCGGGGCTGTCTTTTCACATGCTGGCTTCAATTTTGCCATGATGTATTTTACTTTCTATCACCTTCTATAATTTATTTCTTGCCTGTCCTGCATATACAGTTTGTCAAGTGGTCGTTGATGTAGCCTACGGCTTGCAGATGTGCATAACAAATTGTAGTGCCGAAAAACTTAAATCCCCGTTTTTTCATATCCTTACTGATGGCATCGGACAGTGGCGTTGACGCAGGTACTTCAGCTAATGTTTTCCAATGATTGATAATTGGTTTACCTTCAGGTAGGAATGATTTCATATAGTTACAGAAACTACCGAATTCTTTTTGTACATCAAGGAAAAGTTGGGCATTGGATATTGTAGCTTTTACTTTCAGCTTGTTACGGACAATACCCTCATCCTTTATCAGTCGTTCCACATCTTTGTCTGTAAACTTCGCAACCTTTTCTGCATCGAATCCGGCAAAGGCCTTTTTGTAACCCTCCCGTTTTCTGAGGATGGTTATCCAGCTTAGCCCGGCTTGAGCACTTTCGAGAACAAGGAATTCAAACATTGTTTTGTCATCAGTCACTTCTGTACCCCATTCGTCGTCGTGGTACTTTATATATAAAGGATCATTTCCAACCCACCCGCAGCGGATTACTTCAGCATTGTTACTCATAGAATTTACTGTTTTATTGTATATCTTTTAATTGCAATTTCATCATAATATCTGTCTGTTCGTCATCACCTAGTCTGAAAATATGTTTATCAAACTCGACAAAACCATTCTTCTTATAAAAACTTATCGCTCTCGGATTCTCTTCCCATACACCTAGCCATACGGAATCGACACCTGTCTCCTGTGCTCTTTGTATAGCTTTCCGATAGAGCAATTGTCCCACACTTTTTCCGTGAAATTCTTTCAATACATAAATTCGCTCTATTTCAAGTGATTTAATATCATTGAGTTCTGTCTGCGATTGCCCTGAATTAAGTTTCAGGTAACCAATTACCTCTCCTCCGGATATAGCAAAATAAAACTCTGAATCTTTATTGTTTAGCTCAATAGACAGGGTTTCAACTGAGAATTTCTCTGCCAGGTATTTAGACATGTTGTCTTCAGTATTCACTTCCGAAAATGTTTCATAGAAAGTTTGCCTGCTGATTTTTTGTAATTGATCAATTTCATCGAATGTCACTCTTTTTGTTTCTATTTCTTTCATACAATATTAAATACGCTATTATAGTTTAAAAATACAACATAAATTATGATTAAGAACTAATTTGAAAATTAAAATCTTTAACTTTATCGTGAAATAGTAAAGAACAAAATGATCGTAACACAAAAAAAGAATATTCCTCAAAAGGCATTAGTAAACAAATATCTTCCGGTCAACTACAAAGACATTTTCGAATGCATCATAGAGAATACTCCTATGATCACTGCCGACGATATTCAGGTTGCCTTCTGGACTATAAATCCTAAGTGGCTCGAAAATCTTTTCCGCATTCGCAACACGTTGGTTAAGCCATTCGGACTCAAAGGAGATGAAAACCGGAATACAGAAGAAATTGAACGTTGTATACGTCAGGGTGGTAATTATGGGCTTATGTCTGTTCCTGACAAATCAGAAAATGAAACGGTGCTCTGCCTCAGCGACAAGCATTTGTCAGCGCATTTGTCTGTCTGTATAGAATATGAGGGAAACAAACAGACTATAAGTGTTATTACATTGGTCGAGTTTCATAACTGGCTTGGATATGCTTATTTCTATGCTATTTGCCCTTTTCATCATATTGTGGTAAGGAAAATGCTGAAGCATGCTATTAGGACTTGCACAGACTAGGCCAAACTTGGAATTGACAACTATAATTGCCAACTGTTTTATACATTAATTAACTATATATTGTTAAAACTTGACATATCTGACATATATTCAGCTTTTAGCTGATAGCTTTGGCTGTCGTATAAGTGAGTTTTTCAGTGAACAGTTAACAATGTCTTTCTCGTAACAGTCCAGAGGACGCAATAATTCGCAACTATTTCAAAAAGGTAACAAAGGTTACACATATTTCAGCTTTTAGCTGATAGCTCTTTGAGAATTCTTATATCCTGTCATGCTAAGAAGAGCGAAGCATCTCGTCAGTTAACAGTCATCAGTTTATAATTTGTAACTGAAAAAAGTAACAAAAGTAACAACATTCTCAGTCATCAGTCAACACTTATCAGTTTAACAATTAAAACCCGTTCAACTTATTACTCAATACTTACTTCTTACTAAAAGGTAACAAAGGTAACACTTTTTCTACCTATTACTTTTACCCTCTTTGTAGCCTTCCCTTGGGGAGGTTGGAGGGGCCGATCAATATTTCAAAGATCTACAAATCAATAGTTAAAGGCTGTGGGCTCTAATTGTATAGATAAACTTTTTCAAAAAAAGTAAATTTGTAACTCGATTTATAATATCAATAGAATATCAACAACTATTTCAGATAAACAGAAACGGGACCTTTCAGTTGAAAGATCCCGGTCCTATATACCTCTGTGGGCAAATCAATCAAATTCCTTCTTTAATTGCTCCACCCATTCTTTAACTCTTTTGTCTGTCTTGCTATGCTGGTTTTCGAAATCGATAGCCAGTCCTGTAAACTTTCCATCTCGTATGGCACGTGAGTGTTCGAATGTATAGCCCTCTGTAGAAGTAAGCCCAACAAGAGTAGCTCCGATAGCCTCGAATGTTTCAGCAAGGATACCTATCCCGTCCACGAAGTTTTCGGGATACTTCACCTGATCGCCCAGTCCGAAGATAGCAATCTTTTTCCCTTTCATCTTCAATGTTTCCAGTTCAGGTTTTACTTCGTCCCAATAAGTAGGCAGTTCTCCATCGAACCAAGTGGAAACACCGATGATAATGTTGGTATAGCTTTCAAAATCTTTAGTCCATGCATCTTCTACGGGAATGAGATCAATCTTGTCCTCACCGAATGCAGCCTTTACTTTTTTTGCTATTGCCGCGGTTTTGGTTGTGCTTGTTCCGTAAAACAATCCTATTTTTTTCATATCTGTTAAGTTATAGTCCCCCTGACCTCCCTCGAGGGGGAGGGACTCTGAGAGTCAAAGGGTGTATCAATATTTTTATTTCTGGGTTTACAAAAGTCCCCCGTGGGGGATTTAGGGGGCTGCTAATATTCTAATAACTTCTTAGCTGCCTCATATATCCGATCTTCTCCCGGCAATACAGCCTTTTCCAATATAGGATTGAAACCTACCGGAGTAAATGTAGAGCCTACACGCTGCACAGGAGCATCCAGATAGCGGAACATTTCAGTTCCTATCATGGCTGCTATTTCTGCACCAAATCCGGAGAATACTTTATCTTCATGTACAACAAGTACTTTGCTGGTTTTCTTCACCGATTCGAAAATTGCGTCTTTGTCGAGAGGTACAAGCGAGCGGATATCGATTACTTCCACATCCCAACCGCCTTCTTTGGCTAGACGTTCCGCTGCATTGAGGCTGAATAGGGTTGTGTTGCCGTATGTGATAAGGCTCAAATCTTTACCCGGACGGCGGATACGTGCCTTTCCGAAAGGTACTTCAAAGTCGTCAGGGATGACGGTTGAGGCTTCTACTGAGTTGTATAATGCTTTCGGTTCAAGGAATACGGTAAATCCTTCGGAACGCATACTAGTACGTAGCAATCCCGCAGCATCATCTGCAAATGACGGGTAAACAATGCGTGCACCCGGAAGCGTTGTTAATGTTCCTTCCAGATTTTGCGAGTGATACATACCGCCACCGATAAATCCGCCCGAAGCCAACCTTAAGGTAATATTCGGTGAAAATTTACCATTGCTGCGCCAGTAGTCGTGCGTGCATTCCACATATTGTTCCATGGCTGGCCAGAAGTAATCGGCAAACTCGGCACCTTCGACTACGATACGGATTTTTTTGTCAAATCGGCTCATACCATTGGCTGTGGCCACGATGTAGTCTTCGGCAATAGGTGCATTAAAAACACGTTCTTCGCCAAATTCCTGCTGCATACCTTTCGATACGTTAAACACACCTCCTTTGTCCTTATTGGCTACGTCCTGTCCCCAAAGGAAAGTATCCGGATTGTGCCGGAATTCAGCTTTTAATGTTTCGTTCAATGCAGTAACGAGATTTTTCTTTTCTCCTTCTTCCTTATGCGTACCGTCAACATATTTCTGAGGGTGATATGGTTCAGGGTTTACAAAGTCAAATATCGAAGCAGGATCAGGATCGGGTGCAGCTAAAGCTTTTTTGTTAGCGGCACTCAATTCTTTCTTTGCATTGGCTTCTATTTCTTTCAACTCCTCTTCTGTGAGGCGTTTGTAGCGCAACAGCATACGGCGAAACTTCATCAGAGGATCGGCTTCTTTTACATATTTCAATTCGTTTTCGTCACGATAAAGCGTATGTTTATCCGAGTTGGAGTGCGAGCCTATACGTACGCAATTGGCGTGTACAATTACCGGAGTGCGATTTTCGATAGCGAATTCGCGGGCTTCGGTCATAGCGTTCATCGAATCGAATACATCTTTACCATTACAATGTATGATGCGCAGGTTTTTAATTCCACTGAAATTTTCAGAGGCCTTACGGTTAGCTGTCTGGTCTTTTTTAGGAACGGATATACCATAACCATTGTCCTGAACAACAAGGATAAATGGCAGGCGTTCTTTCGATGCTCCATTGATTGCTTCGTATACATAACCTTCCGATGTAGATGAATCTCCGTGCGAAGCTATTGCCACCCCTTTGTGCTTATAGTAAACCATAGCGCGGGCAGTACCTACAGCCTGAGAGTCGTGATTGGCAGTTGCCGACGATACATTCTGTATTCCCCATTCAGGCTTGGCAAAGTGATTCGACATATGGCGTCCGCCACTGGCAGGGTCGGTAGCTTTTGATATACCGTTCAGAATAAGCTCTTCGGCGGTTAGTCCTGCCGATAGTACGGTGAGCATATCTCTGTAGTAGGGAAACATAAAATCTTCGCCCCTTTTAAATACTTGTCCCATTGCCAGTTGTATGCCGTCATGCCCCGCATAAGGTGCATGATACGACCAACCCAGCGATTGCAGGAGATAAGCAGGAGCTTTCTCGTCGATAGCACGCCCCAATGTCATCAGGTGATACCATTTTTTGAGCGTTTCTTTGTCTGTGGTTTTTATATCGTATTTTTTCATTCTTATTTTTTGTTAGTTGACAAGTAGACGAGATACGAGATACAAGTTAGAGGCTCGTTTACTTGTACCTTGTCTACTTATATCTGAGTTTATTCATTCCAGTTTTCCAGATACTCTGCTATGCGGTGCAAGAAGTTACCTCCCAGCATACCGTCTATCACACGGTGATCATACGACAATGACAGATACATCTTGTGACGGATAGCTATTACATCTCCTTCAGGAGTTTCTACTATAGAAGGTTTCTTTTCGATAATACCTACACCCAGAATTGCAACTTCCGGCTGATTGATGATCGGAGTACCGAACAAGCTCTTGAATGATCCGAAATTGGTGATAGTAAATGTACCGCCTTGTATCTCGTCCGGCATCAGTTTGTTTGCGCGTGCCTTGTTAGCAAGTGAGTTTACAGATGCGGCTATTCCGCTAATACTTAGTTTGTCGGCATCTTTTACTACAGGTACAATCAGGTTACCATCGTTCAGCGATACGGCAACACCCACATTGATACGTTTCTTCTCTATAATATTATATCCATCTACCGATGAATTTACACGAGGGAAATCTTTCAAAGCCTTAGCTGTCGCCTCTACGATTGGAGACATATATGTAAGACTGATACCTTCGCGTTTCTTGAATGTATCTTTGTTCTCTTCACGCCATTTCACCAGTTTGGTTACATCTACTTCGATCACGTTGGTTACATGCGGAGAAATCTTCTTGGATGAAGTCATCCGGTCAGCAATGATCTTGCGTATAGGATCCATTGCAATGACTGTATCGCCATCGGCTACAGCCACAGGAACGGCAGGCTTCGGCGCATCGTTGGTTTGTGAATGTGAAGCCGTTGCAGCAGCAGGCTTTTCTGCAGCTACTGGTTTTGGTTTTGTTTCCGCAGTAGTAATTCCTTTTTTCTTATTGTCTATATATTTTTCTATATCGCGTTTACTCAAACGGCCTTCGTATCCGGAGCCGGGAATAGCATCGAGTTCTTCTTTATCGATTTTAGCATCGCGGGCTTTGCCTAGAACAACAGGCGAATACCATCTGTCGCCACTGTTTTTTGTAGCGGGTGCACTTACTGTCGGTTCGGCAGGTGTAGCAGCCGGAGCGGCTTTTTCTTCTGCTCTTGCCGGAGTCGTAGGTTCTTCTTTCTTTTCAGCAGCCGGGGCCGGAGCAGCTTCTTCGCTCTCGCCTTCTTCATCTTCGAGTTGTACGACAGCGACCACTGTGCCCACCGCAACAGTATCTCCTTCCTTAAACAGTATTTCAAGTACCTTACCAGCAACAGGCGACGGGATTTCCGCACTTACCTTTGCTGTATTCACTTCGAACAATACATCATCTTCGTTGATGGTGTCACCTACTTTTATCGACCACGAAATGATTGTCCCTTCTGTAATACTTTCGCCCAGTTTGGGCATTTTTATTTCAAATTTTGACATGGTTAATTATATATTTTGGTTTATTCTTATACATATAAATAATTATTGCTTACTGGCCTGTTGCCATGAAAGTTCCACTCTTCGGTAGTATATTTCAATGCCGATAGTGTTTCTACAGCGGAAATATCTTCTTTCGAAAATTTATACATCTTGTTTTCCTTGTCCTTATTGAGAAAATAATCGAGTATGTATTTCTTGAAAAACTTTATATCCAAAGGCTTATCCAGGTGTTGCAGAATATTGGTAACAGGGCTTTTTACCGATTTTACATAAATACGGTTGTCTGTCTTGTTTTCCAGTTGCTTAGGGTCGCTCTCCAATGTGGAGACAAGGCTGCTGAGGTCAGACGAAAAAAGCAGGGTAGCATGATACATTACCCTGTCTTTGTGTACACATTGCGCACTTCCCGATATCTTCAGTCCGTCAATATTTATCGCCCTGCGTTCGTCCGATTGGGCATGTATACCGATTTCGGAGAGTAGGGCGATAATCTGTTTTGTGAACTTGTCGAAGTTTACATTATTATTTTTCTCGATGAATGTGAGGTTGAGGTTGCCGAGGTCGTGAAACACTGTACCTCCGCCCGAAAAGCGCCTGACGACTTTTATCCGGTTACGTTTGACGAAGTCGAGATTTATCTCAGCCAGTACATTCTGATATTTGCCAACAATGACCGACGGTTCGTTTTGCCATAGCATAAAAATATCTTCACTGAAATTTTTCAGAAGATATTCTTCGCTTGCCAGATTGAAATAAGCGTCGGTATGAGTATTGTTGATACAAAGCATAATTATTAGTTTTATTTCAAGATTTCAAGATTCGGAATTTATTTTTCTTTTTAATTTTGAAATCTGATATTTTTTAATCTTGAAATTATAATTCATGAGAATAACGTTTCGTGTATAATTTCGCTCACGGTAGGGTGAGGGTATACATGTTTGCGGAATTCTTCCACAGTATCGCCGTTTTCAATTGCTATTCCAGCAATAACAATGAGTTCCGATGCCGGATTACCGAGCATATGACAACCGATGATGCGGTCGTCGTCAGCCACAATTATCTTACATAGACCGTTGCCCACCTCATTTTCGGCGACGAAACGGCCCGAGTAAGCCATCGGGAGTTTCAGTACGCGGAATGATTCGCCGTTTGCATTCAGTTCTTCTTCTGTTTTACCTACACCCGCTAGTTCAGGGTTAGTATAAACTACTCCCGGGATGGCTTTGTAGCTCATTTTATCATCCTCGCCTACAATATGGCTAATAGCAACCTCGCCTTCACGGATCGCAGTGTGAGCCAGTAATGAGAATCCGGTAACATCACCTGCGGCATATACACGAGGATTGCTGGTTTGCATGTATTCATTCACTTTAATGCCGTTTTTCAGCATTTCGATGTTCAGATTTTCGAGTCCGAAGTCTTTTACTATCGGCCTGCGGCCTACGCTTACGAGGATACGGTCGGCCTCGATGGTTTCTGTTTTACCGTCTTTTTCTACTACAACACCGTTCTTCGTAATCTCTACCACTTTTGTATTCAGGCGGAAAGTAACACCTTTCTTTGTATAGTCGGTGCGCAGCATGGCTGAGGTTTCTTTATCCATTGCACCGAGTATTTCGGGCATCATCTCTATTACATTTACTTTTACTCCCATACTGTTAAAGAATGAAGCAAATTCGATGCCGATAACACCGCCGCCGATAATGGCCAGGGATTTGGGTAATTCTTTCGATTCCAGAGCCTCTTTCGATGTCCAGTAGTCTACATCGGACAGTCCCTTGATGGGGGGAATAATCGTTTCGGAGCCGGTACACAATAGTATATATTTTACGGAGTATGTGTTATCACCGCTTTTAATGTAAAACAGACCATTGTCTTCATTCACAATATTGGCTGCACCCTGCACAACTGTAACCCCGTTGAAGTTCAGTTTAGCACTTACCCCAGCAGTCAGTTTTTTTACAACCTTATCTTTTCGGGATATAATTTTAGGCAGGTCGAAGGTTGGTTCACCTTCTACAGATATTCCATATTTTGATGCACCTTTTATACTGTCCAGAGTTTTAGCTGAATAGAGTAATGTCTTGGTCGGGATACACCCTTCGTTCAGACAAACACCCCCGATTGCATTTTTCTCGAAGAGTATTGTTCTCAAACCGTTCAAGGCAGCCTTTTCAGCAGCATTGTATCCTGCCGGGCCACCTCCGATAATTGCTATATCATGTTCCATAGTTGTTATTATTTAATATCTTATTTAGTGCTTGATTAACAATGCTGTTTAACATTTTGTTTTATAGAAATTGATTATATCCATTAGATAGATTCTATCTATAATGTAAACTCAATGTTACAAATTCATGCATGTGAAACGGTTGTAGCTTTGACTGAAAAAAAATGTAGGCTTGTAAATATGTTGTACAACATGTTTTGAAGTAAAAAAGTCAACTGAATATAGCAGTATGATGTCCTATTTAGTGTACTTTTGTAAATTAGATTTTAATCAACGTTATGTTTTAAATGGAATTTAATCAAGATTTCGATTATAGTATTTTTGATTCCCTGATTGAAAAAAATGTATCCTTTGCCGTATACAGGCAGGCAAGGCAACAAGATATACATCTGGTATTACAAACATCACAGGCTACTTTATGTCTGGCTTCTTTGTCCGATCTGAATGGGAAGACAGGCTTTGTTATCGCTCCTTTTCGTATATCGGAAGATACACCTCTTATTGTCATTCACCCTGATATCTGCCTGAAAGGAGATGTGGTAATATTCAGCTATTTATCGGATTGTCATTTCGAAGGAGGGGCGCCCCACATTGATATTCATAATCAAACATCTGTAAATTCGTTCACTCAATATAGCTCCGACTACACTGCTTTCTATTCAGCGTTGTCTGAAAATAAATTGCAAAAACTGGTGCTTTCCCGCACATTCGATGTGGAAAAAAAACGTAGTTTTTCAGCAGGCACGGCTTTCCATGAGGCATGTGCGAAATATCATTCCAACTTTGTATTTCTATGTAATACTCCACAAACCGGGGCGTGGATGGGTATTTCTCCCGAATTGCTGGTATCGGAGCAAGATGGAGTGTACAAAACAGTAGCACTGGCAGGTACAAAAAAAGTATCGTCCGAAGATTGGGATGATAAAAACCGGAAGGAGCAGCAGATTGTTGTTGATTATATGCAGCAGCAGCTTGATCAACTGTGTGGAGATGTAATACAAAGTGGTCCATTTACTGCACAGGCAGGAAATATAGAGCATTTGAAAACCAAATTCTCGTTTAAACTGAAAGATGGATACAAGATAGGGGATTTGCTCGCGTTGTTGCATCCCAGCCCCGCAGTATGCGGATTTCCGAAAGAATCGGCTTTCGATTTTATTCTTAAGAATGAATCGTATGATCGTCGCTATTATTCGGGGTTTGTAGGTCCATTGGATATTGAGGGAAGCAGCCGCCTGTATGTAAACCTGAGGTGTATGCAAATAGGGGATGATTTACTCCGGCTTTATGCGGGAGGAGGTATGCTTCTTTCTTCGGAACTGAAATCGGAATGGGAAGAAACAGAAAATAAATTGCAAACGATATTGTCGGTAATTTAAAAGTGAAAAATGAAAAACGAAGAATTAAAAGTATTTTTCACTTTTCGTTTTTTACTTACAAATTGTAACTAAAATGTTCTCAGTAAAGAAAAATGTATTACAAACGGTAGCGATGCTCAAGGCGTACGGGATACGGCATGTAGTAATGTCTCCCGGTTCACGCAACGCACCATTGATGCAGACATTTTCGCAGGAGTCGTCTTTCGATTGTCATGTGATAGTGGATGAGCGTAATGCGGCGTTCTATGCACTGGGTATTATCCAGTGTACGCGTAAGCCTATTGTTATCTGTTGTACATCGGGTACCGCCCTGCTCAATTATGCCCCGGCTGTAGCGGAGGCATATTATCAGCAATTACCTCTGATAGTGGTTTCGGCGGACCGTTCGCAGGAATGGATAGGACAAATGGACGGGCAGACATTGCCGCAGGCAGGAGTTTTCGGTTCGTTGGTAAAGAAATCTGTGAATCTGCCGGAAATAGAAACAGAACGGGATACATGGTTTTGCAACCGTCTTATAAATGAGGCCTTGATTGATTGTATGACTGATGCTCAGGGGCCTGTACATATCAATGTACCTATATCGGAACCCTTATTCGATTATTCGGTGGAGAAACTTCCCGAGGTAAGAAAAATAAATCTTGCCTCTATTGAAAAATCGGTTGATACAACACCTTTTTCGGATAAGTGGAACCATTTGCCCAAACGTATGATTATAGTTGGGCAGTTACCAAAATCGCCCGGATTAGTAAAGGTTTTGGAGAAATTAGTGGGACGGAATGATTGCATTGTATTGGTAGAGCATCCGTCCAATTGTGTTTCACCTTTGTTCATATCCAATTTCGATGCTTTATTATATGCTATCCCCGACGAAAAGAAGACTGATCTTGTACCCGATTTGGTTGTTACTATCGGTGGGCATATCGTTTCAAAGCGATTGAAGCAATTTCTAAGAGGGAATAAGCCTGTAAGTCACTGGCATATTACACCGTCGGGCGAAGTGGTAGACCTTTTCCAATCCCTCACAGATTTGGTTGAGACTGATAACGAGAAATTTCTCAAAGCTTTGTATAATGCCATTTCGACAGATGAACAAAGGCCATATTCCGGCTTATGGAAAGAGGCTTCGGAGAAGATAACGGAACCGTCTTCTGAGACACCGTTTTCCGATATCCAGGCTATGGGTGATTTTCTGAAACGCTTACCCGGAAATTCTGTTTTGCATTTGGCAAATAGCTCTACCGTGCGCAATGCACAGCTTTACTTATTGGATAAATCGGTAAATGTATTTTGTAATCGCGGGACGAACGGGATAGAAAGTTCATTGTCTTCGGCTATTGGTTTTGCATCCGTTTACGAGGGCATAACCTATTTGGTTATAGGCGATCTGAGTTTCTTTTACGGACTGAATTCATTGTGGAATATTTCACATATAAAAAATCTCCGGATACTGCTCGTCAATAATGGCGGTGGCGGTATTTTCCACCTGCTACCGGGATTGAATAAGGCTCCATCGCTGAAGCAATATGTTGCTGCAACGCATAATACCGGAGCTGGGGAATGGGTGCGTGCTTCGGGCATGAAATATCTTTCGGCAACCAGCGAAGAAGAACTGAGTAAGGCTTTCGAGACATTTATGAATGAGACGATCCGGGAATCTATGGTGCTTGAAGTAATTACGGATATGGAAGTAAGCAAAGCGACTTTCAAGGATTATTATCATAAACTAATTAGTAAATTAGCAAATTAGCAGATTTGAAAATGAAAAGATCATTTGCTAATTTCCGAATTTTCAAATTTTCAAATTAATAAAATATTATGGCAACAAGAGAATGGCAAACCATTAAAGAATATGAGGAAATTCTGTTCGATTACTTTGAAGGAATAGGCCGCATAACAATCAACCGTCCGCGTTACCGCAACGCTTTTACTCCTACCACGACTATGGAGATCAGTGATGCCCTTCGTATATGTCACGAAAATCAGGATATCTATGTCGTAGTGCTTACAGGCGCAGGAGATAAAGCTTTCTGTGCCGGTGGAGACCAGAATGTAAAAGGTAAAGGCGGATATATAGGTAAAGATGGTGTTCCTCGCTTACAGGTGCTTGAAGTGCAGAAGCAAATACGCTCGATGCCTAAGCCCGTTATTGCGATGGTAAACGGTTATGCGATCGGTGGTGGACATGTATTGCAAGTCGTTTGTGACTTGTCTATTGCGTCTGCAAATGCGATCTTCGGACAGACCGGCCCACGTGTAGGCAGCTTTGATGCCGGATTCGGGTCATCCTATCTGGCACGTATCGTAGGTCAAAAAAAGGCTCGTGAAATATGGTTCCTTTGCCGCCAGTATTCAGCGCAGGAGGCTTTGGATATGGGACTGGTAAATACTGTTGTGCCTTTCGATCAGTTGGAAGACGAAACCGTGAAATGGGCGCACGAAATGATGCAACACAGCCCTATGGCGCTGCGTATGATAAAAATGGGACTCAATGCTGAACTTGACGGGCAATCCGGTATTCAGGAACTGGCCGGAAATGCGACTTTACTTTATTATCTGACAGATGAGGCGCAGGAAGGAAAGCATGCATTCCTCGAAAAGCGTAAGCCGGACTTCAAAAAGTTTCCTAAGTTTCCGTAATTAGTAAACAAGTAGACAAGATACAAGATACTAGATACTAGTAAGAACAAACTTGTATCTCGTGTCTTGTTAACTCGTATCTTGTTAACTCGTATCTTAGTATGTTTAAAACCCGGATCATACCCTATACGCTCCATTTCAAGCGTCCCGCAGGGACATCGCGCGGAGTTTATCACGACCATAAAATATGGTATGTGGTGATAACTGATACATCCCGGCCTGAGCGATGGGGGATAGGGGAGTGTGCCCCGCTTTTTGATCTTAGCTGCGACTATGACGAAAATTATGAGGATAGGCTATCTTATTTCTGCCAAAAACTAGAGCAGGACGGAAAATTGGGTATAGAAGCATTGCGTCCGTATCCATCCATTCTCTTTGGTCTGGAGACGGCGATGAGGCAGTTGGAACAAGGTAGTTTCCGCTTATGGGATACTCCGTTTGTCCGGGGAGAGAAAGGGATTCCTATCAATGGGCTTATCTGGATGGGCGATTATGATTACATGCTCGAACAGATAGAATCTAAATTGGAACAGGGTTTTCGCTGTGTGAAACTCAAGATAGGAGCCATCAATTTTGACAAAGAACTAGACCTGCTTCGCTATATCCGTAAACATTATGGGCCAGATAAAATAACGTTGCGTGTGGATGCAAACGGTGCATTTTCGCCGGACGATGCGCTGGATAAATTGAAACGGCTGGCCGAACTGGATTTGCATTCTATCGAACAACCTATTCGCGCCGGACAATGGAACGATATGGCACGATTGACGGAGATAACACCTTTGTCGATAGCGCTCGATGAAGAACTGATCGGAGTTAACCAGCCTGAAGAAAAGGAACACTTGCTGGAAACCATAAAACCACAATACATAATTCTGAAACCTACCTTACATGGAGGAATCATCGGTGCAACCGAATGGATAGAATTGGCCCGATCAATGAATATCGGCTGGTGGATAACTTCGGCTTTGGAATCGAATATCGGGCTGAACGCGATAGCCCAATGGTGTTCTACTTACAATAATCCGCTTCCTCAAGGGCTTGGTACGGGCGCATTATATACGAACAATATAGAGATGCCATTGTTTATACAGGGTGACTGCCTTTGGTACGAAATAAAAACGAAAAATGAAAAACGAAAAGTGAAAAATATTCTACATTTTTAGTTCTTCACTTTTCACTTATAAAATATATGTATCAACTTTACATAAAAAGACAAATAATAACAATAGACGGAGGTTCCTATACCCCTGATATTTTCCGAAGCAAAGGAATGCCGGCCTTTGCCCTAAAATCGGATTTCCATTATAGTCTTTATTTATTTCTGAAAGAGTGGTTTTCCCGTTCACCATTGATTAGGGTGCAAACATCAGGTTCTACAGGCGCACCTAAAGAAATGATGGTGGAAAAAGAGCGGATGATGCGCAGTGCGGAACTTACCTGTTCTTTTCTCGGATTAAAAGAAGGAAACAAAGCCCTGCTGTGTATGTCGCTAGACTATATTGCAGGTAAAATGATGGTGGTACGTGCATTGATCGCAGGCCTGGACTTATATCCTGTCACCCCGTCCGGCAACCCGCTGAAAGATGCAAAAGTTACGTTCGGTTTTGCCGCGATGATCCCTATGCAGGTGTATAATAGCTTGGAGTCTGATAAAGAGCGGAAGAAACTGGAAAAAATAAAAAATCTGATAATAGGAGGAGGGGCGATTGACTCCCGTCTGGAAGAAAAAATGAAATTTTTTCCTAATAATGTATATTCTACATATGGAATGACCGAGACCCTTTCGCACATTGCTTTGCGCAGGCTGAACGGAGAGAGTGCTTCCGGATCATATATCCCATTTCCATCTGTTGCGCTATCATTATCGGATGATAATACACTGATAATAGATGCGCCGTTGGTAACAAGCGAAAAACTTTATACGAACGATATTGCGGAGATAGATAAAGACGGAAGCTTCCGTATCACAGGACGCAAAGATAATGTAATTAACAGCGGAGGAATAAAGATTCAGATAGAAGAAGTTGAAAAGATACTGAAGCCCCTTATCAATAGCTCTTTTGCTGTTACATCCCTTCCCGATCCTAAATTTGGAGAAGTACTAATTCTTGCAGTGGAAGAAGATATTGATCCGGCTATATTTAAAGATATCCAACCTGCATATTATACTCCTAAGAAGATTATTAAGGTAGATAAAATCCCTTTAACAGAGACAGGGAAGATAAGCCGTGTAGAATTGAAGAAGTTGGTACGTGAACTTTAATGAGATATTTTATCATCTTGTTCAAACTCTTTTCATATAATTATTAAAATAATACCCTTAAATCATTTAAAATTGCAAATTGTCATTTCGACTTTTCGCTAAAAATCTTTATCTTCGGTGCATATATCTAATGCACATGAACATTATACTATTACAAACCGACATACAGTGGCAAAAGCCAAATGAAAACAGGACGCACGCAGAGACGATAATCGACACGTTGCCACAGGTAGATTTGGTTATCTTACCTGAAATGTTTACATCAGGTTTTTGCATGACTCCTTCCGATATAGCAGAAAAAGCGGATACCGATACCCTTCATTGGATGCAAACAATTGCCGAGAAAAAGAACGTGGCGATTGCAGGAAGTGTGTCAGTTGAAGACGGAGGAAAGTATTACAACCGTTTCTATTTCGTAAAACCCGACGGCAGTTATGCCACCTATAATAAGAAACATTTGTTCACATTCTCAGGTGAAGACAAAGAATATGCTGCAGGAGACGAAAGGGTAATAGTGGAATATAAAGGTGTAAGGGTCTTACTGCAAATCTGTTATGATCTGCGCTTTCCCGTATTTTCCAGAAACAGGGGTGATTATGATATGATTATTTATGTCGCCAACTGGCCGACAGTCCGTATCGATGCTTGGAATACACTGCTCAAAGCACGTGCTATCGAGAACCTTTGTTATGTAGCGGGAGTGAACAGGGTAGGGAATGACCCCGGCAACAGCTATAATGGAGGTACCGTATTGCTCGATTATATGGGCAAAACAATTGTAGCGGCGGAAGATGGCTTGGAAAATGCGGCTTGTGGTAATATAGATATACAGATATTAAAAGACTTTCGTGAAAAATTTCCGGCACTCAATGATGCCGATAAATACAGAATAATCAACTAAATGAGAGAAAAATTATTGATGCTGGGTGACCAGGCGATCGCCTTGGGTGCTATCCATGCTGGCATTACGGGTGTGTATGCATATCCGGGAACGCCTTCGACCGAAATAACGGAATATATTCAGGATTCACCATTAGCAAAGGAGCGGAATATTCACAGTCAATGGTGTACCAATGAAAAAACTGCTATGGAAACGGCTCTAGGTGTATCCTATATTGGAAAGCGGGCATTGGTGTGTATGAAGCATGTGGGACTGAATGTAGCAGCCGATGCCTTTGTAAATTCGGCTATGACGGGAACAAATGGTGGGCTGGTAGTTCTAGTGGCTGACGACCCCTCGATGCACTCTTCCCAGAATGAGCAGGATTCGCGTTTTTATGGTAAGTTTGCGTTTACACCTATATTCGAACCATCGTCGCAACAGGAAGCGTATGATATGGTGCGTTATGCTTTCGATGTTTCTGAAAAATATGAATTGCCTGTACTGATACGGCTTACTACCCGTATGGCACATTCGCGTGCTGTGGTCGAAATATCAGAGAGCAAAGAGCAGAATGAAATAAAATTCCCCGAAGATAAATCCCGTTGGGTGCTACTTCCTGTAAATGCAAGAAGAAGATATAACGAACTCTTGGCTGTCCAGACCGAATTGGAAAAAATATCTTCGCAGTCGCCATATAATTTTTATAAAGAAGGCAATCGACAAGGAGTTATTGCTTGCGGAATCGGTTATAATTACCTGATGGAGAATTATCCTGACAGTTGTGATCGCACAGTGTTGAAAATCTCACAATATCCTTTGCCGAAAGAACTTATACGGAAAGTATGGAATGAATGTGATGAGGTCTTGATTCTTGAGGACGGGCAACCTTTTGTTGAAGAGCAGCTTCGCGGATTGCTGGATGAAACAGGAAAGGTTAAAGGACGCCTGACGGGAGAGTTGCCGCGGGTAGGAGAACTTACACCCGACAATGTTCGCGCAGCATTGGGCTTCTCGGTTAAAGTGTACCAGGGAGCAAGTGAAAATGTCGTAGCCCGTCCACCTGCATTATGTACAGGGTGCGGACATAGGGATGTATATGATGCGTTGAATGAAGTGTTCCACGAATATGAGAATGCAAAAGTGTTCAGTGATATAGGTTGTTATACGCTTGGCGCATTGCCACCTTTCCGGGCCATAGATACCTGTGTGGATATGGGGGCGTCCATAACGATGGCTAAAGGTGCTGCTGATGGAGGTTTGTTCCCATCGGTAGCGGTTATTGGCGATTCCACTTTCACTCATTCAGGAATAACAGGATTGTTAGATGCCGTAAATTCGAATGCCAGTGTGACCATTGTTATTTCAGATAATCTGACTACGGCTATGACCGGAGGGCAGGATTCGGCAGGATACGAAAAATTGGAAGATATATGTCTTGGTGTGGGTGTGGAGAAAGAACACCTGCGCATCGTGATTCCATTACCGAAGAATATAGAAGAAATAAAGAATATTATTCGTGAAGAAATTGAATATAATGGTGTTTCGGTTATTATTCCTCGCAGAGAATGCATACAGACAATTAAACGAAAAGTAAAAAACGAAAAGTGAAAAATATCCTTCATTTTTCATTTTACACTTACAACTTGTAACTAATTAATTATGAAACTCGATATAATACTTTCAGGTGTAGGCGGACAAGGAATACTTTCCATTGCTGCCATTATTGGAGAAGCTTCTCTTCGGGAGGGATTACATATAAAACAGGCTGAAGTACATGGCATGAGCCAACGGGGAGGGGATGTTCAATCTAATCTTCGTATATCGTCAAATCCGATACATTCCGACCTGATTGCAAAAGGAACCGCTGATGCTATTCTATCACTGGAACCGATGGAGGCTTTGCGTTATATTCCATACTTATCAGATGAGGGCTGGGTGGTGACGAATATTTCACCTTTTGTCAATATTCCGAATTATCCCGAATTAGATAATATCCTTGAAGAATTATCTTCATTGCCTAATGTCATACTTCTGGATGTAGATGCTATTGCTAAAGAAGCTAAAGTGTCTCGGGCTGCAAATATGGTGCTGCTGGGTGCTGCTTCTGTGATTTTGGGTATAGAAGCTTCCAAACTGGAAGGAGCTATTGCACAGGTATTTGGTCGCAAAGGAGAATCTGTAGTGGATATGAATATAAAAGCTTTCAGAGAAGGACAAAGTGCAGGCAGAAAACAAGTGGAAAATAAGAGGAATGATTCTTGTTTATCATGCCTGAGAAACGAAATATCCGGGAGTACAGGCTAAATATATAAAGACTATATTTTTGAGGTAAAAGTTTATCTATGTATATGGCTGTTAGCCGATAGCTCTTTGAATAGTTTTAAGTAATAAGTAACACGAATGAAGAAAGCGTAAATAGTGTTACCTCTGTTACCTTTTAACTATATATGGTTAATAAAAGTGAAACTGTCAGGTGTGGATAGTGAAAAAAGTGTCAGATATGTCAGATTTTAACAAGTAGTTTATAATATGCAAAACAGAGTATTTAGTCAGGAACTCATAAATCAGGTTGTCGACGAATTAAAAATAACAAACCTCGAGAAAGCTACCATCGGTGAAGTGCTACTTTTGGCATCGCGGCTTGAACAGGTTACAGGCATTCCTTTTATCCGTATGGATCAGGGTGTGCCAGGCCTTAAACCTTGCCAGATAGGTATAAATGCGGAAAAGAAAGCGTTGGACGAAGGTGTGGCTTCGATGTATCCTGCTGCCGCAGGTGTTCCTGTGTTGAAGAAAGAAGCATCCCGTTTTGTTAAAGCGTTTCTCGATGTTGATATATCATCAGGCTCATGCATACCGGTCACAGGTTCGGTTGCCGGTTCTTTCAGTTCCTTTATCGCCTGCAACCAACGGGATAAAGATAAGGATACTGTATTATTTATCGATCCCGGCTTTCCTATACAGAAATCCCAATTGAAAATACTTGATATTAAATATATAGAATTTGATGTCTACAATTACAGGGGGGGAGGCTTAAAAGCTAAACTTGAAGGATTATTGGAAAAGGGCAATATATCTTCTATTGTATATTCCAATCCGAATAATCCGGCCTGGATATGTCTGACGGAGGATGAATTGCAGATAATAGGAGAATTGGCTACAAAATATGATGCGGTTGTTATTGAAGATTTAGCCTATTTCGCTATGGATTTTCGTACCGATTTAGGTAAGCCTTTCCAACCGCCTTTTGTTCCTACTGTAGCCAGATATACAGATAATTATATTTTGATGCTTTCCTCGTCTAAGATATTCAGTTATGCCGGACAACGTGCCGCAGTGCTTTGTATTTCGGACCAATTATTTTTTCGTAAATTTGAAGCATTGGCCGAGAAATATTCTGGTTCAGGTATTTTCGGTCCTACATTTATAGGAGAAATATTGTATATGATAACCTCCGGCATAACTCATTCTACGCAGTATGGTTATGCGGCAATGTTAAAGGCGTCATCGGACGGAGAATTAGACTTTGTAAAAGAGACAAGTGAATATGGCAGGCGTGCCTACCGGATGAAGGAATTATTCAATAAATACGGTTTTCATGTGGTATATGATAAGGATATAAACAGGGCGATTTCCGACGGATTCTTTTTCACAATCGGTTACAAAGATATGTCTTGTGCCCAACTGATGCGCGAGTTATTGTATTATGGAATAAGTTCGATTGCTTTGTCTACTACAGGAAGCGAGCAACAAGGTATAAGAGCATGCTGCTCGCGTATGAGTGAGGACTTATATACTGTGTTAGATGAACGATTAAGATTTTTCAAATTAGACCATTGATAACATAAACGACTAAAAAAACTAACATATTATGATTTGGAATGAACCGAAAGAGTGCATGAGCCTCGAGGATAAACGAAACCTGCAAGGCAAGCGTTTAAGAAAACTCGTGGACAGAGTGTATCACAACACGCCATTTTATCGCCGCAAAATGCAGGAAATGGATATAATGCCTGACGATATAAAGACGGTGGACGATATTGTAAAACTGCCATTTACTACCAAGCAGGATTTACGGGATAATTATCCTTACGGACTATTTGCTTTACCAATGTCTGATATAGTGAGGCTACATGCTTCATCGGGGACCACGGGAAAACCTACAGTTGTTGGCTACACCCGGCGTGATTTATCCATCTGGTCGGAAATGATAGCTCGTAGCCTGAGTGCATACGGCGCTGATCGTAATGATATTATATCAGTGGCATACGGTTATGGCCTGTTTACCGGAGGACTTGGATTGCATTACGGAGTGGAGCATCTGGGCGCGACGGTGATTCCCATGTCGAGCGGGAATACATCCAAGCAAATTCAGTTTATGCACGATTTTGGAGCTACAGCCATCGCCTGTACTCCATCTTATGCTCTATACCTGGCAGAAGCCATGGAGAAAGCAGGTATACCACGTGAAGACTTTAAGCTGCGCATGGGTATTTTCGGTGCAGAGCCATGGACGGAAAACATGAGAAAAGAAGTAGAAGCTAAACTTGGAATAAATGCTTATAATATATATGGATTGAGCGAAGTGATGGGGCCGGGTGTGTCACACGAATGCCGGTACAAAGATGGTTCGCATATTATAGATGATCATTTTCTACCGGAAATTGTATCACCTGATACATTAGAGCAACTGCCATACGGAGAACAGGGAGAATTAGTATTTACCACTCTTACAAAGGAGGGCTTACCTCTATTGCGTTACCGTACCAAAGACCTTTGTTCATTGACGGAAGAACCTTGTAAATGTGGACGCACCAGTGTGCGCATGAGCCGTATAGTAGGACGTAGCGACGATATGCTGATTATTCGTGGGGTAAATGTATTCCCATCGCAGATAGAAAGCGTAATACTGGAAATGGAAGAATTTGAACCGCACTATCTGCTGATAGTAGACCGTGTAAACAATCTGGATATACTGGAAGTACAGGTTGAAGTCCGGGACGGATATTTTTCCGATGAAATCTCAAAGATTATGGCATTGAAAAAGAAGATAGCCCATCGTCTGCAAAGTGTGCTGGGAATCAGTGCCGATATAAAACTGGTTGAGCCGTACAGCATCAAACGAAGTGAGGGTAAGGCGCAGCGTGTAATTGATAAACGTATCTTTAATTGATTAGCTTATGACAATAAAACAACTATCTATTTTTGTAGAAAATAAGACCGGACGACTAAATGAGGTAGCGCATATACTGGGCAGGAATGGAGTGAATATGAAAGCGTTCAGCCTGGCCGAAAGTGCAGACTTTGGTATTTTACGTCTGATAGTATCCGATGTGGATTTGGCTGTGAAAGTCCTAAAAGAGGCTCATTTAGGGGTAAGTGTAAATGATGTACTTTGTCTATCGTGTCCCAATACACCGGGCTCATTAGCTACTATATTGGAATATTTGGCGAAGGAAGATGTATTTATTGAATATATGTATGCTTTTTCGAATGGTGAAAGGGCCAATGTGGTTATAAGGCCAACAGATATAAAAAAATGCATCGAGATATTGACTGCAAATAATTGCGAACTATTGAATCAGGATAAGATAAAAGGATGCTGATATCCTTTCCCTAATAAAGCGACCTTTGGTATAATCTTCTACCAAAGGTCGTTTATCATAAATTTAGTATAAGACAGAAGCCCCTAATATACTGATATCCTCCTTTTTTGATATTCTGATTTCTAATTTCTTTACAGTTTCAGGATAAGGAAACGTATTTAATGTTTCTATCATTGCAGGAGCAAAAAAATTGTAAGCATTGGATATGCTGCCACCCATTATTATGACAGATGGATCATACGCAAAAAGGATCACTTTCATCAGGTTACCGATGTGGTGTCCGGCTTCTTTCCATATCATTAAGGCTTCGTTATCTCCTTCAGATGCTTTATCGAAAGCTTCTTTTCCGGTAATTCCGTGCTCTCTCACAAAATAGGAACTGCTGCAATAGGACTCATAATCATATTCCAGATAAGGCAGGCACCCGATTTCTCCGGCACCGGTATTATCTCCGTTATATAATTTACCATCGATAATTATTCCCGCGCCTACTCCTGTGCCTAAAGCAACTGCGACAATGTTGTTGAAACCATTACCTTCTCCGTAATAATGTTCGCCGAGAGCAAAACAGTTGCAATCGTTATTTACAGAAACCGGGATTTTGAATTCTTCTTCCAGGATATCTTTCAGGTGTACTTCTTTCCACGAAGGTATATTCGCCACATTGTAGACGATACCTCTTTCGGCATCGACTACCGATGGAACACCTATACCTATGCTTTCTATATCCTGATTTATTAATTGGTGTATCATTCCTTTTAGTTGACCGATAACAGCCTCTTCCGGTTCGTTAGCCTTGCATGGTTCGGCTACCCTGCCGATTATTTTACCATTCGATACAATGCTCATCCGGACATTTGTACCACCTAAATCTATACCTATTTTCATACAGTCTGATTCCCTTCTTTTATGCTCACTTTCTTACTCTTATCTTTCCCCCAGTATAATGTCAGTTCGAAAGGAACGTTCGTTTCTATTATTACTGATGGCGTATCTTCCTGCGAATTGCGTTTGTTTACTTTCAGAGTAACCAGCCCGTCGGGGCCGAAAGGATAGCGTTCTATTCCGTGTGCTTCTGTCTGGGTAATATCCCATACAAGCGAATGATTGGCATAGTCGGAACGTATGCCCAGAATATATTCGATAAATATGGCAATAGGGGGTAAACCTGTCCAGCCCACAAAATCTTTGCGGGCCATAAATCCGGGTTCGGTGGCTTCCGGAGCATAATATTCCCAGAATGTGCCGGTGTTTTTATATACTTCGAATACATTGTTATAATGGTTTTTTGCAATTTCCTTAGCCTGTCTGGTATATCCTTTTTTATCAAGTCCGGTAATAACCATATAATTTGTTCCCGGCCATACACCTCCTTGCCAGTAGCGTCCTTTAGGATTATATTTCGGGTTATCCGCCGAAAGGGACGGTACTCTGTGCGGGCGGTTGAATGTTTTAGTGTTTCCCAGTTCAGTAACCATTCTATCCAGTTGTGTTTTATCCAGAACATCGGTATGTAAAGCCCAGAATGCACCGATTCCCTTAGTCGTATTCAAACTGCCGTCTGCGTACTGGTCGTATAAAAAGCCGGTTTTTTCATCCCACAGATTGTCGTGAACGTACTTTGTGAGTGCTTTTATTTCATCTTCAAATTCTTCAATTTCCTGCCAGCGTTCGAGATAGAATCCTATTTCGAGCAGGATATTTGCCATCAGTATTTGTTGCAGGCATGCATCCAGCCATACCATATGCCCGTGACTGTATATCATACTGTATTGTGGCTGTACACGTGGCATGTTGTCCATGCCGGTACCCCAGCCGCTCGACCAATATGTACCATTAGGCCATGTGCGGTTTAGTCTCAGCCATTTATAGTACGCGCAAAGAGCCGGGAAAATCTTATTGAGTCGTTCATTATCCCCATATTGCCTGTAATATAATATCTCGCTCCACGGAAGCAGATTCGGACCTGTACTTACCGGATCGTATCGTTCGAAGCAGTCGGCACCATCTGCTTTTATTTCACGGCAGATAAATCCGTCGGGGTGCTGTTTGGCGTAAAAATTATCCAATGTGTGTTGGAACGGGAAGAAGCGGTATCCATAGCGGGCAAACATCATCATAAAGGATGAATCCCACATGAAAATGTTTCCGTTATATGCGGTATCCAGATAACTGGATACAAAACCTGAGCCTTTTTGCGGCTGGCGGATATTACTGATAGCTATCTGCCAGGCTTTCCAGTACATCTCCAATTCTTTCTCATGACCTGTCCAGATAGGATTGGGTAATATGTTCTTCGCTTCTTCAAAACTTTTAGGAACAATCTCCTCCGGCTTGGCTATACGGTACTCGTTTTCTGTAACCAGAGCCTCTTTCACATAAGTATTCTTATATGGCAGGTTATACTTCTGCGGGGTTTCATCTGCTTCCTGCGAATAGATGGGGAAAGTCCCGAATAACAGGCTTGAAGCAATAATTGAAATACTTAATATCTTTTTTCTCATATTCTAATTTATTCAGCAATAAATAATATATTATCGGGGAGTATGTCTTCTCTGATATTGCGGCTCGAATACCCGACTTCGAGCATCTCACCCATATAATCTTCGAAATAAAGTACAGTCAGTTCATGGAATCCTTTATCAAGAGCGACTTTCCCATCTGCCCGCCTCATGCTGTGAGAGCCGTCATTGTCAACGACTAATTGACCATCTATAAACAGCTTTGATCCATCATCGGAATAGGTATAGAAGCGGTAGACACTTTTTTCCGGTATTTTGATCCATGTTTTGAAAACAAATGCCATCGAATCCTTTGCTGTTGCCGGATCAATAGATATGTTTTTCAATATTCCATTCCTGACAGGCTTTTCCAGTGCTATCTCGCCCGTATTTTTGAATCGTTTTCCTTCATAATAAGAGTACGATACTCCCTGTTGTTTTACGTTAATGCTCTTAGCGGCGAGGTAAGTCATAGATTCTTCATCAACAGAAGATAAACCCGACGGGTAATAATATTTAAATTCTGTCCCCTCCTTGGTTCTTATCCATGTATCAAACTGGGACTTTCCTTCATACATGAGGATAATACGTGAGCCCCGTTCTAATTTTCCGTATGCATCTACTCCCGAAGTCCGGCCGAATGCCAGGGCAATTCCCTGATCAATCCCGATATAATCGTTATCGTGGTCATGTCCAACAAATATTCCCATCACATCTTTTTTCTCTATCATGGAGCAGAACATCCCGGAATTGATTTCGGGTGATGCTATCCCTTCCTCTTTGTATCCGATTGTATTTTCATTGCCGACAATATTGTTGAATTCAAGAATTGGAATATGGAAGAAAGCTAATGCAGGTAGCGGAGTATTATTATTGCGGACGGTAAATTTATCACTGGTGTTACGGTACCATTCTATCTGATCGAAATGTATCCAGTCATAATGCCCGTATTTATGTGCCGGTGGTTTATTATTTGTATCGATACAATATAGCAGAGCTGCCGTTCTTACTCCTTTAGAACTGTTTACAGGTAATGCATAATTTCCACTACCTGTTATTTGCGGTCCTTTTTCACCTATAAAATAAGGTAGATTTTCTATGATATCGAAGATTTCATTGCGGGAGACACCTGTCTCGGCATCATGATTTCCTAGGGTTACAGCCCACGGGATCTGTGCGTCTTCGAATATTCTGGCTATTGCCAGCCATCCTTCGCGGGCCGGTGCATCGGTAACAACATCGCCTGTAAGTACGGCTAAATCCGGTTTTTCTGTAGCTAGTACATGTTTGATTACATCGGTGGTTTCAATACAATTAGGTGATTTATTACTCCAGTGAATATCTGTGAATTGGGCAATTTTAAATTGTCCGTTATCCCTGAATTGTAGCTGTATATCTTTTTTGGGAATGGCCTTAAGCGTACCAAAACAGGATAGAACAGCTATTATAAAGAACATATATTTCTTCATAGAAAGCATTTTATGAATTTATAGTAGCTTTTTTACAAGCCTAATAAGGTTTTTATCTTATGGAATATCTGTGTGTTTTTATATACACCTCCGAATTTATCAGCACCCGGACCGTACGCATATACCGGCAGCATGATAGGAGTATGGTCGTCAGTCATATATCGGGCGGTTATATGCCCTTTATCGAGTTCTCCGTCTACGAGGGTCAATCCTCCGGTTTCGTGGTCGCCTGTGATAATAATAAGAGTTTCCCCGTTGCTGTCCGCAAATTTCAGGGCTTCGGCAACAGCCATATCAAAACTGAATGTTTCTAATATCGAACCCGGCAAAGAATTTGCGTGACCTGCATAATCAATTTTTGCTCCTTCCACCATAAGAAAGAATCCTTTATCACTTGCTCCTGACAATTTCTTTATCGCTTCTTTTGTTGCCTCGGCAAGCAGAGTTAGAGTTTCTTCGGTCGCGGCTTTTTCCATCCGTTCGTCTATACAGACTACTTTATCATTGGCTGTGTTTATTTCATCAATGGATGTTGTTACACGATATTTACCTTTTAGTTCTTCTGCCATATTCCGTCCGTCTTTTCTTTTTGTAAATACCTCCATTCCACTACCATTCAGCAGCGTGAGTTTTCCATCCAGCAGCCAGTTTGTAATTTCGTCAGAATTATCACGTTCCACAGAATGTCCGTAGAAGGCGGCAGGAGTGGCATCGGCAATATTGCCGAGTGTGACCACACCACATGCATATCCTTCAGGGAAAAGAACATCAGTCATGGACGGGTAAGGGGTACCATCGTCTGCTGCACTGATGTGCCGGTTGCTATTTGACTGGCCTGTGGCAAGTGCACTGCCTGCCGCAGCGGAGTCTGTTGTATATGCATCTTTTGAACTGGTTTTCTGAAGACCTATATGTTTAAGCAAAAGCATGGAAAGTCCACGGTTTACTGTTTCGGCAGCACATACTTGCGACAGCCCCATGCCATCGCCAATAAGCAAGATTACATTCTTGATGGGCTTATCAGCCCCGTCGTTCAGATAGGTGGGCTGATAAATATCTATGCCTTTTGTCAGTTGCAGTCTTTTGTTATTGAAACCCTGAAATCCAACAGTTGTTTTATCCAATCTTTTGGCACGGGCTACGTCATCGGATACTTCCGCACTATTTCCTGCAATGTGATAATTCTTGTTGTCGAAATGATAAAAGTAATCGGTACATGCTTCTACCCGGTCAGTATTAATATAATCTACACCTATATTGTGAAATGTATTCCAAGCTGTAACCCCGTCCGGTGTTCCCCAGAAACGAATAGATTTATTCAGTGCATGAACAGCTTCTATAGCCTTTGTCACCTTGTTATATTCATCTCTGATCATAGTTCCCTTTCCATTCCACTGCGAATAATCTTTGAATGGAAGACTTATCATGGCTATGTGTTTCAGTTGCTCGGGAGTATAGTCAAGTCCATTTCCGTCGAAAGATATAAAAGAAGGATATTTGGTAAAATCAACCGGAGCCGGTCTGTCGCCCGATATGACGACGCGTACGGCATAAGGATTTACAGACGGATCAAATACTTCAGGGTAGGTCTTCAATTTTTTCACGAGTATATCCAAAGTCGGATTTGCGGGTGTTTTCAGATCGATAAGTAATATGAAAGTCTTATCCGAATTTTCCCATGCCTTCCCGTTATTTTTCTTATACAGGGCTACTATCGGTTTAATATACGATTCGTCCAGGGTAGGAGCTGTGCCCAGATCCTCTTTATTGTGGGCTACCAGCAATTCATCCTTTCTGTTCGTCGCATATACGTCTGCCTCTATAGATGCTACTTGTTGGGCATAAGCCTGATAAAAAGGCACTCGTTGTTCATAATCGTTATGTGAGTGAATCAGTATTTGCTGTTGAGCAAATGTAATAGACGGACATACGATTAGCAATCCTGCAATTAGAAATAGTTTTAATGCAGAAAAACTTCTGTTCAAAATGTAAGTCATAAAATTTTGATTATAACAGGTTTATTCAATTTCTATCTGTGCTGTCACTGCAGAATGGTCGGAAATGAATTTACCATCCAATTCTTCCTGTATAACAGTGTGTTTTAATACTTTGGTATCTGGTTTTACGAAAATATAATCTATAAACTCGCGTTTTTCGAGAGGTACTTGTCCGAAACCGTGAAATGTCCAGTCTGTTCCACTTTTTACAACAGCTATATCTTTGGTATGCATCAGATAGTTTGGATTTGCCGGATCTGTGACATGCTTGATAACATCCGAATCAGGTGTTGCATTAAAATCTCCGGTCAATATTACAGGCAGGCCTTTGCTTAACTCTCCTATACGTTGTAGAAGTAGAGTCACCCCTTCCTGACGTGCCATTTTACCTACGTGGTCAAGATGTGTATTAATAAAGAATATTTGTTTTTTACTACCGATTTCTTCCAATACAATCCAGGTGGCAATGCGTTCACACGCACCATCCCAGCCTTTAGAACCGATAACTTCAGGTGTTTCACTTAACCAGAAATGCCCGGATTTAATTTCTTTAAATCTATCTTTTTTGTATAGGATGGCACAATATTCACCTTTTTCAACCCCATCTATGCGGCCAATACCAATAGCATTGTATTCTGGCAGAGAGGTTTTCAGGTCGTTCAATTGATTGACCAATACTTCCTGTGCACCAACGATATCGGCATTTTGAGCTTTGATGGTTTGTGCTGCAATATCTTTTCTGTATTGCCAGCTGTTGAGGCTATCGCCCGGATTGTCGTAACGAATATTGAAACTCATTACATTTAAATCGATTGGTTTACTTTTTGTACAAGATACTAATAGTGATACTACAGCAAATAAATAGAAAAATCTTTTCATGTCAGTAAGGTTTATTATTTTGTAAATAGATTCGATTCCGGGATCTTTTCAAACTCTGAGGTGTTTGGCTTTTTCCAGCCCCAGCTCAGGTGCTCGCCTTCATAGTCCTCAAAATATAATAGCTTATATGAATGATAACCTTTTTTCAGGGCAATCCGTCCTGTGGCTATTATGGCAGCATGCGATCCGTCGTTATCGACGATTTTAAGATTGTCGATGTACAAGACACTGCCATCATCGGACTTGGTCATAAATTCATATATACCATCTTCTGCTACAAAGATAACACCACTAAATATAAAAGCAAAATGATCAGCTTGTTTTACTCCGTTAATTGTAGGTTCGGGAAGAATACCTATATCAATTGGTTTAGAGCTCTCTATCTGACTTACCGAGTGATAATATCCTTCATAGTAACTGAAATTTGCACCTCTTTCCTTACCCTGTGCCGTAACCGGCTCTCTGAAGACAGCCTTTTTGGCCTCAATTGTAAATGTTTTGCTTGGAATATAGCCGTCTTTAAATGCTTTGGCTTTTATCTCTGTTGATCCGGATATTTTTATAGGTGCGGAATATACGGAGGATGATTTGTCGGGTTCTTTTCCATCCAATGTATAATAAACTTTTGCATCCATAGTTGTAGTGGCCAGGTCTACATCAATGCTATTAACGAATAAGTCCAGATCTTTGGTTGTAAAAGGAATGGAAACTGTTTTATCTGTTGTCATGGAATATGGATAAGCAGATTCGGCAACTCCTCTGTTCAAATTCGGAACAGAAGAAAGGTTAAAAATCAGATCGCCTCCTTCCATCAAATCCTTATAAGTAATATAGTTGGAAAGTATTTCCCTATTGTTTAAAGTAATCTTATCTATATAGAGATTTTTTTCCGGTTGATTAGCTCTGATTGTCAATGTTTTTCCATTAGCCAGTTTTATACAGGCTTCATCAAACAGCGGTGTTGTCAACGAGAATTCATTTGCTCCCGGACATACAGGATAAATGCCAAGGCTACTCAGTATATACCATGCCGACATCTGGCCACAATCTTCGTTCCCGCTGATACCCTCCGGCGTTGGCTGATACATTTCGGACAGGATACGACGGGTCATAGACTGTGTCTTCCATGGCTGGCTTACATAATTGTATAGATAAGCCATATGATGGCTGGGCTCATTGCCATGGGCATATTGTCCGATAAGACCTGTTATATCCGACATGTGTCCATCCACTTTCGATTCGGTGGTAAATAAACTATCCAATTGTGCTACAAAACAGTTTCGGCCGCCAAATAATTGAATGAGTCCGTTTACATCATGCGGAACAAAAAAACGATATTGCCATGCTGTGGCTTCTGTATATGCCCTTCCGGGTTCGAACGGATTAAAAGGATAGTCCCAGTTTCCATCCATACGTTTTCCCCGGAAAAATTTTGAATGTCCGTCAAATACATGAATATAAGACAATGCACGTTCGCTGTACTTTTCAAAATCTTCGGTTTTACCGAGTTCTTTCGCCATTTGGGCTATACACCAGTCGTCGTAGGCATATTCGAGCAAGCAGGATACTGATTCTCTTTTAATATTAGAGGGTATAAACCCGTATTTGATGTAATAGTCAGAGCCTTTTTTGTTATTATCAGAAGAAATTTTCATGGCTTCATAGGCTTTGTCTACCTCGAAGCCTCTTATCCCTTTCATATATGCATCTGCAATCACAGACACTGAATGGTAACCGATCATGGTTCCGGTTTCCCCTGCCGATAATGGCCAGATGGGTAATTCTCCCGATATATCATACATTTTCAGATATGAATTGATTATATCGTTTACCAGAGTTGTGTCGGTAAGTGTGATGAGAGGATTCCATGCACGGAATGTATCCCAAATGGAGAACGTCGAATAATATTTGCGCCCTGCCGGTATTGTATCTTTAGTCATATCGTGCCGGCGAAATTGTCCGTTTACATCACTCATAATGTTGGGGACAACTTTCGTATGGTACATCGCGGTATAGAAGTTTTTAAGATCGTGTTCATTATCTCCTTTTACCGTAATATCAGAGAGAGCTTTGCCCCAGAGATTACGGGCCTGTTTGTGTACTGAGTCGAAATCAAATCCTGTTACATCATGATCCAGATTCAGCCGTGCATTCTCTTCGCTTACAACTGAAAAGGCAACTTTTGCAACAACAGGTTTTCCTGTAGATACTCCGAATTTCAGTACAGCTTGTTGATTATTACTTTTTGCTGTATCGCCGTATTTCAGAATTTTACCGTCATTGATAAAATCGACAGACTGAAAGTCTTTGGAAAACTGTGCAACGAAAAATACATACTGATTTGTTACCCATCCTTGTGTACGGCGCATTCCTGTTATCTCATTACTTGCAGTTTGCTTTATAATGAGAGAGTCTATTGTTTCTTCTGCTAACAGGTGGGACATGTCTATGATAATGGTTTCATTCTTGCCTTCGGCGAATGTATAGCGGTGTACCCCTGTATATGTAGTAGCTGTCATTTCAGCCTTGATGCCTTCTTGGTCAAAGTCCACGGAATAATATCCGGGAGATGCTTTTTCGTTTGTATGTGAAAAAGCCAATGGTTCGAAAATATAACCTTTTTGAACCTGTATTATATCTCTGGTTGTAGGGTGAAAAAGTACATCACCCAGATCGGCACAACCTGTACCGCTAAGATGTGTATGTGAAAACCCGATAATGGTGGAATCACTATAGTGATAACCTGAACATGCGTCCCAGTCTCCGGTTCGGGTATCCGGGCTTAATTGTACCGCTCCATATGGTACGGTGGCTCCGGGATAGGTATGTCCGTGAAATCCCGTTCCTATAAAAGGGTCAACGTAATCGACCGGACTTTTAAGGATAGGGGAGCAAGCTGCTAATAATCCGATAATAGATAGAAAGAATAATTGTTTTTTCATATAGGATATTGCATTAACTGCAAATTTTAATAATAATGGGCATTAAACAAGTAATGCCCATTACCTCGTAGTTGATTACTTTAGTGTCAGTGCCTTGTATTTAATCCATCGGATTTTGTTTTAACTTCCCGTTGGCTTTTACCACTTCGTCCGGATTGTATGGGAATACAATATCGGTAGAGGGATTGAATGTTCTAGCACTCCATACTTCTATGACTGTATACGGGGAGTCGGGTTTGCTTCTGTCGGCATGTTTTCGTCCTTGTTTTGGCGCATTTAGTTTGTCCCATTCTTTCCAACGTTTCAGGTCCATAAAGCGGTCTGTAAATTCTCCCGCCAGTTCGCAACGGCGCTCATGCTTAAGGTCGGTTAATGTGGCATCTGTATATACGTCTCCCAGACCAGCCCGCCTTGTCAATCTGTTTAATTCTTTAGCTGCATCAGTACCTTTACCTTGCATGATCAAGGCCTCGGCTTTGAATAATACCATTTCGGCATGTCGTATGATAGGGAGATCCAAATCTGTGGTTGGACGGTCACCGTTAGTGGACACAGTGGATGCTTCACCCGAACCTTTACTATTTACTGCTCCGTATGAGAAAGGCTCCATATATTTAGCCAGCATAAAGCCACATTCAAGGTCTGCTGTGGAATAGAATTTTCTTTTTTCGCCGAAAAATGTAAATTCGTCATTGTATTCCAGTATTGTAACACCTCTTCTCTTATCGTTAGGGGCAAATTCTTCATACAGACCAAGTGTAGGTTTGAAATAACCCCAGCCGTTGTAGCGTCCCCAAGCTTTATTCTCAAGCACTACACCCGGAAATATAGAGCCTGCATAATTATATCCTGATGAATTTACAGACCAGATATATTCGGAAGACCAGTTGTTCGCTATTTTAAATACGTCTTCGTAATTACCTAACAGGGCTCTCTTTCCTTCTGTTTCTATTTTATCAACCAATGGCGGTATCAAAGCCCATTTCGATTCATCGTATTGTGCCCAGTATGCATATGTCTTAACCATAAGTGCCCAAGCCGCTGCTTTATGTGCACGACCTTTATCGGTGTCATTATATGTTTCGAAGAAAGGAAGTAGTCCGGCAGCACTTTCCAGGTCTTTGACAATGAGGTCATAGTTTTCCATAACAGTTGCCCGTTGAACAGGAATAGAGTAGATAAATTCTTCATAAGTTTTGTAAGAAGTATCCTCATATTTGTCGAACGGTACACCCTGATCGGCACGTCCGTGGCGGTATGCAATGTAGAAATGACAGAATGCCCGCATAAAGTATGCCTCACCTAACCTGATCTTTTCAACATCTGTAAGGTTATCTTTTCGTACCAGATTGAATACAACCCAGTTGGCGCGGGAAAGATACTGTGTGAATGTTTCCCAGTTTTCTCTCAGGGAGGATTCGCGTCCGGTAAAGGTAAAGTTGGCCAGGTTATTCTGGTCGGTACCTCTATTTCTTCCGTAAATCATATCGTCGCCACCTCCGGCTTGCTCCCAAAACAGGTTGCGTCCGAACGTTTCTTCGCGGTTTAGTACCCAGTAACATGCATCAATCGCATTCGTTGCATCCCTCTCATTTTTGAAAAAGTTACCAACACTTGGTTCTCTTTCAGCTGTGACATCCAGGAAGTCGCTACAAGAGATAAATCCTACCGATAAGAATAGTATTATTAAAGATTTATAGAATTTCATATATTCAAATTTTAGGATATTAATAAGTTAATTTTACACCTACGGAGAATACGCGAGGAACCGGATATTTACCTCCGTCCAGACCTTTTCCACCTACTTCAGGGTTGGTACCCGAATAGTTGGTAAATGTATGTACATTATCTACACTGGCAGATACAGAAAGTGAACTTTTTCTTTCATCCAGTCGCGGAGAAATACTGCGGAATATTTTATCGAAATTATAAGATACTGTAATGTTTTTTATCCGCATGTATGATGCATCCTCGATATAGAAATCCGAGATGTTAGAGAAATTACCGTTGTCGTCAGATGATGTTAACCTTGGAACTTCATTGCTGTTAGGCCATGCTTTTAATATTTCGGTAGATCTGTTAAAGTTTACCATCGATTCGTTCAGTGTAACATATTTCATGGCATTGAAAGCTTTCAAACCACCTACTCCTTGCAACATAATGCTGGCACTAAGGTTTTTCCATGTAAGTCCGGCTGTGAGGGCATATGTGATTTTAGGAGTATAGCTACCGACGTATTCTCTGTCATCATCATTGATAATTCCATCACCATTTGTGTCTACAAATTTTATATCTCCGGCTTTAGCTTTAGCTTGCATGCGTTTTCCTTCTTTGTTGACATAGGCTTCAGCTTCTGCATCCGACTGGAACAGGCCATCTGTTTTATATACCCAGAATGAGTAAAGAGGGTCGTTCTCCCGTGTACGGAACGGATTCAGGCCGCGGAATTCATCATCTTCTATCCATACCGGTTTGTTTCCTGTTTGCGGATCTGCCGGGCCTATATCGGATACCCAGTTTTTCAATGTTGCAAAATTGGCATTGATGTAATAATTTACATCGCCTACCTTGTCATTCCATCCAGCCGAGAATTCCCAGCCTCTGTTTTTTACTTCTCCCTGATTGATATACATTGGTTCAGGTCCGATATATGAAGGCCATCCTGTATCTTGTCGTTTTATTAGATCTTTAGTTGTTTTATTGAAGAAGTCGACAGACAGGTTTAGCCTGTTTTTTAATAGTTCCATGTCGATACCGAAGTCTAGCTGTTCCGAAGTTTCCCATGTCAGATATCTGTTGAAGGCTTCTCCGTTGTATACCATAGATGGAACCAGCGGTGTGTTGGAGCCTACTTGTCCGCCCACATCATTAGAACTTTCAACTACAAATGTAGGGTCGCCATAGTGGAATGGTACAGAACCGATATTGCCGATACGTCCCCAACTTGCACGTAATTTTATCAGGTTGAAGATGTCCGATTTAGGCATATATGGTTCGGAAGTTAGCTTCCATGCTGCTGTAACAGCAGGGAAATCTCCATGTTTTTTGTCTTTAGGCAAACGTCCGGCGTTGTCGCGACGTAGAGATGCTGTTGCAAAATAGCGGTCGTTGAAACTATAAGATGCACGTCCTACAATAGAAACGTTGTTGTCTGGTTCGGTATATGCATCACCTACAAATACTTTCTGGCTGTCGCCCCAGTTCAAATACAGGAATGCTGTGGTTTCGTTATTGAAGCCTTGTGCACTCACTTTAAAATCTCTGCGTCGTTGCTGGTTCGCTGTAGTAGAAAGCATTGCCCCGATATTATGTCCGCCTACCGATTTGCTGTAATTCAATGTATTCTCTACTTCCCATCTGTAATAACGATAGGTTTCATAATCCAGACGATTGGTCATATTCGGTTTGCCCGGCTCAGGTCTCATCGGATTGAAATTTTTATAGAAATAATTGGTTAGGCGATAAGTCAGACGTCCAGTATACTTTAGCCCGGGAACAAAAATATCGTCTATGTCAAGGAAAGTCGATGAGGATATTGTAGTCGGCCTGCTGTATGTATTATTCGATTCTAAAGTACGCAGAGGGTTGACTACATCTCCGTGAATATCGGCGAAGTTACTTCCATGTTCAGCAATATATGCCGGGTCTTTAGGTGCTGTACCTCCAAAGGTTCCATCCGAATAGTATGCTTCGGCATTGCGAGGCATCATCAGTGCCGAGAGTATGACACCTGTATATCCGCTATCGGTATTGGTTCCTCTGCTCCTTAGGTTTTCCCAATAGAAATCTTCTCTTATCTTGATTTTGTTACTGATTTTGAAGAACGCATTATAACGCATTGTAATATTCTTGTTGTATGTATTCAACAAGACTCCCTGATCATCGTTATATTGCAGTGATAACCTGTTTGCGAAATCCTCAGTACCGCCGCTTATAACAAAACTGTGCCTTTGGGATAACGAATTTCTGAATATTTCATCTATCCAATCGGTACGGGTTTGGGCTATATATGGGTTTTTTACAGGATCCCATCCGTCAGGCAGACTGTTTCCTGTTGCTGCCAGAGCTTGTTTTCTCACCTCTCTTTGCTGTTCGATAGTCAGAGACTGAGGCAGGTTGGTAGCCTGACTGACACTGTATGTGCCTTCATAGGATATCCTGGGCCTTCCGGCTACAGCTTGTTTCGTTGTAACGAGGATAACTCCTGCTGAACCAGAATAGGCACCATAAATAGCGGCTGATGCTGCATCCTTCAGCACGACCATCGATTCTATATCATTGAAGTTTACCGGAGCTCCCGGAACGCCATCTACTACCCATAATGGGGACTCTCCGGACCGGGATCCTTTACCACGGATAACAACACTTGATGCTTCTGTAGGGTCTCCTCCGTTTTTGGAGACAGTAACACCCGGAATCTGGCCTTGCAACAGATCTTCGGCTTTTGATACCGGACGATTTTTTAACTGATCTATATTTTCCAGTGTACCTATAGATGCAGACAGGTCAGCTTTACGTGCCGCCATACCGAAACCTAGTATAACTACTTCATCCAGTATCTTGGCATCCTCTTTTAATACGATATTGATAGAAGTCTGATTAGTGATCCGGATTGTCTGTGTTACAAATCCGACATATCTTATTTCTATAGTTGCATTTTCCGGTACATTGATGCTGAACTTACCCTCCAGGTCTGTTGTAGTCCCGTTTGTGGTTCCCTTAACCAATATACTTACTCCGGGCAATTCCAGACCTGCTTCGTCTTTAATAAGACCTGTCAGTTTTTTTATATTGCCATCTTGTTGGACTGTATTTGAGAACTGTGATGTTAAGCCTTTATCAGATAACACAATTTGTTTGTTGTCTTTTATATGATAAGTAATGTTTGTATTTGAAAAAAGCTTATCTAATGTATTTTCTATAGAAGAATTAGAAACTTGTATATTTACATTATTATTCAACTCAGATAATTCATTGTTGTAAAAGAAGCTATATCCTTCGGCTTTCTCTATTTGCTGGATAACCTGTCGGATTTTCTGGTTCTTGACATTTAAAGTGATTTGAGCAGAAATTGTTCCGCTGAAAAATAGCATTAAATAAATTAAGGTAATGCGAAGTGCAAATTTTTTGAATCTTTTCATGTGTTTTTGTGTTTGAAATCTGCATAATGTATAAACTTCAGGCATTCAAATCTGACCACAATATACCTTCCTGATTTCTATTCCTGATATCAGATTTAAGGTGTAAGGGTTGTGTTTTGAATGTGTTTGTCCGGATTTATTCCGAACGTTTCTTTCTAGGTTTTTTTCATAATCAATTAAATTTAAAGTTTCTCGACTTTTTTACTCTCACTTATTTCGACTGTATTGTTGTATATCTTGTATTGTATCGGAGCAGTCAGGCTTATAATTTCAAAAACATTTCCCAGGCTGTTATTCTTTATTACTCCGGAGAATCTGTAATGTTTCGCTGATTCTGACGTAAATACAATATCAATGTTATATATGCGGGATAATATTGTACCGATTTCTTCCAGCGATTCACCATAGAATGCCAATTCATTGTTTCTCCAGATAGCTACATTTGCAACATCGTAAGTGTCTGTCATAGTGAATGCCTCGTTTTCCTTATTATAAGTAAGGCGTTCGTTAGGGTTGAGAAGCATATCCTTTTTGTTGTCACTTACCTTCAGTTTACCCTCCACTAAGGTTACAATAACCGTTTTATCTGTTTGGTACGACTTTATATTAAAACTTGTACCCAATGCTTCTACATCTATATTGTTGGCTGTAACGATGAATCTTTTTTCTTTATCTTTAGCTACTTCGAAATATGCTTCGCCTTCTAAAATGATTCTCCTGTCATTGGTGTTATATGCATTATCATATTTGATTCTGGAATCAGAGTTCAACCAAACTGATGTACCATCAGGTAATAACAGATTTGCTTTTTGTCCTTTATCTACGGATACTATAAACTCTTTCATAGAGTATAGGCTCATGCGGGCTATATAGTACGAGCCTAGTCCAGCAATTACTAATAAACAAGCTATAGCAGCATAGCGTTTTAAGAGAAGCCATTTATTTCTCTTGTGCGGTTTGGTGGATGAAGGCCGAAGTTGAGATTCATAGATCTTCGTTTGTATTTCTTCAAACATTCTTATCTGAATATCTTCTTCCAGATCATCTGAAACATTTTCCCATTGCATTGAATAGGTTAAGAATATCTCATCTTTTGCTTCCGGCGATTTGAACCATGCCAGCAGAACCTGTTCGTCTTCAATCGAGGTTTTGCCCCTCATAAAAGAATCTAATAGTTCTATGTAATTTCTTTTTTCCATCTATTCAAATTTATATATCTGTATCTATCCCCAATCCCTTACAGGTGGAATAAATAAATTCTTCATTTTAACATTAATTAAATATTATGGGCTAAAAATAATAATGCAAGGAGCGTGAATTGTCCTTTCATTTTTTCTTTAAGAAACAGTAATGACCGGTAGATCTGGGTTTCTACCGTTTTCTCGGAAATAGCTAATTTCGACGCTATTTCTTTATTTGTCAATCCTTCTTTGCGGCTAAGAATGAAAATCTCTCTGCGTGAGGGCGGGAGTTGGTCTATAATATTATTTATATATGATTCGAAAAAGGCTGCATCGAGTTTCTTTTCAGTTTCATGGTCTGTATCATTGTTGTTTATTTGAGATACTGCCTGAAACTTACTCATTTGCAATAAACGTTCGGTTTCTTTATAAACCAGATTGCGGGCTATTGTGTACAGATAAGAAGCAAAGCCCTTATCAGGGTCTATTTCTTTATGCAATTCCCATATTTTCAGAAAACATGTTTGAGTTATATCTTCTGCAAGGGATTTGTCATATAAGATTGAGTATACGAAATTGTATAGCTTGGGATTATATTTCCAATATAACAGTTCAAAAGCTGCTTTTTGTCCATCTTTCAGTCGAAGCAGTGTTGTTTTATCTATATCGTTTTTAGGACTACTCATTGGCCTCTTGATAATATGATGCAATGTTAGTAATTTTTAAGATACAAGCATTGAATTTGAATAAAAAGGTTTTTATGATTTCATATTTTAAGATAAAGTAGGGCAATATCTGGCTTGTATACTTGGTTTTAGGTTATTCTGTAATAATTTGTCAATTTTACACTTAGTTTTAACTAAATTGTTCTTGTTTATATTGCAAATGCTGTTTATTTTTGTGTCGAATAAACCTTGAATTTTCAAAAAAATAATATAGAAAGCCCTATTGCATCTTTCCAAAGTGGAATAATGACAGTGAAGACAAGATTTTAGACAAACTATTTGTAAGTACATGGAAGTGTCCGGCGACTATTTTGCCGGACATATGTTTTATAGTTAGAATGATATTTTTGATATTAAATTATACAATGTGTGAAGCCCTATGGTAAACTGTTACACTAGCCTATAGGTTTTCATCGCCTATTTTCTCAAACAAGCCGATGAAGTGTGGAGACAATATATAATATTGAGCTATTAACAGTTGATGTATATCTGTATGAAAACACCACCATGGGGCTTCGTCACATTGTTTTATTTTAATGTTGGTATATTCTTCTTTAGAAGTTATTTGTTAGATTTATTTAAAAATATTAAAGCTTGCAAAGTTATTCGTTTTGTAAAGATGGATTTATTCTATTGCTCATTAACGAAATCAGACTTATTGATATTCAAAACAGCCGAATAAATCTAAGGTTTACTTATATTAATGTTATAATTTATGTTTCTTCTTCTTCCGTCTTTAATTTCAAGCAAAATAAGTAATTATTTTTGATCTGGCAAAGAAGGTTTTAGGATAATTGCACTATTGCGTTTTAAAAGATTCTGTATTTGCTATACAGAAGCATCAATTTCGACATTTCACTCCCATTTATTATCTTTTAACATGAAAAATAGTGTTTTTTATTTTGTGATATTTAATTTTGCACAATATAATTGTGTAATATTTATGTCAGAGGATTTAAAATTAGATAATCAGTTGTGCTTTCCGATATATGCTTTGTCGAGACAGATAACAGCACTCTATCGTCCTTATCTGGAAGAATTGGGGCTTACTTATCCTCAATACCTTGTGTTAATGGTGTTGTGGGAGCGGGGGACGGCAACCGTAAAGCAGTTAGGAGAGCTTTTGTGGCTCGATAGCGGCACGCTTACACCATTGTTGAAGCGCATGGAAGCAAATGAACTTCTAAATAGAGAGCGTTCGACAGAAGATGAGAGGATTGTGGATATAATAATCACGGATAAAGGGAAAGAATTGGAGAAGTGCGCCGAGTTGATCCCTCCTGCAATGAAAAAACAGTTAAAGCTCACAGATGAGCAGCTTGTTCAGCTTCGCACTCAGTTGAATAAGATTTTATTGATAACATGTAGTGAAAAATAAGCAGTATTTTTAACATAATAACAACAATGAGTTTATTAGATACATTTAAATGGCGTTATGCCACAAAGAAGTTCGATTCTACTAAGAAGGTAGATCAAAAACTTGTAAACGAAATCGTCGAAGCTGCCTGGCTTGCACCCACATCTTCAGGGTTGCAACCTTTTCAGGTAATAGAGATAACCAATCAGGAACTGAAAGAGAAGATAGTTCCTATTGCTTACAATCAGCAACAGGTTGCCGATGCTTCTCATGTACTTGTCTTTGCCGCTTGGGATAATTACACATCTCAGCGTATAGATAATATATATAAGCATACCACAGAGGGGAGAGGGCAGGAGCCTGGTCGTTATAACGACTACACAGACAGATTGAAGAAAGCATATCTGAATCGTCCGTCAGAAGCAAACTTTGAGCATGCCGCCCGCCAATCTTATATAGCCTTTGGCTTTGCTATTGCTATGGCTGCAGAGTTGAATGTGGATTCGACACCGATGGAAGGATTTGATAATGATGCTCTGGATAATCTTCTTGGTTTGAAAGAACTGGGATTGAGGAGTGTAACGGTATTGCCCTTGGGATATCGAGACGAAGTAAATGACTGGTTGGTGAATATGAATAAGGTTCGTCATCCGAAAAATGAATTTCTTATTGAACTAAAATAACAATTTCGAGGTTTATATTATAATAACGCATCGAAAATCAGAATACTAACTTATATAAATTAAAAAAAATTATGGCAACAGTTACATTTAAAAATGACATCACAGTAAACACTAGCGGGCAGTTACCAGCAGTAGGTTCAGCAGCTCCGGAATTTGCACTAGTAAAGAACGATCTTTCAGAAGTGTCGTTGAAAGACCTTAAAGGTAAAACAGTAATATTAAATATCTTCCCAAGTCTTGATACAGGCACATGTGCTGCATCGGTTCGCAGATTCAATAAAGAGGCGGCTGCGCTCCCTGATACTGTAATTCTTGCGGTTTCGGCTGACCTTCCGTTTGCTGCAGGCCGTTTTTGTTCGGCAGAAGGTATTGACAATGTTGTTCCGGCTTCTGTTTTCAGAAATGCGTCTTTTGCAAAAGATTATGGTGTGTTGATGCTTGATGGTCCGTTGAAAGGCTTATTGGCCAGATCGGTTGTTGTCATCGATGCTAATGGTAAAGTCGTATATACAGAATTGGTTTCTGAGATAACAAACGAACCAAATTATCAGCCGGCTTTAGCTGCTGCTAAATAATAATCAGAACCGGATAGTATCACAGGGTTTTTATCGTCAAGGTAAAAGCCCTGTTCTGTTAATTTTCAGGATGAACATTAAGAATTGGATATTATCTATATAGTGAGGATTAAAATAAGACTATCTTTGTCCTCTGAAAATAGGTTCGTAACCTTAAAACAGATTGAAGTGAAGAGATTATTTCGTATAATATATAGTAAGCAATTCGTGATTGGTGTCGGTATTATAGGTTTTGCCCTACTTTTGAACCGTTATTCCCTTTTGTTTGATTTTTTCTTTGGGCTGCTTTTGTCGGCAGGAACGATGCTTGTGCTGGCAGGATTATTATCAAAATTCCGGGTGGTGGATAAGTTAAGAGTGATTAAAGGGAAGTATCTGAACCGGTTTGCACGATAAGCTTAAAAATAAAACCTCCGAAATGTATACGGAGGTTTCAGAATATTAGCCAAAGTTTGTTTAGAGTCAGAAAATCTGATTATTAATCAGGACTTTATAAGTCTATTGTTGATAGTTTCAGGCACAAGGTATAAAACTTTCTTAATATTTGCAATATAATAAGATAATTTATACATTTTTAATTAGTTAGACGTCGATAGTTCTTTATATGATACTAATATATTTCGAATAAGCGTGTTCTGGCCAATAAGCAAGCGCCTATCACCCCCGCTTTATCCTTCAATTTTGATATTGCAATTGTCGAATCTTTATTCACCAGATTAAGTGAATACTTGCGGATCGCTGTTTTTACGGGTTGCATAATATAGTCCTCGGTCATAGATACTGTTCCTCCTATAATGACCATTTCGGGGTTAAAGATGTTGATCAGGCTGGCAATCTGCTCTCCGATTTTTTGCCCTATCTCTTCTACCAGATCTATACAAAGTACATCCTCTTTATTAACTGCGGCGATGATTTCATCTAATGTTACCGACTCGTCTTTCAATATTTTTTTCGATAATAAGGAGGAGGCTCCATCATGAACCAACTCGAAAAGGCGCCGATGCATTGCTAATCCTGAGGCTTCGGTTTCGAGACAACCTTTTTTACCGCAATGACACAATATTTCATTGTCATATATCTTCATGTGGCCAAACTCTCCGGCAAATCCAGATTTTCCTGTATACACTTTTCCGTCTATGATGATCCCTATAGCCAACCCCCAGCTTATATTTACGAATATGATGTTTTTTTCACTGTTTACGCAACCCGACAGGTATTCCCCATAGGTCATGGCCCGGGTATCGTTGTCGATGGTAACCTTGTAGCCGTTCAGTTTCTCGCTAAGAATCTCAGCTAATGGCCTCTCTTCAAAATAGAAAATACTGTAACTATATCCCGATTCAGGATTTACCCTCCCCGATATATTTACATTTACATTCAGTATTTTATTCTTATCTACAGTTTGCTTATCTATGAATGCAAGAATGAGTTCGCACAACTTACTCATGGCCTCAGGGGTATTCTGCATCTGATAAGGAATGCCCATTGTCAGATCGACCATGTCCCCCTTAAAATTAATCAGCCCTATATTTATAGCCGATTGTTTCATGTCGACGCCTATGAAATAACCGGATTCGGGATTTAGACCATATAGATTAGGATATCGCCCCCCTGTGGTTTCCAGTTTACCATAGTCGTTTATGTATCCATCTTCACACATCTCACCAATAAACTTAGTCACAGTGGGTATGCTTAGATCCAGTTCTTTCGACAGTTCAGTAATAGTTGAACTTCCGTTTTGGATATAATAATTAATAATATTCTTCTTGATCAAAGCACTTTTTGTACCTCGCTCAATTTCTTGAAGCAACTGTATATTCATGTTTCCTGATTTATTGATATTCCCCTTTCAAATAAAATTTGAACATTAATACAAATATAAATAAAAAATATTATTAAATACCCTTTGACTTACGTTTATTATTAAAAAGGTGTTTCGGTTTAGTAAATATTTGTGAGTATAAAATTTGTATTAGTAAATCAAAAGGTCTTTTGTTATATTTAATAGGCGGTTTAATGCTATTCCTCTAACTGAAACGATATTTACGTTCATTAACTATATATAGTTAAAAAGTAACAAAGGTAACAGGGAAAGCAATTAATAATTAAGAATGAATAATTAATAATGAATAATTAATAATTATTTTGCCATGCTAAGTGGTGCGAATCTCCTTTATTAAAAAGTAACAAAAGTAACACATATACCAGTTATCAGTGAATAGTCATCTGTTAGCAACTTGTATATCGTGTCTTGTCAACTTGTATCTCATATAATTTTCAACTTATTACTTGCTGAAAGGTAACAAAAGTTACACCTTCCCCACTATTTTTTATCTGTCTTTTATTCTTTATGTAAATCCCCTCTAAAGAGCGATTTAAGGGGCTGACAATATTTCAAAGAACTCTTCTTTGTTATGCTTGATGCGATAATCATTGTATAGATAAAATAAATAATAATATATGTGGATTAATGATTGAAATCCTTTGATCAAATTCTACCCTTATTTATATAATTCATTAAAAGTTTCGATATATTGTTAAATATATTTCGAACTTTTTTTTATATAATACTGTATGCTTCATTAATAAATATTTTTTACGATCATATGGGTTTGTATTTAATTTTAATGTTAAAAATGATCTTATATAATTAATTATTTTATTAAATGCTTTGTTTATAAAAAATATTTTATCATATTTGTCGTAGAAATGCATACTTAACGTAACTCCTTAATAAACCTGACGCTCTGATACTCGAATTATATATCTGATAATTAATGTATTATTGTCAAAATAGAAAATTGATTGTTTTATTTTATTATCATAATATAGCATATAAGCGGAATAAATTGTAATTGTAAGCAAATAATAACCAATACTATATGGAAACAAATAATCGCAGGGATTTCCTCAAAAAAGCGGCGATAGCCGGAGCTTCAGCTGTAGCAATACCAGCTGTGGCAGCCTGCGGGGGGAAAACCTCGGATAGCAACAAGACCTTGAAAACAGACGACTCTATTCAGAGTAGTCTGATAGTACCAAAAGCAAACGGACTTCACATTTCGGGTACGTTTCTGGATGAAATATCACATGATATACCACATCAGAACTGGGGCGAAAAAGAATGGGATCTCGATTTTCGTCATATGAAGAATATTGGTATCGATACAGTCATAATGATCCGTTCCGGATACCGTAAGTTTATTACATATCCATCCCAATATTTATTGAAAAAAGGCTGTTACATGCCTTCGGTCGATTTGGTTGATATGTACTTGCGCCTTGCACAGAAATATAATATGAAGTTTTATTTCGGGCTTTATGATTCCGGTGAATATTGGGATACGGGTGATCTGTCTTCCGAAATAGAGCATAATAAATATGTAATAGACGAAGTCTGGAAAAAATACGGAGAAAAATATAAAAGTTTCGGCGGATGGTATATCAGTGGAGAAATCAGCCGCAAAACCAAAGGGGCTATAAACGCTTTTTATTCCATGGGGAAACAATGTAAAGACGTATCGAACGGGCTACCTACGTTTATATCACCCTGGATCGATGGTAAAAAAGCTGTAATGGCGGCATCGAGCCTGTTGTCGAAAACTGAATCGGTTTCTGTTCAGGAGCACGAAAAAGAATGGGGCGAAATATTTGATGGTATAAAAGGAGCAGTAGATGCATGTGCCTTTCAGGATGGGCACATAGATTATGACGAACTGGATGCTTTCTTCGAAGTGAATAAAAAACTTGCAGATAAATACGGCCTTCAATGCTGGACAAATGCCGAGACTTTCGACCGTGATATGCCTATAAAATTTTTACCTATCAAGTTTGATAAACTGCGGATGAAGCTCGAAGCTGCTAAACGGGCGGGATACGATAAGGCTATAACATTTGAGTTCTCACACTTTATGAGCCCTCAGTCGGCCTATTTGCAAGCAGGGCATTTGTACGACAGATATAAAGAATATTTCGAAATAAAATAAAAGTACATATATGAATTCTTCTATAAATATAAGATATATAAGCTTTTTGTCTGTTGTTGCAGCTTTAGGTGGATTTCTTTTCGGATATGATACCGCTGTGATTTCGGGGACTATAGCACAGGTTTCCGCTCAATTCTCTCTCGATGCCTTGTCTCAGGGATGGTATGTGGGATGTGCCCTTGTAGGTTCCATATTCGGCGTTATGTGTGCCGGAGTGCTTAGCGATAATTTTGGACGGAAAAAGACATTACTGGTAGCAGCCATACTCTTTTCTATATCTGCTGTCGGTTGTGCCATATCCTCTGATTTCAATCACTTGGTGATGGCACGCGTTGTCGGAGGTATTGGAATCGGTGTTGTGTCTATAATATCGCCGCTTTATATTTCAGAGATATCAGTTGCCGAATACCGTGGACGTTTGGTTTCTCTTTATCAACTTGCTGTTACGGTAGGTTTCTTGGGGGCTTACCTTGTAAATTATGCTTTGTTGAATTATTCTATAAACGGCGCGGAACAATTATCGAATCCTACATTATATCATATTTTCCATAGCGAGGTATGGCGAAGTATGCTGGGAATGGCGGTAATACCGGCCTTGCTGTTCTTTGTTGTTATATTCTTCATCCCCGAAAGCCCCAGATGGCTGATATTGAAGAATCGTGATGTAAGAGCCGAATCTATTCTGAAACATATATATGGTTCGGTAGAGTCTGCTGCATATGAGATGAACGAAACTAAAAAAGTAATAGGAAGTGAAACCAAGTCAAACTGGCGCATCCTGCTAAAACCGGGTATAACGAAAGCCGTTATTATCGGTGTGGCGATAGCTATGCTGGGACAGTTTATGGGGGTGAATGCCGTGCTTTATTACGGACCTTCCATTTTCGAAAGCAGTGGCCTGTCGGGCGACGACTCACTTTTCTATCAGGTGATTGTGGGCTTGGTAAATATGCTGACCACCATTCTGGCAATCTTTATTATCGATAAGATAGGACGAAAGAAACTTGTATACTATGGCGTTTCGGGTATGATAGTTTCACTCCTTCTCATTGCATTCTATTTTGTAAAAGGAAATGATTTAGGTATACCTAATGTGTTGTTACTCATATTCTTTCTTGCCTACATCTTTTTCTGCGCGGTATCTATCTGTGCTGTTATCTGGGTTTTGTTGTCGGAAATGTATCCGATCAAGGTGCGTGGGTTGGCTATGTCTATTGCCGGATTCTCACTTTGGATAGGAACATACCTGATCGGACAGCTTACCCCGTGGTTGTTACAGAACCTGCGGCCCGAAGGCACATTTATTCTCTTTGCGGTTATGTGTGTGCCATACATGCTGATTGTGTGGAAATTAGTTCCTGAAACAACAGGCAAATCGTTAGAAGAAATAGAAAAATTCTGGGAAACATAAATCAGGAAAATACTATATAAAAATACAATCTTATGGATTTTAAAAAATTAGAGAAGCAGTACAAATCGGAGCTGCTAGACAATGTATTGCCTTTTTGGCTCAAAAACTCTCAGGATAAAGAGTCTGGCGGATATTTTTCTTGCCTCGACAGGGATGGGACAGTATTCGATACTGATAAGTTTATATGGCTGCAAGGGCGCGAGGTATGGATGTTTTCCATGATGTACAATAATGTGGAAAAACGTCAGGATTGGTTGGATTGTGCCGTTCAGGGCGGGGAGTTCCTCAAGAAGTACGGACACGATGGTAATTACAACTGGTATTTCTCTCTCGACAGGGAGGGCAAACCCTTGATAGAGCCTTACAATATATTTTCATATACGTTTGCCACGATGGCGTTCGGGCAATTGAACAAGGCTACAGGGAACGAGGAATATGCAGAAATAGCACGTAAGACTTTTGATATTATTTTATCTAAGGTTGATAATCCGAAAGGAAAGTGGAATAAGGCATATCCGGGAACACGGAACCTGAAAAATTTCGCATTGCCGATGATTCTTTGCAATCTGGCTTTGGAGATAGAGCATCTGTTACCCGAAGAATTCTTGAATAAAGTAATGGATGACTGCATTCATGAAGTGATGGAAGTATTTCTACGGCCCGAATTAGGAGGATTGATAGTAGAGAACGTGACTGTGAACGGTGAATTGTCAGATACCTTCGACGGCCGCTTGATGAATCCCGGACATGCTATAGAAGCTATGTGGTTTATTATGGATCTCGGACATCGTCTCAACAGGCCCGAATTGATAAGCAAGGCTGTAGAAACAACTTTAAAAATGATTGATTACGGCTGGGACAAGGAATACGGAGGTATTTTCTACTATATGGATCGTCTGGGACGCCCGCCGCAACAATTGGAATGGGACCAGAAATTGTGGTGGGTGCATATCGAGACTCTGATCTCGTTGCTGAAAGGATACAATCTTACCGGTTCGCAGGAGTGTTTGAAATGGTTCGAGAAGATACATGACTATACTTGGTCGCACTTCAAAGATCAGAAATACCCTGAATGGTATGGTTATCTGAATAGGAGAGGAGAGGTATTACTAACTCTAAAAGGAGGGAAATGGAAAGGATGTTTCCATGTGCCACGCGGATTATATCAGTGTTGGAAGGTATTGGAGGATATAAACAGTAAAGATCCGGTTATTGTACCCGGCACTAAATCCGAAATGAAGCTTTAGTGGCCGGTAAATTAAGATTCTTACGATTTATGTTGTACAAAGAACTTAAATAAATTGAATATACATTCATTGATTAAATTAACTCAAAAAAGTTTGCTATGAAAAAACCAACTGCTCAAAAGAGTATGAGACTGCTATTCTCATTATTACTCTCATTAATTTTTATGAGTATGCAGGCGCAGGTGACTGTCACAGGGTTTGTACGTGACGCAAAAAACGAGCCTTTGATAGGGACTACGGTTGCGGTAAAAGGTACGACAAATGCGACAATTACCGATGTGGATGGAAAGTACCAGATCCGGGTGCCTGATACCAATGTGATATTGGAATTCTCTTATGTAGGGTATATTACCCAGACACAAAATCTGAACGGACGCACTACACTCGATGTGGTGATGCAGGAAGACTCTAAGTTGATAGACGAGGTGATAGTAGTCGGTTACGGCGTACAGAAGAAAACCTCTCTTACCAGTGCGGTTTCGGCTATTAAAGGTGATGATTTGTTGAAAGCCCCGTCTACTAATATATCCAGTTTGCTGGGAGGACGTCTGCCGGGTGTTTCATCTGTTCAGACATCAGGTGAACCGGGACTCGATCAGGCTTCATTAACTATTCGTGGTGCCAGATATGGTGCAGTCTATATCGTAGACGGTATGCCCCGTTCTATTAACGAGATAGACCCGAACGACATAGAGAGTGTATCTGTACTTAAAGATGCGGCAGCCGCTTCTGTATATGGACTACAGGCCTCAGGAGGTGTAATCATCGTTACCACTAAAAAAGGAAAAGAAGGTAAATCGAAGATTACTTACAATGGTTCCGTAGGGGTGTCTATGAACGCTAACTTCCCTAAATTCATGAATGGTCCACAGTTTGCCCATTACTACAATATGGCCGACATGATGGATAAACTTGCCAGCGGTACCATCACAGACCGTAGCCAGTATGTGCCTATATTCACTCAGGACGATATTGCAAAGATGACCAATGGCGACCCTACCGATGGATGGGATAATGTAGACTATATTGATAAAGTATTCGGTACAGGAACTAATCAGAAACATAACGTAACTGTGCAGGGAGGAAATGAGAGTGCCCGTTATCTGGCATCTATAGGTTATCTAGGTCAAAATGGTAATATAGATGAATTTACATACCGCCGTTACAATCTTCGTACGAATATTGATGCCGATATAGCAAAACATTTCAAAGTAAGCCTTGGTTTGGCTGGTAATATCGGACGCCGTCAGACACCGGGTTTTGCTTCAGGTGGTACAGATTCAGACTCTTACCTAGGAGAACAAGGCTGGTTGTCTATTTCGCGTCAGGCTATAGCTATGCACCCTTATCTGCCTGAAAAGTATGAAGGATTATATACAGCTACTCCAGCACGTAATACGAGCTTGCCGCAAAGCCCTCTGGCTGCTATATATGAATCGGGATATAAGAAAACGAGGAGTACCGATTTACAGACAAACCTGTCTATTCAGTTCGATGCGCCATGGGTTAAAGGTTTAAGTGCAAAACTTACAGGAGCCTACGACTATAGTACATCACATAACAAAAATTTGAGTACACCATATACATTAAATGCGATCAAACTCCCCGATTCCAGTGGAAAACTGGGATATAAGGAAGTGCAAGACCCGCGTTCGGTGAATTATCTCAGACTGGGTGAAGGCCAGTATACTTCCGAACAGATGGTGGGACAGGCTAGCGTTAGTTATGTAAATTCGTTTGATAAACACAATCTTGACTTCATGGTATTGGCAGAAATCAGGGATAATAAAAGTAACTCCCTTTCTGCATATGCAAAGAATCTGAGCTTTGCTGAATTACCGGAACTGGGATTGGGTGTAGCAGATGACACTCCTATCGGTGGATATAGTAATGCTTCCCGCACTATGGGCTATGTATTCCGTATGAAATATGATTATGCGAGCAAATATCTGGCTGAGTTTACGGGGCGTTACGACGGTTCATACAAATTTGCAGGAAATGTAAGTGGAAAACGATGGGGGTTTTTCCCATCAGGATCAGTGGCCTGGCGTATGTCTGAAGAAAGTTTCATGTCGGACCTATCCTTCCTCGATGACCTGAAGATTCGTGCATCTGTCGGTCTTCTGGGTAATGATGCCGGTTCTAACCCATATGCTTTTCTCAGCACGTATGCTTATGCGAGCAAACTGGCACTGAATGGATCATTGGCTGACGCTTTATATACCAGTGTATTTGCAAATCCGAATCTGACATGGGAGAAAACGTTGTCATATAATGTCGGTTATGATTTCACCATGTGGGGTGGATTACTAAGTATGGAATTTGATATGTTTTATAATTATACTTATGATATTCTTGCACAAAGAACGACAGGCTACCCGCCTTCAATGGGAGGTTACTATCCTGCTTTTGAAAACTACAATAAGATAGAATCTAAAGGCTTGGAATTCTTACTTAAACACCAGAATAAATTCACTGTAGCCGGAAAACCGTTTACATATACCGTGGCGGGTAATATGACATATGCTAAAAGCCGTTATCTACGATATCCTGACGATGTGAATATTCCTGAAATACAGAAGGTGACCGGATCGAATGTGTATGCTACTTATGGATGGACTGCAGAAGGTTTGTTCCGTTCGGAAGAAGAAATTGACAACTCAGCATGGTATGGCAGTCGCCCGAATGTAGGAGATATAAAATACAAGGATGTGAATGGTGACGGTAAGATTGATAATCAGGACCGTGGTCGTATTGGGCGTAGCAATCGTCCGGAACTAATGTTCGGCCTTAATCTGGGAGCAGAGTGGAACGGTTTCGATTTCAATGCCCAGTTTACGGGTGGTGCGTTGTTCGATGTATCACTTACGGGTACTTACTACAACGGCTATGATGATAATACAATATGGACACAGACATTCAAAGAAGGCGCAAACTCTCCGCTTTTCCTTGTAGAGAATGCGTACAGTGTGGATAATCCTAATGGTACATTCCCTCGTATAACGCTTGCTTCACCAGGTCATGGAGGGGACAATGGGCTAGCATCTACGTTTTGGTTCCGCGATGGAAAATACATCCGCTTAAAATCAGCACAATTCGGATATACCATTCCTCGTAAAATTTTGGCTAAAGTCGGAATTGAGAATCTGAGGCTTTTTGTAGAAGGTTCTAATATATTCACCATTTCAGGACTTCCTGATGGTATCGACCCGGAATCACCGGGCGTGAATAACGGATACTATCCTCAGCAGAAAACCTTTATGGGTGGTATTACGCTTACATTCTAACTATAAAAGATTAAATATATGAAAACCAAAATATTAAGTTCATTATTATTGGGAGTCCTGCTTGGTCTTACCGCCTGTAGCGACTATCTGGATATGACCCCGACCGATAAGATTTCGGATAAACTGACATGGAGTAAGGTTGAATATGCAGAACTGGCAGTAAACAATTTTTACCATGATATCAATTACTATGGTAATTTCAGTAGTGGACAGTGCAATGCTGGTATTACCGAGGGGCTTACGGATATATTTAAGTATGGAGCAATGACATTCAATGCCCATATGTATATTCCAAACGAAATAGCCTATGGAGGAAGTGTACTTACAACGACTTATGTTGCATATTATCTGGGAAACTGGGGCACGGCTTATGAAAAAGTACGCCGTATAAATGAAGGAATGTTCAATCTCAAAAAGTTTGGTACTATAGGAGAAGACGATTCCAGAAGACTGGAAGCCGAGATGCGTTTCTTCAGGGCACAAGCTTACTTCGATTTGGTAAAGCGTTACAAGCAAGTTATTATCTACGATGAAGATCTTTCAAAAATACAGAAAGATACCCCGGTTAGCACAGAAGCTCAAGGATGGGATTTTGTTCAGGCAGATCTTGAATTTGCAGGCCAATATCTCCCCGTAAGTAATGTTTCTAACGGACGTGTAACAAGTGGAGCGGCTTATGCTTTACTTTCCCGTGCAATGCTATATGCCGAAAGATGGCAGGCAGCAAAAGATGCGGCAGCAAAAGTTACCGGTTACGAATTGGAAACAAACTTTGCCGACGCCTTTAAGAATAACAGTAAAGAAGCCATATTGCAGTATTCATACGATAAGAGCGGTGTAACTCACAGCTTCGACAATCTGTTTGCCCCGGCGGGTGACGCTGGCAATAATATGACCGGAGGATATGGTACACCGACACAGGAAATGGTAGAATCATTCGAATTGAAAACCGGAGGATTTCCCGATTGGTCGAAATGGCATACAGCGGACGGTATAAGCGAGGAACCTCCTTATGAGGATCTTGAACCCCGTTTCCAGGCTACAGTCTTGTATAATGGCGCTGAATGGAAAGGACGTAAAGTAGAACCTTTTGTTGGCGGTATAGATGGTTGGTGTAACTGGAAAGATGATCCAGTACCCAATGGACGTACTACTACAGGTTATTACCTGCGTAAACTTGTAGATGAAAATCATGATTTCACTGTTCTTAGTTCCAGTACACAACCTTGGATTGCTATCCGTTATGCTGAAGTATTACTAAATAAGGCAGAGGCATGTTATCGTTTGAATGATAGCGAGGGGGCGAATAATGCTATCCGTGCTATCCGTACACGTGCAGGGCTACCTTACGTAAATAAAAGTGGTACCGACCTGATGGCTGCAATCCGTCAGGAGCGTAAAGTGGAACTGGCTTACGAAGGTCTTTACTATTGGGATATGAGACGTTGGAAACTGGCTGAGTCTGCATTTACAGGAAGTAGAGTGCATGGTTTGAAGATCGAAAAAAATGCAAACGAAACTTTTAAATATACCTATGTAGACTGTGATAAGCAAAACCGAAACTTCCCTGCTAAGATGTATCAGATCCCTTTACCGGTGAACGAACTGAACAATAATAGCGCAATACAACAATATGCAGAGTGGAGATAAATATTAAATAGAAGATGATTATGAAAAATAATTTATTATATATTATAGCTATATCTCTGGTGGTTCTATCAGGATGCCAGAGTCCTGACGACATTATACCGCCGGCAGATAATCAGGGGCTCACTCGCTTGACTGTCAAATTTACTACTGGTGAATATGCAGAGGTAGAGGCCGCATCATATACCATCAGCGACCCTAATGCTGATACTTATGTAATTCCTGTTCCTTGGTTCTATCCTGCAGATAGTTACAACGAAACTACTCCATACATGTCTGCGATGAAGGTAGAAGCTAATCTGGATAATAATTTCACGATTGCTCCGGGCCTGAGTGTTCTGGATCTGACAAAAGACAATCATTTCACATTAACAGATTCTTATGGAAATAAACGGTCGATAACAATCAGAGGTGAAAGGGTAAAATCCAGCGCTTGCAATATTATAACATTCTCACTGAAAGATAAAGATGTTACCGGTATAATAGACGATGCTGCAGGGACTATATCCCTGATAAGTATAGACGATCTGTCGAATAGTTTGGCTGACTATGAATTATCTCCGCATGCACTCTCTATTTCACCGGATCCTGCAGTTACTCCTTTAGACTTCAATAACAATGTAGAATTGACCATAACAGCACATAATGGTACATCTACAAAGAAATATACAGTGAAGAAAGAAATACCTAGTAAGATTGGAGCCGGATACCGCAAGGGTAGTGAAGAAAATGTATATGAGCTTAACCTGAGTGCGTATGGTTTCTCTATGACCAAATCAAGTAATCCGTCATTAGCCGTACTTGGCAGTTATTTAGTTTTAAACTTAGGTGATGGAACTACTCCTGTATATATCAACAGGGCTACAGGAGCTAAACTTGGCTCTATCAACATCGGTTCGGCCAATGCCGGAGGTAGCATTACAGGTGATATCTACGGTAATATGTTGATTGCAAACAATGCTGCTGCCGGAGGTACATTAAATGTCTACAAAACCAAGTCGGTAACAGCTGCTCCTACATTATTCTTCTCCATGTCTAATACTACAGGTTTCACTATCGGATCTAAAATGGCGGTACAAGGAAATCTTGATGGGGATGCTATTATTGTAGCTACATGTGAAAACTCCAGCAGCTTCGTTCGCTGGATTGTAAGCGGAGGTGTAGCTGGTACTCCACAGGTGATTTCCGTGTCTGGTATAGGTACATGGGGTGGAGCTGATAATGCGCCGCGTTTCACATATGCTTCTACTAATCTGGCCGATGGCTATTACATAGGTCACTATGCCGGTGGAGGCGGAAATGTATACTATGTAGATGGAACAGCAAATACTGTGGTCAGGCAACTGGCGGGAACAGGGGACTGGGCCAGAGGTATAGGTATGTTTGATATAAAAGTATTCAATAATACCCGTTACATGATGACCTATAATATGGGATTCTTCCCTCAATGGGCTTTGGGTGGTCAGATATATATGTATGATGTAACTAATCCGGCTCTGGTTACGGGATCTGTTACAGACAGTCCTGCATTGACTTTCAAACAGGAAAGTATAACTGCTTACAATAATGGAGCAACTCCGTTAGAGCCTCGTACTGCTGATATTTTATTGTACCCTTCTGCTGATGGATTTATGATGCATATGTACTATATAGACAATGCATCCAGTGTGTTGGGCTGCTATAAATTTGATTGTATAGATAAATAATAAAAAACCTTAACAGACCGGTATTCATATAATGGGTGCCGGTCTGATAATAGTAATTGAAATATGAGAATCGTACAGAATACTTTCATAACAATATTCCTTTTTTCCATATTTTTATCATGTAGTGCCTGTAGTAGTGAATCTAAGGAAACAGGATGGGAGTGGGAAGAGGAAGAAGAGGTACCTGCCGGATTTGAGCTGAAGAAAGGAGTGAATATTGCTTCATGGATATCTACGCCTAAATTTAGTGGGGAAGAACGCGTTGCATTTTTTACAAATGAAAATGTAAAGCAATTGAAGGAACTGGGCTTTGACCATATACGTCTTCCTATAGATGAGACTGTACTGTGGACCGAGAACGGAGAAAAAATACGACCTTATGCTTTCGATCTTTTGCATAATGCTATCGGCTGGTGCCAGAGCAATGGCCTGAAAATAATTGTGGATATGCACATCACGCGTAATCACCGTTTTACGAATACGGAAAACGATTTGTTCACGAAGCCGGAGGAACCTGCAAAGTTTGTTCGCTTATGGGAAGATCTTTCTTCAGAGCTTTCAAAATACTCGAACGACTTACTGGCCTATGAGATACTGAACGAGCCTGTTTCTGAAAACCCTGAAAACTGGAACAGTGTGTTGAATCTGGTAATACCTGCCATACAGGCAAAAGAACCGGAAAGGACTCTTATTGTAGGAGTTTGTACAAGCAATTTTGCTGTGATGTATAATAGTCTGAAATTACCTGCAACTAAAAATATTATGATGACGTATCACGTCTATGCCCCTTACCTACTTACTGCCTACGGACAGAATGATACTACAGGTGGCCGGACGGATATTCCAATTTCATATCCGGGGCAACTGGTGCCTGATGGATATATTTCTCAATTGCCTGAAAAATGGCAATCTACCGGTAAACAGGTATTCAATAAGGAAGCTTTGCGTCCGTTTGTAAAAGAAGGTATCGACAGGGCTAAACAACTGAGCGTTCCTGTATTTGTCGGAGAATTCGGCACACTATACACTGTGCCTGAGCAAAGCCGGGCTAACTGGTATCGGGATATTGTTTCTTTACTCGGTGAGTACGGAATAGGATATACCTCATGGGATTACAAAGGAGCAGGTTATAGCATTGTAGATGAAAATAATACAGTTGCTTATCCTGAAATTGTAAAAATACTTACCGGAAAGTAGCTCTGCTTTGGCTTTTAATTAAATAACTAATTAACGGAATTTTAATCATTACCTGTATTGTAATATGAAAACTGTACGAATTATAACCCTGCTATTTACTCTCATCGGCTTTTCTCTATTTGCAAATGCCTGCAGCGACAACCCTAAGGAACCGGGTTGGGAATGGGGTGGCGAAGAAGAACCCGGTGGTGAGACTACTGCAAAACCACGTTATCTGTGGATAGATGCGGCAGCTAACTTCCCCGACTATGCCAATAGTAAAGAAAATATAAAGCGAGATCTTACTTTGGCTAAAAATACCGGTTTCACTGATATTGTAGTAGATGTACGCCCGACAATGGGAGATGTATTATTCAATACAAGTGCTGTAGAACAGGTCAGAAAACTGGATTACTGGTCAAGCACAGGTTACCAGTTTTACGAACGTACAGCTACCTGGGATTATCTTCAGGCTTTTATAGATATGGGGCATGAACTGGATCTGAAGATACATGCGGCTATTAATACATTTACAGCCGGCAATGATTATCCTTATGGCTTGGGACATCAGGGGATGTTATTCCGTGACGATACTAAAAAGAACTGGGCTACATCGGTCAATACGGCTACGGGTATTACCAATGTAATGGATTTGGGTAGTGATACGTATGGAACGAAATTTCTGAACCCTGTAAATCAGGATGTGCAGAATTATCTGCTTACTATACTTGGCGATCTGGCGAAATATAATGTAGATGGTATTTTTCTCGACCGCTGTCGTTTCGATGATATTGCAAGTGATTTCTCGGATTATACACGCGAGAAGTTTGAAGCATACATCGGTTCGAAGGTATCTAAATTTCCTGACGATATCATGGCTCCGGGAGCCGGAGTAACTCCTATACCATCTCCACTCCCTACCCATTATAAGAAATGGCTTGAATTCAGGGCTAAAACAATACATGATTTTGTCGTGAAAGCCCGCGAGAAAGTGAAATCACAGAATCAGAATATACAGTTCGGCGTGTATGTGGGAGCGTGGTATTCGTCTTATTACGGAGTTGGTGTAAACTGGGCTAGTCCTAAATATAACACCGCTGCTGCATATCCTGCATGGGCCAGCCAGAATTATAAGGATTATGGGTATGCCGACCATCTCGATTTTATGCTACTGGGCGCATATGCTTCGGCTAATAGAGTATATGGAAGCGGAGAATGGTCTGTGGAAGGATTTTGTAAGCAAGCAAAGAACTTGCTGCTCGACGATGTAAAATATGCGGGAGGGCCTGATGTTGGTAACTGGGATGTACCTGCAGGAACGAATGTGAATACTGCTGTAACCAATACGGTTGATGCAGCAATAAACGCAGGAAACGGATATTTTCTGTTCGATATTATTCACCTGAAGATGTATAATTACTGGCCGGATGTAAAGAAAGGTATCGATAAATATCTGGAATCGGTAGATAAAAAATAAAAAAAATGCGAAATTCAATATTCAGTGTGCTGTTTGTCTTATTATTAACCGCTTATTGCAATAACCTCAACGGGCAATGTGTAATCAGAGGTAAAGTGGCATGTGACGGCAAAGGAGTGAAAGGTGTTGTAGTTACGGATGGCGTCCATTGTGTACAGACCAATGACAATGGAGAATATACTATTCCATCCTTAAAATCTTCCCGTTTTGTATATATATCCACTCCGGCAGGATACATAACTAAATGCAAGGATAAGACGATACCTCAGTTCTATAAGATAATAGAGAATGGCGTCGACGCATATGATTTTGAAATATACAAGAATCCGAAAGACGACAAGAATCATGTATTCATTGCACAGGCTGATGTACAGCTGGTTGATGGAGATAATCTGAGAAGTTACACTAAAATATTGCAAGATTGTAAAACGTTAATTAAAAAGTATGATGACAGAGATATTTTTGCTGTCGATTGTGGGGATATAGTAGGCGATACGCCGTCACTTTATCCGGGTTATATAGAAGCTTCTTCCGTATTGAATTTCCCTGTTTACAGGGCTATCGGCAACCACGATATGGATTATTTTGGCCGTAGCCACGAAACATCATACAAAACGTTCGAAAGCTACTTTGGCCCCGTTTATTATTCATTCAATAAGGGGAATGCCCATTATATCATCATTGATAATGCATTCTTTATCGGACGTGATTATTTCTATATGGGATATATAGATGAAAGGACGTATGCATGGCTCGAACAGGATTTGGCGTATGTGAAAAAAGATTCACCTGTTTTCATTGTCATGCATATTCCTTCGCGTCTCGATGAGAAACAAAAGCCTTTTGAATATAAAAGCAATGGCATCGCCGACCAGACGATAAACACGGCTGCGTTATATGAAATGCTGAGGCCTTATAATGCTCATATCATATCGGGGCATATGCACTACAATCATAATATTGTCCATAATTCAAGACTAATGGAACACAATACAGGCGCAGTGTGCGGAACATGGTGGCGAGGCGATATCTGCCTCGATGGTACCCCGCAGGGTTATGGCGTGTATGAGGTGACTGGCAATGATGTGAAATGGTATTTCAAGAGTTCCGGTTTTTCTGAAAAGCATCAGTTCAGAGCATACCCGCCAGGGCGTTCATCCGAATATCCTCAGGATGTGGTAGTAAATGTTTGGAATTGGGATAAAGAATGGAAAGTGGAATGGCTCGAAAATGATGAGATACAAGGAGAAATGACTCATTTTAGAGGGTTTGACCCTGATGCTGAAATCCTTTGCTCCGACAAAGAAAAGATAAAATATGACTGGATATCGGTGATTGAGACACAACATTTATTTCGTGCCTCACCAAAGAACCCGACGGCAAAAATCAGTATAAAAGTGACAGACCGGTTTGGAAATATATATCTGGAAGATATTAAACAATAAAATAACAGAAGATGGACAGACGAAAGTTTTTACAGCTCTGCGGATTAACCTCTGCCTCTCTGCTGGCAGGCAATAATACGTTTGCCGGAGAGATAAGGCGCAATCCTAATATTAAGCCTATCATGGGCTCATGGTTCGAATTCAAGCATCACAACGATAGTGAAGGCAAGTATTGGAATCCTGCCCTGACTAAGTTTACCGAGGCACAGTGGCGGGCAAAGATAAAGGAAATCAGCGAAACGGGTATGCAATACCTGGTACTGATGTCGGTTGCAGAAAACGGAAAAACATTTTATCCATCCACCCTTCAATCAAGATACGATTACGAATGTGCCGATCCGTTAGAAGCCGTTCTCTCGGCTGCGGATGAATATGGTATCAAGTTTTTTGTGAGCAACGATTTCTGGTCAGATTATCGCAATGTGGATAAAATGATGACCGACAAGGACATTTCCATCCTTCGCGAAAAAGGGATGGAAGAAGTGGCGGAGAAATATTCGCATCACAAAAGTTTTTATGGTTGGTACTATCCTAATGAGACGGGACTATATAATACAATAGACGAAACCACCATCAATTATGTCAACAAGTGTAGTAAGAAAGCGCGCGAACTAACTCCCGGCTGCGTAAACCTGATTGCACCCTATGGAACAAAATCTATTCGTCTCGATGATAAATATGTTCGTCAACTGGAACGTCTCGATATAGATATTATGGCCTATCAGGATGAAATAGGAGTGAAGAAGACCAAAGCCGGCACAGCAGGCAAATATTATGAAGCCTTGTACAAAGTGCATGCCAAAGCCGGTCGGGCTCGTCTGTGGGCTGATCTTGAAGTATTCGAATTCGAAGGAGAAGTTTATGACAGTGCTTTGATTCCTGCCCGATTCAATAGAATTCTTACACAGCTTGAAGATATTTCACCCTTTGTAGAAAACATACTGATATACCAGTACATGGGTCTGATGAGCAAGCCTGGCTCGGTTGCTCCTGCCGGACACAAGGATGCGGAAAGACTTTATAAGGAATATATGGATTGGCTGAAAGTACAACAGGGTTTAACCATAAAATAAACAGATACGACATGAAGAAACTATTTATAATATCATGCCTGCTCTTTATTTGTGCTTATATACAGGCCCAATGGACAAATATACAGATAGAGCCCGGTATGTCGCCAAAGAATGATATCATATCCATCTGTTTTGACAAACAGGGGACTATGTGGGTTGCTACTTCATACGGAGTATATAAAGAAGAGAACGGACAATGGAAACCTCAAGGAGTTGAGGATATTTACGCGCAGACGCTTTATATCGGCAGAGACGAAACTGTATGGGCCGGAGTATGGGGTGGAGGAGTTTTCAGAAATAAGCAAGGTGAAACATGGGAGAATGTAAAAGAAGCATCAGTTTCCATATCTACGAATGCTATTGTAGAAACGGGTAAGGATCACTTGTGGATTGGAACATGGGACAAAGGTTTGCTTATGTACGACGGCAAAAAATGGATAAATTATAAGGCTGTAGAAGTTCCGATAGGGGATAACAGTATATTATCCTTAGCAGCTGATGACAATAAAATATGGATTGGAACATATCATGGCCTCTCCTCATTCGATGGAAAGAACTGGAAATTGTACAATAGAGACAACAGCCCTCTTCCCGACAATGATATTTATTCGCTCCATGCTGGCAAAAACGGATTATGGATAGGTACATGCAATGGTTTGGCCTTTCTGCAAAAAGGAAATTGGACTGCATATCCTAAAGGTAAAAACGGCATATCTGGAGATGTTATCCTATCTGTAAAGGAAGATATAAAAGGAAATGTATGGGTAGGTACAAACAAAGGTCTGACCGTATTTAACGATACTAAATGGAAAACCTATACAATGGAGAATAGTAATTTATTAGAAAACCGTATTCAGACTATAACCATTCACGATAATAAAATATACATAGGTACAAGCTTAGGTATCTCGATGCTTAATCTGTCGGAATTTGCATATTGATAGACATTTACTTAATGTGTTTAATTCAAATTTGTGACTCTTTCTATAAGAGGCATTCCCCTAACTTATTTGTAAATGAAAGAAATATAGAAAAATGAGATTGAAAAAATACACTTATCTGACAGCATTATTATTCCTGATTGCATCCTTTTCTTTTGCACAGAAGAATGAATATAATATTATCCCTGCACCATTGAATCTGAAGCCGTCTAAAGGAATTTTTATATTTAATGAGGCAACTTCTTTACAGCTAGGTAAAGGAGTAAGTCCGGAAGTGGAGAATGCTTTCTTCATACTGAAAGATCGCTTGAATACCGCAGCAGGATTAATGATTACGGCAAATAATACTGCTCGGAGCAAAAATGTTATCATTTGCAGGCAGAACAACTCTTTAGAGAAAAAAGAATCTTACATACTGAATATCACTCCCGCCAAGATTGAAATTGAAGCCCGTGAGCCGGCAGGATTTTTTTATGCCGCCCAAACTTTAAGGCAATTGCTGCCCGTGACTATCGAAAGCAAAGATCTGGTTTCGAATATAAAATGGTCAGTTCCTTGTTGCAGGATAGAAGATTCACCTGTGTTTTCCTACAGAGGACTACATCTGGATGTTTGCCGCAATTTCGCATCACTCGATGAAGTGAAGACGTATATCGACCAGATAGCACTGTTGAAATTGAATATATTTCATTGGCATCTTACCGACGATCAGGGTTGGAGGATCGAGATCAGGAAATACCCGAAGCTGACCGAAATGGGAGCTTTCCGCGATCGTACGATGAAAGGTCATCACAACGATTATCCCCGCCAATGGGATAATACCCGCACAGGTGGATATTATACTCAGGAGGAGATTAAAGAGGTTATCGCTTATGCCGCAGAACGTTTTGTTACCATTATTCCTGAGATAGAAATGCCCGGCCATGCCACAGCGGCTCTGGCTTCCTATCCCGAATATTCATGTTCGGGAGGCCCCTTCGAAGTAGAAGGACGCTGGGGCGTATTTAACGATGTTTTTTGCACAAGGGAAGAAACCTTCGATTTTCTCGAAGATGTATTGGATGAGGTTGCCGGTCTTTTCCCAAGTGAATATATTCATATAGGAGGCGATGAGTGCCCTAAAGTACGATGGAAAAGATGCCATGCTTGTCAGGAGCGGATGAAAGAGGAAGGCTTAAAAGATGAGCATGAACTGCAATCGTATTTTGTAAGACGGATGGAAAAATACCTTAAAGGAAAAGGTAAAAAGATTATAGGCTGGGACGAAATACTCGAAGGTGGACTTGCGCCTGATGCCACTGTTATGTCGTGGCGGGGAATTGCGGGCGGAATCGCTGCTGCCCGTCAGGGGAATGATGTAATAATGACTCCCTCCGAAGCCATGTATTTCGATTTCTATCAGTCCCGGTTGCCGTCACAACCACTTGCAATAGGGGGCTATGTCCCCTTGGAAAAAGTATATGCATACAAAGCTATGCCGGACGAACTCACAGAAGATCAGTACAAACATATTCTAGGCATACAGGCCAATGTATGGACAGAGTACATGCCTACCCGCGCTCAACGAGAGTATATGATATTTCCGCGCGTGGCAGCACTTGCAGAAGTGGCATGGTTGCCCGAAGCTAAAAAGAATTATAAGCGTTTTTCTTCGGATATCCCCTCTTTGATGCAACGATACAGTTATATGGGGTTGAATTATTCCGATGCGTTTTATAGTATTATAGGCAATACTGTACCTGATAAAGAAACCGGATTGAAACTGGAGCTGAGTACCAGTGCACCCGGTATGCAAATCCGCTATACGGTCGACGGAACAGAGCCTACAATCGAAAGTCCTTTATATACGGGAGGAATTCCTGTTTCGGATAAGGAGATAGTCGTAAAGGCTATTTCGCTGAAGGATGGTAAGATTATGTCACCTCCTTACAATCAGACTTTTATTGTAAACAAGGCTGCAGGCCAACAAATAATATTCGAAGATGCGCAAGGAAATATTTCCGGACAAAATGGAGGCGGGAATCTTACCGATTGCATTATGGGTAAATTTCCTTTAGGACGATTCGATTGGTTCAGCTATGCAGGAAGCGATGCTACGGTAACAATTGTATTTGATAAACCTAAAACGATAAGCGAATTGATATTCAGTTCGGCAAATCAGAATAATGTATATGTGTATTCGCCTCGAAATATTGAATTCTTCATCTCAGAAGACGGAGGCACATTTCGTAGTATAGGAAATGTAAAGCATGAGCAGATGGCAGCCGCTGACGGAAAAGCCGAGGTCACTACATCACCGCTGACGGTAAAGAAAGTGAAAATGGCGATAAGTATGTATGGGGTAGTTCCCAAAGATAAGATTGGTGCGGGCAATCCCTCAGCTCTCTTTGTGGATGAAATCATTGTGAGATAATAAATTGATATATCTATGAAAATGAAAATAGGAATTCTGGCTGTCTTTATATGGGTCTCATTGGCTATTAGTGCTAAGGTGACTTTACCTGCAATTTTTACCGATCATATGGTGTTGCAGCAACAGGCAGTAAATAAAATATGGGGGAAAGCTGAGTCTAACAGATCGATTGAATTATTAACCTCATGGGATAATAAAACGTATACCGTGAAGAGTAATACTCAGGGGTATTTCCAATTCGAGATAACTACTCCTTCCGCCGGAGGCCCTTATACGCTGACAGTCTCGGATGGCGAACCTCTGATAATAAATGATATACTGATCGGCGAAGTCTGGTTCTGTTCGGGGCAGTCGAATATGGAAATGCCTGTAAAAGGGTATCGCGGGCAGCCAGTTGTCGGCTCGCATCCTTATATTGTGTCAGCCGACGAAAAGCGTCCTTTACGCTTATTCACAGTAAAGAATGCATGGAGCAAGGAACCGAAAGACGATGTAGAAGGGCATTGGAGCCTGAGTTCATCGAAAGAGGTAGCCGACTTTAGTGCAGCAGCTTATTTTTTTGGCAATCTGCTACAGGAAAAACTCGGCGTTCCCGTGGGGTTGATAAACTGTTCGTGGAGCGCATCGAAGATAGAGGCATGGATGAGCCGTGAAACACTGAAAAATATTCCTGAAGTAGATTTATCTGTCCTTAAAAATACAGAATTCGGCTATCCCAATGGTACACCTACATTGCTGCACAATGGGATGGTAAAACCACTCGAGGGTATTGCCGTAAAAGGTATATTGTGGTATCAGGGCGAAGCTAATAGTAACGATCCGGCTTTATACAAAAAACTCTTTCCGGCTTTAGTCAGTCAGTGGCGTAGCTTTTTCCGTTCGCCTGATATGCCATTTTATTATGTGCAGATTGCTCCGTGGCAATCGGGTAATAAGGATGAATTGGATTGGGCTTTGTTCCGCGAATGCCAACTGCAATTGATGTCGGAAGTTCCCAATGTCGGTATGGCGATAACCACTGATGCAGGCAGTGAAAAGTTTATCCATCCTCCACACAAGATTAAGGTGGGAGAACGGCTTGCATACTGGGCACTGGCAAAGACATACGGCATAGAAGGCATTACATACAGCGGGCCCATATACAAGAGTTACAAATTGGATGGAAATGTAGCGGAACTGACTTTCGACTATGGAAGCGATGGGCTCAATCCTGAAAAAGAACAACTCGAAGGATTTGAGATAGCTGGCAGCAACGGTGTGTTTATTCCGGCGAAAGCCGAGATTATAGAGGGTTCAGACAGGGTTAAGGTATGGAGTGAATCGGTGGACAAGCCTGTCGAAATTCGTTATTGTTTCCGTAATTATAAGATGGGAAACCTCACAAATAATGCTGGACTGCCGGCTTCTCCTTTCAGGGTGATAATAAAATGATTCATAAATGAAAAACAATAATAAAATGAAAAACTATTCTTTACTCGTATTATTCAGTATTTTCTGGCTGATGGTTTCATGCAAGGCAGAGCAAAAAACATCGGAAAGCAAATCCGGGAAAGTGGCTCTGATGTGGATCGATGCAACGGCTAATTTCGAACGTTTCAGTAGCCCTGACACAATTGATTTTTATCTCGAAAAAATAAAGTCGCTTGGCTTCACTCATGCCGTAGTAGACATACGTCCTATTACGGGAGAAGTGCTTTACGACAGTAAAGTGGCTCCTTATATGGAAGAATGGAACGGTGTGAATCGTCCTGTTAGTTTCGATTTCCTCGGACATTTTATTAAGAAGGCACACAGTCTGGGTATGGAGGTTCACGCCTCGCTTAATGTATTTGTAGCAGGGCACAATTATGTTGATCGCGGACTGATTTATGACAATCACCCCGAGTGGGCCTCGATAGTCTACAATCCCGAAAAAGGGCTAATTCCCATCACTCAGGAAAAAGAGAAGTATTCGGCAATGGTAAATCCTATTAATAAAGAATTTCAGTCTCATATTTTAAGTGTATTAAAAGAAGTGGTGGGCAAGTACCCCGAGCTTGACGGGCTTATTCTCGACCGAGTAAGATATGATGGTATTACAGCTGATTTTTCTGACTATTCAAAAGCGGAATTTGAAAAATATATCAATGAGAAAGTAGAGAAATTCCCGGAGGATATTTTCAAATGGGAAAAGGATAAAGAAGGCAAGTTTCATCGGATAAATGGTAAGCACTTCCTGAAGTGGATAGAATGGCGCACAAAGAATATATACGACTTTATGGCACTTGCCCGCAAAGAAGTAAAATCGGTAAATCCAAACGTGTCTTTCGGTACATACACAGGCGCATGGTATCCGTCGTACTACGAGGTAGGAGTAAACTTTGCAAGCAAGAATTACGACCCGAGTAAAGACTTTGATTGGGCTACCCCCGATTATAAGAATTATGGTTATGCCGAACTTCTCGACCTTTATACAACAGGCAATTACTATACGGATATCACTAAGGAAGAAGCTCTGGCAAATAATAAGAGCGTATGGAACGAAACCGATAGCAAGGCACATAGCGGTGTATGGTATTGCGTAGAAGGCTCGTGTGAAAATCTACGTGATATACTGAAAGATAATAAATTCAGCGGAGGTATTCTGGTCGACCAATTCTATGATAAACCGCAGGATTTTGCACGTTCGATAGAGATGGACTTGAAGATGTCGGACGGAGTAATGATATTCGATATAGTACACATTATCAATAAAAATATGTGGAAAGAAGTTGAAACAGGCATGCGTAACGGTGGTATGATAAAATAAATTCCCTGAAGGATGGATAACAGGTCATACGCACTGGATGCACTTAGAGGATACGCCATTGTGACAATGGTACTGTCAGGAGCCGTAGTCTACGGTCTCCTGCCCGGATGGATGTATCATGCACAGATACCTCCTCCCACCCATGCTTTTAATCCCGCAGCACCGGGAATAACATGGGTCGATTTAGTCTTCCCCTTTTTCTTGTTTGCTATGGGTTCAGCATTTCCTTTTTCTATCAGAAAGAGACTGGAAAGAGGGGAGTCTAAATTGAAGCTTATTTACGATGCTCTGAAGAGAAGTATCCAGTTGACATTCTTTGCTATCTTTATACAACATTTCTACCCTTATGTGTTGAGTAATCCGCAGGATGCCAGGGCGTGGGGCTTATCCCTGTTATGTTTTGCACTCTTGTTTCCTATGTTTATGCAGATACCTGTAAAGATGCCCACTTGGGCGCATAATGTAGTGAAACTGCTGGTATATGCAATCGCTCTTGTCTTGCTACTTACGGTAGATTATGCCGATGGGCGCAAGTTCGACCCGTATTTCAGCAATATCATCATTCTTATACTGGCTAATATGGCTTTGTTCGGTTCGCTGATCTACATTTTTACGATAAAAAGTAAAGTGTGGCGCATAGCCGTATTGCCTTTCCTAATGGCTATTCTTTTGGGAAAAGATATACAAGGCAGTTTTGTAAGTGAGGTATATAATTTTACGCCATTGGCTTGGATGTATAAGTTTGAATATCTGAAATATCTGTTCATTGTATTGCCGGGCAGTATTGCCGGAGAATACCTGATGGAGTGGATGAATAACAGAAAGAGTATGGAGCAGAAGTCCGGTGTAAAGGAGCGGAATATATCGTATCAGATATTGCTTATTTCTGTAGCACTTATTGTAGTCAATCTATGTTGTTTATATAATCGCTGGCTACAGGTAAACCTGGTCATAAATGCCGCGCTGATTGCTTATGGCTATTTCATTCTGAGAAAAAACACGACAGTGAATGAGCAGCTATGGAAGAATCTGTTTACGACAGGCAGCTATCTCATATTGCTCGGACTGTTTTTTGAGGCTTATCAGGATGGGATAAAGAAAGATCCTTCTACATACAGTTATTATTTCCTAACCTCAGGACTGGCTTTTATGGCGATGATAGTATTCCATGTCATTTGCGATTATTATAAATGCCGCTGTAGTACAAGTTTTCTCGTCATGTCGGGGCAGAATCCGATGATAGCCTATGTGGCTACAGGCTTGTTTACTGTGCCATTGCTGAGCCTGACAGGTATATATTCTGTTTTCGACTATTTTCAACATAACTCATGGCTGGGATTTCTGCAAGGAATAATATTGACAGCTATAGCGGTGCTGGTGACAATGTTCTTTACTAAGATAAAGTGGTTTTGGCGGACGTAGTTTTACCGTATTTTATATAAAGATTATCCCTGTTTATCATCAGATGTTTATTTCTGTAGATAAGCAGGGATATCTATTTTATCAATTTACCGCTTTTATTTAGACGTTTTTATCTCGATAGATGTATCTTTAAATCCATCTGACTTAGCTTTCAATATTATCTTTCCACTATTTTTGTTTGATTGGACAACAACGAGTGCTTTTCCACTGAATAGCTTTCGCGAAGGCTTTTTCAGAGAATTAGAGTCTGTTGGGTCTCCATTATCCGTTCCGGCTATAAATCCATTGCCTTCAACGCTGAAATCTATCAGATTATCGGCTACAGGTATTGTATTCCCCTCTGCATCCAGAACTTCGACTGTTACAAATGAAAGGTCTTTGCCATCGGCCTTGATTGTTTGCCTGTCGGCGGTGAGTCTGATGCTGACAGCATCTCCTGTTGTCTTTACTTCTTTTGTCGTAACTTCCTTGCCATTCTTATAGGAAATAGCTTTCAGAGTCCCTTTTTGGTATGGTACGCGCCAGAATATATGGAATTGGTCATCCGTCTTTGACTTTTTGCCAAGCGATTCACCATTCAGGAATAACTCTACTTCGTCGGCATTGTTGTAGTATGCCCATACGTCCACGTCTTGCCCTTCCTGCCAGTTCCAGTGCGGGAATATGTGCAACACATCCTTATCTGTCCATTCGCTCTGATACATATAGTATATATCTTTTGGGAAGCCAGCCAGATCCATGATACCGAAATAAGAACTACGCGAGGGCCACCAGAATGGAGTAGGCTCACCCAGATAATCGAACCCTGTCCATAGATATACACCCGATATGTGGTCATATTTCTTTACTAGACGCCATGTATCTTCGTGTGTCGTTCCCCATGGCACATGGCAATTGTCGTATGACGAGCAGTGGTGTACAGGCCTGTTGAAAGGTTTATCCCATCGTTCGGGCCAAATACTCATGCTGTCGGAAGGCATTTGGTAGTAGCCGCGTGACATCAGTGCCGAGGTTGATTCTGTGATAATTAAATTTTGGTTAGGAAACTTTTCATGAAAATTAATCCAATTATATTCATGGTAATTGAATCCAATAACGTCTATTACTCCTGAACGAAGTACATGATTAGACGGTTCAGTTTCATTGTTGCCGGTAGTTATCGGTCGGGTAGGGTCTAGTTTCCTTACTATATCGGCTAACTTAACAGTCAATAATGAGTTTATGTGTAATTCTTTAGGCTTTACATCTTTCTTGTCTAATGTGTTTGCAAAGTTTAGCACCATATTTGCTTGTTGAAGATCCAATGTATCGGCATCTATGTGTGACCATTGTTCCAGTACCTCATTGCCTATGCACCACATGAATATAGAAGGATGATTTCTATCTCGAAGAATAAGATCGGTTAAATCTTTTTCGTGCCATTCGGGAAAGTATTGAGAATAGTCATAAGGCGATTTTTTCTTTCGCCACATATCAAACGTTTCATCCATTACAATAAATCCCATTTTGTCGCATAGGTCAAGCAACTCGGGTGCGGGGGGATTATGTGCAGTGCGAATACCATTGCACCCCATTTCTTTCAGCATCTCCAGTTGCCGTTCTATGGCGCGAGTATTCACTGCTGCTCCCAAACAACCGAGATCGTGATGATTACATACACCTTTTATTTTAACGGATTTTCCATTCAGAAAGAAACCTTTCTCTGCGTCGAATGAAAAATAGCGTATTCCTACAGGAGTTTCGTATTCATCTACAATTTTGTCATTTTGTTTTATTTGTGTGATGATTTTATATAAATATGGATTTTCTACCGACCATAGTACGGGTTTGTCAATGCTTATAGACTGTTCTATTTCACCATTGGTCTGTGCATTTATTTTCAGCTTCCCATTTGTTTGGGTAATTTCTCTTCCTTTGGCATCGACCAGTATAGAATAGATCTCTGCATTTTGCGATGTTGTTTCTGTGTTACGGATATTGGAGACAATCTTTATTTCTGCTTTTTCCTCAGAAACGACAGGCGTTGTAACATAAGTACCCCAATGATCTATATGCACAGGATTGACCGTTACCAGCCATACGTTACGATATATACCCGAACCCGAGTACCAGCGCGAATTAGGTTGTTGAGAATTGTCTACCCGAACGGCGATAACATTCTTTTCTCCGGGTTTTATATATGGGGTCAGGTCGTAGCGGAACGATATATAGCCATTAGGCCGTTCACCTAGTAAGTGCCCGTTTATCCATACTTTACTATTCCAGTAAATACCGTCAAAATCGATATAAAAGTTTTTATTTTCGTTCGATTTGTTGACTATAAATTCTTTTCTGTACCATCCTATACCTCCGGGCAAAGCGCCGCCACCGGGAGTTGCCGGGTTGTCCGAAGAAAAATCAGCTTCTATACTCCAGTCGTGAGGGAGATTCAATGTTCTCCACTTTGAGTCGTCATATTGGATGTTGTATGCCAGAGAATCGTCTCCCAAACAGAACTTCCAATTTTCGGTGAAATCGGCATTATCCCTCACTTTATTCTGTGTAGTACATGAGAGTAAGATTGTACTTATAATAAGGAGTATGTAATATCTTTTCATAATTTGTATAATTCAATCCCGATAATAGAAAGAATAGAGAATAAAGGCCGGATTGAATTCCGGCCTTTACCTTTTTTGACCTTTTACAGTTCAAAAAAGCCCTAAAAACCTTTGCCCTAAAAACCTATAATGTATTTAATTACCTGCATCTATAATAGCACTGATGGCATCAGTATGCACTTGCTCCCCGGTAGCCCTGTCGAAAAGTCCCGATGCTTTGTCTCCGGTTACACCATTGTCCCAATAAACTGGTACCATCCCGTTTTTTAGTGCTGCTTTTGTTATATAATTCAAATAATAATTGCGTGCTTTGATATGATTGGCATAATCTGCTGCCGGAAGAGATGTTCTTAACGAAGCTGCGTATTCACCCAGTATTACAGGAAAACCCTTATCCACAAAATTTGCTTTCATTTTAGCAAACTGAGCATCGGCCCAGTCTTCCTGTCCCCATGAAGCTGTACCTGCACCAGTGAAATCTTTTCCCCACAAGAATACTGAATTATTTTCTTGCAGACAGAATTCATAAGGGTCGTAGTAATGTACTTCAGCCATCATACGGTTTGCTGTGGCATCTGTCGACATTTTCAGGGAACTTACAGCCAGGTCTATATTGGTGTTGTATGCTTGTACAATCAGATTTCGCCAGGCATTTCGTCCGCCTGTGGCGCGTACTGCATCTACAAAGGTTTGATTGTAAGACAACTGCACTTCAATGTTTTCGGCTGATGGTGTCCCATAATCTACATGTACTTCATTGGTTCCTGCAAACAATAGGTGTTCATCATAGTCGCGGAAGTATATGGCTATCTGTTTCCACAACGCTTTCTGTTTCTTGTTCACTTCCTCCTGCTTATCGTAAGTCGGATTTTCTTCGAGCCATCCGCCGTCCCAGTGTATATTGATGATGGCGTACATATCGTTGTCCACACAGTAATCTACTACTTCCTTTACACGTGCCAGCCACGAATCTTTTATTTTATACGTAGTTTGGTCTTCGATGTAAGCGTTCCATGCACACGGTATGCGCACGGTATTGAACCCCGCTGCTTTCACTCCGTCTATCAGCTTTTTCGATGTTTTGGCATTTCCCCAGGTGGTTTCTCCAGCAGAAGTACCGTCTGTTGCTTCAAGCGAGTTGCCCAGATTCCATCCTATCTTCATCTTTGCAGCTAATACAAGTGCGTCACTACTCATTCCTGTTTTATCTGGATCTATATAATCCGGTATCACAGGATCAGGCGTTTTTGCGGCCTGTGTTAGCGTAATTGTAATACTTTCTGCACCTGTAGCAGAGAGTGTGAATGTAGCAGAACGTGACTCTTCTATATCATTTGCATCTGCTGTAATTGTCACAGATGCATTTCCTTTGGCCGTTTGAATCGAAGGTTTTACCCACGAATCGGAGGGGAAATCTATCCGCCAGGTTGTATTCGATGTTATCTCCATTTTGGAAGTGCCGCCATCAGCCTCGAAAGAAAAGGATGCCGGTATTGCCGAAATGGAAGCCTCTATGGATGGCTCCGTTATCGGATCATCATCGTCGCCGCAGGCCCAGAAGGGTAGCAGTAAGCATAGTAGGGTTAATGTATATTTGAATATTCTCATGTTGTCAGAAATTTCGTTTTATGTTTAATTGAAAAAGACGGTTATCCCGGAATATCTCAAATAAATATCCCGGGATAGCCATGACTGTTATTTTAGAATATAATGATATGCTGTATATTCATCCTCTTTTGACATCACTCCCAGCCAGAAGCCATCGGTATCCACATTGGTGAAGGTTCCTCTTACCCATTTGTATGTAGGGCCTGTTACAGGTAGCCATGAGCCAGCTCCTTCGAAGGCAGGCAGACCTGTATCTGATATGGTTACTGTCATTTTTTCGGCATCCAGTACACATGGTGAGGTAGTTGTGATACCACCCTGCGTTTTGGAGAAAGTCACGCTGCCATCAGTGTTTTGTGTAAATGTTATTGAGGCGTTTTGTGCAGAAGCAATTGTCGCAGCATCCCAATACCATCCGTCCTGAGTACCTGCAACAGTGCATCCGTTCTCTCCTTTGAGGTTTGTCCAGTCTACAGGCCAGTTTGTATCTATTTTAAATGTTTTTGAGCCAGTGCCACACAGTGCTTTTTTCATAGCCTTGTTCACATCTACTTCATTACCAGTATTACCTACTATAAAGTGATATACCATATACTGAGGTTCATTAGCATCTCTGTTACCAAACCATATACCGCTTACACTGCCCATTACATCATGTTCTATTTTCACTATCTTCCACTGGTTGGCTGCAGTAGTAGAAATATTAACCCAGCCTGCAACAGGGAAATTTGGTATTGCATCTTTGAATGTAATCGTATTCGTACTTTGCTTGTTGGTATATGTACCTTCTGTTTCCGTACCATCATTTTCTCTGATTGTTACCTTTCCATCTTTTGTAAATGTGATGGCACATCCGGCAATGTTAGCCGATGCTGCTGCATTGTAGCCTGTCCAGTCCGGATAGTCCTCTATACTGTTCCAGTCGTTCATCAGATTACCGTTAAGGTCAGACCAGTTGAAAGGTGTGTTTGTATCCACAACCCATGTCTTAGAAGACGTAACAGATAGTATTTCCGATTGGTCTCCAAAGTTGAAATTAGGATCAGGAACATCTTCCGGCACATAATTGTCTGCATATGTTTTAGACACATAGTTGAAAATATAATACCACGGACCTTCAGAGTTTGTACGCATAATAGCCAGTCTCATCTGGTTTTCATTCAGGCGCAGTATTTTAATGTTTGAAGTCCAGTTCGATGCATTATCGATAAATGAAGCCAGACGGATTATTGAAGCATTAGACGTTGTCAGGGTATGGGTAGATGCATTCAGGAAGTAGGTGCCACTTTCGTTACCACCCGATTCGTTTGGTTTCACGGTAGTAAGGTATGGCCCGCCTTTGAGGCTGAAAGTCATTGTTGCAGCTAAATCTTCAGCCGTTTGCCCCACATCGCCCGGTTCCCAGTTTGGTGTGAAGTTCTCATATTCCTGAGTGGCTGATGGGTCTGCATAGCCCATAGGCCCCGAAGCCAAACCATATTTACCGGTATCCAGTATCCATGTTTTTTCATTATCCACACCTCCGCAAAGGGCTGTCCACAACGGGTCGTCCACATAGCTGAGGTTGGTGGTCGTAATAGTAATATTTATGGCATCAGCCTCTACAATACCTCCACCACTCAGTACTCCATATTGGAATGTGTATGTTCCCGGAAAAGCAATATATAGCGTATCCTTCACCCGTATCGACTGCCCGTATGGGGTAGCCCATGTCGGGGTAAATCCCGGATTTAGACTTTCCATGATGATCATATTCGGATCTTCAGGATTCTGCAGTATTGAGTATTTCAGTTCGTCTTTAGAGATGCTTGCACCCATCTCGTATTTGTCGGGAGTACAGTATGCAAAGAGGAATACCAACCCTAACAATGTGTATAATAATTTCAGATTATTTTTCATAATATACTTATTATTTTTTGTGTATTAACAAGGTAATAAATAGGTCTATGACCTTATTACCATCCTGTATTTTGTATCAGTACTCCATTCGACAGGTCTATTTCGCTCTGAGGTATTTGTTGTAATCCTTTAGTGGTTCTGATTTTATCGGCAGCGATACTTTTAGTCGTTTTTACTCCTCCGTTTTGTACTTCGGTTGTAGTCGCTATTGTCTGGGCAGCTACGTCGATGCCTTGGCGAAGCAGATCCCAGTAACGGATACCTTCACCCACAAATTCCAGGCGGCGTTGTTCCAGTATATTCGCTTTTGTAGCATATACCTGTGTAAATGAATCGCCGAATGCACGCTCCATAATCATATCCATATAATCCTGAGCATTAGGGCTGCCCAGTTCGGCTGCCATAAGCAGTACATCGGCATAGCGGATAGATACATAATCCTGATACTGCCCTAACATGTTATTAACTGCCCCATTTATAATAGAGGCATCTTGCAGTTCCCCTTTATCATTGTACATCGACATCGGCATATATTTTTTCGAATAGTATCCGGTGTATTCACGTTGATCCTGTATTTGTTTTGCAGAAAGTTTCAGCCCTTCATCTTTGATCGAAGCTATCGAAACTGCCTGACGTGTATCGCCCGATTTGAAAGCGTTCCACAGTTTAGGATCTACAGGACATGCGCCCCAGCCTTGTGCATAAGGATATACATCGAATGAACGGATTCCGGTCATAATCATCCAGTGGTTACCATCGGTATTGCCGTTGTAGTCGCTTGTCCATGTATACTTGATGGCAAAAACGGTTTCCTTGTTATCTTCTCCTACATAATTGATTTTGCCATTTACATTGTCTTCTTCTTCATTTTTTACAACAGAAGATACTGGCCACAAATTGGCAAAGTTTTCAACCAATCCATAATTTCCGTTTGTAATAATATCTTCAAGGTATGCAAGTACAGTAGATTGCTGAACACCGGCTAAATCTGTTTTTCCATAATAGCCTGTATAATACAGGAACACTCTTGCCATCAGCGCTTCGGCAGCATATTTGGTTACACGCCCTCCATTAGTGGTAACATCGGAAGCACTCCACGGTTTTGCAGGCATATTTTCGCAGGCATAAGTAAGGTCTTCCGCTATCAGTTTATATACATCATCGGCTGCAGCCTGTGGTACGTTGTCGGTAGTCGGGATTATCACCAAAGGAATATTCCCCCAAAGGCGTACCATATCGAAATAAAGGTATGCACGGATGAAACGGGCTTCGGACATATATGTCTTTCTCAATGTTTCGTTGCTGCCCCATTCTATCTGGTCTTCTTTGCTGATAAGCATATTACATCTCAACATGGCAGCGTAGTATGCTTTCCAGTTGGCATCGAATACTTGGGACGTAGATGGTGAACGAGACTTATCAAATTCGTCGAGCATCTGATATTTCAAATCATCGGAAGAGCCTGTTCCACCGAATGCATTGTCAGAAAATACTTCTGAAGCAACAGGGAAACTGACTCCGTCTGACCATACGGTTTGTAAGCCGTCGTAACAGCCAACTAAGGCTTTCCATGCATCATCGGTTGTTTTGTAGAAGTTTTCCTCTGTCTGTTTGTTCGGTTCTACATCGAGGAAGCCATCGCCACAAGCACTGAATAGAATGGCGATACTCGCTAATAAATATATTTTTACTTTTTTCATTGTTTTCCAGTTTTAGAATTTGATATTAACACCAAACAAATAGGTACGGGGACGAGGGTAATATCCCAGGTCGATACCCGACGAGAAACTGTCTACACCATATCCTATTTCCGGATCCATACCATCGTAATTGGTAAATGTGTAGAGGTTCTGTATTTGTCCGTAAAGTCTCAGGGAACTGATATATTTCGATTTTATCAGTTTGGCAAAATCATAGCCCAATGTAATATTGCTTATTCTAAGGAAGCTGCCATCATGTACATACAAGTCAGAGAAATTTGCCCAGTTTTTATTATCTTCTGTTACACGTGGCATCGAATTAGATGTGCCTTCCCCATGCCAGCGGTCGAATACAGATGTTGTATAGTTAGAGAAACGATTTGCTATATTCCTGTATGATTGTACGATGTCATTTCCTGCCATGCCGCTTGCATTAAGCGCAAAATCGAAATTTTTATAGGCAAGATTAATGTTGAATCCGAATGTGAAATCAGGATTAGGATCTCCTACATTTCCTTTATCATTGGTATCGATAACGCCATCGCCGTTAACATCGACATACTTCACGTCACCCGGTTGAGCATCGGGTTGAAGTACTTTTCCATTCGATTTATAGTTTTGTACATCTGCTTCATTTTGGAAGATTCCGGCTGTTTTGTATCCCCAGAAGAATCCGATAGGCTCACCATTTTGTGCACGATAGAATTCGGTAGCATTGTCGTAAAGCATATTTGTAAGACCATGAATAACTCCTCCTTCGGTCGGAATCTGGCCTACGGTATTTTTATTGTATGCACCGTTAGCACCGATTGTATATTCCAGTCCTCCGATATTATCGCTGAATGATACACCTAATTCCACACCTTTGTTGGTAACATCCCCTCCATTTATATATTTAGAGCTTACACCTGCTGTTGCTAATACAGGAACACTGATGATCCAATCTTTGGTCTTTTTATTGTACCAGTCGAAGTTTACATTCATTTTCCCGTTAATAAAACGTGCGTCGAATCCGACATTGAATTGCTCCGATGTTTCCCAGCTCAAATCAGGATTGGAAAGGTTGTCAAGATTTGCTCCCGGAGTAAGTACGCCTTCAGTATTACCAAAAATATAGTTTACATTCTGCTGATTGATCAGAGCCAGATATTGGAATGCCGATACATTCTGGTTACCTACCTGTCCCCAACTCGCTCTTAGTTTGAAATAGTCCATCCAGTTTTTGGTTGGTTCCATGAATGATTCATTGCTCATAATCCATCCTGTGGATATAGAAGGGAAATATCCGAAACGATTGCCGCTGGCAAAGTTCGATGAACCGTCGGCACGGAATGTGGCGTTTATTAGATAAGTTTCTTTATAGTTGTAGTTTAAGCGGCCAAAGTATGAGAGTTTTTTGATGTCGGCATCTTTATTACCTCCAAGGCTCAACAGATTACTTAAAGTATTTGTTGCATTCGACAGATAAGCATGGTTCAGGCTGTTGAAAATCAGGTCTGCGTTACTACCGTTTAGCCATGTACCCGAATATTGGCTCATAGATGAACCTAACATGGCACCGAAATCATGGTCTTCATTCACTTTGAAGTTATAACTTAACAAGTTGTCCCAGTTGTATGTGCGGCCTTTACTCATAGACTGAAACGCTTCAGAATGGTCGTTGTATGCATATATAGACAGTTTATAAATAGGCTTGTATGAATTATTTTCGGATGCAAAGTAGTCGATACCCAATGTTGTCCTGAATTTCAGATTCTTGATAGGCTCCAGTTCAAGATATACATCTCCTACGAGTTTCTGAGTATTACTCTTGTTCTGATTGTTATATACCATCTGTGCATAAGGATTGGCTTCACCGTTGTACCAGTCGGAATTACTGTTGTTCCAGAAATTTCCCTCTTCGTCATACATTGGTACAAACGGGCTGGTATTAAAGGCTGCTCTCAGTGTATTGTTGTATTGATTACCTACTTGTATACCATTCTTTTTACTGTATGAGAAAGTGAGATGTTGACCAAGTCTTACCTTATTGTCATACAGATTGTGTTCTGTATTGATGCGAAAGTTATATCGTTCATAGTTGGACAAGTCTTTACCGCCGACTATACCTTCTTGTCCGGTATAAGACAGCGACATCGACCATACAGATGCGGCTGAGCCTCCTGATGCTCCAAGGGAATAGTTTTGAGTAATGGCATCATCTACCAGCATTTCATCCATCCAGTTGCTACCTGTTCCCATATTAGCGATTTCATCATTAGTAAAATATGCGCCTTTACCTGAGTTTATAGCAGCTTCATTCATAATTGTTGCATACTGTTGAGAGTTGAGCAGCTTTGCTTTTCTGGCAGCTTGCTGAACACCATAGTATGCATCGAAGGTGATTTGCGCTTTAGCTCCCGTCTTACCGGTTTTGGTTGTAATCAGTACCACACCATTTGCAGCCTGCGAACCGTAAATAGCAGCCGAAGCAGCATCTTTAAGTACATCTATAGACTCTATGTCGCTGTTGTTTAGATAAGTAATGTCGTTAGTCAATATTCCGTCAACAACAAATAGCGGTGATGCGTCCGCAACAGTTCCCAATCCGCGGATGCGTACCTTCAGGCTCTCTCCGGGTTGCCCTGATGTAGAAGTGATCTGTACACCTGGGGTCTTTCCCTGTAAGGCTTGAAGTGCATTTGTCGTATTCATTTTTGCCAGTTCATCGCCTTTTACCTGTATGGTGGCTCCGGTGTTCAATTTCTTTTTCTGTACACCATAACCGATTGCTACGACTTCATTTAGTAAGTTGATTTCTTCTTCCAGTTCGATATTGAATACTGTTTCGGTACCAACTGTGACTGTTTTGGGTTTGAACCCGATGAAAGATATTTCAATCTTTGCGTTATCTTTAACGGTAAGGGAAAACTTACCATCCAAATCGGTCATTGTACCGTTTGTAGTCCCTACCTCGATTACCGAAGCCCCGGGAAGGGGTTCGCCAAGAGATGTGACCGTTCCGGTTATTTCATGCGCCGATTGAGCATAAATTCCGGTTACTGAGAATAAGCTGATAATTAGTATCAGGCATATTCTCTGCAAGTCAAGGAGACTTGCTTTTTTAGGTGAGGTTTTCATTCTAGGATTCATTGTATTAGTGGTTTAGTAAACATTTAATATTGTTTTGTATCTCATGTCTGAATATTTATTGTGCCATTTTTATCTCATTTGCTTTTCCTGTATATTTTATTTCCGAAACAGATGTTTTACCATCTTTAGTAATCCATTCTACACGGAACATCCGTTCCTTAGGCATGCCTTCATATTCGCCTTTTGCATCGCCTATAGAAAGTGTTTTGGCCGCTTCGTCATATGTGAATTTGATGGTCGAGTATGCGTCTTTTTCGTAGTTATAATTTACGCCTTCATCTTCATATAAGGTAAATTCTCCGTTTGCACCCGTATAAACTTTCAGGGTAAGATCTTTCTGTATTTCCTTCGTGGTTTGTATATCTTTACCCATAGGTAGAATAGTTCCTTCTTTTATATATAGAGGGATGCGTTCGTATGGAGCGGAAACATTCAGAGTTTGTCCTCCTGCTATATACTTGTTTGATTCGAAGTCGTACCAATTAGTATTAGCTGGGAAGTATACATTACGCGATGTAGTTTTATAAGTATATACCGGGCATACCATTATATCGGGGCCAAACATATACTGATCGCTTATATTATGGGTTTTGATATCTTTGCCAAAGTCCATAACCAAAGCTCTCATAATTGTGTAGTCGTTGAAGTATGTCATCCCAGCCAATGAATAGATGTATGGCATCATTTGGTAACGCAGTTTAGTATAGTAAACCATACTCTTGTATGCAGGATGGTTTTCCGGTGCGAGGTTGTATATTTCGCGGGTAGGGAACTGTCCATGACTGCGGAATAATGGGCAGAATGCTCCGAACTGAAACCAGCGGGTATTCAGTTCCCTCCATTCTTTGAGGTCTTCAGAGCCTTCTTTAGCCTCTTCGTAACGTTTCTCAACACAGAATCCGCCTATATCCATCGTCCAGTACGGAATACCCGACATGGCAAAATTAAGTCCCGCAGATATCTGCGCCTTCATATCTTCCCAGCGTGTACCTATATCACCGCTCCATGTTGCCGTAGAATAGCGTTGTGTGCCTGCAAAGCCTGAGCGGGTAAGTAAGAATACACGATCGTTTGGTTTTACCGAGCGCTGACCGTCGTATATAGCCATGGCATTTGCCAATGCGTATGCATTAAAATATTCAGTAGATGAACCCAATGCTGTAGGTGTCATCAGATCTTTTCGGTATTGCATGCTTGCATTGGATAGAATATCCGGTTCGGAAGCATCCATCCACCAGGCATCTATACCTTTCGAATATAGTTTTTCATTCATCTGATCCCAGAACATTTTGCGTGCCCCTTCGCTGTATGCATCATAGAATCCGGCAATATAACCTGTGCCTATCCAGTCGCGGATACTATCTTTCACAGCGCGATTGAACATCCATCCTTTTTCGTCGAAAGCTTTATAATTGTCTGTAGTATAATAGAATTTAGGCCACACTGATATCATAATGCGGGCATCCATAGCGTGTACACTGTCTATCATGCCTTTAGGGTCAGGAAAACGTGCCGGATCAAAATCGTGGCTTCCCCATGCATCCTGTGGCCAATAAGACCAGTCCAGTACAATATTATCCAGTGGTATATTTCTTTTGCGGTATTCGTTTACGGCAGTCAGTAATTCATCAGCAGTCTTATAACGTTCACGGCTTTGCCAATAACCCATAGCCCATTTAGGCATTACCTGCGACTTGCCTGTGATGGTACGGTATCCTTTTATAACATCGTCTGCATCGTTTCCGCGGATGAAATAATAGTCTATCTGATCCCCCATTTCCGACCATAGAGACAATTTGTTCTGTTCTTCTTCCGTTCTAGGACTTAATGCTTTCAGTCCTATATATGATATACCGCCATCAGGTTTCCAGTCCAGCTTCAATTTACGTTTTTCACCTGCTTTCATATCCACTGTGAATTTGTAACTATTGGGATTCCATGCTGTACGCCATCTTTCGGGTACGAGTACTTCTTCGTCCATATATATAGTAGTGTAACCTGCATAATAGAGTATGAAATGGTATTTACCTGTTTCTTTGGCTTCAATTTCGCCTTCCCATGTGATACGGGAATTATAGAAAGGAAAGTCTTGAGGGAATTTCTTTATTGTTTCCAGATTTTCATAATCAATCTGTGACTCGCTTCTTTCTGTAAATATTTGTCTTGTATCCCCGTTTACCATATATGTGGCAGTGAGTCCGCCTTCTTTACCGGTTTTATCATATAATTTAAACTGGTCTAAATCTGCATAGTCGCGCGGGTCGCCAAACTTTGTAAGAGAGTAATTGTCCCATAGTATGCCGTAATTTTTGCTTGATAAAACAAAAGGTACCGATACCTTTGTATTGTATTGGAAAAGAACTTCATTCTTTCCCTTATAATTGTATTCATCAGCCTGATGTTGTCCTAGTCCGTAGAAAGCTTCATCGGCCGGCGATTCGAATACCTGCTGCATGGTATAGGCTTTTTTGCCTTCTACCTCGATATCAGAGAAAGTTTTACCTCCACCTTTATTCTCGGTAAGGATTAGGTTGCCATTTATATCGGAAAATGATACTTCACCTGTAGCCAGCGATACGGATGCAATAGTAGTAGCGGTTTTTAGAATAACATTTCCATCTTGTTCCGAAACATCCCAACCTTCAGTTTTTGTTTTATCATATATTGTAACAAGGCTCTTATTCTCCGGGAAATTGTTAGCCGGTGTCGCCGATACACGAATGATATCGTCGTTGATAATTTGTAACCTGACATGTTTTGTAGAGTTAGCGTCTTCCGTCTTTAATGTTACTATTACCCCATCGTTTGTTTTCTTGTAAGGTCCGCTCTGGCAGTTAGTAAGTAATAATACTGACAAAAGGCTCGCAAGTACGAGTTGAATTTTTCTCATGGTAATTATTTTATGATTAGATTTCTTATAGACAAAATTAGATTAAGTGCTTAAAACGGCTTTTCTTAAATGTTCTTAAAGGAAGTGTCTAAAAAAATATGTAGGGGGTTAAATGTTTCCAAAATGGTATTTAAATGGTAACACAGTACGCTGTGTCATATAATTTTATGTAAGTTTGTAAGAGAAGAACCTACCTGATCTTAATTACTTATGAAGAAATCTATATTATTATCTATACTTATTTATTTTATATCTATATATAGTATCCTCGCTCAGCAATTCGAGTTTTCTCACCTTAATAATACAAATGGCTTATCTAATAACCAAGCCGAATCTCTATTCAGAGATAGTCGCGGATTCATGTGGTTTGGTACCAATATGGGACTGAATAGGTATGATGGTGTAAATTTTAAAGTTTATACAAATATAAAAAACGACCCCAATAGCCCCTTGTATGATAGGATTATAGATATACAGGAAGATATCGATGGCAATCTGTGGCTTAAAGAAAGCAGCTATATTGTTTACAATTGGAAAACAGAATCGTTTATCAATAATGTTGATTCTTTATTAGGTAAGATGGGGTTAGAGGCGGGACCTTCTATAATAGAACTGGATGATAAGAAAGATTTTTATATCGCTTATCCTGATAAAGGAATATTCAAATATGATATTGCTACGCATCAGGTGACGGCTTTTCCTCAATCATCAGATGTTAATGCTCTGGATCAGTCTCGAATAGCAGACATTAAGATTAAAGGAAATTTCATCTGGGTATTACACGCTAATGGGCTTGTAGAACGACTGAACATACAAACGGGTAAAGTGGATATCCGGAATACATTCTTCAAAGAGAATTATCAGAATTCTACGATACTGAAATCCATTTATATAGATTCTGACAACGATCTGTGGATATATCCCAGTATAGACGACAGAGGTGTGGCCTATTTCAGCCCGAAAGAAAATCAATGGACACTACTTGATACTAAAAGTAAAGTTGCCCTGTCGAGCAGTTTTATAAGATGTGTAGGACAGGATGCCGGCGGTTCTATATGGATAGGTACTGATCATGGCGGGGTTAATATTTATGATAAGAAGAAAAAAGAAATAACAGTAGTAAAGAATGATATATACAATAACAACTCCATTAGCCAGAATTCGATAATAAGCATTTTTTGCGAGGCGGATGGTACTGTCTGGGTGGGGACATACAAGAACGGGATATCATACTATCACCCTAACTTGTTTAAATTCAAGAAATCACCTTTATTCTATACATTTAATAAGAATGCCGAAACCTTCGATTGCAACAGTTTGTATAAGAATAAAAATGGGGATTTGTGGATAGGGACAAATGGCCGGGGACTTGTTAAATATAATGATGCTACAGGAAGTATACAAACCTTCCGCTATAATCCCAATGATGCCGGCAGCATATCGTCTGATATAATTACTTCGGTATTCGAAGATCATGCTCAGATTCTTTGGATAGGTACATTCTTAGGTGGGTTGAATGCATATAACGGTAGAGAATTTAAGAGATATCAGGTAGATGAAGATAATCCAAATTCATTATCAAGCAAGAGTGTATTTGGTTTGGCCGAAGATGATGAGAATAATCTGTGGATAGCGACTTTAGGTGGTGGAACTGACAAATTGGACGTTAATCGACGTACTTTCACACATCATAATTTAAGTAACAGTAAAATGCTTTCGGACTATGTTTTGTCCATGTTTGCAGACCCGGTGAAAAATATTTATCTAGGTACCGACAGGGGGCTTAATTTTATAGACAAAGATAAGAAAGAGATTACTGCATACTTTTCTCAAAACAAGCTTTTGGATTCCCTGACTAATATAACAATCAATTATCAATTTGTCGATTCAAAAGGATTGGTTTGGATAGCTACCGATAAAGGTATAAATATTTATGATCCTCACAGGCATCAATTTTATTATATAATGGCGAGTAATGGTTTGCCAAGTGATGAGGTGGTATCGCTTATAGAGGATAATGACGGGAATGTATGGGCTGGTACACGTAATGGATTGGCTTGTATCTATTGTAATTTTTCGGATCAGATACTTAATTATACAATTACTTATTTTGATGTAAAAGACGGCTTGCCAAGTTCTGTTTGTAATCGTAATGCTATATTCAAGGACAAAGACGGTACCATATATATAGGAAGTACAAATGGTTATGTTGCTTTTAACCCCCGAGAAATCGTTTTTAACAAGAATGTTCCTAAAGCCCGCTTTACGGATTTGCTGATTACCAATCAGGTGATAAAACCCAACGTGAAATATGACGGACGTGTTATTATTGAAAAATCTATCATAGATATTAATGAGATAACCCTGCATCACGGAGAAACGAATTTTACAATCCTGTTTTCAGCGCTTAATTTTATTCATCCCGAAAAAAATAAATATAAATACATGCTTGAGGGGCTTGATAATAAGTGGACGGAAATAACAAACGGTATAGGAGCTGCCTCATATTCCAACCTGAATGCAGGTACTTATAAACTTATAGTATATGCGAGCAACGATGATAATGTATGGTCTGCAGAACCTATTGTATTGAAGATAGAGGTACAGCCTCCCTTTTGGCTATCGTGGTGGGCGTATATCATTTACATTATTGTGGCTGCGGCTATAATTCGTTTTTTCCTTAAATATAAGCTCAATAAGCAAAGGGAAGAGTACGAGCAGGCACAGAAGATTCTCGAAGCCAATAAAATACATGAAGTGGATGAACTGAAATTTAAATTCTTCACCAATATAAGCCATGAGTTTAAAACCCCGTTGACACTCATTCTCACCCCACTGGAGAAACTAATGAAATCTCCTGCATCGGATGAGCAAAAAGCGACGATGAATATTATGCACAAAAATGCACAGAACTTATTGCAAATGGTGAATGAGATTCTCGATTTCAGAAAGTTCGACCTGAATAAAATGAACCTCAATATATCGCGTGGCAATATTATTGAATTCACAAAAGATATTTGCCAGTCTTTTTCTTCCCTTGCTGCAGAGAAGTCTATAAAATTGACTTTCACAACTTATTTGCAGGAGTTACAGATGGAGTTTGACAAAGAAAAGATGAATAAGATAATTACGAACCTCATATCCAATGCTTTTAAATATACAGAAGAAGGACATATAGATGTCAGTATAGGTGTATCAGAATTGATGCAGAGTAATGAAACCTCTGCTACAAAACAATTGACAATCAGGGTGTCAGATACAGGGGTTGGGATGGAACCAGAATATCTTGATAGAATATTTGACCGTTTTTTCAGAATTGAAAAAGCCGATAAGAATACCCCGTCTGGAACAGGTGTCGGTTTGCATCTGGTGAGTGAATATGTGAAATTGCATGGAGGAGAAATAGAAGTGGAAAGTACAGTGGATAAAGGCTCTGTTTTTATAATCCTGTTACCTATCAATAATTCTACTTATAAAGAACTGAGTAGTCAGGATGTTATACATTCAGGCGATCCCGGAGAAGCGGAAAGAGGTAAGAATGAAACGAAATCTGTTCAGAGGGCAAATTTACCATTATTACTGATTGTAGATGATAATGAAGATTTTTGTGAGTTTATAACTGGTTTGTTCATTGATAACTACAATATAGTTACTGCCAATGATGGAGAAGAAGGCCTACGTATCGTCCTCGACCAGCTACCTGATATTATACTCTGCGATGTAATGATGCCAAAAATGGATGGTTACGAATTTTGCAGGCAGGTAAAGGGGGATATACGCACATCCCATATTCCGATTATATTGCTTACAGCCAAGTCGTCGGAAGAGAATCGCTATTCGGGTATAGAAGCCGGAGCTGACGATTATATAGCCAAGCCTTTCAATATAGATATGCTGACTCTGAAAATAGCTAAGATAATAGAGAAACAAAAGAAGCAACAAAGCAGCTTCAAGAAAAAAAACGATGTAGCACCGAGCGATATCGAGATAACCTCTATGGATGAGAAATTCGTACAAAAGGCGATAGCTATAGTGGAACAGAATATAGGTAATGCCGATTTTCTGGTTGAAGATCTGTGTAAGGAGATGGGGATGAGCCGTGTATATTTCTATAAAAAGACTCTTGCTCTGACGGACAAAACTCCATCTGAATTTATTCGTTTTATCCGTTTGAAACGAGCGGCTGATTTGCTCGAAAAGAGTCAGATGTTTGTAAACGAGATTGCATTTCAGGTGGGATTTAATGATCCGAAGTATTTCCGTAAATATTTTAAGGAAGAATTCGGGGTAACACCTAATGAGTATAAGAAGAATGAATCCAAGTGATTTAAATAACCTTGTAAACATTTCACCCCCTTTTAGGAGACATTTTGCCCCCTTCGGGGAATGAAGGTATTCCTACAATAGAAACATTGGGAATGGGATAAAATGCAATAAAGCAATAAATTTGTGATATTGTAAAAACACTGATCCCATGAAAAAAGTATTATTGGCTTTAGTCTGTATTTTCTGTTCCTGCATCACTCTTCTTTCGCAAAATAAATGGCAATATTATTTTAACGAGCCGGCTTCTGCATGGGAGGAGTCTATTCCGTTGGGTAATGGGCGTATAGGGATGATGCCTTGGGGAGGAGTAGACAAGGAACGTATCGTATTGAACGAAATATCCCTTTGGTCTGGAAATAAACAGGATGCCGATAATCCGGATGCCTATAGACATCTTGGCGAAATAAGAAAGCTCCTTTTCGAAAAGAAAAACCGTGAGGCGCAGGAGTTAATGTACAAAACCTTTACATGTAAAGGTGAAGGAGGGAGTGGCGCGGGTTATGGTAAATATGAAAATTTTGGGAATCTCTACATAGATCTTACTTATCCAGATGCATCTGCAACAGTTTTTGATTACAGACGGACGTTGGATATGAATAATGCCTTATCGGATGTTACTTATACAAAAGGGGGGATTAAATATACTAGGGAATATTTTACCTCTTTTATAGATGATATAGGAATAGCCAGATATAGTGCCGACAAATCGAAGGCTCTGAATATGCGTATCTCTCTCGGCCGTGACGAAAATTATGAAACATATGCCAGTGGTCCGGTTCTTTACATATTTGGTCAATTGTCAGCAGGCGAAGGCAAAGAGGGTATGAAATATCTGGGAATGGTAAAAGTAGAGCATAAGGGAGGAAAACTCTTTACCAATGCCAGGGATATAGAAATTAAAAATGCCGATGAGGTAACTCTTTCCATTTCTCTGGCAACCAACTACAATGGAGTAGAACGTGAAAAACTTGCAGCTAATCTATTAAATAAATTAAAAGGTAACTATAAAACCCGGAAACAAAAACACATCGAAAAATATCAAAACCTGTTTAAACGAGTAGACTTTACATTAAGTAAAAATAAAAATTCAGACCTGCCTATAAACAGAAGATTGGAAGCTTTTGTAAATGATCGCACCGATTACGATTTAGCAGCCTTGTATATGCAATACGGACGCTATCTGCTTATCTCATCTACACGTGAAGGCGGATTGCCTCCGAACCTGCAAGGACTATGGGCACCACAAATACATACACCCTGGAATGGAGACTACCATTTGAATATAAATCTGCAAATGAATCTTTGGCCTGCTGAAGTTTGTAATCTCTCCGAATTACATCTACCCACTATCGAATATGTAAAATCATTAACAGAACTCGGGCATAAAACTGCAAAAATATATTATAACAGCGATGGTTGGGTAACTCATATACTAGGTAATGTGTGGGGCTTCACTTCTCCGGGCGAGAGTCCGTCCTGGGGGGCGACCAATACTTCGGGGGCCTGGATGTGCCAGCATTTGTGGGAGCATTACCTCTATTCGCAGGATGTGGAATATCTGAAATCCGTATATCCTACAATGAAAGGTGCTGCTCTATTTTTCGAAAATATGTTGGTCGAAGACCCGAATAACGGCTATTTGGTAACCGCTCCGACCACTTCTCCCGAAAACTCTTATATAACTGAATCCGGCGATATACTGAGCGTTTGCGCAGGTTCTACAATGGATAATCAGATTGTGCGTGAACTGTTTACGAATGTATCCCAAGCCGCAAAGATACTGAATACGGATGCACAATGGATAGAATCCATAGAAACAAAAAAACAAAGGCTCGCGCCTACCACTATTGGCAAATACGGGCAGATAATGGAGTGGCTCGAAGATTATGAAGAAGCTGAGATACATCACCGCCATGTATCGCAACTCTATGGCTTGCATCCCGGTTATGAACTTACATACGAAAAAACACCTGAATTGATGGAAGCTGCAAAGACGACGCTCGAACGCCGTGGCGACGAATCTACGGGCTGGTCTATGGCATGGAAGATAAATTTTTGGGCGCGGCTCAAAGATGGAGATCGAACTTATAAGCTGATTGGTGATCTGCTGAAACCCGCAGGTAAAGGGCATGGTACATATCCAAACCTTTTCAGTGCACATCCGCCAATGCAGATAGATGGCAATTTTGGAGGTTGTGCGGGTATAGCCGAGATGCTGGTACAGAGCCATGCCGGATATATTGAGCTGTTGCCTTCCGTTCCTGACGGTTGGAAAGACGGTAGTGTGAAAGGCTTGAAAGTAAGGGGTGGGGGAGAAGTATCTTTTGCATGGAAAGATGGAAAAGTTATTAATGTTGATTTCGTTGCCCGGGCTGCAAATACATTTGCTTTTAAACTTGCAGACGATAAGATGGATGTATCAGGGACAAAAGACTATAAAACAGAGAACGGTAAATTAATTCTTCATCTGAAAAAAGGGGAAATAGTCAGAATATCGAAATTACCATAATAAATGGGAATCAACAGCTGAAAGGATTGTGACTTTTCTATATAATTTTATCTATACATGGCAGATAACAAGCGTGTTATCGGGGCTAAAAGTTGCAAAAAGAAAAACTAAGGAAAGGTGTTACTTTTGTTACCTTTTTAACAGTTACAAGTAAACAAGATACCAGATACAAGTTGCTGACTGATGGCTGTTCATTGCTAACTGGTATATGTGTAACCTTTGTTACCTTTTCAAAGTAGTAAGTATTGAGTAATAAGTATAAAGGAGTTCTAATTGTTGACTGTTTACTGCTAACTGTTTACTGAAAAAGGTGTTCTTTGTGTAACTCTTTGTGTTCCTTGTGGTAAAGAGATTTAACCACTAAGTACACGAAGGAAATCACAAAAGGTATAAAGGCTAAAAAACTGTTACATGTGTTACTTTTTGCATTTTATACAGGATAGTTACCCGTATAGCAGCTAGCCGGAAGACACAAGGACATACCTAACAAGAACGGAAAAGGTAACAGGTAGAAAAGATTGTAAAATGTGTAACTTTTACATACGCTGCGCTCCTGTGACTGTTGGTTGTAACTTTGTGGAAAAGCTACAACTAAATGAGGTATTACTGTTGACCGTTATCTATTGACTAAAAACTGTTTTAATCATTAACTGGCATAATTAAAAAACATAATTAATAAAAATTATAAGATAACATGAAAAAAACATTTATTTGCGGCTTGCTCAGCCTTTTCTTAATGAATAATGTGCAGGCACAAACAAACACTACTCCGGTTTATCTGGATGATAGTAAACCTATAGAGACCCGAATAGAGGATGCCTTATCGCGCATGACTCTTGAAGAAAAAGTGGCTTTCATCCATGCACAGTCTAAGTTCAGTACACCCGGAGTTCCCCGTCTGGGCATTCCCGAATTGTGGATGAGCGACGGCCCTCATGGTGTACGTATGGAAATAGATTGGGATACATGGGCACATGCCGGATGGACAAACGATTCGTGCACGGCTTTCCCTGCACTGACATGCCTTGCCGCAACTTTCAATCCGGAATTGTCATCATTATATGGGAATGCTATAGGCGAAGAAGCCCGCTACAGAAAAAAAGATATATTATTGGGCCCGGGGGTAAATATTTACCGCACACCGATGAACGGACGCAACTTCGAATACTTGGGTGAAGATCCCTATCTGGCATCTAAAATGGTCGTACCCTATATTAAAGGTGTACAGCAGAATGGAGTGTCGGCATGTCTGAAACATTTTGCGCTGAATAATCAGGAAGTATGGCGTAATGTAATTGATGTAGAAGTAAGTGACAGGGCATTATACGAAATTTATTTACCTGCATTTAAAGCCGGAGTTCAGGAAGGTGGGGTATGGTCTGTAATGGGCTCGTACAACAAATTCAGAGGACAGTATTGTAGTCACCACGAGATATTAGTTAATAAGATATTAAAAGGTGAGTGGGGCTATGATGGCATTGTCGTAACAGACTGGGGTAGTGCCCATGATACAAAAGAAGCCGCTCTTTACGGACTGGACGTGGAAATGGGAACATGGACAAATGGCTTGACTTGGGGCGAGAGCTTCGCATACGATAATTACTATCTGGCTCAGCCTTATCTGAAAATGTTGAAAAGCGGAGAATTGCCGATGTCTACTCTCGATGATAAAGTGCGCCGTGTGCTTCGCCTGACATTCCGTACTAATATGGACAGGGAACGACCATTCGGAAGCTTTGCTACAAAGGAACACGCCGAAGTAAGCCGTAAAGTAGCCGAAGAAGGCATTGTTTTGATGAAAAACACCAATAACTTTTTCCCTATTGCAAAAGGCAGATATAATAAAATTGTGGTGATTGGCGAAAACGCTACACGTTCGCTTACCGTGGGAGGTGGTTCGTCGGAACTGAAAGTGAAAAAAGAAGTTTCGCCACTCGAAGGGTTGATAAATAAATATGGTGCAGATAAAGTATTCTATACAATGGGCTACGGTTCCGGCCCAACGGTATATGATAATTTTGTACCGTCACCATATAATGTCGATTCATTGAAGCGTGAGGCTCTGGCATTAGTTAAGGATGCTGATGTCGTTCTTTTCTTCGGCGGGCTGAACAAAAATTATCAGCAGGATTGTGAAGGGGCCGACCGCATCACTTATGATCTTCCTTTCGGACAAAATGAATTGATAGAAGACTTGCTGAAAGTGAATAAGAATACGGGGGTAGTTATTGTTAGCGGTAATGCCGTGGCAATGCCATGGTTGGATAAAGTACCCGCATTGATGCAGTCTTGGTATCTTGGTTCTGAAGCGGGTAATGCGACAGCGAATATAATAGCAGGTGACATAAATCCGTCGGGTAAACTACCTTTCAGTATTCCTAGAAAACTGGAAGACAACGGAGCGATGTCATTCGGTACTATTTCTTATCCGGGCGACAGTATCACACAGATATATAAAGAAGATATACTAGTAGGTTATCGCTGGCACGATACAAAGAAGATACCGGCATTGTTTCCGTTCGGATACGGCTTGTCATATACTACATTCGAATATGGGAAAGTATCCGCCGACAAGAAAGAATATGGGAAAGATGATGTTATAAAAGTTATTTTTACGCTTTCCAATAAAGGAAATGTAGCCGGTGCGGAATCTGTACAGATATATGCATCGCAGGCAAAACCATCACTGGAACGTCCCGCTAAAGAACTGAAAGCATTCAAAAAAGTATTTCTTAATGCAGGTGAAAGTAAAACTGTAGAACTATCTGTACCTGTGAAAGATCTGGCTTTCTTCGATGATAAAGCTCACAACTGGGTAGTAGAGTCGGATAAATTTACACTGCATTGTGCGGCATCGTCTGCCGATGTGAAAAGTTCAGTAACTGTTCAGATTAAATAAGTGATATTCTTCTTGTCATTCTGAACGAAGTGAAGAATCCCTTGTGGTCATATAAAGAAAAGGGAATATGGAGATTCTCCACTTCGTTCAGAATGACAAAGGGAGCGCAAAAACAACCCCAAAATAGTAATATATGAAAAAGCATAAAATGAAAAATAACCTATTTCGATTATTTATTATTATGGTTTTGGTGACTATATTCACTGTGAATGTATTTTCTCAGTCCGGCTATAAAAATCCTATCCTAAGGGGATTTAATCCCGATCCCAGTATTTGCCGGGTGAACGATGATTTTTATATGGTTACCTCTTCTTTCGAGTATTTTCCGGGTTTGCCCATTTATCATAGCAAAGACCTTGTTAACTGGCGGCAGATAGGGCATTGCCTTACCCGCGATTCACAGCTCCCGTTACACAAGGCTCCGGCTTCGGGAGGGCTGTTTGCGCCGTCTCTGCGTTATCACGATGGGCTGTTCTATGTGATATGTACAAACGTGTCGGGTGGAGGTAATTTCTTTTGCACGGCGACAGATCCTGCCGGCCCGTGGAGCGAGCCTACATGGGTAGATATAAAAAGTATCGATCCCGATATCTTCTGGGACGAAGATGGTAAAACTTATTTCGTTACACAAGGTGATGAAGGTATCAGAGTGACAGAAGTAGACCTTAAAACAGGAAAAGTGATCGGTCCCGAGCATCTTGTGTGGGGAGGTATCGGAGGACGTTTCCCAGAAGCTCCTCATATTTATAAGAAAGATGGGTTTTACTACCTGCTACTGGGTGAAGGCGGTACGGAATATATGCATAGTGCAACGATAGGACGCAGTAAAAATCTTCTTGGCCCTTACGAATCATGCCCACTAAATCCTATACTTACACATGCAAACAGGATAGGGCAGGGGAATCCGATACAGGGCGTAGGACATGCCGACCTGGTGCAAGCCAATGATGGCTCGTGGTGGATGGTATTCCTCGGATTCAGGGTTACGCAGGTATATTCCTATTATCATATACTCGGGCGGGAAACATTCCTTGCTCCTGTAGACTGGCCGAAAGGCGGGTGGCCACAGGTGAACGGGAATGGGACTATTTCGCTGGGAATGAACGTACCTACATTGCCGTTGCATCCTTTCAAGAAAGCTCCGTTACGAACCAACTTTGATGAGGAAAAATTAGGTTTTGACTGGCAGTATCTGCGCAATCCCATAAGGGAAAACTATTCTCTTACTGAAAGAAAAGGTCACTTAAGAGTCAGTGCATCACCATATACATTGAATGAAACCGAGGCTGTATCTTTCGTGGCGCGCAGGCAAACAGAACATGACTTCAGAGCAGAGACGCTTCTTGAATTTGAATCTTCTGCCGAAAATGAAGAGGCCGGAATCATACTTATTCAGAACAATACACACCATTATGATTTATTCCTTAAAAAAGTAAAAGGACAGCATATCGTTCAATTGCGTGTACAGGTAGGTTCACTTTCTTATATAGCAGCCGAAAAAGAGCTTAAAGGCAATAAAGTGAGATTTAAAATTGAAGGTGCTCCGCAGCAATATTCATTCTTTTGTTCCGAAACAGAGAATGGAGATTATAATGAATTGGGAAAACTGGATACCCGTTATCTTAGTACCGAGGTTGCAGGAGGTTTCACTGGTGTAATGATAGGGCTATATGCTTCGTCGAATGGAAAGACAAGTAAGGCGAAAGCATATTACGACTGGTTCGACTATGAGGTGAAATGACATTTATATAAGATTATTCTCATGTCATGTTGAACGCAGGGAAACATCTCCTCTATAATTAAAAGAGATTCTTCCCTGCGTTCAGAATGACAAAGATATAGTAAACGTTATTTCTCAAAATAAGACTGCCGTTTTCTCTATCCACATATCAGCCATTCGTTTATGAGCTGCGGCAGTGGGATGAATACCGTCCCAAAGCCAATAAGTTGTCGGAACATCTGGGTATCTGCCTAATAGATTGTCGTATAATTTATCGAATGGAACAAGGACTGCATTATAGTCCGATGCGATCTTTTCTATAATTTTGCTGCATTCACCAAGCAGTCGATGACGTAAAGTCCATGGTCCCTGCTTGTTCAGATTTTCAGTTTCATAAGCAAAAGGTGTACACAATACGATTTTGAGATTCGGATTCTTTTCTAAAGATAAATCCAGAAGGTTACGGTATTTCGTATCCCAAGCAACCAGATCAAATTCTTTATCTGTTCCGCTTCCTAAATATCGGGCTATGTCATTGGTACCTATAAGAATGGATAATATATCGGGATTTATTTCCAGAACATCGTCCTTCCATCGTTTTTCGAGGTCATCTAATGCGTTTCCACTAATTCCTCTGTTATAAAATACATATCCTTGTTCCGGAAATATTCTCATAAAGTGAGCTGCACATAAATACATATAGCCACTACCGAAAATATGGTTTTGATCCCAATGATTACGTTCCGATGATGGCTTTGCACCACCTTCGCCCCAGTTGCCATCGGTGATGGAGTCACCTATATACAGGAATCTTTTGCCTTTCCTTGCTATATCTTGGGCGGAAGTAGCATTTATTATTGTAAGGATTATAAGGATGGATAGTATAGTCTTTTTCATAGCTGAATCTTACGGATCTTGTATATCTGTTTATTTACTATGTAAATATAGTGATTTGTATAAAAAAGTTTGATACGGAATGCCCGAAATATACTATGAATTTTGTGCAGATATCCTTCAGATGGTAAAACAAAAGAGATTACTTTGTAGGTAATCTCTTTATAAATTAAATATTAGATAATGTCGGTATCCCTTTTCTGTTATATCTCAACTCTTTCTCTTTCTTTTTATCCAAATGTTTTTTTGCCCTTGCTTTTCTGATAAGAATATTGACAGAGATGGCTATCGTACAATATATCAGGAATGGAACAACAATAAAATATGGTATATAACTTGTATATTCTCCAAAATCAAAATCGCCCACAGCCAGAATCAGTAAATAAGAAAAGAAAACGATGTATGAAATCCTGTGTATTACCTTGTATTTCTCATATTTTTGCATAATAATCAAATTTTAATCTGTTATAAACTATAAGAAATTAGATTCTTAAAATAATTAGCAGTGAAGTCTTTTCATACGCACCCTTTCTTCTAAAAATATCTATATAATCTGTTTGGATAAACATAGACCTTAAAAAGCAGATCTCCAAATATTTTACATAATCTTTACAATTTCTGGGAGCTTTATTGGATATTTTGATATAAATTGCAGTCGGTTTTTCATTCTATTTAAAACAACTTCTTCTCCAAGAAGTAAAAAAACGATGATAAAATTTGTATTTAAAAAAAAGTTTATAACTTTGTGTTCACTTTTTGATATAAAATTATGACAAATTGCTTTTTACATGTCCTCATTCTTGATATTCTCCTCGTCGGCCAGAATAAATGAGAAAGGTGTGTATATTAGCTCGATAATATAAGGAATAAATAAATATAGCCTTTCTCATTCTTGGGAAAGGCTTTTTTATAATATTCCGGATAATAAATAAACTAAAAGACAACTATAAGCCTGTGGCGATGAGCTAACGGCTAAATTAAGAAAGTTATGGGATTTGAATTAAGAAGTTCGACAAGTACACAAGGTAGACGCATGGCAGGAGCCAGGGCTCTATGGCGGGCAAACGGTATGAAGGAAGAACAGATGGGGAAACCATTGATCGCCATTGTAAATTCATTTACGCAGTTTGTACCGGGGCATGTTCATCTACATGAAATAGGACAAAAGGTTAAAGCCGAAATAGAAGCGTTAGGTTGCTTCGCTGCCGAATTTAATACTATTGCTATCGATGATGGTATTGCGATGGGACACGATGGCATGCTTTATTCTCTTCCTTCGCGTGACCTGATAGCCGATAGTGTAGAATATATGGTAAACGCACATAAGGCCGATGCTATGATTTGTATCAGTAACTGCGACAAGATTACTCCAGGAATGCTAATGGCCGCTATGAGACTGAATATTCCTACTATTTTTGTTTCAGGCGGACCTATGGAAGCTGGCAAGCTCGATGGCCAACAGCTCGACCTGATAGATGCTATGATAAAGTCTGCAGATGATTCTGTTTCCGATAGAGAAGTAAGTTTAATAGAAAAAGCTGCTTGTCCTACTTGTGGTTCCTGTTCGGGTATGTTTACAGCGAATTCGATGAACTGCCTGAACGAAGCTATCGGATTAGCATTGCCCGGCAACGGCACTATTGTAGCCACACATGCCAATCGCATGCAATTGTTCAAAAATGCTGCAAAACAAATCGTTACCAACGCCTATCGTTATTATAGAGATGGGGACGAATCGGTTCTCCCTCGCAAAATAGCAACAAAAACAGCTTTCCTCAATGCTATGACACTCGACATAGCTATGGGAGGTTCTACAAATACCATTCTTCACCTTTTAGCCATTGCACAGGAAGCCGAAGTGGATTTTACGATGGACGATATAGATAAATTGTCCCGTAAAACACCTTGCCTCTGCAAAGTCGCTCCCAATACACAAAAATATCATATACAGGACGTAAACCGTGCAGGAGGTATTTTGGGTATAATGAAAGAATTGGATAGAGCTAAACTAATAGATACTTCTGTGTCCAGGGCTGATGGTCTTACTCTTGCTCAGGCCATAAGTAAATATGATATTACAAAAAATACAATTATAACAAGAGAGGCGGAGCTTACATACAAATCGGCTCCGGGAAACCGTTTTAATTTGGTAATGGGTTCTCAGGACAATTATTTCCCAACGCTCGACATAGACAGGGAAGAGGGGTGTATCCGCAATGCAGAACATGCTTACACCAAAGATGGAGGTCTTGCTATACTAAAAGGCAATATTGCCCTGAACGGATGTGTAGTGAAAACAGCAGGGGTTGACGAAAGTATTTTTAAATTTACGGGAACTGCAAAAGTATTTCATTCGCAGGATGCGGCATGTGAAGGTATTCTGAAGGGTGAAGTTGTCGCCGGAGATGTAGTCATCATTACATACGAAGGGCCAAAAGGTGGACCTGGTATGCAGGAAATGTTATACCCGACTTCCTATATTAAATCTAAGCATTTGGGTAAAGAATGTGCTTTGATTACAGACGGACGGTTCTCCGGAGGTACATCCGGCTTGTCTATTGGTCACGTTTCACCCGAAGCCGCATCAGGCGGAGCCATAGGGCTGGTTCGTAGTGGCGACACCATAGAAATAGATATCCCTAAACGTTCCATTAATGTGAAGCTGTCTGATGCAGAACTGGAAGCACGACGTCAGGAAGAATTGGCAAAAGGGAAGGATGCTTTTAAGCCAAATCGTGAGCGTTATGTATCCAAAGCACTAAAAGCCTATGCAAGCATGGTAAGTTCGGCTGATTTGGGAGCAATAAGAATTATCGAATAAATTAATATATACTGATATGCTAAACGACCGGCAGGAAAATTCATTATTGGACGATATTATCGATGATAAGTTGTATTACAGAACTTTTTTTGGTAAGGATCCCGATTATTATGAAGAGCGCTATGAAAAAATGTTAGCGGGAAGAGCTACAGTGTTTAATGCATATGCTTTCTTTTTGGGATTTTTCTGGTTGGCATATCGAAAGATGTATGTAGAAATAGCTGCACTGGTAGGTATTATGGTCGTTATAGAATGCATTATGATATTCGCTCTTGGAATAGATGATCCTTCAATAGACAGGGTTACAAACTTTATATGGGCGATAATTATAGGTTTATATGCTAATACCTTTTACTTCAAAAAGGCAGAGCGAACAGTAAGGCAGGCCAAAGAGATGTATGCTAATACAGGAGATCAGTTAGATTATGTGGAAAAGGAGGGTGGTGTGTCTGCTATAGGCCCGTGGATTGTAGGTGCAGTCTTCATTGCTATAGTGATAGGAACGATGTTTCTGTATGACTATCTGGCTGTTTATGACTATTAAGAATATACAATATGGATATTATAGCAAAATCGTGGTGCTGGCAACAGCAGGGTAAACCTACAGATCTTATTCTTAAAGAAAAAAGAATAGGGGAGTTAGGTGATGATGAGGTTCTGGTTCGGAATACTGTCATCGGTCTCAACCCTGTGGATTGGAAACTCATAGAGTATGGGTATCCTCAGTGGTCGGCAGGGTTCGTTCCCGGAGTAGACGCGGCAGGTATAGTTCTTGCAGTGGGTGGTCGTATGACTCATATACGAGTTGGAGCACGGGTTTGCTATCATACCGATTTATCAAAGGATGGCAGTTTTAGCACACATACAATTGTACCCGGTTATGCACTTATGCATATCCCCGATAAAGTCAGCGATTTTGCAGCAGCTTCTTTCCCATGTCCATCATTAACGGCTTGGCAGGCCTTTCGTAAAGTGCCGGATATGAAAAACCGTAATGTATTGGTAAGTGGAGCAGGTGGCTCTGTGGGATATTTTCTTACACAATTATTACTCCATACAGGAGCCCGTGTATATGTGACAGCAGGAACAAAGCATCATACCGAATTTCAGGAAATGGGAGTGAGAGAAGCTATAGATTATAAAGATACCGACTGGAAAGATAAAATGATAAGTACTCTACAAGGCAATTTATTCGATGCGGTTTTCGATACCGTAAATGGGAGTCATGCAGCTAGTCTTTCCCCGCTACTCGGATATTATGGGCATCTGATTGCTATACAAGACCGAGTCGAAAAGGCTCCGCTATCAGCATTTACAACATGCATATCGTTGCACGAGATAGCGCTGGGAGCCATTCACAGACACGGTTCGCGCAAGCAGATTGCCGAACTTATGCAAGATGGAGAGATATTGCTGGATAAGATAGGGAACGGAACGTTGAAGCTAAGACAACAATCTGTCGATAATTTTGATAATCTTCCCCTACATCTGGCCGAAATGAAGAAAAATAATACTGAAGTAAAATATATTATAAAAGTTCTATAAGCATTATATATAATCATGAATAAGCAAATAACAGGAAGTGAAGCCCTTATCCGTTCCTTGATAAATGAAGGGGTAGATACTATATTCGGATATCCGGGAGGTGCTATTATGCCCGTATTCGATTGTTTATACGATTTCAAAAAAGAGATTAATCATATCCTTGTTCGTCACGAACAGGGCGCAACGCACGCAGCGCAAGGCTATGCACGCACGTCGGGCAAAGTTGGAGTGGCTCTTGTGACATCCGGTCCCGGTGCCACGAACGCAGTTACAGGTATAGCCGATGCTATGCTCGACAGTACGCCTATGATTGTGATATCCGGTCAGGTTGTTTCTTCCCTTTTGGGTAGTGATGCCTTTCAGGAAGCCGATGTTGTGGGCATTACCCAGCCTATTTCGAAATGGTCGTATCAGATACGCCGTCCCGAAGATATGGCATGGGCGGTTGCCAGGGCGTTTTATATAGCTTCTACCGGTCGGCCCGGCCCGGTTGTACTTGATATAACCAAAGATGCCCAGTTTGGAAAGGTGGATAATTACACATATGAAGAAGAAGCATTTATACGCAGCTATCAGCCAAAGCCTGATGTTAAAGACGCTGAAATAGAAGCAGCAGCGCAAATAATAAATGATGCAAAAAAACCTTTGGCTCTGGTTGGACAAGGCGTTATTTTGGGAAATGCAGAAAAAGAATTACTTGCTTTTCTTGAAAAATCAGGTGTTCCGGCAGCATCCACTGTATTAGGCCTTTCGGCCATACCATCCGATCATCCGCAACATGTAGGAATGTTGGGTATGCATGGCAACATTGGGCCTAACCGCAAGACGAATGAGTGTGATGTGTTGATTGCCATTGGTATGCGTTTTGACGACCGTGTAACCGGAGATTTGAAGACATATGCCAAACAGGCAAAGATTATACATTTCGATATAGATAAGGCAGAAATAAATAAAAATGTGACTGTAACTGCGCGTGTATTAGGCGATGTAAAAGACTCTTTACCCAAAGTTACAGAGAAACTTAAAGGAAATCAATTTCCTGAATGGCTGGCTGAATTCCGGGCTTGCGACGATGAGGAATATAACTTTGTTATCAAAGATGAACTACATCCCGAATCAGGAAAACTGAAGATGGGAGAAGTTATAAATAAAGTATCGGAAGCTACGAATAACGATGCTGTGCTTGTTACAGATGTAGGGCAACACCAGATGATGGGTGTTCGCTATTTCAAATACAACCGTAGCCGTAGCGTGGTTACTTCCGGCGGACTGGGAACAATGGGATTTGGGCTTCCGGCAGCTATCGGAGCTAAATACGGTGCACCTGACCGTACAGTATGTTTATTCGTGGGCGATGGAGGTATACAAATGACTATCCAGGAACTAGGTACTATTATGCAAACTGGCATTGACGTCAAAATCGTAATTTTGAATAATCACTTTTTGGGAATGGTACGCCAATGGCAGGAACTTTTCTTTGACGAACGGTATTCCGAAACAGTAATGAAAAATCCTGATTTTGTGAAAATAGCTGAGGCATATAATATTCCGGCTAAAAAGGTGGATACAAGAGAAGAGTTGGATAAAGCTATAGCGGACATGCTGAGCAGCAAAGGTTCTTATTTGCTGGATGTGCAGGTAGAGGCAAAAGGAATGGTATATCCGATGGTTCCGGCCGGTACATGTGTAACAAATATATTATTGGGAAATGAATAATTAATTAGCAAATTTGAATGTTTGCAAATATGTTAATTCTAAAATTTTCAAATTAAAAATTATGCAAGATAAAACATTATATACAGTAACCATTTTTTCGGAAAATACAGTCGGGCTGCTCAGTCAGGTAACCAGTGTATTTACCCGTCGCCAGCTGAATATAGAAACTCTTTCTGTATCGCCTTCAGCATTGAAAGGGATACACAAGTTTACGATCACTGTTTTTTGCGACGAGGAGATGATAAAGAAGGTCGTTCTGCAAGTCGATAAACGTGTCGATGTTCTGAAATCGTATTATAATACGAATGATGAGCTGATACATCAGGAGATCGCTCTTTACAAACTTTCCACTCCCGATTTTTTGAAAATAGAGTCGGTAGAAGGTCTTATCAGGAGATACAATGCGCGTATTCTCGATATCAATGAAAATAGTGTGGTTTTGGAGAAAACCGGACATTATCAGGAAACGCAGGATTTGTTTGAAGAATTGAGCAAGACAATAGGAGTATTACAGTTTATTCGTTCAGGACGAGTGGCGATCACCAAATCCAAAATAGAGCGGCTTAGTGATATGTTGGCCGAACTGGATAAAAAATACGAAGTAGATAAGTAATGAGTTGTTAACAGATTTGAGTATTTTTACAAATCGTTATTAACTTAATACTAACTCATATACTTATAACATGATGACTCCTATTGGCCGATACGAATTCGGTATTGATGCGTACTTAACAGATTTCAGAGGAAAAGCTACATTGCCGATGATCGGCGGATTTATGCTTCAAGCAGCCACAAAGCATGCAGAAGAACGTGGATTCGGCTATTCAGCAATGACATCCCAGCAACGGGTTTGGGTGCTTTCCCGTATAGCAATTGAAGTATTTGAATATCCGAAAAACGATACGGTAATGGTGCTCAAAACATGGGTGGCCAGTGTTAACAGACTATTTACCGAACGGCATTTCTCATTTGAGGATGAACAAGGAAGGGAGATCGGCTTTGCAAAATCGCTTTGGGCATCTATTGATCTGGTGACTCGCAAACCGACGAATGTTTTGGAATTGGAGGGATTGTCCGATTATATTACCGAAAAGGAAAATCCGATAGAGGGAATGACTAAAATACCAGCATTGAAAGATGATTATGAGGTTGCCACTAACTTTGTCGTTAAATATAGCGATGTAGATATCAATAAGCATCTTAATAGCATGAAATATATTGAGCATTTTGTAGATGTATTTGATATTGACATGTTCAGAGAAAAAGAAATTCGCCGTATAGAGATAAACTATATTTCGGAAGGCCGTTATGGAACAAAACTCGATATTCTTAAGCGAACTGAGAAAGATAATATATTTGTACTTGAAATGAAAGACGGAGATATGACGGTCTGTTCAACGAGAATCACTTGGGATTAATAACATAATAATTATAATAAATAATAAGTTCTTTAATTAATTAAACAAAAACAAAAATGGCAGAAATGAATTTTGGCGGCGTTGTAGAGCAAGTAGCCACCCGCGATGAATTTCCATTGGAAAAAGCAAGAGAAGTATTAAAAAATGAAACCATCGCAGTTATCGGTTACGGTGTACAAGGTCCGGGGCAAGCATTGAATCTTCGCGACAATGGGTTCAATGTAATCATTGGTCAACGCAAAGGCGGTAAAACTTGGGATAAAGCAGTAGCTGACGGTTGGGTTCCGGGCGAAACTTTATTCGATATAGAAGAAGCTGCTGAAAAAGGCACGATAATCCAATATCTGTTGTCAGATGCTGCACAGATAGAAGTATGGCCTCGCCTGAAACCATATCTGACAGCGGGTAAGGCTTTGTATTTCTCTCACGGATTTGGTATCACATACAAAGAGCGTACTGGCATTATTCCTCCTGCCGATGTGGATGTTATTCTTGTAGCTCCTAAAGGTTCGGGAACAAGCCTTCGCCGCATGTTCCTTGAAGGCCGTGGATTGAACTCAAGCTATGCAATATTCCAGGATGCAACAGGCCGTGCTAAAGAACGCGTAATCGCTCTTGGTATCGGAGTTGGTTCGGGATATTTGTTCGAGACAGATTTCAAGCGTGAAGTATATTCTGACCTTACTGGCGAGCGTGGAACATTGATGGGTGCTATTCAAGGTATTTTGCTTGCTCAATATGAAGTCTTGCGCGAAAACGGACACTCTCCGTCTGAAGCATTTAACGAAACTGTAGAAGAACTTACTCAATCATTGATGCCTCTATTTGCCGAAAAAGGTATGGACTGGATGTATGCAAACTGTTCTACTACAGCTCAGCGCGGTGCACTGGACTGGATGGGACCATTCCACGATGCGTCAAAACCTGTCTTTGAAAAATTATACAGAGAAGTGGCTTGCGGAAATGAAGCTCAACGCTCAATCGATACTAACTCGAAACCTGATTACCGCGAAAAACTGGAAGAAGAACTGAAAGCTCTTCGCGAAAGTGAAATGTGGCGTACAGGTGCAGTAGTAAGAAAGCTGAGACCTGAGAATAACTAAGGATAGTTAATCTAAATAAAAAGGCTGAATTTTTTTAAATTCAGCCTTTTTATTTTATGGATAGAGTTACAATTTAATTCGAGAACTGGTGTAACGGCACCTGACGATAATATTGCATCGCTTTTTTCCTTATCACAACTTCTTTTGCAACAATATCTTTGTTTATGTAATCAGTCCATAGAGTACTGATTTCATCACTTTGGATGTTTACAGTATAATTTCCGTAGTTATTTAAAGTATCTACTATTTTCCTAAACCGTTTGCGTTGATCCGTACATTCTATGCTAAATGTTGCTTGCTGATTGTTTGTTGCAAAAAACAGTAAAGTATCAGTATTTTCTTTCCGGACGTATTTAAACATCACGATCTCATTTAAGAGGGTAGAATAAACCACTTTATCTTCATGAATGACAGACAGGTTCGCATTGGAAATATTAACCGTAAATGTTTTAACGAAAGCTTTTTTCAATAAAAGGATAACCGATAATATAAAAACCGGAATCGCAATTATGAGGAGCGAGTCAATACCATTATCAATCAGAGTATTAGAAAAGTAGATAATGGCTGATAAAAAAACTGAAAGTATCAATAGTGTACTGATCGTTAAAGCTTTTTTATTAAACGTTTTAAGTTTAAATGATTTCATTAATGTGGTGTTGTATTCCATTATGTTACTAAGGATATATTCCTATTCAACATTCTATATTGCACTGCCCCAATATATACTACCTATATCCATATAGGTTTCCAATACCATTTTCTAAATCTAGAAAATCACTTTTACCCAAATCCTTCTGTGTTAAAATATAATCTGGGCTTATATTTTATTTGTCTTTAAGTAATTCATTTTATTCAAAATAAAAAGACTGTAACATATACAATTTCTCTTAAAATGACTAAAAATCGTTTACAAAAGTATGAAAGTTATTTATAAATAAAAAATATTTCTAATCAAAAAACCTTTATGTGTATCATATATAAAAAGAAAGCATGTACCCAAGCCGGATACATGCCCTCTACAATTTTAATTTATATGATTTGTTAAATCGCGTTGATTTCTTTCAAAACAACATTTGTTTTGTGAACAGCGGCAGCTGAAGCTTCGAATTTCTCTTTTTCATCAGCAGTCAGTTTCAGATCAATAATTTTCTCCCAACCGTTCTTTCCTAAAACTACCGGAACACCTATGCATATATCATTTTGACCATATTCACCTTCTAATGTAACACAACAAGGGATTACTTTCTTTTGGTCGTGAATGATAGATTCCACAACATATGCTCCTGCTGCTCCCGGTGCATACCATGCAGAAGTACCTAACAAACCGGTTAATGTTGCACCACCGACCATTGTATCAGCCACTACTTTATCCAGAACTTCCTTAGACAGGAATTCTGAAACCGGAATGCCTTTGTATGTGGCCAGACGCGTAACAGGAATCATTGTAGTGTCACCATGACCTCCGATTACCATACCTTCCACTTCATTAGGATTACAGCCCAAGGCTTCGCTCAGGTAGAATTTGAAACGGGAACTGTCTAATGCGCCACCCATACCGATAACACGGTTTTTAGGCAGGCCTGTAACTTTAGAAGCCAGATATGTCATTGTATCCATTGGGTTGGAAATGATAACAAGGATGGCATTTGGTGAATATTTCAGGATGTTTTCAGCAACACTTTTTACAATACCGGCATTTACTCCAATAAGTTCTTCTCTGGTCATACCCGGTTTACGTGGTATACCCGAAGTTATAACTACAACATCTGAATTGGCTGTAGCTGCATAATCATTAGTTACGCCCTTGATACGAGTGTCGAAGCCCAAAAGTTGGGCTGTCTGGTTCATATCTATTGCTTTACCTTCCGAAACGCCTTCTTTTACATCCAGCATTATTACTTCATCTGCCACTTCGTTAAATGCAAGTACATTTGCACATGTAGCACCCACATTTCCGGCACCTACAACTGTTACTTTAGACATAATATTTCTTTTATAATAAATTAATAAATTGATTCCAAGATTTCAAATAGTCAAGCATATCCTATATATTATAGGTGTCATGTCATAAAAGACTAACAAATGTACATGCTTATTCTGATATAAAGAAGATTTTGGTCGTCAAAAATATTGGGAATTATTAAAAAAAGCGAAAGCCATTTATCCTTTTGCTCAATATGCTGAAAACATCTATATTTGTAGTCGCTTAATATTTTAACATAATTATGAGCACAGAACAAAAGAACAATTCTAAGATACTATTAATTGTAATAATCCTGCTACTTGTAGCAATGGGTATAGCTGGTTATTATATATTCAGTCAGAAGACTCAGATAAGTGAGTTGCAGGAGGAGAGTAGTCTAAATAAACAGCAACTGGAAGATGAGTATGAGAATCTTACCATGCAATATGAAGGCTTTAAGCTGAATATCAAAAACGATTCTTTACTACAGAAATTGACTAACGAGCAGGCTAAAGTACAGCGCTTGCTGGAAGAGTTGAAGACTGTAAAAGCCGATAATAAGGCTGAAATATCAAGATTGAACAATGAATTGGCCAGTTTGCGCAAAATACTGAAGTCATATATTGTTCAGATCGACTCTTTGAATCAGGCTAACGAGCGTTTAAGAAAAGAGAAAAGCGAAATAACCAATAAATATCAGGAAGCTACACGTACATTGAATGAAGTGTCGCAACAAAAGCAAAATCTGACTGAAAAAGTTACTTTGGCGGCCAAACTTGATGCTACAGGTATCAGTGTGCAAGCAACTAATAGTAAAGGTAAGGTGCAGAAAAAGATTAATAAAGTAGAACAACTGATAATAAACTTTACTGTTACCAAGAATATAACCGCCGAACCAGGTGAACGGACAATTTACCTGCGGATAATGAAACCGGATAATGATGTCCTGACTAAAAGTCGAACAAATGTTTTTCCATACGAAAACAGGGATATTAATTACTCGATAAAGAAGATCATTGAATATGGCGGCGAAGAAGTTGGAGTAACCATGTATTGGAATGTCGAAGAATACCTGATGCCGGGTACCTATCGGGTTGATATATTTGCAGATGGAAGTCGTATCGGGATGAAATCCTTTACATTGGAAGATTAATGAAAATCATAGAAGCGTCGAAAGATCATTTTTTTATTATCCAGTCGCTTGCCGACAGGATATGGCCTCCTACATTCGCAAATATTCTTACATCCGACCAGATCAGATACATGATGGATATGATGTACAGTACTTCAGCATTGGAAGAACAAATAGAGATGTTGGGACATCACTATCTTTTGGCTGAAGAGAATGGAGAGTATCTAGGCTATGTTTCTTATGAATTCGATTATAAGGATGCTGATATAACAAAAATTCATAAGATATACGTCCTTCCTTCTTTGCAAGGAAAAGGGGTAGGACGTTTCTTTATTGATGCTGTCGTGAGGATAGCAAAGGAATATGGCAATGCTGAATTGTCATTGAATGTAAACCGCTTTAATAAAGCCATTGATTTCTACAAGCGTTTGGGTTTTGAAGTGATTAAAAGCGAAGATATAGACATTGGTAATGGTTTCCTTATGGAAGATTACGTGATGAATAAAAAGCTTTGATCAGAACAATTTTTCCTCTCTATCTGTTTTTAATTCAACAAATAATATATACTTGCAGAAGTAGATGCCGGGATTCCCTCGTCTGGCGGAGTACATTGTATTTATATATTTATTGAACTAATAAAGATATCATAATAATCATTCCATATCAGTTATTTCATTTTTTTACGAAACCAGCGAATTATGTTTCGAACTATTTCGATAAAAATATGCCCGGATATAATATTTGTTAATAATTATACTATATTTGCTACGTTAACTTTAATCACAAGAGCGATAAAATCATAAAACAAAGTAAGTATATCACTATATATAGTCGATAGTATCTGTTTTATCATAATTTTGTTGCAATTGTTAACAATCTGATAATACTGAACATTAATCAAAAATTAATACGCATGAAGAAACTTTTAATCCTATCACTCATTTTATTTCCGGTGAGCCTGATGGCTAGTGAAGCAGACTTAAAAGTCCCTGATTTAGGAAGTGGTTATAACCTCCTGCTTTGGGGCCTTTTAATTCTGTTACTCGGCATTGCATTTGGCTTGGTGCAGTATTTCAACATTAAGAAGTTACCTGCACATCAATCGATGCTCAATGTATCGAAGACTATCTTTGAAACTTGCAAAACCTACCTGTTGCAGCAGGGTAAGTTTCTCTTCTATCTATTGCTGATTATCTCGGCAGTAATGCTTATCTACTTCGGATTTTTGTCTAATCCCGAAATCGTAGCAAAGGGAGAAGTCGGCAGAGCTACATTCCTTGCTTTTGTCCTCTTTTGGACAATATTGGGTATTCTCGGCTCGTATGGTGTAGCATGGTATGGCATCCGCATCAATACGTTGGCTAATTCCCGCACAGCATTCGCATCATTACGCAAACGTCCCTGGGATGTAGTGAATATCCCCCTGAAAGCAGGAATGAGTGTAGGAGTGATGCTTATTACCGTAGAGTTGATAATGATGCTTGTTATCCTCTTGTTTGTTCCCGGAGATATGGCCGGAGCCTGTTTACTCGGATTCGCTATCGGTGAATCCTTGGGTGCATCGGCACTCCGCATAGCAGGAGGAATCTTTACCAAGATAGCCGATATCGGAGCCGACCTGATGAAGATCGTATTCAATATAAAGGAAGACGATCCCCGTAATCCCGGTGTAATAGCGGATTGTACAGGAGATAATGCCGGCGATAGTGTAGGCCCTACAGCCGATGGTTTCGAAACATACGGTGTGACAGGAGTTGCTCTGATCTCATTTATCATATTGGCAGTATTGAATGTCGAATATCAGGCGGCCTTTATAGTTTGGATATTCGTTATGCGTCTGATGATGTTATTTACGTCCATCCTGTCTTACTATATCAATCAGGGGATTGCTACTGCTAAATATAAGAACTTAACCAAGTTCGACTTCGAAATACCTCTTACCGCCCTTATATGGATTACATCTGTCGTATCTATTGCGGCAACATATATTGCCAGCTACTTCTTACTGAAAGAAATGCCTGATGGCTTGTGGTGGAAACTAGCTTCTATTATCAGTTGCGGTACATTTGCCGCTGCTGTGATCCCTGAACTTACAAAGGCTTTTACCAGTTCATCGTCCCGCCATGTAAAAGAGGTGGTTACCGCTTCACGCGAAGGAGGAGCATCTTTGAATATCCTTTCGGGTATGGTAGCCGGTAATTTCAGCGCATTCTGGAAAGGGCTTACAATAGCATTGCTGATGGCTGTCGCTTACTTTATCTCTACTCAGGAACTGGGAAGTATAATGTCTCACCCTTCTATCTTTGCCTTCGGTCTGGTAGCTTTCGGCTTGCTGGGAATGGGGCCGGTTACTATTGCTGTAGATAGCTATGGACCTGTAACGGATAATGCACAGTCAGTATTCGAACTCTCCCGTATAGAACATTTACCCAACATATCGGCAGAAGTAAAGAAAGACTTTGGCTTCGAACCTGATTTCGAAAAGGGGAAAGAGTATCTGGAAGAGAATGATTCGGCTGGTAATACATTTAAGGCTACGGCTAAACCTGTACTTATCGGTACTGCCGTGATAGGTGCTACTACCATGATATTCTCAATTATTCTGGTACTGGAAAAACTCGGATTGCTCAACATTGATCTTATAGCTGCTCCTGTACTGCTGGGGTTCATCTGCGGAGGTTCCGTTGTTTACTGGTTCTCCGGCGCTTCTATGCAGGCTGTTACTACGGGTGCATACCGTGCAGTAGAGTATATCAAGAAGCATATCAATCTGAATAAGGAAGAGGCTGATATAGAGGATTCTAAGGCAGTGGTAAAGATCTGTACCCAGTATGCTCAGGTGGGAATGTGGAATATCTTCCTAGCCCTGCTATTCATCACGATGGCATTTGCCTTTATCGACCCTAACTTCTTTGTAGCATACCTTATCTCCATTGCTGTATTCGGCTTATTTCAGGCCATCTATATGGCAAATGCAGGCGGTGCATGGGATAATGCCAAGAAAATTGTAGAAGTAGAATTAAAAGAGCGTAATACCGACCTGCATGCTGCTACAGTAGTTGGCGACACTGTCGGTGACCCGTATAAAGATACATCGTCTGTTGCGTTGAATCCTATTATAAAATTCTCAACATTATTCGGATTGCTGGCAGTTGAGATTGCGATTGAGATTCCCGACTATTGCAAATGGGTTGGATTGGTATTCCTTGCCGTGGCATTAGTCTTTATTTACCGTTCGTTCTATTCCATGCGAATTGTAAAGCAATAAGGATAAATGATGAGGCTGTGTATAGAGTAATTTTTATTATCTCTTTGTCATGTTGAACGGAGTGAAACATCTCGTTTTTCGGTGGTCGGGATTCTTCATTACATTCAGAATGACTCTATATACAGCCTCATCGTTTATTTTCAGTGTTTATAATCCTCCGATAATATCCTCACTTCTGCTATCTTGGTTGTCACACTATTTGGTACAGCCACTATTTTCACTTCGAGTATTTCTTTACCTTTTTCGCTTTCGGGAACAGGGTATGTAGAAGTAAATAAGCTATCTCCTCCATCACCTTTCAGGCTCATTGAAGCTACTTTCTGATCATTAATCAAGACATCGAAATTACGGTTCTGGTCACGGTCAAAATATTTCAGATACAGGTGATTGGCATTCTTACCCGCATTCTTCAACTGATAACTGAACCAGCCCTTTGCTTCGCGCCAGTGTATATCATCGATAAAGCCTGTATTCGACTTGTCTGATTGTATAAAATGATCTGATTCAGGTTGTTGTTCTCCGCAGACTACCTTGTCGGCTGTGATACCATCCAACTTGATTCTTTCCCTCTCCTCGTCTTCTATTTTCTGCTGTATCTCTTTCACGCCTTCAGCTGTTGCCTGTGGCCAGTAGATGATATAGCGCGACTCATGCAAGCGGAAGAACGGTATAAGTTCCAGCCCTGCCGCATATTTCTCAGGATATAGTCCCGATAGATGGAATGTCAAAGGCTTTCCCTGTACGGGTTTTACTAATGAGGCTATTCTTTCCGGATCACTTACGATAATCGGCATATCTTTCATCGGTATTTGTTTGCCGTGGGCAATGTGTCCGCCTCGGCTGTCGTCGGCATATAATCCTGTCATATCCTCTGTTCCTGTTTTTGCGGCAAGGGTTATCGGGCCGTAGAAGATAGAGTAATAGTTCGATTTGTCAGGCAATTGCTCTACTGTTATCCGCATAGGCATTTCCATTACTACCTTATCTCCCTTTTTCCATTTGCGGTCGATAGATATATAACTTGCCGGATCTTGCGATACAGGATAATCTTTACCATTGACAGTCACTCTCACAGCACCCTTTTCTACCCATGCCGGATAGCGTAGCTTTAAGGTGAAAGCAGTTGTCTTTTCAGAGTTGATGGTCAGTTGGGTCTTAGCTTCATCGGGAAATGCATTTTCCTGTATCACTTCAACCTTTTTCTCTTTCCAATTTAATCTCGAAGGAATGAATAGATTCACATACAATTCATTGTCTGTATGGGCATAAATCATTTCTCCGTACTTGGCATGGTTTTCTATCCCCGAACCCACACAGCACCAGAAACTTGTCTGGGGCTGGGAATATACCCGGTAGTGCCCCGGACGCATCTGGGTGAAGTAAACAAATCCGCCCTGTTCGGGATTCTGGGTAGAAAGGATATGGTTGTATAATGCCCTTTCGTAATAGTCCATATACTTCTCATCCTGCGACGTTTGATAAAGCATTTTCGACAGGCGCAACATATTGTATGTATTACATGTTTCAGGACCTTCGATACTCTTTATCACTCTCGAAAAATCATTCGTAGGGTTGAAATGTTCTCCCACGCTGTTGCCTCCGATACTTACCGAACGACGTTCTACAACTGTTTCCCAGAAAAAACGCGAAGCTTCCGACCATGATTCGTTACCTTCTACATCGGCTATGCGTTTAAATCCAAGTACCTTCGGTATCTGTGTATTGGCATGCATCCCGGTCAGTTTGTCTTCGTGGTTGAGCAGAGGATTAAGCACCAGTTGATGTGAAAACTGATGTGCCAGTTTCAGGTATTTCTTATCGCCTGTTATCGCGGCTACATCGGCAAATGTCTCATTCAGTCCGCCATGTTCACTGCGAAGCATATCCTGTATTTGTTCTTCCGATAGTTTCGAGACCAGATTGATAGCCCAGTCGGTCATTTTTATCAGCATCTCCTTTGCCATATCGTTATTTGCATAGAGGTAAGCATCACGCAGCCCGGCATAGGTCTTATGGATATTGTACAATGGAACCCATTTGCCGTTAAGGTCAAAACCTCCGGCTCTGATATTTCCGTTTGCTACTTCTTCCCAGATTGCTTTTCCTCCCGGAACGCCTCCTATATAGCCGTTGCCGTTTGCATCCTGACAGTGTTTAAGTTCGCTAACCATATAGTCGAGTCGCTTTTTTATCTGTTTGTCGCCCGTCGATGCATACATCAATGATAATGCCGAGAGATAATGACCTCCGATATGCCCGTCCAGTCCGGTATTTTCCCAGTTGGTATAGCTTTCGGCTTTCGGTGTCAGTCCCGATTCGCGCAGGAAGGGGGAGAGGAGCCTGTCAGCTTTCAGCTCCTGCAGGTATTGTTTATCCAGGTCTTCCGCATGCTTGAATGGACTATCCAGTAATCTTACATCACTCAAATCGAAACATTCAATTTTCGTTGAGATTTGCGCAATTGTATGGCTGGTACACAAAAATGCAATAAATAAACTAAGTACTATTTTTTTCATTTCTTATCGTATGTTTCAAATTTCAATTTCTCAAAAAATTAATAGAGCAGAATAATAAAACAGCCGGAAGGGAGTCTTGCCAGTAACTCCATGTGTGTCCGCCGTCCTTCATTCTATACTCCAGTGGAATCCCTTTTTCCCGCATTGCTTTGTATAGTGCGATATTACCGTCATAGAGATAATCATCGTCTCCGCAGTCTACATACCATTTAATGGTTTTCAATTCAGCTGTTTGTTCATCTGTAATATTCTGTACGAAAAGCGTAGGATCGGTTTCTCCCAGAGACTTATCAAAGTCAATATCTATTTTACGGGCATTCTCGCTGGAGCAGTATCCGACGCACCCGCTTAACGAAACGGCCGAAGAAAAGAACGAAGGATGTCGTTGCGCATAGGCAATGGCGCCTCCGCCTCCCATCGAAAGGCCAGCGACAGCCCTATTGTTTTTATTGGCAATCGTTCTGTAATTCTCGTCGATATAGGGTATCAGTTCCTCAAAAAAATAATCTTCGTATCTCCAGTCGGGGACATTGAAATATCCCATATTCTTGCCTCCGAAGTCTTCGTCTATTCCCCGCGCATCAGGCATTACAATGATCATTGCAAGTGCTTCGCTTGCCCCGGTACTTTTGTTTGTAATCTCTTCTATATTGCCCTTTTCTACCCAAGAGTGACTATTTCCCCATGCTCCGTGCAAAAGGTACAATACCGGATACTTTTTATCTGAATTATCATAATCGTGGGGTAAATAAATAGTATACTCCTTTTCTGTACCCAGAATTTCACTCTTCATAGTTTTAGTCATCACCACACTCTTTTGTGCTGATGCAAAAGCCGAGATAGAAAATAGGCCGAGATAGATCAGAATACTTTTCATATGTTCAATTTTTTTACCATTTATACTTTAGCTAAATATTTCTGGGAATCCGTATTGAATTAACTTTTGTTTGCTGTATATTGTTAAAAAGTAACAGATGTAACACAAATGCAATTAATAATTAAGAATGAACAATTAATAATTCTTTTAGCTTTTCCCGATTCATTATCAACGATCAATTCAAAAAAGTAACACCTCTATTTTTTCATCTCCCTCTTGTTTTAACAATATGTGTCCTGTAACCTTTATTTATTTAACCTCTGTTTATATTGTGTTGTTAAAAGGTAACAGATGTAACACAATTTGCATATTTCTCGTTGTTACTTTTTTATCATGTAGGGGCAGGTCTTGTGCCTGCCCGTTTTTCATCATTTTCTCAAAAAGGTAACAACCAACGGTCACAGGAGCGTAGCGTATGTAAAAGTAACGCCTCTGCATACTTTTTATATTGTTACCTTTTTTATTTTCTATACCCTCTTTGTAGCCTCCCAGACGGGGAGGTTGGACGGGTTCTATATAGATAAACTTTTTAATTTGTCTTAAACCTTAATACAGTAAATGAATAAGCCGGTAATTTGCAGCTATCACCCACATTGAAACTATCCGATACAGGCTTTGCCGATTTGTCGTCAGGAGTGCCTGTAAGCAAAGTTCTTGAAGCCACCGGATTTGTAATACTGATGCCTGTCAAGTCTAATTTTGTATTTACTTCTACAGGCAGCATATTCACCAGTTTGACTATCACATCTCCGGTCTTGCTATCGCGCACGATCGATTTTGCAATGCGTTTTTGCACGTCATCCCGATTGTCTGAAAGTTCCATCTTACTGGTCAGGTATTCATCTCCGGCATGCTGTCCGTAGAGTTTCTGTACATAATAACCCACAGTCGGTTTCACTTCTGTATTGTTGAAATATATCAGATCGGGATTCCATTGTGTATGTCCTTCTTTTGCCAGCAATGGCGCATAAGAAGTCATTGTTACTACGTCTCCGTTACGTTCCACGTTAGCCAGATGAAGGGCTTCCGCCAAAGCTGTTTCCACATTATTCGGCCTGCCCGGAAGGTGAGCGGCATATTCGCCCAGATATACTTTCGACTTCGAACGGTCATATTTGTCATAAAAATCCTGATTGTGGATATACCATCCCGGTGGATTGTAATAATGCTCGTCTACCATCGGTACCTGTAACTTATCGGCGATACCCCAGCCTTCCACATAATCTGTTCCCTCATAGAAAGGCCCCACTGTGCCTATCACCGTTATTTCCGGATATTTTTCTTTTACAGCATTGAATATCATCGTGAAACGTTCCTCGAAAATGTCAGAAATAATGTCTTCGTTTCCTATCCCGATATATTTCAGGTTGAATGGTTTGGGATGACCCGCTTCGGCGCGTTTTTTACCCCATGTGGTGTTAACATCGCCATTAGCCCATTCTATCAGGTCTAGCACATCCTGTATATAACTTCCCATTTCGCTCATCGGTATTCCGCCTTGTTGCCCACCCAGAGAGCAACCATGATGCGCCGAATTCTGGCACGGTACGCCTGCCGCAACTACAGGAACAGGCTCTGCACCCAAATCCTCACAGAACTGGAAGTATTCGAAATATCCCAATCCAGCTGTCTGATGGTATCCCCACAGATTCCGTTGAGGTTTTCGGCTTTCGAGCGTACCTATTGTATTCTTCCAATGGTATATATTGCCCAATCCGTCGCCATGTGCCACACAACCACCGGGAAAGCGCACAAAACGAGGATTCATATCGGCAATAACTTGAGCGAGGTCTTCGCGCAATCCGTTTTTATGTCCTCTGAATGTTTTCTGAGGGAAAAGGGAAATCATGTCCAGTTGCACTTTACCCGTCATTTGCGGTACAACCTCCAGTCTTGCGTCTGCTATAGTTCGGCTGACGGTTATTACAGCATCGTATTTTTTCCAGTCGCCGGAAATAGCTTTTGTGGTAGCTTCTCCATAAACTTTTCCGTTCTTATCTGTCAGACGTACAGTTAGTTTTCCTTTTTTTGCTTCTGCTGTGCGTGCAAATACCGAGAAATTATATTTTTCTCCGGCTTTTACCGCGATACCATCGAATCCTTCATTTGCCAGTCCGGCTCCGATCTGGTTAACCTGAAGCACTGCATAATACTTGTTATTGGGATGGATAGGGGATACAGAATCGATTGTAAATACAGCCTGATCACCGGTTACGCTCCATGCTTTGTAGCTGTTCCAGTTTTTGTCGCGTCCTTCCTTATCGCTCAATGCGTATTCGAAACCCCTGTTCTGAACAAGCTCTGCATAAAGGCCTCCGTCGGCAGCATAGTTTATATCTTCAAAAAACATACCTAACAACAGGTCGCTTATCTTTTTCGTTTTAGAAGCGTCTACAGTAATGGTTGCATCCACCGATTTAAGCGAAGCAAAACGCTCTTTGTCAGTGCTTGAATTTTCGGCATTCAATATACCTTTATAGGCGGCTAATTGCTGCGCTTTTATCAGTCCGTCAATCACCTTCCACGACACTTGGTGTAATGTCCCTGTTTCAGTTTTTCCGGATATAATTGCAGTTTCACGCAGATTGGCAATGCCTGTAACTTTTTTTGTAGAACCGTAATCTTTAAAGTCTTTCGTGGTAACGGCATAGGCTTGCTTGCCTGAGCTTAACCAAGTGACTGTATAAAGCTTACTCGCATTGTCGTAAGTGATTTCAGGTGAAAGGCAATTCCCGTTTTCCATAACCAGAGGGTAGGATTGCCGCCCCCAATATACAAGGTCGGGAGATGAAACGCCGGCAAATGCCCCGTCTCTTTCGTTCATACTCCATACGCAGTGCCACATGCCATCTGGAGACTGAATGAGGAACGGAGAGAACATCTTTTTCTCAGAGCCCCAGCGTCCGTAGTCACATTTTACATAACTGTGTTCGGGGCCTATCGGAAACCAGTTTTCCTTGTCTACACTCCATGCGAAGTGCAGTCCGTTGTGATTGGAATTTTTATCTGTAGCATATGCGAACAGATAAGCCGATGTAGGTTCACTGGCAATTGTTTTAAATACAGGAATAAAGAGTAAAATAATTAAGAGATAGATACTTGCTTTTTTCATTCTAAAGTACGTTTATATTTGATTTGGATATATTGTAAAAGTAGCCCATGATTTACTATCGCATGTCATCCTGACCGGGGGGAAGGATCTCGATTTTTCTCTCAGAGATGCTTCTTATTGGCAGTATGACAAAAAACAAAAAGTATTTTAATCAAACTTTAATAAAAGAACAGATCCCAGATAGCCGGAACAGGCTCTTTGTCGGAAGTCGTAAATACGATCCGTATAAATGAAGCCTTTTTGTTGATATCTATATTTACCGGCGAACCTGATATTCCTTTCTCTGTATGGTCGGCAATGGTCTCCCATGTATTTCCGTCCGCAGAACTTTCTACTTTTATGAAATAGTCTTTCCAAGGATATTCGAAACGTATCTCCATTGTTTTGATGAAAGTATCAGGGTTGAAATCTGCTTTTACCCATGCGCTTTCATCTGTTTCCGAAGCTTTCCACAAGGTGCTGAAATCGTTATCCGTCAAATTCTTTACAGCAGTATATCCTTCTTTCTCTGAACTTGCCGATACTGATGCAGGCTGGATATAGGCAACTTCCTTCTGCGAAAGTTTAGGAAAAGACTGTACGCTATATGGCGTGATATTCTTTATCTGTCCGTTCTGTCCGTCAAACTCAAGCTCATTGATGCAGATTTGCCGGAGGGCAGTTCCCGTATTGAATGGAAGGCTATGGCGATGATATACGATATAATTCTTTCCTTCGAATGACATGATGGTATGATGCCCCGGGCCATATACACTGAGGCTGTCCGCTGTTTTCAGAACAGGGCTGTTCTTTGCTTCGGTGAAAGGGCCTAGTGGCGTGTCGCCCACTGCATACCTTACTTCATAAGTTTCATCGATGGTTTTCCCTTCCGAGTAGGTGAGATAATATTTCGAATCGTGCTTTATCATTAGCGGTCCTTCGAAATAATGGGAAGGGGTAACCTCTTTCGGCTCTGTTTTGAACGTATGCATATCATCATTCAGTTCGGCAGCATAGCAATGCCCGTTTATCCAATCCCAGCCCGAACCCCAGTAAAGATAGGCTTTTCCGTCATCGTCGATGAAGGCTTCGGCATCTATTACATGGTAAAAACGGGTGGTGTCGAACGATAGCATCGGTTGGTCGCCCATCATATTCTCCCACGGCCCCAGAGGATGTTTAGCCTTGCCACACCATACTTCCGAGCCTACCGATGTGTACATGTAGAACGTATCTCCTTTCTTTACGACCGATGGCGCCCATACATTATTTTCATTCGATGTAGGGGATGTGCACAGTGCCTTGGTAGGCCAGTTTAGCTGATGAAATGTCCAATTCTGAAAATCATCCGATACCCAACACGAAAGGAATTCTGCTCCCCAAGGGTCAGCCGTAGCATACATATAAAATTTGCCTTCATGTTGAACAATAGAAGGGTCGGCAAAATAGCCGGGAATAACCGGACTGCGAAGTTCTGTCGTTTCCCGGGGATCTGTTGATTTACTTCCTCCGCATGCAGTGAGCAAAGCGGTGAACAATAATGACAGGTAAATAAAATTTTTCTTCATGTAATGTTATATTTATCAATATGTATTAATCGGGTAGGGGGGATCGGGATAAACAGCTGTATCCTCAATTATCTTTTTTTCTCAAAATTCCATCTTCAAATCCCAGTGTTTGGCCAGTTCTTCGGCCTCTTTTTGGGTAAGGTGTATCACCGCACCGTGCTTGGGAGAGGAGAAGTTTGTCGATTTCATCACTCCTTCATTGAAATGCCCCAGATTGGTAAAGTTCTTAAAATCGGATGTTTCGCTGAACCCGAAATTGTGAATATCTATTCCATATACATCGTACATCAGCACCCATTTGTCTTCGCCGATACGCTTCCATACATTCGGAGCTTCGCAAGCCTTTGGTTCAGGGTCGTACCATTCGGGGTCGTAAGCATATCCCGAATTTACATTGTCCGATACGGCCTGTTTTATACCCGGTGTGCCATCGTGGGCAACGTAAAACAGATGATATTTATCGCCTACTCTGGTAATATCGCCATCTATACAGGTAATGTCTTTATATTCGAACAATACCTCGGGGCGGGTTTCCATGCCTGTAAATGCATCATTCATATATGTATAATAGAGCTTATTTACATCCGTTCCGAAGCGCATGGTGAAATACATCATAATCTTGCCTTTCGCCTCGTCATATATCAGTTCGGGAGCCCATGCACAGCCAATATTTTCCAATCCGGCGAATGCTGTATCTACCCGCAGATTTGCCCGTGACCAGTTTATCAGGTCTTTCGATTTCATCAGTACGAATCCCCGGTTGTTTCCCCATCCGTATTCTTTGCCGTCGCGTTCCCATTCGGTATCGCGGAAGCCTTCTTTTTGAGCAAAGATGTGGAGGTCGGTCATTGCCAGATAAAACCATCCGTCGGGGCCGCGCATAATGTAGGGATCGCGGATACCTTTTTGCGTGGCAATGGTATCGCCCGCCATGATCGGCTTTCCGTTATTTACATCGGTAAATGAGTATCCGTCTTTGCTCAGAGCCATATACAGGCCATGAGTAGGGTCTTTGAAGTATATCATCAGATATGCTTTCATATCTTTTTCGGACGGTACTTCTTTTTGTTTTTGAGCTTGTATTGCACCTAGAGGGCACAATACAAGCATTATGTAGATTAAAAATCGCATGTTCAGAGTTTTATTGAAACTTCTTTTCCTTTATAGTTAACTACTTTATCTATCTTCAGGGAGTTTTCAACTCCAATCCCTTTCAGTTGGTCGACAAGTACAATCTGGAATTTGCGATTCTTCAGCATACCGGGAAATTCTCCGTTCCTGTTTTCGATGCTAAGAGTTCGGTTCTGGTCATTCCATTTGAATTTGATGGTAGAGTAGATTCCTTTTTCGTAGTTATAATTGTCATTTTCGTCTTCGTACAGAACGAACTCTCCGTCTGCCCCTGTATAAATCCTTATTTCGAGATTATCCCATTTCTTTTCGGTGGCATATTGTACTTTCGGCCCCCAAGGAATAATCGATCCGGCTTTTATATACAAAGGTATTATATCTATTGGTACTTCTTTATTGATTGTTTGCCCTCCGTTTAATTTTTCGCCTGTCCAGAAATCGAACCAGTCCGCACCCTGAGGTAAATAGACAGCCTGCGTCTTTATTTTGCTGAAATTCTCAACAGGATTCTTCCATTTATCTTTTTCTTCTGCCGAAACATACATCGGGTCGGTAACAGGCGTAACGAGGAACGATTTCCCGAACATATACTGATTGCTGATGTCATGCACTTTCTGGTCTTCATTGAAGTCCATAAACAAGGCGCGCAGGAACGAACCCGAATTGCTGGTTACATCCCAGGCCGTAGAATACAAGTAAGGAATCAAGCTATAGCGCAGGTTGATATACTTTTCTTCCGAGTCATATACCCAGTCACCTTTTTTTCCAAAGTTGTAAATCTCTTTTTTGACACCGCTACCGTGCGAACGTTGCATCGGCGTGAATGTACCATACTGAAACCAGCGTGTATATAGTTCGTGATACGCTTTGTTGCTTACTTCCCCGTCGTATTCCCAAATGAAGAAACCGCCTATGTCGGTATTCCAATACGGGATGCCGCTAAGAGAGAAATTGAGTCCTGTAGGTATTTGTCTTTTCAGAACGTCCCATTTTGCTACAACATCTCCCGACCATGTGTTAGCCGCATATCGTTGCTGTCCGGCGAAAGCGCATCGAGTGAGCAAATAGACACGTTTGTCTGATGTGGTAGCCCTCTGATGTTCGTACACGCCTTTGTTTGATTCTAACGGGAATGCATTGCGCACGCTGCGGAAAGTGCCGAGATGGGTAGGCACATCGAAGTCTGATTCTTTAACATCCAGATGGTCGGGTTCGGTAGAGTCGAGCCACCATGCATCTATACCCTTCGAAAACAGTCCTTTATTCATGTAATCCCAATAGATGTCGCGCGCTTCAGGATTATAAGCGTCATATACTCTTACACCGGAAGGCTTGTTAGGATCGGGCGGCCATACATCTTCACTGGAAGCAGGCCATGTTTTGAAATTGAACAACATGTTTTTTTCCTTCATCACCTTGAATGGCTTCGTATCGGGGCCGAATGAAGCCCAAACGGAAATCATGATATGCGCGTTTTGTTTGTGAACATGGTCGATCATGCCTTGCGGGTCGGGAAATTCGGGATTGTCAAAGTTCATAGAATTCCAATTTGTATTCGGCCCCCAGTATTGCCAGTCCTGTATAATGCCATCGAGTGGAATACCCAGTTGCCTGTATTTGTCTACCACTTCCATCGTCTCTGTTTGGCTCTTATATCTTTCTCTCGATTGCCAGAATCCGAATGTCCACAACGGATACATCGGAGCCTGACCTGTGAGGTCGCGCATTTGGGCGATTACTCCGTCCCCGCTTTTGCCGTACATGAAATAATAGTCGGAACATTCGCCTACTTCCGAGTCGAAAGACATCTCCTGCGGATTGTCATTGAATGTAGTGGGAGAGTAGTTGTCCCAGAATATACCATATCCCTTCACCGATTGAACGAAAGGAATACTTGCATATAAGGCGCGTTGACGCATAAATATTTTCTCTCCGCGCTGGTTCAGTTTATCGGTTTGTTGCTGGCCCAGTCCGTAAATGGCTTCTCCCTTATCGAGCAGAAAGGCCTGACGTACACTGAAAGTTTTATTTCCGGCATCATTGAAGTTGGAGAATTGTGTGCCATAGTCTTTTTCTGTAAAGAGAGGGTTTCCGCTTTTGTCGGAGTAAGCTACTTTTCCTGTATTCAGGTTGATGCTAACTTGCATCAAATCACTGTTTAAGGATACTGTATTTCCATTTTGGCTGATATCTAAAGCGGTCGTTTGCGGTGTTTTTATCACCGAAAGGCTTTCCTTTTTGAAGTTTTTGCTTTCCGGCGATTTTATCACGCGTACGATTCCCGGACTGTAGAATTGTATTTCTACATCCATCGACTGTACATTTGTTTTTATTCCCTTGTCAGTCTTTTGGTATGTTTGAGCAAATAATTGCCCGGCTATAATGGATAGAATAAGTAATATACAATTTTTTTTCATTTTAAACAGATTTTTTTTCGGTTTAAATTGTAGATATTCATTTATTTAGCGTTATGCGATAAACACACTTTTCATTTCCGCGTTGTATCGAAGAGATGACAGTTGCCTTTACCGGACTTTCGTTCACTTTCGAAAACATCATTTCTGCAAAACCTTCGGAACAAAAGCATAATGCAGGATATTTAATGCCTTCACTTTTATTGATCAGAGGGCATACACAGGCTGATTTATTTTCATCGGCCAGTATAACTTTTCCGTTGTCTTCGTAACTAAATATCCAACCCCATTCTTTTTCTATGAATCGAATGAAATCATTCATTTTTCCGATATAAGGGGCCAGCGATGTATCCATGTTCAAATTTTGATAATGGGCCAAAGATGCTGATTTTACTAATTTTCGGATCTCTGTTTCAGGCAGACTGTCGTCCAGATTAGTTAGTATTTCCGATATCCATTTTTGGAACATGGCAGTACTCCGGTCATCATCGAGCGCTTCAGTATTGTTGGTGCTGTTAACACCGGATATTGTATTGAATCCGCATATACATGCGCTACTCAAACATGCCTTTTTTATAAAATTTCGTCTGGATAAAGTCATGCTTGTACTACTTTATTTCGAGGACAACGATCGATTTGGCAGGTAGTTTTATATTCAGCTTGCCATTTTCTATTTTAGCACCTGTGAAGGTTTGAGGTTTTACTAAGTCAGGATTTTCGAAAGTATTGTGATCGTCAATGTTTTTCGAAGTCAGAATTCTTCCTTTTACACTGTTTATCTTCGTGTTGGAGAAATCTATATTTACGTTCTGCTCAGCATTCAGGTCTATATTTGCCAGCGTAATATGCGTCAATCCGTCTTTCTGAGAAGCTGAAGCATTTACCAAGGCTACATTGCGGCCTCTTATCTCTTTCGTTTCCGAGATAATATCCATCGGCAGATAAGTGGCATCCTGATGCACACGATACATATCGAAGACATGGTAGGTCGGTGTCAGTGTCATCTTATCGTCTTTGGTCAATATCATAGATTGAAGTACATTGACCACCTGTGCTATATTGGCCATCTGAATGCGGTCGCCGTACTTGTTGAAGACGTTCAATGACAGGGCGGCAACAAATGCATCGCGCATGGTATTTTGTTGGTACAGGAATCCCGGATTAGTCTCCGGCTCCACATCCCACCATGTACCCCATTCGTCTACCATAAGGCCTACTTTCTTGTCCTTGTCGTATTTATCCATAATGGTCATATGCTTTTGAATCACTTCTTCTATTTCAAGGCATTTTCCCATTGTCCAATAATAATCGTCCGGCGTGAATTTCGTTGCTGAACCTTTGCTGCCACTCCATCCTGTAACGGTGTAGTAATGAAGCGAAAGTCCGTGCATTTTCTTTCCGGCTTTTTTCATCAGCACGTCTGTCCAGTTGTAGTCGTAATCGCTTGCTCCACTGGCTATTTTGAAGAGTTTGTTTTCGTCAAAATTACGGCAGTAAACGGCATAACGACGATAGAGGTCTGCATAATAGTCGGGCAGCATGTCGCCTCCGCAACCCCAGCTTTCATTACCCACTCCCAGATATTTCACTTTCCATGCCTTGTCGCGTCCATTCTTGCGGCGTAGGTTTGCCATCGGGCTATCTCCGTCCGAGGTCATGTATTCTACCCATTTTGCAAGTTCTTCTACGGTGCCGCTTCCTACATTTCCACTGATATACGGTTCGCATTCGAGTAATTCACACAGATTGAGAAATTCGTGTGTTCCAAAGCTGTTGTCTTCTACCACTCCGCCCCAGTTGTTATTAACCATCTTCGGACGGTTCTCTTTTGGGCCTATGCCATCCATCCAGTGATATTCATCGGCAAAGCATCCGCCCGGCCAACGCAGGTTTGGTATCTGGAGATTTTTCAGTGCATTGAGTACATCGGTACGATAACCCTTTGTGTTGGGTATTTTTGAATCTTCTCCCACCCATAAGCCGCCATAGATGCATGTGCCGAGATGTTCGGCAAAATGTCCGTATATGTGCTTACTGATAGTTTGCTTACCTCTTTCGGGATAAATGCGGATAGATACATCCTTTTGCTGCGAGAAAGCTGAAAAGGAGCTAACTAAAACTAAAGCAGTAAGTAAAAGTCTTTTTTTCATTGATTTTATGGTTATAGATTTAATAATTCTAAGGTAGGCATTATTTTACACCTCTTACGACCAGAGATTAGTCATAATGGATGAATAATCGGTCAAATACGTTCTTGTTTCGGAATTATTACCGGCAGCATATTTTGATACTACCGGTAATGAATTTTATTTTAATATCCCGGATTCTGTTTTAAATTACTGTTGGTGAGTAATATAGAATTTGGTATCGGGTACAAGTCCCGATTCTTATTATTTGTTGCATCGTGCGAAAACCATGATTTGGTAGAGAAGACCCCGAATCTGATCATATCCTGACGACGGCGACCTTCCTGTGCAAACTCCCATCCTAATTCGTCGAGGAAACGGCCATATTGGATATCGCTTCCTCCTTCGCTGGTAGTGCTGTACACATCGCGGCGACCATAGTCATAAACGCTTCCCAGTTTCAGTTCTGCATCGGTAACAGTCGCTTTTGCCGGATCGGTATTCCTGAATGCTCTTTCTCTTACTTGCGTTACAAGTGCGCCTGCTCCCGACTGATTTGATCTCATCAGAGCTTCTGCTTTCATCATCAGTATATCTGCATACCGGAACTGAGGCCAATCATTGCTTAAGCGGTTGGTAGACCCCTCTGCATACTCAAATTTTCCCCATCTGTATCCATCGGCCATATCCGAGTTGTCGATCGAAGGAACCGATTTTATATAAACAAGTTGCCCTTTGCCATCACTACGTTCCAGTGGTTCGGTACCTGCCAGTGATGTATATTGAGGACCTGAAATGTAATTTTCAGTCAACCGTATATCATCAGGATCGAAAGAATCTATAAATTGAGGAGCCGCACAAACACCACCCCAAGGTCTGGCTGTGAAACCGTAAGTGGTTTGATTTTCAGGAGCTAACGTATACAGGTGGAAGTCGAAAGCATTCCAGTCTGTCACATAAATTTCATCGAAAGGAAGTCCGAATATGATCTCTTTGGAGTTCTCATTTTTTGTTACAAAGATATTTTTCTGCTCGCTTTCCAAGGCATATTCTTTTGATTTATTTGCATACTCAATCACCTTATCACATGCATCGATACAGTTTTGCCATTCGGCTGTACCGCTCCATACCTCTGCATTCAGATACATTTTTGCCAATATGGTATAACCTACCCACTTATTCATACGTCCGTAAAGAGCCCCTCTGGGTGTTTCGGAAAGCAGGTCGACATTGTCAGTCAATTCATCTATAATGAAATTATATACCTGCAACCGTGTTGATTGCTGAGGAAGCGATACATCTTTATAGTCGGTAACGATAGGAATATTTCCAAACAAATCGACCAGAATGTAGTAGTATGAAGCACGTAAGACTTTGAGTTCGGCAATAAGAGCATCTTTTGTTTCTCCCGATACTGCGATTGCTCCATCATCGATCTGAGACAACAGGCGGTTACAGGTATTGATACCCGTATATGTACGCGCCCATCCTTGATAGGGGCCATCGTCTTCGGATGTCCAGGTATGCTGGTGCCATCTTTTATAAATGTATCCGTCGACCCAACCTATACCGTCACGTCCCGGTAAAACATCCTGATCGGCACTAAGTTCCTGTGAACGGACAACGCCATTCCAAAGCAGCATCGTTTCGCGCCACGACACATAAGCAGCATTGACCAGATAACCTATTTCTTCTTCTGTGGTAGGTTTATACCTGTCGGATGGGATCGAGCCGTAGCTATCATCCTTCAGGTCGGTACAAGAAGTGATATTAAGCAATATAAAAATGGCACAAAGTCCGAATGATAATATTTTTGTTTTCATCTTATATTCAATTTATTAATTAGAATTTAACACCTACACCAAGTGTGAATGAGCGAACTGTAGGATACCTGTCCCTGCTGTCATAGCCCGGAGATAATCCATTGATTTCCAATTCTGGGTCTATCCCTTTGTATCCGGTTATAGTAAGTGCGTTCAGTACAGAACCATAGACACGGAGCGACTTGATATATTTGCCTACATTGTTGAAGGTGTAGCCTAGTGTAATATTATCTATTTTCCAATAATCCCCATCTTCTACATAGTAGCTATTGAATTCCGGTTCAACGGCTGTACTTAGTTGTGTTTTTCCAAATACTTTATCCGTTACAGATTTTAATCTGTTCTCCATCCTACTGTTTTTCGTATTTTCATAGTTCATACGGGCGGCATTTATTATTTGGAAACCGAAAGCGCCACGCATTGTAATATTCAGATCGAAATCTTTGTAACGGAAACTATTATTCCATCCGCCATACCATGTTGGAACACCATTTCCTATCATATGCTTATCTTCCGGAGCATGTGTAAAATCATCGTAAGGCACTCTGTTGCCGTCTCTATCCAGATAAATCCATTTACCTTCATCGTCCACATCCACCACTTTGAAGCCGTAGAAATTGCCTATTTTTTCTCCTACCTGTACTCTGTGCGATATAGTCCATTGGCCTGAATATTCGGCAGAACCGGTATCAAAATAATCATATTCTGTTTTGAATACGCTTCCTGAAAGGCTTTTCAACTTATTAGAGTTGGTGGAAAAGGTTACTGTTGTATTCCATTCAAAGTCTTTGCTCGTAACAGGGATTCCCGATAAAAGAAGTTCCAGTCCCCTATTTTGCAGTTTACCTCCGTTTGCCCAGGTTCTTGGGTATAAGTTGGGAGGAGTAGGCACAGCATATTCGTACAATAAACCATCCACTTCGCGGTTATAATAATCGATTGCTCCAGACAGACGTCCTTTGAGGGCGGTGAAGTCAATACCGATATTGGTTTCTTTCTTTTCTTCCCATTTCAGGTCAGGATTGGCATTTGATGCCGGAACAACTGTACTTACCCATTTTCCGTTCACATACGCATAGCCACCGTATTTAACCATTGCTGTTCCTAAGAATCCGGCACTAATTTGAGAGCCTGTAACACCATATCCTACACGAAGTTTTAAATCATCAAATATATTCTGATCTTTCATAAAGGCTTCTTGTGTGATTCTCCATCCTAAAGATACGGAAGGGAAAGCTCCCCATTCATTATCCGTTCCCCATAGCTGGCTTGCTCCTTCGTAGCGCAAACTTGCCATAAGTAGATATTTGTCCATGTAAGAATAAGTAGCGCGACCAAAGAAACCGATGAGATTGGAGGTTCTTTTTGTAGATGATGCGCCTGCTAACCCGTCTTTAAGTGCTGATCCGGCACCTATATTGTGCCATCCGCCCATATAGTCGTCCTGAAATCCGTAGTTGGAAAAATACATGTCCTCAAAGTCAGTCTCATTGTAGCTATAACCTCCTAATATGCTGAATTTGTGAACATTTATCTGTTTATTATATTGAGCTGTTAGCTCAACTAATTTCTCCATTTGAGTATAGGCTCCCACCGAAGACCATCCGGCAAGGCCATCACGAAGTGCTGAAATATGGTTTCTGGTCTCAGAATATCCATGATTCCTGTTTTGGCGGTTATAAGACATAACGGCGCTTAAAGTCAAATCCTTGATAGGGTTATATATAATGCTTCCATTGAAGCGTATATCTGTATTTTTTACATTTCCATAGCACTCATACAGTCTTGCTAAAGGATTTTCGTATTCGAATTTATTTACATTTTCATACCAGCTTCCATCAGCATTCCTTACGGGATCGGTCGGGTTGTGCAGTGTTGCCTGACGGTATGTATAGCCGTTCCAGCTTCCTGCATTGTTGGTAGATGCAAATTGATTTTTCTTACCCAGGATTCCGAATCTTAATTGCAATTTATCATCGAACATACGGTGAGAAATCTGGATACGCCCCTGAAAAGTTTCAGAATCCGACTTCTTCATAATCCCCTCTCGTGAAGAATAGTTTATATTCGCAATATAGTTTGTAGTTGCAGTTCCACCCTGGAGAGAAAGGTTATGAACATGGCTTACCGGAGTGCGTGTGATTTCGTCCAGCCAGTTTGTATTTCCTCCATGATCTTCAGTAGGATATAATTCGCGGAATTCGCTCGCGCTAAGCATATCCAGTTTATTGGATATCTTAGATGTACTGATATAACCGTTGTACTCTACTGTATTTATCTGTGCGCCTTGTGCTCTTTTGGTTGTTATCAGGATTACTCCGTTTGTACCTCGTGTACCGTAGATAGCGGCAGCCGATCCGTCTTTCAGTACGTCAACCGACTCAACATCTTCCGGGGCAACAGTGCTAAGGCTTCCGGGTATACCATCGATCAGAATGAGTGGATCGGTATTTGCTCCACCGATTGAATTGTTGCCGCGCAATTGTATCTGTGTACCTCCTGTAGGGTCTCCATTCGGGTTGGAAATGGCCAATCCGGCCACCTTGCCCTGAATCAGTTGTCCTACGTCTTTTACCGCACCCTTTGTAAAGTTTTCAGGTTTTACACTGGCTACCGAACTCGTGATATCTCCTTTGCGCTGTGTACCGTAACCGATAACTACAACTTCGTTGAGGTCGTTAAGATTTTCAATCAATGTGAGATTGATCACAGATTTACCTCTTACGGCAATTTCTTGTGTTTCATAACCGATATATGAGAATACAAGGATATCATTTTCAGGTACATCCAATTGGAAATTACCATTCTCATCTGTAATTGTTCCTTTGGTAGTTCCTTTTATTGTGACTGATACACCGATAAGGGGCTCCTTACTGATATCCAGTATTGTTCCTGATATTTTTCCTGATTGCCGGCTGGCTACTTGTGCAGTTTGCGCCTGTACAGTACCCATACTTACGGCGATGGTATTGTCGCTTTGTCTGAATACCAATCCTGTTTGTTTCGATATTTCATCTAAAACGCCATTCAGTGTACTGTTTTTGATATCTATGGATATATTTTTTACTTTTTCCAGTACAGATTCTTCAAATATAAATTTTAAACCGGATTGACTTGTAATCGACGCAAAAACACTTTTGATAGGAGTATTTGCGTGTTTCAATGTGATTCTTTTATCCTGATATTTTTCATAAATAATATTATTCGCATACGCTGGACTAGAGAATAACGGAAACAGCATAATTGCTGATATTACAATTATTATCTGTTTTTTTGAAATTAAATTCATAATTTTGTGATGTTTAAGAGTTAACTTTTCTTTTAAACTAAACTTTTCCAGGTAATCATTTTTGGTAGACTTGATGTTCCTTAGGAGAAAGTGTGAGCAGTGATGTAATAGTTGCTGCTCATTCATTTTTTTTGAGGTATTTTCATTCTTTCATAGGCTGTAATATATTTGTTAAAATTTATGGTGGTTATTAAAAAAGAATTATATTATTTCCATTCTTTTTTTGTTTTAGTTTCGTTATAAAACAGATAGATTCCAAGACTGATTGCAGACTTTTATTATCGTGTTCACCAGTTATAGTATATTCCTCTCCGGGTCTTTCCAGTACAATATTTACCGCATACTTTCTGTTGAGTGTATTAATTACATCTTTGATAGGAGCTCTGTCAAAGTATAGGTATCCGTCTCTCCACGAAGAGGCATGCAATACATCTTTTTTGCTTTTCTGAAAATAATGGTTTTTCTTATTTATCCATAATTCTTCGCTCGGAGTCAATTGTATAGAACTGTTTTCATCAAAAATACTGACTGATACGATTCCTGTAGATACTGTAACGCCTATCCATTCGTCCTCGTCGTAGCTTCTTACATTGAAGGATGTCCCAAGAACTTTTATGGAAATCTGGCCTGTATTTATGATAAAAGGCCTCTCTTTATCTGGTGTAATCTTAAAAAAGGCCTCTCCGGCAAGTTCCACAAGACGTTGTTCCTTTCCAAAAGTTTCGGGATATTTAAGAGTGCTGGCAGAATTAATGTATATATCAGACTCATCAGGTAATTTTATCTCTTTTTTTTCTCCGGCCGGTATGGAGATATTGCACATTTTGGTGTCTGCCTGTTCTCTGTCTTTATTTATAAAAAGGTACATTGAAACTGAGACTGCTATGATTACCGCAAGTGAAGCTGCGTAGCGAATATAGCCTATTTTAATTCTGAAGCGGGAGGAAATGGGAGTTTCGTGCCTTTTCGAGCTTACTATAATATTTGAAGCTTCATTATATAATTTCGATCTTTCCTGTACATCAGCTTCATCGTTTTGCTCCATACTTTTTTCCCATTCTTCGCCAAACTTACGTTGAAACTCCGACATTCCCTTCTCATGGGATATACTTACCATTAAATCGATAAAGTCCTGTCTCGAAAACTTGTTAGTCAGGTAACGATCTATAATTTTTTCTATATCCAGGTCTTTCTCGCGCATTTTTAATGGTATTTATATATGTAATACAATTAACTTTTACACAACTGGGGGTGTAAACTAATTTTTTTTATAAAAACTTAATTTTTTTTATTGGTAGAGGAAAAACAGGAATAAGGGAAGGCAGAAATGAATGTCTGTATGTGTCGACAGGTATCCTTTAATACACTTCAGCGATTCCGAAATATGTTCCTGAACTGTATAAACTGAAATATTCAGTGTCGCAGCAATCTCTTTATGCGACATATGTTCTATTCTGCTCAATACAAATACCTTTTTTCTGGCCGGAGGTAACCTATTTATTGCAGCTTTAAAAAGACTTTTATATTCTGAATCTATAATTTCATTATCAGTAGATGCTTGTTCGAGCAGACTTTTGCTCATAATAAGGTTCATTACATTTTCCTCTGTATTATATCTTTTCAATGTGTTCAATATCCTGTTTTTGGTAATAGTAAAAAGATAGGAAGAGAAATTATAATTGGAATCAATAAAAAGACGACTTTCCCACAAATGAGTAAATATATCTTGTATAGTATCCTCTGTAAGATCGCTATCCTTTAAAAACTTTAGAGTGAACAAGAACAGACGTTTCTTATAACGTATATACAATTCACAAAAAGCATTTTCATCGCCTTTTGAAAGTAATTCCGCAAGATGTTTATCTGTCTTTTCTTTATAAAGCATCCGTATTAGATTCGAAGTTATATGGCAAAAATATACATATTAAGTGTATAATGAACATTTAATAGTATGTTCTAAAACATATCTGTACGAAGTGATAAAATATAAATGGCTGCCCTGAAAAGAGCAACCATTATATGTATAAATGAATTATTAGAATTTATAACTTGTTTAGCTACAGATCTGAATAACGGACTGAAAATGTGTCGCCATCGGCTATATTTCCTCTTTGAAGTCCTTTCTTCAGCCAACGGGAACGCTGAGCGGATGTTCCGTGGTTGAAAGCATCGGGTACCGTGTATCCTTGCGATTGCATTTGCAGGCGGTCGTCTCCGATTTGAGACGCAGCATTCAGGCCTTCTTCTATATCACCATCTTCTATCGAATTGAAATTCTTATTGTCATGGTATGCCCATACTCCCGCATAGAAATCAGCTTGTAGTTCTAGTCTGACATTAAGTTGATTACTTTCTTTTTGGTTCATACGTTGTTGTTGCTGGTGTACTTTGTCAAGTGTTCCCAGCAAATATTGTATATGATGTCCTACTTCATGCGCAATTACATATGCATATGCAAAATCTCCTCCGGCATTCAGTTGATTCTGCATTTCATTGAAGAATGACAGGTCAATATAGACCGTCTGATCTGCCGGACAATAGAATGGTCCGGTGGATGAAGACGCGTTTCCGCATCCCGAACGGGTAGCTCCGCTAAATAATACCATCTTTGGGGGGACATACTTCATGCCGTTCTGATTAAAAACTTCAGTCCATACATCTTCTGTTCCAGCCAGAATTGTTTTAGCAAAGGTTGCAGCCTGTTCTTCTTCTGCGGTTGGCGTATAGTCTTTTTCAGCTGACATACCTTCGACTGCTTGTTGTGTAACGAAATTCATAGGGTTACCGCCCATTAGCCATATGATAATTCCTATAACGATCGTTCCCCCTATGCCGAGAGATATTTTCCCACCCGATCCTTTACCGCGGCGGTCATCTATATTGTCACTTGTTCTTCTACCGTCAAGTCTCATATTATTAATTGTAAAGTCAATGGATATCTTTTGATTTTAAACATCTGTCGGCACTATTTGTTTTGTCTTAATAGAAAAAGAATAATCCCTCAACAGTTTTTCTGTTGAGGGATTATTCTTTAAACCAGAAAGTTATTTTATACCAAAATACTTTCTTATTTGTATTAATCAGAAAATATTTATTCTCCGATGCCCCAATTCATATTTGGAATATTGCCCATTTCAAGGACAAGGCTACCGCCTTTCAGCAACTCCGATGCAGGGAAATGGAATGTGTTCAACTCCTTGCCGTTCAATGTTGCTTTCTGTACATACATATTCTTTTTGGAAGCATTCTTCGCTTCAATTGTGAATTTTTGTCCCCGTCCGTATTTTCCATCCAGATTGATCTCTACTTTTTCGAAGAGAGGACTGGCTATCTCATAGATTGGATTTACACGTGTTCCTCCATCTACCTGAAAAAGCCCGATAGTAGTCATCACAGCCCATGCGCTCATTTGTCCCTGGTCTTCGTCGCCCAGATATGCATTTGCCGGTTCATAGCCATAATAACGGTCTAGTATGGAGCGGCTCCATTTTTGAGTAAGCCAAGGTTTACCTGCCCAACTGAATAGGAATGCAAAATGCATCGATTGCTGATTACCTTGCACAATAGGGTGATCCCAGTATTGGTCGTTAGGGGCATTGTAGCGCCAAGCTTCATCCTGATTGAAACCCCATTCGAGGCGATCAAGGAAGCGTTCCTTTCCAATCTTTTCTACCAATGCCGGAACATCCTGTGGAACGAAGAACGTTAACTGCCAGGCATTTCCTTCCACATAGTGATGATTGGCCCCGCTACGGAACGGATCGAAATTTTCCATCCATTTGCCCGTGCTGTCTTTCATATGGCAGTATCCTTCGTCGCTTATCACATTTTTCCACCAATAGCCACGGTCATTGAAAGTATTATATACCTCTGTATTGTCCAAGGCTTTGGCAAATTGTCCGACAGTCCAGTCGTCGTATGAATACTCCATCGTATTGGAGAAGCGTCCCAGATTCGACGGTACGTATTTATATTTCATATAATGGACAAGGTCACGGTTTCCGGCAAATCCTTTAAATACTTTCTGAGCCGGAGTCGTCTGCATTTTTATCGCTGCTTCTAGGGCCTTGTTCGCATCGAAGTCACGGATTCCCATTTGGTAAGCTCCTACAATCAACGGAATTTCATGTTCGCCCACCATAACCGGTATATAGTTTAATCCGGCCGGGCCTTTGGCAAGCCATCCGTTAGCATCATACATAGCCAATTGCGAGTTTACCCATTTATTACTCCATTCGGGAGTGACCAGATTCCAGAACTGGTTGAGGTTCCAGAATGTATTCCAGAACGCATCACAACCCAGCATCGCGTTCTTAGACGGGTCTGCAACCTTTTGTAGTTTTCCGTCAGTAGATATCCATTCTCCGTTTACGTCGCTCCATGTATTACGACTGCATGCACGGTACATATTATTATAGAAGCGCACTTTTTCCAGTCTGTCGTTGGTTGTGATTTGCACCCGGTTGAAGATATCATTCCATGTGTCTACCTGATTTTGGCGGATTGCATCAAAATCCCATCCAAACTGAGAGCTGACCTCGGCTCTGAGGTTTTCGGCCGCATTAGCGACACTAACGAATGAAATACCTGACCGCACTTGTACCACAGGATGCTTCGACTGGTCGAATTCGACAAAAACACCTGCATCTTTACATTCTCCTGTAATTAGCTCGCTTACATTATGCGATACATCTTTGTCAATCCAGCGTCCCATGTTTTTGATTGGCTGATCAAACTCTATAACAAAATGTACATTGTAATCCTGATCGGCATCGTAACTCCATACATTTGGCGAAAACTGATGTGTAGAGCCTTCTATACGATAATCGCTTACCTTGCGAAGTTTCACTTCTTTTAGTTGAAAGTTTTGCTCTGTAGGTGGATGCAGGTCTATCATAATCTTCGCCCCGTCACGGTCAGTTGGAAATGTAAATCGTTCAAACCCGCAGCGTGTAGTTGCTGTAACTTCCGCTTTAATGTTATAATCTGTAAGGTTCACAGTATAGTAGCCTATATCGGCGACTTCGGTGCGTTTGTCTATGCGCGAGCGGTAGCCCTCATCCGGCTTTTGCTCGTCTCCTATCTGGGTTTTCAGTTCTCCGTTTGTAGCCATGACACCAAGTCCGCCCAGTGTCCACTCATGTATATGACTGAAGCAGCCTACACTTTCGAAAGAGGGTTGGTAACCTGCCTGCCAGCCATTATTCTGGTTGTCAGGACTCATTTTTACCATGCTGAACGGCATCCAGGGGCCGGGTGCTATCATCCAGCGCGAATGAGCTGTACCTATACGGGTATCTACATAGTCGGCAGGGGTTTGTAGCTTTTGTGGAGAACGTTCTATTGTGCCTCGCTCTATTTCAACACCGTCTCTTAAGATACGGTAGTTGCTTTTTCTAGTTTTTTTTACTTGAGGCATAGGTGCTTCCAGTTGATATCTTCCGGCCTCAATCACTTGGCTTAGGATTTCTTTTCCATCAAGCTGAACACTGATTTTAGATGAACCATCGAGCCATTCAGTATCTACAATCAGCGGCTGATATCGGTTCTTTCCGGTATTCAGTTCATAAGCTGCCGGATAAATATCCCTGATGAAAAACTTATCAGCATTTGTAACTTTTACATTTTCGGGACCTTCCAGATGTACTTCATCGAATAATATCCAGGAACCTTCCAGAACTGTTATTGAGACTAGGTTACCGCCTTTTTTGAGGGTACTTGTATTTATAGGTATTTCGATCGTTTTCTTTGTTGCATTCTGTAGCTTATCTGTGATGGATAATGTATCCGTTATTGCTTCCTGAGTATGTGCTTTACGCTGTTTAGCCAGAGCTTCTTTATCTCCCAACTGGAATTTTTCGTCTTGTGTGTTTATACTTACTTTAACTAGTGGAAGAAATGTTTTGGCATAGTCGAGGAGGTTTATAACAAGTTTCCATTCCCCGTTTGCCGGAATATTATCAAGGCCGAACAATATATTCACCTGATGCGTACGCCAACCGGAGGTCGGCCATGTGCCGCCCCATGTATCAGTAGGACCGGGGAGTACATATGGAAAATCTTTTTTTATATCAGAATGGCCTATCAAATAGAATTTGTCCTCATATCCGAAATCATTGGCTAGGAATTGCCTGAAATTGTCCGGCCCTAAGGCAAATTCAGCTGATGAATTGTTTAAAGTCCCTATCGACCAGACTTTGTTTTCTGATATCCGCTCCGCAAAGGCCGAGATTGCGAATGCACATATCGCGATTGTCAATAAAATGCTTTTTTTCATATTAATATTATGTGTTTATTGGGTTAGATCTTTTATCTGGTTAGCTTATTAATAGCTTTCTGTTATGTATGTTCATACATTTATGGAGTGTAAAGTAAATTAGTTTTTTCTAATATTCAAAATATTAAGCTTCTTTTTTTGTGTTTTATATTTAACGGTTCATTATTGTTTTGTTCTTTATTTTTTTACTATGTTCATACATTTTAGTAATATAGGTGATGGTGTGTAGGTGTTATTTGGGGATTCTTGTTTGTTATTTTATGATAGATGTGTATTGGTGAATATTAGTGAGAGGTTTTTGTCGTTGCTGTGCGGATAATTGGTGATTTTGGTTTGTTTTTAGACTCTGGTTGTATTAAGGTGTGATTGGTGTCTCATTAGTCTTAGATGAAAATGAAGGGGTGAGAGAGTGAATTGCTTCAGTAGCGTCATCTTTTTTCACTTTTTATATAATTGTATGAACAATATATTATTATGTATTTACAGGTTTTATGGGGTTCGATTAATATTTAACATAGTTAAAAATGTTCTTGTTGTTGTTTGTAAAATATTTATAATTAGTTAATTGTATGCTATTTATTATTTTGACAAATTCTATTTATTGAAAAAAAAAATCAAAAATAATGTTTAAGATAAAAACATTTTATATATTAGCTGCCTGAAAGTATGTTCATACATATTGTAATGGGTGAGCAAAAGTGGAATAGGATATGCTAACTTGGGGAATAGGGGGCTTTTCAATTTTAGAAACAATCTAAAATGCTCTAAAATACTCATTGTATCGTAATTCAAATTAGGTGAAATTTTTCTCTTTATAAAATGGGTTACCTATAACTAACGTGATTAACCATTAATACTAACAAAAAGTCTAAAAATATGAGGATGATAAGAAAAGGTATCTTTTCTCTTCTGATCTTAGTGAATACCATCGGAATATATGCGCAAAGTACCAAAGTATATACTCAGATTCCATCCGATCAGATTCAGGCAACGGCAAGTAGTGAATTGCCGGGGGCGACAGCTATGATGGCTGTTAATGGCGAAGGAATGAACGGAGATATGCATATAGCGCATAATCTTGGACACACAATGTGGACATCTCAGGCTTCTACGAAAAAGGTACGGGCGAATGAATTTACCAGAGAAGGTATTGTCTGGTTTATGTGCGAGGTCGGTAGTACTTCAACTCCCGCACAGATTGATTTGATCAGAATATGGAATGACAATCAAAGCCAACATACACGCAGGGGGTTGAAGAAAGTATATATAGAATACTCTGCTGATGGGAAGATATGGAAACTCTTGAAAAATAATGGACTGGATTATCATATTATAAATGAATCGAAAGGACAGAATCCCGAGCCTGCGAATTTCACATTTGATACAGGCGGGATTAAGGCGAAATATATATGTTTTACAGCCGATGCTGATGGAAACGGTAACTATTATGATCCTAAAGATAAATATATAATCAGGGAAGCTGCTGACATGCAGCAGAATGTAAATTATTACGGACTGAGTGAGATAAGATTCTACAGGAAGGAAAACAAACAGATTTCGAAACTTACTCCATTAAATAAGATGTCTTTCGTTGCTTCACAAGGATATTTGAAGACTGATAAAGGGCCGAGCCGTGAATATACATTGAAATTTGATGTACCCCTGTTTTGTGGAGGAGAACTCGAATTCGATATAAATGGACGTAAATGGAGGGAGGCTGTCAAGCCATCCGCGATAGGAATATCTGTGATCGAAGGGCGGTTCCCGGCAGGTTATATGGAAGAGAGCGCCGAAGTATCGGTGAACTTTCGCAGCAAGCAAGGTAATCTAACTGATAGCTATACTGTTTTGGGAGCTCGCCAATGGAAACTGTATTTCTTACCCCATTCACATTTGGATATAGGTTATACACATGTGCAGGATGATGTAATGAAGCTACAGTGGCGCAATTTTGAGCGGGCGCTGGAACTGGCAGAGCGTACAGCGGATAATCCCGAAGGCTCACGATTCAAATGGAATTCGGAGGCTACATGGGCTCTGATGGGATATCTCGATCATTACAAAGGGACGGAGAAAGGCGATAAAATGATTCATGCTATTAAAGACGGTATGATTGGCGTCGATGCATCTTTGGGTAGCATACTCACCGGAATTTGCAAACAGGAGGAACTTATGCACATGTTCGATGATGCGCACCGCATTTCCGAACTTACTGGTGTGGAATTCAATACGGCAATGATGAGCGATGTTCCCGGACAATCGTGGGGCATGGTTACGGCAATGGCTCAGAATGGTGTGAAGTATTATTCATCGGGACCCAATTATGTACCTTTCTACGGAAAGGTAGGTAATGACCGAGCCGCACATCTGCATGTGAAGTGGGGCGATAAACCGTTTTACTGGCTATCTCAGTCAGGTAAGGAAAAAGTATTATTCTGGCAGACCGGCAGGGGGTATTCATGGTTTCATGGCTGGTTGATAAACAGGCTTTCTGCTTGTGGTGTAACTCCTATATGGGAATACCTTACCGATTTGGAATCGAAGGAATATCCGTATGCTACTACTTATCTGCGTTATACGGTGAACGGAGATAACGGGCCGCCCGATCAGTGGATGCCGGATGTAATAAAGGAGTGGAACGAAAAATACGATTCTCCTAAGTTTTATATAGGTACTACCAAAGAACTTTTCACAGAGTTTGAAAAACAATATGGTGATGATATTCCGGTTTATGGCGGCGATATAACTCCTACATGGGAAGACGGAGCAGCTTCTACAGCCCGCGAACTGGCGATGAATCGCGAAAGTTCGGAACGTCTCAACCAGACCGAGATACTATGGAGTATGCTTCATCCGAAGCAGTTTCCTGCAAATGATTTTCTGGAGGCTTGGAAAAATGTTGTCCTGTTTTCGGAACATACCTGGGGGGCTTCGGCCAGCGGGACTGAACCTGAATCGGAGTTTACAAAGAAACTGTGGGCTGGAAAGAAATTGTACGCGGATAATGCAGATTCGCAGTCGAGAAAACTTTATGCCGATGTCTTTTCAGGAATGCAATCCGATAAAGGCAGCTATATACATGTATTCAATACCAATCTGTGGAAAAGAACTGATATAGTGGTCATTGAAAAGGGTAGTGACCTGACAGGTAAAGTATTGGAAAGCCCATCAGGAGAGATCATTCCTTTGCAGAAGTTGCATGACGGCAGATGGATATTTATGGCAAAAGATATTCCCGCACTTTCGTCTGTTGTATATAAAGTTTCGGATGACAAGAGAAATATGGTAGGCATAGCTTCAATGATAAACGACAATATACTCGATAATGGTATTGTAAAGGTTGAAATAGACAAGATAAAAGGTACAATTTCTTCATTTACAAAGGCTGGTGAAGACTATAATTATTCATCCGAGCGAGGTTTGAATGATTATATCTATACAGGGCGTTTTGCTTCAGATCCGCAATGGGTAGAAAATATCAAACAAATTATTGTACTGGATGATGGCGAAGTTGCAGCGACCTTGCGTGTAGAGTCGGATGCGCCGGGCTGCCGTTCGTTATGGAGAGACATTACGGTATATAAAGAGTTAGGACGCGTAGATATTCTGAATACGATAGATAAAGAGAATATTTATAAGCCTGAAAACGTCCGTTTTATTTTCCCATTCAATATAGCCCATGCAGATATCAAAATGGATTTGGCAATGGGAGATATGCATCCCGAGCGTGACCAGCTGGCAGGAGTGAATAAAAATTACTATTCGATACAGAACGGTATCAGTGCAAGCAATCTTAGCCATGGAGTCTACCTGACAACGATAGATGCTCCTTTCGTAGAACTGGGAGAGATGAGCAGCGATGTATGGCGTAAGGAAGGAGGCGGACTTGGCTGGTGGTCTTCAGCTTTGATTTCTCCGAAGATATATTCGTGGGTAATGAATAATTCATGGAGGACAAACTATAAGGCATCTCAGGAAGGTATTGCAGCATTTCGTTACTCGTTGGAGCTATTCGATCCGTTCGATCAGCAGCTTAAGAAACAAGGCACAGAGCAGGCTCAGAAAATGATTGCGGTTGTTTCCGAAAAACCTGTCGGAATAGATAATCTATTCAGGCTTAAAGGTAAGAATCAGATTTCGGTATCTACCATAAAACCTTCCGACGATGGCAAAGGTTATATTATACGCTTGTTGAATCTCAATGATCAGAGTGTACATTCTTCATTTATCTGGAATAGAATGCAGGCAGACGATGTGTACTTCTGCGACCATAACCAGCAAAGGACAGGTGATTTCGACGATTCTTCTTTCTGGCTAAAACCTCATGAATGCATAACCTTGAAAGTTATCAGTAAAAAATAAACCGAAAAACAATTTTATAATATGATAAAACGAATTATTCCAATTACAGTCCTTGCAATTTCTTGTATAATGGCATCTTGCGAGAAAAAGCCTCTCTTGTCGGACTATGTTGATCCGGGTATCGGAACAGCCCATTCTCGCTGGTTCTTTTATACTCCGGCTGCCGTTCCGTTTGGTATGGCAAAGCTTGCCCCCTCTACAGACGGGCACTTAGGAAATTCGGGCGGATGGCAGGCTGTAGGCTACGATGCTCGGCATACATCTATCGAGGGTTTTGCTAATTTTCACGAATTTCAGGTGGGTGGTGTTGTTATAGCACCTACAGTCGGTAAGCTACAAACTGTTCCGGGAGCATTAGACAGCGTTCAGAACGGCTATCGTTCTACCTTCGACAAAAAAGATGAATTCGCCTCTCCGGGATACTACTCCGTATTGCTCAAAGATTACAATGTGAAAGCCGAACTCACAGCAACAAAGCGTGTAGGGTTTCACCGTTATACATTCCCCGCATCGGAAGAAGCCAACCTGATATTCGATATCGGCAACCGTCAGGGAGAAAGCGGATATGTGAAAGATGCATCGGTGACATATACCGACGACGGACGTATAGAAGGATGGGTTACCACCATACCGGTCTATGTGAATATATATCAAAAAGGTGCTACCGTGTCTATGTATTTCAGCGCCGAACTGGATAAGAAACCAACGGCGTTCGGTTCGTTTGTAAAAGATACCGTATATCCCGATTCGAAGACTCAGACAGGAGTCGGAGCCGGACTTTATTTCAAATTCAAGACTAAAGACCAGGAGGCTGTAAATATAAAGATAGGACTATCCTATACTTCCATAGAAAATGCACGCCTGAATATGGAAACCGAAGCTAAAAATATGAGTTTCGACAAAGCTCATAAAAATGCGACCGACACATGGGAAGAATATCTTGGGCGCATAGAAGTGGAAGGTGGGGAATACAACGACCGTGTGAAATTCTATACAGGCTTGTATCATGCGTTGCTTGGCCGTGGATTGGCTAGTGATGTGAACGGGGCTTATCCCAAAAACGATGGTGGAGTAGGGCAGATAGCTCTGAATGAAAAGGGAAAACCAAGTCATAACCATTATAATACAGATGCTATCTGGGGAGGCTTCTGGAATCTTACCCAATTGTGGGCTGTGGCTTATCCCGAATATTATTCAGACTGGATACAGAGCCAGCTTCTTGTCTACAAGGATGCCGGATGGTTAGGCGATGGCATTGCCTGTAGTAAGTATGTATCGGGTGTAGGAACTAATTTTACGAGTTTGGCTATAGCAGCAGCATACAATTGTGGTATCCGCGATTTCGATGTGAATACTGCATACGAGGCGGCCCTGAAGAATGAAATAGATGGAAAAGATCGTTTGGCAGGAGCCGGTAAGCTTGATGTGGAGCAGTTTGTCAACAGAGGCTACTCACCTTATACAACCAATCTGTCTATGCGTACGACTTCCGAAGGTTCCGGTTTCGGGGCTTCGCATACAATGGAATATTCATTCAGTAGTTTTGCTGTAGCTCAGATGGCAAAGCATTTGAACAAGGAGGACGATTATAAACTTTTATCGAAGCTATCGGAGGGTTGGAAGACTCTTTTCGATCCTGAGACAAAACTGATACGTCCGCGTGACGACAAAGGCGAATTTATAAAAGATTTTGATCCCTTTGCTCCTTGGATCGGGTTTCAGGAAGGGAATGCGATACAGTACACATATTATGTGCCTCATCAGATAGATGAACTTATCAATCTGATAGGTGCAGATGATTTCAATGTACGTCTCGATAGCACATTCCAGATATCACAAAAGAATATATTCGGCGGAGGGCAGACTATAGATGCATTTGCAGGCTTGCACACATATTACAATCATGGTAATCAGCCCAATCTGCATATCTCCTGGTTATTCAACTTTTCGGGAAAACCTTATCTATCACAAAAATGGGTGAGAGCCATCTGTAACGAATTCTACGGAGTAGAAGGCATTCACGGATACGGATACGGACAGGATGAAGATCAGGGACAATTAGGCGCATGGTATGTAATGGCCGCAATGGGACTTTTCGATGTGAAAGGTCTGACAGAGATAGATCCTATGTTCCAGATCGGTAGCCCGCTGTTCGACAAGATTACTATCAGGCTCAACAAGGATTATTATCCGGGTAAGGAGTTTGTGATAGAAACACTGAATAACTCGAAAGATAATATGTATATCCAATCAATAGATGTGAATGGAAAACCCCATAATACGGTTCAACTACCTTTCTCGGAAGTAGTCAAAGGTGGTCGTATGTCAATCAGCCTATCAGATAAACCTAACACAGAACTGAATAAATGATTTTAAAATAATAACTAAAAATTCAATCCATGAAAATGAAAGATTCGTTTGATACTGCTACCTAGAGACATAGGCGTAAAATGAGACTTAAATTATTATTGATTTATCAAACACATTAAAAACTATGAAGTATGAAATTTAAAGTTAACTTCTTAAATCTATTTAGCCTGTTTAAAGTTTGCATGTGCGCCACATTACTGCTGGCCTCTGCAAATCTTTATTCGCAGCAAAGCAAGACGGAGGTTTCAGGTGTTGTAAAAGACGCAATGAATGAAGCCATTATAGGAGCCAGTGTAGTAGAAAAAGGAACTACCAATGGTATAGCGACTGATGTAGACGGGAGTTTTTCAATAAAAGTAAATCCAAATTCTACATTGGTAATATCTTCTATCGGATACGTAACGCAGGAAATAAAAGTAGGGAATAAAACTTCGCTCAAAGACCTTAATATAGTACTGGTAGACGATAGCAAGCTGATGGACGAGGTAGTGGTTGTTGGATACGGTGTGCAAAAGAAAGCTACACTGACAGGTGCAGTTTCTGCCATTAAGAATGAAGAGATCATTACAACCAAGAACGAAAGTGTGCAGAATATGCTTACCGGAAAAGTGGCAGGTTTGCGTGTCGTTCAAAACTCATCCGAACCCGGACAATTTAGCGGATCGATGGATATACGCGGTTTAGGAAGTCCGCTGATTGTTATAGATGGAGTTCCACGTGGTAATATGGCGCGTTTGGATGCAGAAGATATAGAGAGCATTTCGGTACTTAAAGATGCTTCGGCAGCTATCTATGGTGTTAACTCGGCAAATGGTGTTATTTTGGTAACAACTAAGCGAGGCGAAAAGGGAAAGGTTAGCCTTAGCTATTCGGGGAATGTGTCTTGGCAGATGCCTACTAACTTCCCTGATCTGGCAAATGCAGTAGACTGGATGACTCTATTCAACGAACGCACAATGCATAATGTAGACGGGCCTAACCGTCCTTATACAGATGAGCAAATCGAAGCTTATCGCAATGGTACAATACAGAGTACCGATTGGAAGAAAGAGGTTCTTCGGAGCAGTGCACCTCAGACTATGCATACATTAAGTGCTACCGGAGGTACAGAGGCGTTGAGTTATTATGCGAGTATCGGTTACCAGACTCAGGAGAGTTTCTTAAAGACAAATGCCATTAACTATGAGAAATATACTATTCGTAGTAATATTTCTTCTCAGATAACTAAAAATCTCCGATTTGATTTAAATCTGGCTGGATTACTCGATGAGCGGCAATCATCAGTTTATAGTTCTAATGATATTGTACGGGGTATGTGGCTTATGCAACCGATGGATAAGGTTTACTATAATGAAGAAGAAGGTCAGTACTGGCAACCTACCAATGGCGGATTACAAAATCCTGTCACTATGATGAATAAAGGTGTAACCGGCGCTAACTCATATAAAAGTAAATGGTTTCAATCGAATGCCTCTTTGAGATATGATATGCCATTCGTTAAAGGCTTGTATGCGAAAGGTATGTATAGTTACGACTATACGTTGAATGATAACAAAGAGTTTATGAAAGCTTATAAACTTTACGACTCGGGTGGTGCAGCAAAAACATGGAATGGACAAAGTGATGCCCCAAATAAGGTATCCCGGTATTTTTACGGAAAGGATGCAACCTTATGGAATATCCAGATTGGTTTCGACAGGCAATTCGGTAAACATAATGTGTCGGCGATGGCACTCTATGAGAATACGCATAAAGAAGGAGATAACTTTTATGGTAACAGACAGCTTCTATTGCCTTTAGATCAGTTGTTTACAGGTATAACGGATAAGATGCAGATCAATCAGTCCACAGCTGCATCTTCTCTTTACGATTATGCATACAATGCTTATGTAGGACGTGTTAAATATGATTTCACAGGTAAATATCTGGCTGAGTTTACGTTAAGGCATGAGTCTTCATCAAGATTCCCGGATAATTCCCGTTGGGCAACAACTCCCGGAGTCATGGCAGCCTGGCGTGTATCAGAAGAGGGATTCTTTAAGAAATCACCACTTAAATTCATCGATAATCTGAAACTACGCGGATCTTACGGACGGATGCTCGATGATGCGTCAACAAACGATTATAATTTCTTGACGGGATATTACTATCCGGCTTCTGGCGGTAATAGTGCAGGACTTCCTTCTGGTTATATTTTTGATGGATCATTCGTCAATAGTTCCAGCAATAAGGGGCTGGCAAATACAGCTATTACCTGGTATAAATCCGATATGTTGAATATAGGCTTGGATATGGACGCATGGAATGGATTCTTGGGCGTAACTGCCGAGTATTTTCAGAGAAAACGTACAGGCTTGTTAGCGACTCGTTCCCAGTCGATTCCGGGGATTGTAGGTGCTTCCCAACCGCAGGAAAATCTGAATAGCGATCTGACGAGAGGTTTCGAATTGGAACTTAGTCATCGCAACAGAATAGGTGATTTTGATTATCAGGTGAAAGGTAATATGTCATTTACTCGTGTAAAGACAATATATTATGAACAATCGAAGAGAGGCAATTCATACCTGAACTGGAGGGAGAATAACAATGAACGCTATAATAATATATGGTGGGGATATGGAGGAGACGGACGTATAACCAGTTGGGATCAGATATATCATAATCCTGTTTATATCGGGCGTGGTACTACTCTGGGGGATTATCAATATCAAGACTGGAATGGTGATGGGCAAATAAATGACCTGGATGTACATCCGCTCGCAATGAACGGTATGACACCTCTGATTTATTATGGAATCACTATATCTGCATCATGGAAAGGGATAGATCTTACTATGCTATGGCAAGGTGGAGGTAAACGCTATGTTGCTCCAAGACAATTTTTATATCAGCCTTTGTGGGCAGATACGAATGCTCTTACACAGTTCTTGGATCGCTGGCGTCCGTCGGACCCTACCGCAAGCCCTTACGATCCAGCTACAGAATGGATAAGCGGACATTATGCTTATACCGGAACCAGCCCGAATTATAATTCTGAATTTAATATTCAAAATGGTGCATACTTAAGGCTCAAGAATATAGAATTGGGATATACACTTCCAAAGAAATGGCTTTCGGCTTTGAATATACAGAATGTTAGGGTATATGTAAGTTCATATAATCTATTGACATTTACTAAATTAAAATATATGGATCCTGAATTTTTTACAAATCCTGACGATAGTAAAGGTGGATTAGGTGATTACGGATATAGTTACCCGCTCAATAAAACTGTTACAGTAGGAATGAATATAAAATTCTAAATATTAATATTATGAAACATCTAAAATATATATTATTACTTTGTCTGGGTTTGTTCATGGCATGTACAGATTTGGATATTCCGCCAAAGAATATAATCGGTGACCCCGAAATATTCGGTACTACAGAAGGTACTATGAGTTATATAGCGCGGATGTACAGCAGGCTTCCAATGGAAGATTTCAGGTACAATTATGAAAAAAGTGGCTTGTTCAATAATGCAGATACAAAATATAAGCAACAATCCGGTTTGACAGGAGAGGCCTTGGGTCGTGATACCAAAGGAGCTGAAGCTGAAAGTGCAAGTTATTGGGATGTAGCTTATTCTGCGATCCGCGATGCCAATTTATTTATAGAAACACTCCCGAAATATGCGTCAGCTCATAGTCAGGCCGACTATAATACTTATTTGGCCGAAGCCTATTTTGTGAGGGCATTCCTTTATTATTCGCTGGTTAAACGTTATGGTGGTGTACCTAAAGTGGATTATGTAATTGATTATCCGGCGAGTGTCGATGTAGAGGGTACAAGGCTTTTCCGTGATTCGGAAGAGGCTATATGGGATCTCATAGCTTCTGATTTGGATTATGCAATAACTAACCTGCCAAAAACGAATCAAAAAGGGCGTGCCAACAGATATGTTGCTGCTGCGTTTAAATCACGCACCATGCTTCATGCAGGATCGATCGCTAGGTACAATACAATCAGTGAGGAATACAACGGAGTAAGGATATGCGGAATTCCGTCTACCCGAGCAAACGATTATTTCAAAGCGGCTTACGAAGCCAGTAAAATTTTAGATGAAACTACAACGTATGGCCTTTATGAAGCTGAATGGGTTGACGGGGATAAGACCGCTCAAACAACTAATTTTGTTAATATCTTCCTTAAGGATACAAAGGAGAATATATTTGTGAGGTATTTTAAGGATCCGGAGTCAGTACATAATTTTGATGATTCGGCACAACCAATGCAGACATCTACAGGAGGTAATAACTCGGAAATCTGTCCGACCCTGGATTTTGTAGAAATGTTTGACGGTATAGATAAAGATTCCAATGGGAAATTTAAAAATCTGGATTCCAATGGAAAATATATATTGTATAATTCTCCACTTGATGCTTTTGCAAACTGTGAACCTCGTTTGAGAGCAACGGTAATACTCCCTATGGATGAGTTTAAAGGTAAGACTATAGACTTGCGTCGTGGAATATGGACAGGGACCGTGGGGACAGGTATCAGCCGGCTGATGCCTGAAGGTAGTGTTACCGATTATAATGTAGTATATGGAGAATCAAGTAATTTGAAGCTTTCAAGCGATTTTTCTTTCAACAATCAGGCAGCTAATGCTATCTTGTTGAAGGATGGCGTTAGTAAGATGAAAAGAGCCGGAGAAAGTGGTGTTGTTTCGGGATGGGATTTCGGAAATATCAGTGGCTTCTATCTTCGCAAATATTTGGATCCCAATCTGGCGGATAATAATGGTAATAAATCGAGTCAGAATTGGATTGAAATCCGCTATGCAGAAGTGTTGCTCAATCGTGCCGAAGCTGCAAATGAACTATTTCTTGCTGGTGTAAGTACGGCATCTACAGGAGAAAGCTATCGCGAAGAAGCATTTCGTTGTATCAATCTTATAAGAAGACGGGCAGGAGCTACATTATTGACAAGTTCAGCTCCTTTGAGTGATATTAATGTGGTCCGGACTGAAAGGAGAAAAGAGCTTGCTTTCGAACATAAGACTTATTGGGATTTGAAACGTTGGAGAGTCATCTATGATGAACAAACTAACAGACGCTACAGAGTTCTATATGCTTTTTATTCCACCGATGCTGAAAAATATTTTCTGGACTCAAGGTTTATGGAATCAAAAGCCGGAAATAACTATATTTTTAATTTCGATACTAAGAATTATTATCAGCAAATACCTACAGGTGAGATAACTAAGAATCCGAACTGTAAGCAAAATCCGGGTTATTAATAACAAAAATATTGACGATATGAGAAATACTATATTATATATTGCTTTGTCTCTATTGATGTTCTTGGGAATGGCATCGTGCGCTGATGACAATTATCCTGAGCCTAAAGAGACATTCAGAGGTAAGTTTGTAGAAAAAGGAACAAATAAGCCTTTTCAGACAGCTATTGGGAATACAGGTGTACGCATCCGTATGATGGAGTATAGCTGGAGTGATACGCCTCAACCATACGATTTTAATTGTAAAATGGATGGAACATTCAATAATACAAAGATATTCAAAGGTGAATATGGAATTATACCGTCCGGTGCATTCGTACCGCTACCTGAAGAGAAAATGACCATTAGCGGTACAGTGGAAAAAACGTATGAGGTAGAACCTATCCTCAAGATAGAATGGGATGGAGAACCGGTTGTAAATACAGACAGAACGGTAACAGTAAAGGTGAAAGTTACATATGGATCTGATAATGCAACATATCAGAAACCTCTGGTCGAAGGTTGGTTATTTATAAGCGAAACCGATTATGTAGGTGATTTTAGTTATAGCCCTAATTACTCAGTTAAATGTGACCCTGCCAAAATGGGAGTGGGAGCTTCTGAAATTTTAGGACCTAACGGAACTACTTTTACAATAAATACTTCGTCGGCATCAAAGTCTTTCCCGGACTATGCCCGAAAGTATTTTATCAGATTCGGGGTACGCACCTCTGTTACGTTTGATGCAACAAATCGTTATAATTATACCGAGGTAAAAGAAGTTTCTATTCCAGCTAGTTAAAACAACAAATGAGAGTATAAAAAGAAAACGGTAAGATTAATCTTACCGTTTTCTTTTTATATGGCCTCAGATACTATTCTGTAACTTTCAATTCTTTTCTTTTCTCTTCGAGAAGTATATGAAGCCGTTCTCTTACCTTCGAATATTTCTTATCATTATACACATTATTAACTTCTGTCGGGTCTTTTTTCAGGTCATATAATTCCCAGCTATCAATATCCTTGTCGTTGATTTCCCCTTTGCCGTACCAATGTATAAGTTTATACCTTTTGTCCCGTATTCCGTAATGCTTGCGTGTCATTCCTACAGCGGGATAATCATAGAATTGATAATAGAGATTATCTCTCCATTTATCAGAAGTTCCGGTCAATAATGGGATCAGTGATTCTCCGGCCATGTCATCGGGTTTATTAACTCCGGCGGCATCCAGAAGGGTTGGTGCATAATCTATATTTTGAACAAGTTCTGTACATTTTGTCCCTTTTTTTGCTCCCGGTAAAGCGATAATAAGCGGTGTTCTGAAAGCTTCTTCGTACATGAAGCGTTTGTCATAGAGCCCATGCTCTCCCAGATAGAAACCCTGATCGGAAGTATATACAATAATCGTGTTTTCCATAAGGTTATTATTTTCCAGGTAGTCAAGTAATCTGCCCACCTGGACATCCACACTTTTTATTGTGCGGCAATAGTCTTTGATATATCGTTGGTATTTCCATTGGGTGAGTTTCTTTCCTTCCGGCCTGTTAGCAAGGAAGTCCTTATTTTTTTTATCATACGATTCGTTCCATACTCTGAGTTGCTCAGGTGTTAATGTACTTATAGCCATGTCAAAGCTCGCTTTGATATAATCCAGTGTCGGTTCGTTTTGCAGTTGGGAAATTTTCAGGTCGAAGGCATATCCGAGATGCTTGGCAACAGAAAGTTCGTGTGTTTTCATCTGTTCGCCTCTGGTACTATAATTATCGAATAAAGTAGCCGGTTCGGGAAATTCAACGTCTTCATACAACTCGAGATATTGGAGGTCGGGCATCCAGTTTCGGTGAGGAGCTTTGTGATGAACCAATACACAGAACGGTTTGTTTTTGTCGCGGAATATAAGCCAGTTCAAAGCATCATCAGTTACAAGATCGGTTGCATAACCCTCTTCTTGTATATATTTTCCGTCCGATTCCGGTGTTCTGAACTTTGGATTGTAATATTCGCCCTGATCATCAAATATCTTATATGTATCAAATCCTTTCGGTTGAGCGCTCAAGTGCCATTTGCCGAACAATGCGGTCTGATAGCCTGCATTTTGCAAATACTCTACAAAGAATTTTTTGTTGGGCTTTAATCCGTAACCAAGGTGTGTTTGCCCATGTTGGTGGCTATACATTCCTGTCAACAGCGTTGCTCTACTGGGAGTAGAAATTGAGTTTTCTACAAATGCATTATTAAAGAGCATTCCGTTTTGCGCTATCCGGTCCAGATTGGGAGTAGGAGCAAGCTTCGAAATAGGATGGCCATATGCGCTTAATGCCTGAAAGGCATGATCATCGGTCATGATGAACAAGATATTCATCGGTTTTTTTATGTCTTGGGCTATGATTCCGTTGCTGATGCATGCGGAGATACCAAGTAAAGCATATAAAGGTGAATTTTTCATGATATATTAAATAAAATCGAAGTATATTCTATATGTATATACATATGCAAATATATTAAATAAATATCTAATAGATGAAGAAAAATAAAAGAAACTATATAGAAAAAGCCTTCTGAAGAGAAGGCTTTTATTTTGTATTAAGAAGGCTTTTATCTTTGGGCTTCCAGTGTATATGTAAAGCTGTCAGCTCTGTAGTAACCGATGTTGTATTCTATCGGTACATCGTTGATATCATATACAAAACGTTTTCGAATCAGTATAGGGTCGTTGGGTGATATTTCCAGTTTATCGGCTATAAAGTCTCCGGCTAATCTGGCACATATCTCTTCTTTAGATGTTTTAACGACTATATCATAATTATGTTCTAACAATTCGTACAGAGGAATGTTGAAGTTTTCTTCTCCCGTAAGAGGTATGCTGGGATTGAAATAAGATATGAAATATACGAAGGGATATTCTTCGCTACCACGAACCCGTTCTAGTTTCAGGCAACGTGTATCCACTTCCACATTGAAAAAATCAGCTACTTCCTTATATACCTTTTGAGTTCCGATAAAAAGCTCAAAGTTCTTAATCTTTATCCCCAGCATTTTCATCTCCTGTGAGAAACTCAGCCAGTTTTTCACGCCACCGACAAAGCCTTTCCGGGCGACTTTGGTGCCATAGCCTTTTCTGCGTACAAGAAGTCCTTCGAATACAAGTTTGTTAATCGCCTGCCTTAATGTGTTCCTGGATATATTAAATTGTTTGGACAATTCAATCTCTTTGGGCAGCAACTTCCCGTTTTTGTATTCTTCTTCGTCTATCAACCTCCGAAGGAATTCCTCTGCTTGCAGATGAAGAGGCTTTGAGCTTTCACGATTAACTTCTATTTTCATAGCTTCTTGTTTATATGAATTGTTCAACAGTTTTACAAAATAACATAAAAAAATATTGGTAAACAAAAAAAGATGTATATATTTGCACAATGATATATATGTATGAACATATATTGTTTTTTGAATAATATTTATAAATGATATACTATGAGGAAGCCCAATTATGACAAATATCCCGCAACAAAGATCAAAGGTGCTATAATAGAGGGATGGAGAGATATTTTGCAGTCATTAAAAGGTACGTTGAATACATGTTCTGTTATTGGTATAGATATGTATGTAGGTGTTCATGAAGATGAAGTAATATCACATGTCAATGCTATAGAACCTGACTTGATATTTAATACAAGGGATTTGTTTAAATCGGAAGATGAAATCCGAAAAATGACAGAGCGGTTTATGACAGATGATGTCTTGTTCGGTTATATGACTAACCTGTCGATGGTAGACTATTTCGATACGGAGAAATTAACGAAAGCCCGAAATCAGATTAAAAACTGTATAGGTACTGTGATTGTCGTCGGTAGCGGAGCGTCACTTGTTGTTCCGGATTCAGCCTGTATTGTATATATTGATATGGCACGATGGGAGATACAGCAGCGATTCCGTTCACGCAGTATTATGGCTCTGGGGCTGGACGACAGAAATGAAGCCACTTCTTTGCAGCATAAGCGGGGATACTTTAACGATTGGAAAATATGTGATGCACATAAGAACACCTTATATAACAGGGTTTCGTATTGGGTAGACACTCATGTGAAGGAACATCCAAAAATGATAGACAAGGAAACTTTCTTCAGTGGTATCGAAGCAACCATAAAGAAACCTTTCCGGGTAGTTCCGTTTTTTGATCCGGCGCCATGGGGTGGCCAGTGGATGAGAGAGACATTCGATTTGGATAAGGATAATGTGAATTATGGGTGGTGTTTCGATTGTGTCCCTGAAGAAAATAGTCTATTCTTGAATGTCAGTGGAACCCTGTTTGAGATGCCCGCAGTAAATGTGGTGTTCCTGAAAAGCCGTGAATTATTAGGAGAGCCTGTCGAATCCCGCTTTGGAAAGGAGTTTCCTATCCGCTTCGATTTTCTGGATACAGTACAGGGTGGAAGCCTGAGCCTTCAGGTACATCCGACAACACAGTTCGTGCACGAATCTTTTGGTATACATTATACACAGGACGAGAGTTACTACATGGTTGATGCCAAAGAAGATGCTGTTGTATATCTTGGACTGAAAACAGGGATAGACAAAGACGAAATGATTCGTGACCTGGAAAAGGCGGAAAGAGGTGAGATCGTATTCGACGCAGACAAATATGCTAATAAGATCCCTGCTAAAAAACACGATCATTTTCTGATACCGAGTGGAACTGTTCATTGTTCCGGACCACAAGGGGTTGTGCTCGAAATAAGTTCTACACCCAACCTATTTACATTTAAACTCTGGGACTGGGAGCGATTGGGCCTTGATGGAAAACCCCGCCCCATAAATGTAGAAAGAGGTAAAAAAGTAATTGACTGGACAAGGGATACGGAATACACACATAAGAATCTGGTGAATATATGTTCTACTGTATCTGAAGGCGATGGGTGGTTGGAAGAAAAAACCGGATTGCACCCCAACGAATTTATTGAGACAAGAAGATTCCGTTTTTCGAAAAAGACATCTCATAAAACCAATAATAGCGTAAATGTATTGAACCTGGTAGAAGGTGAGGAAGTTATAATAGAAGACCCTAAAGGGGTGTTCGAACCTTTTGTTGTGCATTATGCAGAAACATTTATAATACCGGCGGCATTGGGTGAATATACGATTACCCCGACAGGAAAATCGGTGGGGCAGGAGTGTATTGTAATAAAAGCGTATGTACGGTTTTAACAATATAGAGCTAAGCTTATGACTGAAAATAAATCAAATAGCATCAAAATACTTATACCTATCCTGTTCAGTTTCTTTGTAATGGGAATGGTGGATATAGTTGGCCTCTCGACCAATTATCTGAAAAAGGACTTTTCCCTTGATGAACTGACTTCCAGCATTATACCGATGATGGTATTTTTCTGGTTTGCGATATTTTCCATACCTACCGGATTATTGATGAACCGCATAGGACGGAAGAAAACCGTACTACTGGCTATTCTTATTGAATGTATTTCATTGATATTACCTTTTCTCTTCTACGATTTCTATGTGGTGATTTTCTCATTCGCCCTGCTGGGTATTGGGAATACTATCTTGCAGGTCTCACTGAACCCTTTGGTCGCTAGTATTGTGCATGATAGTAAGCTGGCCGGGACTTTGACTTTCGGACAGTTCATAAAGGCTGTGTCTTCCTTCGTAGGGCCTATTATAGCCAGCATGGCCGTGAAGAATTACGGGGATTGGAAACTTATTCTGCTTGTGTTTGCTATTACATCGCTTGTTTCGTTTATCTGGTTGTACTTGGTGCCTATCAAGAGGGAAGAAAACGTGGATACTAAGCAGGCTTCTTTTGGCAATACATTAGGATTACTGAAAGACAGCCTTATATTACAGATGTTCCTTGGTATTTTGTTAATAGTGGGTATCGACGTCTGCATGAATGTAAATACACCCCAATTATTGGAGCAAAGATTAGGCTTTACTACCGACGATGCCACATTAGGTTCCAGCCTTTATTTCGGGGCAAGAACGTTTGGTGCTTTTTTAGGTTCGATTCTTCTTCTGAAGATTAATCCATCGAAGTTTATGAAAATCAATATGCTGATTGCGGTTCCTGCATTTCTTATGCTCATGTTTTTATCAGATAAATGGTTATTGTTTGCTGCCGTATTTATAATCGGTCTGACATGTGCCAATGTGTTTTCCATCATATTTTCAGTTGCTATGCAATATCGTCCGCAAAAAGCAAACGAAATATCATCATTGATGATAATGGGGGTTGCCGGAGGTGCTGTAGTAACACCATTGGTGGGCGTTGTGGCAAAACATTTCGGACTCGGCATCAGTTTCGGCGTTTTATTGCTAAGTGCAGCTTATATCTACATATTATCACTTAAATTTGAGAAAAAATCATAGTTATGTATATTAACGATCAACGGATAGTATTAACACTCGATGCAGGAGGAACAAACTTTGTATTCTCAGCTGTTCAGGCATATAAGGAAGTTGGAGAGCATCTGGTTCTGCCTGCTGTTTCTGACGATTTGGATAAATGTTTGGAAGTGTTGGTGCATGGATTTGAAACGATAAAGGCAGGACTGGCAGCCGAACCTGTGGCTATAAGCTTTGCATTTCCGGGGCCTGCCGACTATAAGAATGGAATAATCGGAGACTTACCCAACTTTAACGCTTTTCGTAACGGTGTCGCATTAGGCCCGTATCTTCACAATAAATTTAAAATACCGGTATATATCAATAACGATGGAAATTTATTTGCATATGGTGAAGCGTTGCATGGAGCATTACCGATGGTTAATTACTGGCTGGGAAATGCCGGAAATCCAAAACGTTATTCAAACTTGTTAGGGGTAACATTAGGAACAGGGTTTGGCGCAGGAGTAGTTATAAATAAGACACTTCTTACCGGAGATAACGGATGTGGTGGCGATGTATGGATAATGAAAAACAAGAAATACCCGGAATATATAGTCGAAGAAAGTGTAAGTATACGTGCTGTCAAAAGGGTTTATCAGGAATTATCGGGGAAGGATAGCATGCATCTCAGTCCCAAAGATATATATGATATAGCAGAAGGAAATATCCCAGGCAATCGCGAAGCTGCTATCAGGAGTTTCGAGGAGATGGGTGAAATGATAGGTGATGTGATGACCTATGCTCTTACTATTGTAGATGGTATTCTTGTTATCGGCGGTGGACTCACAGGGGCTTCGAAATATATACTTAATGGTATAATAAAAGAATTGCAGGGAAACGTAAGGATGTTCGGTGGAGCTTCTTTCTCAAAAACTCAGATGGATATATATAATCTGATGGATGAAGAGGACAGATGTAAGTTTTTACAAAATGAAGATATACAGGTGAAAGTTCCCGGAAGTGATGAACTGGTTTATTATAATAAATCGAAAAAGACAGGTGTAATTATATCACATATAGGGACCAGTGAAGCAGTTATGTATGGCGCTTATGCGTATGCTTTACAACAATTGGATAATTAAAATTTAAGTAAAAAGAGATAGGTTTAGGTTTCCGTTTTTTTTTAAGTATACCATGATATGTTTATTGTCATGGTATATTTTATTTTGTCTGTATGTGTTAAATTTTTATTAAGATTTATTGTGAGTTACTTATTTGCAGTCGCGTTAGTAGCTACCGACCGGGATTTCTTATATTCATGTAATATTAGTTTATAACAGATATTTCTTTCATCGGATTAATTATTCATACCTTTGGTCTTGTAAAATAAGTGATCCACCGCTCCTGCGCGATTGCATTGAGTGGAAGCAGAGAGAGGAGGGTGCTGAGGAATCTTCCTGAAATCTGCTAATTACTTTTAAAGTGTTAAAATTCTGCATAAATAAAAACTCTATTTATCTATACTGCAAAAACATTATGGCGAAGTATGGAGCAGAACTGACCGAAAAGATTGTAACCCTGATTGAAGATGAGTTTTTTACCGTATCGCAGGTATGCAAAGCGGTAAACATCAGCAGGGAGACTTTTTATAGTTGGATGAATACCAAAGACGATTTTCGTCACGAAGTGGAACAAGCGGTAGTGCGCCGTGAAGCCGAACTGATGACGATGGTTCATGCATCGTTGAAAAAGAAGCTCGAAGGTTATTACACAACGGTGGAAAAAGACATTTATGTCCCCGGTGAACATGCAGGTGAACTTGTCTTTAAGCAAAAGATAATTACCAAAAAAGAGTGTCCACCAGATCTGAGAACAATAAAGATGTTGCTGAACAGACAGGATAAGAAGAATGTCCTCTCCCGGTCTTCGCAAGGGGAGGAGAACCCTGCTAAAGAATGCACAATGAAGTATGAAGCCGGGACTTTGGAAAAAACAGAAGCAGCAGATAATGGTATGGAACAAAAAACAGTAGAAGAAATATTGGAAACTTGTGTCGCGGCAATCACGGAGTACCCTCCGAAAAACGAACATATGGAAAGGAATATGAAAGTACTGACTTCTTCACAAAAAAGAAAAGCCGAACATAAAAAGAAGAAAAATATGACAACCGAAAAAATTAAAAAAAAGTGTCAGATGTGTCAGGTTTTAACAAAAACAGATACAAGTGGACAAGCAAACCAGTAGACAAGTTTTAATCTTGTATCTCGTTTACTTGTCAACTGATCGCTGTTTTCTGCTTCCTGCTAAAAATGAAAATTTAACAGATAATTCTAAATTGTTCGTCGGGAAATAAAATTAATTCATCGATTTATCGTTGTGTATAGGTGATTGAAGAGGTAATTTTGACCTATGAGTAATTTAGGTACTAATATTAAACTAATTAACGTATGACATTACATTTTAACTCAACCCAAAGAGGGCGGTTTGTTTTTTTCTTTGGGCTGATTTTCTTCTTTTTATTTTCAAATTTTACAAATGCCCAGACTTATAAAATAAAAGGAGTAGTTTACGATTCGCAGACAAAAGAATCGTTGATCGGAGTTCCCATAATAGTGAAGGATAATCAGGGCAGGGGTGTTGCTTCCGACGAAAAAGGAGATTATATCTTAACACTACCTAAAGGGAATTATACTCTACAAATAGAGTACATAGGTTACGAAAAAAAGGAAATTGAGATTTCTCTCTCTAAAGATATGCGTCAGGAAATAGAACTTAAGCAATCTGCTATCGGATTAAAAGAGATAGTTGTTTCGGGTGAACGTGCCGACGCCAATGTTTCATCACCGCAGACAGGGGTAGAGCGGCTCGAGATAGAGAAAATAAATAAATTGCCTGTACTATTGGGGGAACGCGACATTATTAAAACGATCCAGCTTACACCCGGTGTACAGGGTGCAGGAGAAGGAAGCTCAGGCTTTTATGTACGGGGAGGTAGCGCCGACCAGAATATGATACTGTTGGATAATGTACCTTTATATAATGCATCGCATTTGATGGGGTTCTTTTCTACCTTCAATTCAGATGTGCTTCGTGATGTAACCTTATACAAAGGTTCTATGCCATCTCCTTATGGGGAGCGTTTGGCTTCGGTACTCGATGTGCAGCAACGTAACGGCGACAATCAGGATTACCATGTATCCGGAGGCATCGGGCTTATTTCATCCAAGCTGAATGTTGAAGGCCCCATTCAAAAAGGTAAGTCGTCGTTCCTCATTGGAGCCAGACGTACCTATGCCGATGCTATGGCACGTTTGTCAGGTGCTAAAGACGCACAAAACGCTTATCTCTATTTTTATGACCTGAATGCCAAAGTGCATTTTAGTTTATCGGACAAAGACCAGCTCACTTTTTCCGGATATCTGGGGAGGGATAAAATGGTGTTGAAAGATGCTGCTGAAATCAATTGGGGCAATATGTTCGGTAATCTGAAATGGAACAGGGTTATCAATAACAAATGGAACTCCAGTACATCCGTGTTTTACAACCAGTATAACTACTATTTCGGAATGGAAATAGGAATGGATATGAATGGTAGAGCTAAGATAAAAGATTACGGAGTAAGGCAAGAGTTTATTTTTCAGCCAAATAAAAATAGTCTGTGGAAAATGGGGTTAAGTTCAACCTATCATGATATAGGTCCCGGCGATTATGAACTGAATGCCGAGCAAGATAATTCATTGAACCTGCTTCACCGTTATTCTTCCGAAAATGCAATATATGCCTCTAATGAAATAAAACTCTCAGATAAACTGGAGGTTATCTATGGTCTGCGTTTATCTGCATTTATGGCGTTGGGTAAAGGTGAATTTTATAATCTGGATGAAGAGAATAATGTGACCGACAGTGTGTGGTATAAAGGAGGTAAAGTAGTGAAAACTTACGTGAATCTCGAACCTCGCTTATCAGCAGCTTATAAACTCAATAAAGTATCTTCTGTTAAGGCTGCTTATGCACGTACAGTGCAGAATATGCATTTGTTGACATATGCCGCACAAGGTACACCGTTCGACCGTTGGACATCGAGTTCGAATAATATTAAACCTCAGATTGCCGACCAGGTTTCTATTGGTTATTTCCGAAATTTTTCCAATAATATGTTTGAATTCAGCGTAGAGACTTATTATAAAGATATGCGGAATCAGATAGATTATAAGGATAACGCTAACTTTCAGACATACAATGCAGTGGAAACTGAATTGCTGTATGGGAAAGGCCGTGCCTATGGCCTCGAACTGATGTTTAAGAAAAGGTTGGGACGACTTACCGGATGGGTTGGTTATACGCTATCCAAATCGGAAAAAAAGATCGACGGAATAAATGATGGCGAATGGTATAATGCTTATCAGGACAGAACGCATGACCTCTCTATTGTGGGAGTTTACGAGCTGAACCGCAAGTGGACGTTGTCTGCCGCGTGGGTATATTATACAGGTAATGCTATTACTTACCCGAGTGGTAAATATCAGATAAATGGGAAAGATGTAATGTATTACGCCGAACGAAACGGTTACCGTATGCCGGATTATCACCGTCTGGACCTGGGTGCTACCTGCCTGCTGAAAAAGACTTCGAAATTCGAATCTGAGTTGGCGTTCAGCCTTTATAACGCTTATGGTAGAGAAAATGCTTATATGATTCGTTTCCGTACTAATAATGATGATACAAGCAAGACATCGGCTTATCAGTATTCGTTATTCAGGTTCGTTCCTTCAATTACATGGAATTTTAAGTTTTAACTCCAATTAATAAGATATTATGACCAATATATTCAAAATATGTAAATTGACGGCTGCAATAGTATTATTAATCTTTACAGCCTATTCCTGCGAGAAAGAAATTGATGTAGATCTCCGTACGGTTCCTCCGCGTATAGTAATTGAAGGGATGGTTCCGCAAAATACCTTGGCAATGGTACGTGTAAGCCAAACATTGGATTTTAGCGATAATAGCGGTTATCCGTTTCTGAAAGGCGCCATTGTCAAAATATCGGACGATGCCGGAAATTCCGAAGTACTGGAGCAGGATAATACCGGATGGTATGTAGCTCAAGAACTGAAAGGTGAAGAGGGGCGGACATACAGTTTATCTGTAAACTATGAAGGGAAGGAATATACGGCTACATCGAGGATGCCGAAACAGGTGAAAATCGATTCGCTTACGATAACTAAGATTTTAGCTATGGACTATGGCTTACCGGTGGTGCATTTTACAGATCCTGTTGGCAAAGAGAACGAGTATTATCGTTGCTTGGTTTACATAAATGGTAAACAACGGGCAGATGTAGGGGAGATTGTGATAGACACTGAAAATTCCGATGGTAGCGATATGCACATGCCGCTTACAGTACTTTCGTCGAATGACGATGTTGATCCTATCCAACAGAATGACGAGTTGTTGATCGAATTTCAGAGTGTAGATAAACCGTCGCATACTTTTTACGAAAATCTGAGCCAGGCTGAGAATTCTCTGAACAATCCGACAACGAATATCAAAGGAGGCGCTTTAGGTATCTTCAGCGCATACTCTTATGATCGGATGTCTATCATTGCAAAATGGGAAGAATAATAAATCAGACATGATCTGATAAGAGAACAGTTTTAAAAAATATATATTGCCGGTGGTTTTAGAGGATCACTGGCAATATTAATTCAATATAAATAAATATGAAAAGTAAATTTATATTACTCGGTACATTTATTACAATTATGCTATTTTCAGGTTGTAACGGATCGGATAATGGCACAATATCAAAGAAGGAAACGGTGCTTTCGGTTATACATGGAAGAAAGAGTGTCCGAAGTTTTATAAAGGACAGGCCTGTATCGGATGAAGATGCTAAAGCTCTGGTAAGGGCCGGAATGGCTGCCCCTTCGGGTAAAGATACCCGTCCGTGGGAGTTTATCATTATAAACAACAGAGATATTTTGGACAAGTTGGCAGAGGAGCTACCTACAGCTAAAATGCTTTCTCAGGTTCCTATGGCTATTGTAGTTTGTGGCGATACTACAAAATCCTCTTACTGGTATCTGGATTGTTCTGCAGCTACTCAAAATATCTTATTAACGGCCGAAGCATTAGACTTAGGTGCAGTGTGGACTGCTGCTTATCCTTACCCGGACCGCATGGGGACAGTAAGCAAAAATATAAGCTTGCCTTCTCATATATTACCATTAGTGGTCATCCCGGTAGGTTATCCGATGGGACCACAAAGTGTGAAGGACAAGTATGATGATAAAAAGATACATATGAATAAATGGTAATTATATAAAAAACTCTCTAAGTGTTTAACTTAGAGAGTTTTTATTTTTGGATTTTCTGTCGTCTTCAACAACCAGACCTAAATAGCAGCGTCAGCTTCTATCTTATCCAACTTAGGTTTTAATTTATATATATTTATCAGGCTTTTGGTTTCCATATCCCGTGGTGCTCTGTATATTTTAGAATTATCCAGTTCACAGGCTTTTAATAAGTATTCTACAGCTAGTTCTTTTTTATTCAAACGGAAACAAACGATAGCTAAAAGGTAGTTTACATTGGCTGTCTGTTCCAACTGTATCAGCAGATTATAGGCCCGGTCGTTATATCCCATGCTGGTAAAACACAATGCTGTATTGTAATCCGGATAATTGGCTAATATTTCCAGAGCGTCCCAGTATTGACGGTTTTTCAGTAAGCGTAAGCCTTCATAATATTCGCTTCGGAATTCACTTTGTATAGAATCAGTTGCTTCCATTCCCGGACGGCTCATATTGAATGCCAGTTCTATTTTATGCAGTTTCGGATAAATGGAATCGCGTATGATTCTATAATCTTCTTTATACAGTTTTTTGATTTCCTCTTCACAGGCATCCGGGAATGTCGCATTCGAGATCATATGCAATATTTCGCCTTTGTGTTCAATATCATCTCTTTTCTGGAGCAGTCTTACCAGCCCGTTCCAATCTTCGCCTATATACCGTATTTTGAAAATATTTTCCACATCTATGCTGCCTCCATATGTTTTGTTCAGATGGTCTTTGATTGCTTCCACACGTTGTTTACTCAGGTATGCATTGTTGTCGAAAGATCCGTCAAGAGCAGTAGAGGCGGTCATTACCACACTATCCATGTCCAACCCTTTCTCCTTTGTGAAAACATTATAAGTACTCATAAGTGTATCAATTTGCATCCTGTTATTTTCATGGCGTACATTGAATACAGCTTTGCCCGTTGCGAATTTTGGATAAATAGTCAAAAGACTATACATATTACGATACAATTTGGTCTTCTTTATCGTTAGTGTCGTATCTATTAGTTGGTCTATAGATGATATCAGGTATGTGAGCGTATCCATTCTCGGGAAAGTATATCCACTCTCGTCTATTGCCCTGGCATGTCCTTTCATTGTAATACGGATCTTCTTCAATCCGGCAGTGACAGGATATTCGTGATTATAGAGATATATAAAATCTGAACCGGTATCAGCTATACTATCCAATTTGACATCCTTGCGGATTTCATATGGTACCAGTTCTCTGAATTTATAGTTCTTGAGACTGTCTTTCATCTCGTTCTCTATAATTTTGTTATAGAAATAACGGTGCTTTGATATATCGACAGAATCTCTTTCGCTCACCGAATGACTTTTGATATCTTCCACTGTATGACCTTCTGCATGCACTTCTTTAAATTTCCGGGGTACTGATTTTTCTTTGATTTCCCGTTTTAATCTGTATTGAGGCAATAATCCGGCCCGTTTTTCAAATTTTTTATTGTAGTTCGCACTTATACCTGTCGTATCTTTATCTGTAGCCAGATTTTTTACTTTAAGGAATTCTGCTTCTCTCTGATATTTGTGCCATAGGGCAAGACGGTTAGCTTCTTGCTTGACATTGAATGTCATATAACGGCTTTCCAGCATCTTTTTCCATTTCTGATAATCCATCATGTCGTTCCATTCAGATTTATATAGGCCGAGATAGAGGCTCTGGCGGTCATATATATCTTTGGCTATGCCTTGCTTGTCAAGAAATACACTGTCATAATCTTTTTTGTCGACTATAGATGCCAGATATTCGTCATAGGCATCATAGCCACTCTGTTGTTTATTATAAAAATCCTCACCTTTTATTATTAAATCCTTTAATGGTACTACAGAATCGTTGTGTAATAGTTGGGGGCTAAGGGTTATGCTCCAGTTCGATGAAATTAATTCTTTAGGTACCCGTACCAGGAAATTGACCGATACCCGTCCATCGCGTTCGGGTGTGAAGCTTGAACGCGAAGTTACTACTACCTCATTTAACCGGTAGACAGTATTTGCATCTAACTTGTTAGCAGTGTTATACGTTGCTTCATTGCTCGCCTTATCTTCCTTATTTGTATAATTAACTACCTCGGAGAGCATGCCACCTGAAGAGAAAGAGTCACCTATTTCGTCTCCCGGCGGTAATTCCAACTTCACATTTTTATATTGCATGTAAAGTGCTTCTGTCATTATTTTATCCGAACGGCACGACATTACAGCCAGCGAAATCGAACTTATAGTCAATATGCTGTAAGCTAAAGATTTTAGTGGTTTTATAACATTTGTCGCGTTCTTTTTTCCTTCAATGTTTTTATAATCTTCTCTTTTCATAAATCCTTTATATCAGAATAAATAAACCAAACTTATCGCAGCCTTATTCGGGGACAGAAAGAATCCTGACCCTTCGTCTATTTTCTCCCCGCATTTTATACAAGGATATTTATCGTAATTGGAATATACACCCCCTATACCTAATTCGAACTCCAGATTCCATTGCCTTCGTATGGGTTTTGAAAAACCAAATGAGACTCCTCCTCCGTAGCCCATCCCGTCGTAGCGGTAATCGCTTCCGAATAATCCGCCGACATTATACCTGCTGATGATTGCGTTGAATCCTATAAAATAACTGTAACTGTAAGTTTCATTGAACCAGTAGCGTGTACCCGGCAGGAATGTCAGGTTTTTCATCTTTTTATTGTCTGGAAATGTCCATGGATTATATTGTACATGTAAATGTAGAGTCCATTGGTTACTCACAACGGCCGAACCTTCAATATTCAGTGTCGTGGTAGCTAGGCCCAGCATATCTGTTTTAACCGAATAAAATTGGGCACTTGCTTTGTTTATTGTGCCGAGTAACAATATCGACCCAAACAACACGATCTTTAAACTTCGTGTATTTAACAACCTCTTTATCATTTTTATCTCTTATATTTTTGGTTTTCCTTACATTTACGGATATTTACCTTTAGTCAATCAATTGCCCGATATCTTTCGATACCATTTCAACTTCTGATATTCAGTATTTAGATACGGAAATTGTTCTTGTTCGATATATGTAGTTAATCCCGAGTGTCTTTTTATTTCAAAACCATTATATCCATCCATGAATAGAGGGGTAGCCGCCTTATAAATAATGCAGGAATTAATAGCCTCTGATAGTTCCAGTCTTTGTATCTCAGTTTCAAGATATGATGAGAAATAGTCTTCGAAATCAAAGAAGAGGTGGTATGTATATCTGTCGAAATGCTGAATTGTACCTATATCGAAAGTTTTGTCGGTATTGTAGCTCTTTTTTACAATATTGCCTAAAGCGTCTAACTCGGATGTTTTTATTATACTCAGTGTAGCAGAATTGAGAAATCCTGATTGCGAGCTGAAATAATTAAATGCTGACTGGGCAAATCCTTTCAGGTTAGCAGAAGACTCAAACAAATAATCTATAGCAGACTGTTTGTAAATCTCAGTAAAACCAGGGGAAACTATTTCGGCAGAAGAAGCCAGTATATAATCTGTTTTATCCTTAAGCTCGTATGCTACTTCAATACCAGCCATAAAGCAGGCCTCGAAGATTATAAAATCGAAGCAACTGTCAGGTATAGCATTGGCAAAATCGGTGATATCCATTTCCTGTTTATTATCGTTTAATACTGATTTGGGATTTTTCAATGTTTCCTGAGGCAGCCATCCTGAAGCATGAGAAAATAGGATGAGGCCATATGATGGTGCCGGATACATTACTTTTACTTCATTGATGATATGGCCGAAAACCTTACTGTCTGCAGAATTCTCTTCTTCATATGTATGGATAATTTCTATTATAGGATTTCCTTTATGACATGTGCATATTTCTATCAGTTGTGGAGATGCATCGGACGGGTCGCTATAAATCAAAAGTTTACCCTCATTGTCTTTGTTCCAGCCAAGACGGATAGCTTCTATCTTTTCATAAACTTCGTCAGACAAACTATTATCTCCCCCCAGATATACGAGTATTATCCTGTTTGCAGGAGGCATATCTTCATCATATATACAGGATACTGATAGTATTGCTGTTAATATAATTATCGCTGATTTGAATATTTTACTGCCAATTGTCATTGATATTATTGTTTTAGAAGAGATTAATTTCCTTTTTTTAATAAATCCTGCGAATCTCCCGACTCACAGGATTTCAGACTTTACAAAACTACACATATCTTCAACTTCGGTGTTTCCAATATGTGGATGAAGACAAATTTTTATGAATCATAGTATTAGCGAAGGGCTTTCTTTTCATCGTTTATTATTTTTATATCAGATTCTTTATGAAGCAGATCGGTTTCCTCTAATGTATCGAACCTGTCTACAACTAGTCCGTCAGAATCGATCAAATACATTATGGGAACTGCCGCTACTCCGTAATTCTTAAAATTCCCGCTACTGAATGATTGATAATCACACAGTTTATTTTTCCACGGGAAATTTTCGGCATATTTCGTATATAGTGTTTTGTCGGTGTCTGCCGACAAACTGATTATATCTATTCCTTTCTCCGATAATTCTTCATACCTGTCGGTTATATTTGACAATAATGATTTACAGTCGGGGCAATTACTATCATAGAAAATGACGAGTTTCTCCTTATTTCCGATCCATTCCAATCCTATAAGGGCGGGGGCTTTTGTTCCACGCAGCATCATTGCAGTGAGTAGACGCATGGCTATCTCGCTGTCGTCGTTCGCGCTTATATTTATCCCATTGGAATATGCTACGATACAAGCAGCTATTTTCTCTTGATTTATACCGATTAAGACTTCTGCTGATTTGCGGACTAAGGATTCGATAATTTCAGGGTTTTCTATAGCAGTGCGCTCTATTATCCTCTTGGATATATATGTAAATTCATCGGTCGGAAACGCTTGAGCCGGATTTTTACTGAACAGGCTTATCCAGTCTTCAATAAACTTATCCCATACTGGTGAATCATACAGTTCTGCGAAGTTTAAAGTATCACATACATATGCCTTCAGTACTTCCTTTTCGGTATCTGTATTTACAGATTTCAACTGGTAGTATCTGTCTTCTATATCAGAGTAATTCTCATGTGATTGGGATTGGTTATGGGAACACGATATAGCAAATAGTAATACTATTATGCATGTATACGCTAATATTGGATATGATATGTTTCTTTTCATCTATTATATTTATTGTCCTGTTTTTTTCTGTATCAACTGACCTACATACGACTCATGTGATACGCCATTAGTATCGGCATATTTAATGTAAAAATTAATAACACGGGCTGTAGATTCGAGATTCTCTCGTACTGCAACGTTTGAAAAACCGGAATTCTTCGGAGTAGCGGGAACAGTTGTGGAACCGGTAGATGCAAGCATACTGTTGTCTGCATATCTTGCTATTCCGCTCCATGCTACGTTCGCTGTGGCTGTAATCTTTACTACAGAACCGGCAGATGGTAAGTCTATATCATTTGGTTCCATACTGAACAGGCCGACATATGCAGGAACCGTCCTTTTGAATGTGAGTGTTCTCACAACATCGTTCCCTGAATCACCGGTATAGTTTGTCGAGAATGTCAGTGTCGTGGAGAACTTTGTACCTGCAACAGGAGTATCGTCTATCGATGGCATAAAATGAAATGTAATGTCTGCTATCTTAGCTGAAGTTCCCCCGATATTATAAGGAGCTTCTAATGGATGCGACATACTTAAAATTGTGTTTGGAAAGGCATTGTTATTTGTATTATCCGATGCAGAATACTTCCAGCGTGCATTCGTTCTGAACTTAACATTGTAAATCATGCTTTGATCTGCTGCGCCGAAATCGATAGTTTCACCGTCTGTGAGATCCTTAAACTCGAAAAGAGGATCAACACTATAATAAGTTATTCTTTTTGTCAGATTTCCGGCCAAGATATCCAGATATCCAATTTCTGCCTTGTCTGCTGCCATGGTATTTATAATCAAACCTATCTGGGTAGTACCTGAGTTTCCTTGTTTGTTGGTCACTCTCAGCCAATCGGGATTTGTTTTACCATTTTTATCAGTGATTTTTATTTTCCAACCTTCCGGTTCATTGGTATTGACTACCAGTTTTGAGGCTTCTTCTGTCCCATTGAGATTTCTCCCTGAGTAAGATAAAAATTCACTTATATCTACACCAAGCATATATCGTCCGTTGAAAACAATATCCTTAATGAGGCCCTCATCATATACTATAGGTGTAATATCCAGGTTAGAATGAGCCATATATGATGCCAGTGCATCTTCGAGAGACGGCAACCCGGCACCTGTAACGCTATTTATTTCTACTTCGTATCTGTAATTACGCAGTAGAGGCATGTAGTCTCCCTTTTCGATTCCTGTAGCAGCTTCAGGATAAGTGAAATCGACCCGGTAGAAAGAAGGTTCATTTGCTCCATTATATTTTCCTTCGATAATCAGACAGGTTGCCTCTTTACGGTCGATGTGGTCATATCCATTACCGTCACTGGCAGCATTTGCCTCGAATGTATATATTTCACCACTGAATACAGTTACTCCGTTCGCTTCATACTTTATTGCATTTTCTACACCCGTTTTTTTCTCGGTGGAAGCAGGAAGATTTGGGTTGGTTGCGGCTGCGGAAGCTAATTCGCCCAGAGTATTCCAAGTGGATGCAATTCGCCCATTGGTATTATAATTGCATAGATAGATGTTAGATAGTTCGAATGTAGCCGGAGTAACAGCAGCATTTACCTTTACATCTATACGGGCCAGCATTCTGGTTAAGGATACATTTGTTATATGCATTCCTATTGTTATATCTATCTTGCCTGTTTCGGCCGTCATCGGTATATTTCTATAAATACCATTGACATCGGATTCCCATTTGTTTTCATAGGAGTATTCCAATAGATTTAGGACATCGACTTTTGTAGATATATCGGTTGTGAGCGACCCTAAAATATTACCAACTTGTGTCCGCGCATTTGCCACCAATAGTATATTACAATCGGTATCTTCCTCTATAACAGTGTGAAATCTAGCTGTGCCACTTGTGTTTTTAATATTTGTTGCCTCTTTATGATAGATGAAAGTCTGCTCTCCCGAATTATTTACTTTAAATATAAATACATCGACTTCAGTTACTTCATTTTCTTTAGTACCATCCATAGAATATGTAGATGGTAGATTCAATCCCGGAATGTTTAATGTAAAGTTTATGGCATGCTTTGACGTATCATCCGGCTCAATATTGGCCTCTTCGTTGCGGCAAGAGAAAATCAGAGGCAACGTAGAGATTAAGAGCAGGTAGATTAGCTTGCTTTTATTCCTTATTTTATATGCTTTATTTTTCATTTTCTATGTGAATGTAAATCGTCATTATAATAGAATTGAATCTTAATCTTTTACACAACGTACCGAGAGCCAGTTATTTTCGCTAGTCAGTACAGGTCCACTTATATTATTGGAGTTGCCACTATAATAGTAAGAATTGTTGTCAATTGAAGAGCACCACCAATATCCTCTAATACTCCAGTCGTGCCATTCATTATCGGCTTTAATATAGTAACCGGACATGCTGTTATTATAATTGGATCCGATCCAGAACCTACCCAAAGTGGAAGGTTGTGCTGTAACCACACTGATTAGTGCATTGAATTCTACTTGTGTAGGCAGATGCCATCCTTGTGGACACGCGTTGTCTGCAAGAGTTGACTGCTCCCATGTATAGTAGTGTTGATGGTTGTCTGTTCCAGGTATAGGGCCTACGATTGTACCTCCCTCTCCATATTTATCAGAAGCATAGCCGGGTTCGTTCCCGCTTAACAGTTTTTCTTCTCTCGAATTTTCAACCATCCAGCATTTTCCGTTATACAAATGGGTATAGTAAGCACTGTTTTCTGTTATTTCCATCAATTCGGCTGTTCCGTTATCCCCACAGCCTTTCTGGGCCACTTTTACCACATAGTTCATATTACCGGCAGTTACTGTTATTTGTGCCTGTCTCTTTGCCTGATAGTTGTCGTCATTCGTAGATACTTTCCATTTGTTGGCACTTAGCTGTGCTATTTCGAGCCATCCGGTCACGTTTTCATCAGTGTATGCAATAGGGCTTATACTAATTCCCGACGGATGAGTTGTGCTTATTTCTATTTCCTGATCTTCAATATGATTTTTGAAATCGATAGTGGCTTTGTCCAGTGTCAGATTATACTGGCCTTCGAACATAATATTTTGCTTTGCGAGATTCCAAGGAGTGATTGTCGCGCTTATTTTTATTTCTCCATCAAAGGCGTTTTCTGGTGTCTCCGCTCCTTCATCGTCTACAGATTGTATCTCAATATCATAAAGATGGTTTCGAAGAATATCCCCACTAAAATCTCTGATAGATGTTGTTGGAATGTCTATGCGGTAATATGTCACCTTTGACGAATTAGCCGGATAATCAAAATAGCCGCCAACAATGATGGCTGTAGCTTCACCCCGGGTTTCTACTCCTTTAGCCTCGAATGTATATATACTTTGTGTGATTTGATGAGAAGCATCTGTACTATATAGGATATCATTCAACTTTGTTGTTGTGGCATCTTCTGGTACGTCTGCCATCACTACTTTTGTTCCGTCCCAATAGTAATCTTTGTAAGCTATGTATCCTTTGTTTTTACGATTGAATATACATGCATTTACCAACTGAAAATTAGCGATGCCCGTCTTTGTTCTAATATCCAGTCTGGCTAGCATTCTTGTTAAGTCGAAAGTGCCTAAAGTCGAGGTTGTATTGTTGATAACGGTAGGCTCTGTTTTACAATACATCGGAATATTGCGTAATGTACCAGAATTGTTATTGTTTGCATCCCATTCCGTATCGCTGCCGGCTACCAGAAAGGGAAGGACAGAATTTATATTGTCGTCCAACGCAATATTAACGGTGCTTAATTCATCAGATGCATTTGCTAATATGATTAAAACCTGTGACTTATAATATTCGGCAAGAGTTACTTTGAATGTGCCTTCTCCGTCGTTCAGGGATATATTTTCTCCTTTCGATTTGTATGCGTATAGATAATTTCCACTACCATCGTTCATAAAAGCAAGGACATCGATTGTTGTTACTTCTTGTTCTTGTGCCTCCGTCATCGACTTGGTGGCTGAAGACGTATTCTTGCGCATATCTCCGGGTAGTTTCAATGAGAGCGTAACAGTCTTCATATTTCCCTTATTTACAATGTCATTTGATTTGTCATTGTCTTGACAGGAAAATCCCAGAATAAAGAGAATTAATATGATATAGGGTGATATTTTTTTCATCATTAATCTATTATGTTAAATTTCTGGTTCAACAGGTACTTCTTCCCATTTAAGAAGTTCTATCGTTACATTTCCATTTTTGAACAGAATCAGTATAGGAATAGTCAGTTCTTCGCCTTCCTGAACAGTAATAGAATTATCTTCCATAAATTTACGGAGTCCCACTGTACATAATATGTTGTTTCCGATAGCATTGTCCAAAAGTTCTATCGTTATAGGGTTGTCATTTTCAAATCGCAACGTGTTGCATCGTGCGATAGCTATTTTTTTTGCATTATCTATTTTTATATCAGGGTAATAGGTCGTTCCTGTCCCTGCCGTTTGCATATCGAAATTGCAGGTAGGGTTGAGATTGTTTATCCTTACTACCGGATAGTGTGCAGGTAAGAGGTCTGTAGATAATGCTGCCAGACCTTTTACATATACATATATTTTGATGTGTGAAGGTTTGAAATAAACAATATGTTCAACTCTGTTTCTGGATGTGATCGTGAAATCATGTTTTCCGTAATATAATGAATCATGTGTCGGTATTTGCAGAGCTGTACCATAGTTGGGATGTGAAATTATCCCATCGTGTATGAATGAATTAGGATTGAAACAGGTAATACGCGTATCTTCAAAAGCATTGCCCCAACAAATAGCAGTGTATTCTCCTGTATTGAGCGTTAGATATGTTCCTTGAAACGAATTAAGATTTTCTTTGTCAATCTGTTGATCGAGAACGTGTGCTCCATCTTTATCAAAAATACCAACATTTACCCGATTAATACGATCCGGAAAACTGGGATAGTCGAAATGTAAAATGACATTATTCAGAGGAGGACAGTCGTCCATGTTGTCGCCTATACATCCAAATAAGAATATCGAAAGAATGAGTACAGGCAGAGCTTTCAACAGTTTCATTTATTTTCTATTTAAATTTCCTCGTTTTGAAAAATCCATGCAAGCGGGCAGAAAAGCCTGCCTGCATGAATTATAATTAAGTCTAGTGCGCCTATTATAGATTATAGAGCCGGTTCAACATCTACGCCTACCCATGCTTGTACCTGAACGGTTACAGTAACATTTCTAGCTCCGGTTTCTGGTTTCGGACTCAGATCTTTTCCATCTATATCGATAGATGTGATCTTATATACTTTTCCGGCTTCGAGATGAGTCAGTTCAAGAGTAGTATTACTATCTATCAATTTTGTTATTGTCAGAAAAGCAGGAGAGAACCCGAGATTACCACTGGTTGTTGTTACATCTTCTAATTTTGCAACAATGTGAGGTACAGATGTCTGAACTTTGGTGTCGATAGTAGTACCATTACCTGCTGCAGGCGGCATAATAAAGTATGCCCATTTGTGTAGGGGATTAAGCGGCTTGAAAGATGCATCGGCAGTTACGCTGGCATTCGTCCATTCATCTTTGAAACGTACAGGATATGATCCGTCTGTAAATTCTATAGCGTCAGCCCCGTATTGAAGAATATCTGTTGCTAGAGTAGGGACATCAGCATAGTTTATACTAACTTTAGTATAAGCATTATTAATATAGATACCTGTTAATTTGAAATCTACCAAAGGCAATTCGGCACCGGTCGTTTTAGCTTTTATTTCTCCAATCTCGATGCGAGAAATAGCTGCGCGTACAGGAACATTTACAGCTGCATCTCCAGTTCCGGTAATGGTACCGGATCCTAAAAGGTTGACTGCAGTTTCCGCATGTGTTTGTACACCATGTTCAAACATTACAGCTTCTAGCTGGGCTTTGGTCGTAATAGTAGTTGGTAATGCCGGAGAAGTTAAAGATGTACTATTGCCAACTATGATGATTTCTGTAGCAGCCGCAGGGACGTCTGTAAATTGTTTAACAGGGAAGCCTGCTTCACTATTGTCCATAGAGCCTCTTTTCAGTATATTGCCGCCACCTATAAAGAATACTTCAGCATCATAAATATCCGGGGCCACATCAATGGCAGTTTCTTCCTCTGCATACGTTGTTGGTTTCACAATTTTGACTGTTACATTCTTCGGTTCCCCTGTGTCTGCAGGAATAGCCTCATCGCTACCACAACTCGCAAAGCCAAATAGGAGAGTAGCAGCTGTAATCATTACATACTTAAATTTCATTTTCAATTGTTTTTAATGAATAATAAATTAATTGTGTTATCAGAATATTTTTATATGACATAGAGCCCAATCATAGAATAACATCTATGCTGATTTTTCTTTTCGTGTGAGAGATTTTTAGTTCAAGAGTATATTGCAACTATTCTTCTGCAATTCTCAAATACTCTTTATTCTGATTATAAATGCATTCTGGGCTATGCAATTATATTTGTTGAATTCTAACCTGGAAATTTGTTATTGTACTATCATTTGTATTTGAGCTTCGTTCATCCAGTTTTCATAATTGATCTGCACAGAATATGTGCAACTGAACGATTTGCTTCCATTGATTGCCTTATATATGTTATAAACAGAACTTACTGTTTTTTTTCCGACCGACCGCACCATTTGTTTATAGCCTTTATGCCGGCTTTTTCCATTAATCAGAAAATAGGGAAGTTCTTTTTTATATTCACCTACAGCCAACAGAGGTGTTAGTGTTATATATTCATTCTCTGCTATATGAAAAGGTGGCATTTTTATTTGTAGGTCAATATGCAGATATTCTCCTTTTTTTATACACTTATCTTTCTTGATAATCTGTGAAATCATAATTGTTTTTCTTTATAATTGCAGTTCGAATCTACTATTAACAAATCTGGAAGTATAGGCATTGCTATAATGTCTCTCATTCAACGATTACAAAAGTAACTGGACTTTTCATCTGTCTTGTTATTCAAACTTGCCTAGAATTACATAGAAATTACCTTTTTAAGACTTGAGTTAAAATTAATTAATGTAGATTAAAATTTTTAAAAATACATTTTTGTTTCAATTTGTTACTTTATTAAATTACTTATTGTTTGTAATCGATCTAGATAATCTTATCTAGGATGTGGAATGGTTGTGTAGCTTACTAATAGTCATTTTTAGACTGTATTTCAAATAAATAAAAAAGTATGAATACTCTTGGCCAGAGATGAATTTGTTTCGAAATATGTAACCTGTGTTTTTTCATTAATGAAAACAGGTATCAAGTTTATATTAAAAAAATTAATATATTTGCGAACACTAATATAAAAAATATAGGAGCAGGCTTCTTCTATAAATAAGGGGGGATAATATTTCGCAAATGTCATAAACTATATTGTATTGATAAAGCAGAGGGATCTTAACTGAATAAGCCGAGAATAAAATAATTTACCTGAAACGAAGTGTATATTGTGAGTGATGGAATTTACTATCTCTTAGATGGTTTCTTTTTCTTATATATGTACTTCCGCTTGGGGATTTGTTAACACGTCAAAACAACATATATATTGATTATGGGTATCATTACGGACTTCCATGAGCATAAAACATGTGTCAATTATGAAGATGTTAACACTAACTCAAATAAAAAACCAATTATTGAAATTACTGAATTCTTGAAAGGGAAAATCAAGGAGAAAACTCTCTCCGAATCTAAAATCATGTTAGTTATGAAAGGCGAATTTCGTATATCGTATGAGAGACATATCGATAAAAAAGTAAAAGAAGGAAAGATGCTCTTGCTTCCGTCCAGCAGTAAATATATTGCGAGAGCTGAGGAGGATGCTTCTGTTTTTATTTTTAGACTTCGGGATAAAATTGAATTATGCGACCGTGTCGGTTTAGAACAATTATTTCATAAGTTTAAAGAACCGGATAATAGTTTTAACTTATTGGATATAAAGGAAGAGGTATCTTATTATCTAAAGGGACTGAAAGCTTGTTTGACAGACGGGTTACGTTGTCGCTACTATTTCGAATTGAAAATGAAGGAATTCTTTTATCTTATAAGGGCTTATTATACAAGAGAAGAATTAGCACGGTTCTTTTACCCATTACTGAGTAACGATACAAGTTTCTCTGAATTTGTATACAATAATTACAATAAAGTAAAAACAGTACAGGAATTAGCCTCATTGTCTAACTATAGTCATTCGGGCTTCATCAAGCGCTTTAAAAAGACATTTGGAGTACCGGCGTATCAATGGATTAAGCAACAGAAAGCCAGCCGTATATTACATGAGATTAACTGTACGGATAAAACACTGAAAGAGATATGTGATGAACATGATTTTAGTTCATTATCGCAGTTTAATGACTTTTGCAAATCAAATTTTGGATATCCTCCTAGTTATATAAGGAAGAATAAAGTATTCTGAAAAATAGATTGTAAATAAGTATAAGCGTTAAAATAATAATGTCGGCGCAACTGAATTTTTCGGTTGCGCCAATTTTTTTATGTATCGCAAACATATTATAAATCAAGCTGGTTTCGGCAGTATTAAAACTTGCAAAGAAAGAGTGATACGTAATGTTTTTATCGGATCAGCTAAAATATATGTCAGAATTATGAAATAAGGGGTAAATATTAATAAGTGCACAAAACGTTTATTAGCCTAAGTTTGCAAAGGTTTTTCCAGTTAGTGTTCATCAATCACTGTTTTGTGATACAAAGGTAAATTTTAGTTTTTAATTGTAACAAATTACAAAAAAATTAATCACTTAAAATCAAATGTTGAAGCTGCACCTCTTTTATGAAAAGGTAAGCCAAACAGTTATAATGATAAAATATTACGAGGCCAATGTTAACGGTATTTTATTATTAATAACAGAATATAATTTAATTTATTTAACAAATGAAGAAAGTTTTTATTAGTTTAATTACTGCTACACTATTGTTCTCTGCATGTAGTAACGATGACGGGCAAAAGCCTGATGGAGACGAAAACAAGACGGGTTCATTATCATTCAATCTTGCGTTTGAGGAAGCAGGTTCGGGTATCAAAGCCACAGCTCTATCAAAAGCTATACCGATCACAAATTGGAGTAATATTGAGCGTGCACAGATGTTTTTATATGAACAGGGAACCGGTAAGGTTGCTTTTTCTTACGAAATACTACCATCTGATGGGAATACGACTTTTCCCTGGTCTAATATTCCTGTAGGTGATTATGACCTGGCATTAGTTGCGAATATGAAAAATAGTGCAAAAAATAATATCACTACTTATGTCGCCGGAGGTACAACCAGCGAGGCAATTACAGACTTTAATGTAAGGGGTAGACTTTTAAATTCTCAGATCTTTATGGACCTTAAGAAAATCACTTTTCCTACAGGACATGTTTTTGAAACAGGAGATGAAGCATATGCACCTGCTTCGGAAGTATTCACAGCTTATGCAGAAGATGTTCATATCGTAGAAGGAACTCCAGCTAATCTGGGTACTTTAAAGCTCAAGCGCGATGTCTCTCTTATGCGTGTAAGGATCAATAAGAATGCCGCTTTCCTTAATGAAACAGGGAAAAAAGTAAACTTTGCCGATGCTTCTAACTTTATTGTTGTTCATAGGTTACCTGTTGGTTTTGGAGTTAAGACCCCACATACATCACCGGTATTTTTGGGCGGTATCTTAAATCAGAATTCAAACGAGAATCGGATAATGATAGGTGCTACGGGTAATGCTACATTCAATACAGCTAATCCTGGTGCGGATAAATATAAAAATCCGGAGATCATAGATGCAGATTTCACATTGTGGCAGGATATAATAGTATTACCTAACGTTCTGACAACTGCTAGTATGGATATTAGCGGAGATGCACAGGACAGTAGAAAATACTATGTAGTAATCAGCGCTTTGGCTCCAGCCGGATATAAACTTGATGATGGAACGGAAATAACAACTCCAACACCTTTATATTGGTCAGGAACCATAAAAGGAGGATTTACTCCGAATGTAATCCGTGAAGTAAACCTTACAATCAGGTCACGCGGTTCGATAATAAATCCTCCCGGTCCGGAAGAAGAAGGTGATTTGATAATCACAGTAGAACCGCCTCAGGACTGGAATGATAACATACAAAGAACAGATCAGGAAGTTTAATTAAATACAGCATTCAGACACATCAATCTATTACTTGATCTACTCCTTTAGGTGCAATGATCCGGAGTTAAATTCGGATTATTGCATGGGAAGGAGTAACCCAAACAGAAGCTTTTCTTCACAAAGCAAAAGAACAAATGACAAATAGAATATATAGCGGTCTACTTTATTTTATATTATCGGTATGCATCTGTTTTACGCCATCTTGTACATATGATTATTTCGAAGATGAATCGAATTATGTAATATATGTCCCTAAGGTTGACGTAAATACGCGGACGGATACTTATAAGATAGATGATATCAGCATCTTTATATATAACAGTAATCTGGAAAAAGAGCGTTACTCATCCTATCCATTCGAGGATAATGCCCGTACAAGAGTTGGCAATTTTAATTTTAAGCTTTTTCCCGGAGAGCATTCTGTATATTGTTTCACAAATATTTCCGGAGTCAATTTTTCAGAGACCGATGACTTCAGCACAGCTCGCTTTGGTTTGAAACAAAATGAAGAAGGATATTATGAAGAACCGTCAGTAATTTTTTTGGAAAGCATGAAGCCCTTCATCCATTTTCCGGGGCCTGTGGTGACAGATACTGCATGGTTTGAAAAGAAATATATAGGGCGCATATGTGTTGCTTTCAAAAATATGACCAACCTGAATTCTTCACTCACTTTTAATAATATCAAGAAAGTTGAAATATTAGCAAAAGGAGTGGGAGTAACACAATACTTATCTCAAATAGAAATAACAGACCCACTTGATACAAGGTCTTCACGTAACAGTATCGATGACAAAATTTTACTTATCTCACAGTTATCCGAAAATCCATACCCGGATTTTGACTTTGGATTTGATAATTACTATTTTCCTTCTCTAGGCGCAGTCGATGGCGTAACGGAGCCCATAAGCCTTCAACTGAGCTTCCTGGATGAAAATAACAATATAATAAGTACGCTTGCCATAGACCTGATTGACAGACTTACCGGGGAAGCGACTATCCTTCATATGGATGAAACTCTCCTTGTGACAGTAGATGGAAATAATATACAGATACTTCGTCTGGAAGATCCGTCAGACTGGAACTCTGATATCGAATCGGGGGGGAATAATACTCCCGGGGGTGGAGGAACAGAGATATGATAAGACGAATAACTAATAAATAAACACGATTGAATAAATGAAACGTCCTTTGCGGTACATATTTAGCAGCTTACTTTTATTCATAGTCTGTTGTCCCGGAGCCGACGCTCAGGCTATAAAAACAAACATACCCCTGATTGTTACAGGAAATCCCAATATAGGTATTGAATGGTCGGTCGGAAAACAGCTTACTGTTAATGGCGATGTTCTTTGGGCGCCTTATCTGTTCAAAAAGAACGAAGAGGTATTCAGAACACTTATAGGAAGCGTCGATCTACGATATTATATCAAGCCAAAGTATTATTATACCAATGATCTTTGGGATGGATTGTACATCGGTCCTTATGCTATGGTCGGAAATTTTAATATTGGCCTCAAAAACAGCGATGATACTAAAACCAGTTATCGAAGAAAAGGATGGGGACTTTCCACTGGTGCTACCATTGGCTATAAATTTTACCTATCCAGCAGATTTCGGTTAGATATCAATGCCGGTGTCGGATATGCCCATTTACAATACGATAAATTCGAACTGGGAGGAGAATACGCCGATTTTCCTCTGGAAAGTAAAAAAACGAAGAGTTATTGGGGACCGACCAAATTTGGAATTCACTTAGTGTATAATATATTCAGATAATATATAACTAATGGTAAACAGAAAAATAAGAATGCGATTTTTATCCTTGTGCTGTTTGGTTGCATTATCCTATAATGCATATACACAGGATGTACGGCAGGATAGGCAGGATAATAAAGCCCGTAAAATAGAGGTAAAGGCTGACCGCAAGTTTGTTGAACAGGATTTCGATAAAGCGATGAAACTTTACGAATCAGCATTAAAAGAAGTAAAGACAGACGCTTATATAGCCACCCTTCATCTGAAAACTGCAAGGCTGTATCTGACATTACTGGATTACGTTTCGGCGATACCTCATTACGATGCAGCAATATCATCAAACGAAAACCTATTTACATCAGTAGATATCTGCAATTATTTGGATGCATTGAGGTATTCGGGTGAAAAACTGAAAGCAATCAGAATTGCAAGGGAATACGCCTATAGAGATGTATACAAAAAGGATCAACGTTATTTGAATATATTACATGCTCTAAATTATGAAGATGGTTTCTTACCTGTAGGTACACCTGAATTTAATATTCAAAAACTTGATAAGTTTAATACGCCATATTCTGAATTTTGGGTAGGTAAAATGAAAAATGAATACTTCTATGCTACAAGTAGCAGCCAGTTTCATGACCCTAATAAAAAGTTTTATCACAGAACCAGATATTATTCTTTGGATGAGAATTCCGAGTATTCGATCAACTCAACGAAAAAAGGAAAATCCAAACCGTTGTTGCATATGATTCCTGTCGATTTGCAAAATGGTCCTTTATCATTCTCCGATGATATGTCGAAAATGATAGTGACTGAAGTTGCGTATGACAAAGGCGAATCTGTTGAGATGTCTTCCGGAGGCGTGAATACATATAAAACAAAATTATGTTATTCAGAATATAATAAGAATCGTAAAGGCTGGTCTGCATTCAGGGCTGCTTTTCCTCAGAAGGAAGGGGCATCTTATGCTCATCCTTTTATATTCAACAGGAATCGTTCTGTCCTTTTCTCATCCGATATGGATGGTGGCTATGGTGGCTATGATATCTATATTGTTCATTGGGATGAAAAGCTACAAAGCTGGGGTGATCCTATTAATCTGGGTGCACAGGTGAATACAGAAGGCGATGAGATATCTCCTGCTATATTTAATGATATGCTGGTTTTCTCATCAAATGGGCATGTCGGCTTTGGAGGATATGATATCTACGGAATAAGCTACGAAAATGGTAAGATAATAGATGGAAGCCTTACTCATTTCGATTACCCGATAAATACTGTTCTCAACGACTTCAGTATGCTGAGAATAGACAAGGATAGGGGATACGTGGTATCAGACAGGCAGCGTTTCAATAAAGATGATATCTTTTATTTCGAACGGAATAAGAACTTCGGCAGTGAAAATCTTATATATGGAATGTCGGAAGTTGATGCCATAACAAATGGAGCTATAGTTTTAGTCAATAACGAAGGTAGCTTCAATAGACCTCGCCGTGAGTCTGTGCCTAAATTCAGCCTCGAATCCGAGTCCTTACTGAGTGTGTATTTCGATTTCGACAAAGCGGTTTTACTTCCTTCTGCAATTCAGGAATTAAAGATATGGCTTGCAGAAACAGACCTCCATAATATAGAGTCTTTGATTATTGATGGATATGCTGATGAAATGGGAACGGAAGCCTACAACTACGACTTATCGAAAAGGAGGGCTGAAGTTGTTGCCCAATGGTTATCACAACAAGGTATTAAAGCACGGGCAAGGGTAACAGGTAAAGGTCAGATATTCATCAATAATGATTCTCCGCTAGAAGTCCCATTTTATAATGATAACCGGAATACTTCTATTTGGAACCATAGAATATGGATGAATAGAAAAGCCAGAAGGGTAGATATAAAAGCAGTAATTAAATAACATAACAAATATATACATGAAGTACAGAAGAAAAATATTCGAAAGTTTACTGATTTGTGCTCTATTGATTGGGTTTTCAGTACAAAAGGCTAATGCCCAGTATATGCCGGTAGTCTATGACAGAACGTATGATGGCGAAGGTATTCAATACCAGCATATTTATCCGGCTTCGGATGGTCAGGTTGTTTTGGTTGGGTCAGTAGGAGAGAAGACCACAATAACATGGGTGAAGCGTGGAGGGGATATCTATTTCTCTCATTCGTTGCCATCGGGTTTCACGTCAGTGAACAGTGTTTCTTACATAGACAAAGATAAAATATTGATTTTGGGACAATCCAATTACCTTATTCTGAAAAAGAAGACCAATAAAGTATGTGGACGTGCCATCATTGTAGATAACACAGGCAAAATTCTGACAGATGTATATCTGGGGGAAGACGGTAGCGAATTATTCTGTGGAAAAGTTTTAAAAGACGGCAACCTTGTACTTGGGGGATATGAGCCGAAGACCGGAGATGTAAGAGCCGGATTGTTAGGGAAAGTAGATGCAACAGGGAAAGTCATATATAAATACCTTTCCAGTGAAAGCGGGACTTGTATCGGGTTCGATGTTTTAGGCAGTACTACAGAATATATACATGCCGCATTTACCGGAGAAGAGGGGACCACTGCTTCTGTAGTTCGTTTAGATAGTAAGGGTAAGCCTTTTTTTGTCACTAATCTGCCCGATCAAGGTTTCCATATACACAAAATGATAACAGCGCCTGACGATCATATTTTTCTTATTGGAAGCAGTGCATCTACAGGTGGACGTGTTATAAAAATAAGGACAGAAGGAGATATTGTCTTTAATAAGGAAATTGTTCCTGCATCGGAGTTCTCTACCTTAGAGCATCTCTATCTGGCAAACAATGGAAACATATTGGTTGGAGGCAATGGTGGCGATAAATGTTATTACTCGCTTTTGCGTAACGATGGTACCGACCTTTTGAAGTATATCTTGAGAGGAAGTATATCGGGCATGGGGCTGAATCCTGTTTCGGGAGAATCCGTTGTCGTAGGCTTCGATGCAGACCGCAGTCGCGGAACAATTGTAGGATTGGCTAAAGACGGGCGGCAGATATATCAGAAATCTACCGATGGTAATTTCGATAAAACCCAATTGACTCAAAATGGTATTTTTCTAGCCAGTACGGCAACAGGACGTATTTGCATGCTTTCAAATATGGGCGATATGCTCTTTGACCGGTATGCTATCGAAAATGAGAGGAATATTTTTGAAGAAATAAACTTCACCTCCAACGGTGACATACTATTCAAAGGAAGAAATAACCGCGTGGTTAAGCTCGGTCATGGAGTATATGTATCTGATGTGAGGATAAATAAACCGGTTAATGGTTATACAACAGCACTGTTTACAGTGACACTGACAGGATATTCGACCACAGAGCAGGGTGTACCTGTACCTGTAACAGTTGAATACGGAACTAAAGCAGGAACGGCGACCGAAGCCGACAATTACTCTCCGATAAAAGGAAGCCTCTCTTTTGTTCCTGCAAATGACGGTGCTACCCGTTATATGATAAAACAAGATGTGGAAGTCCCTATCAAAGCTAATAACCTAATGGAAGGGCGCAAAGTGTTCGAAATGCATCTGGCTAATGTAAATCACAGTTACCTGGTGAAGCCTGTAGGTATTGGTACGGTTGAGGATCAGGAAGTTTTGGTAAAATTAGTAAATACCGAAGATGGTGTAGAAGACCAGAAAGATGTTACATACGAATTGGGAATATTCAAAACAAACGGTGAGATGCTGGTGAATTCAACCGGATCGGACATTATTATAGATGGTGTATATGGTAAAGGAACAGCTGACGCTTTGGATTTTGATATGGGAGTAATACCGCGCGTTGTTATAAGCAAAGGCCAAAAAACAGGTTCATTTAATGTAAAAACCCTGAATGATACACGCTATGAGTTACCTAAGTCAGTGGTGGTGGATTTCAATAAAATACATGCTATAAATGATGCGAATATCAATTTTGAAAGCTCGCTGTTGAGTTGTGCCGGTAATATTATCGACCAGCAGGCTATGATTGCAATTACTTCTTTGGGTGACCATGGAAGAATGAATAATATTGTCTCAGGATTTTATCGCATATCACTGTTGAGAGCATCTGATGGAGCATTACTGACAAATGCTACAGGAGGAGATGTAAATGTAACTTGTTCAATTGGAACTGAAACTACGGCTACAGAGGGGAAAGACTTTGTACTGACTAACCTTCACGACCTCCGTATCTGGGGCGATGGTAATCGTAGTACAGTAAATCTGAATGGTATCGTTCTCTTCGATAAAGATAAGGCCGGGCCTAAAAAATTAGTTATGGAAATTAATTCTGTAACCACACCGGAGTATAGCCCACAAATATCCATTTCAACCGAAGGCAAATCAGCAAGCTTTGTGATTAATGATTAAGAATTAGAAAAGTATCTGTTTTGTTTTTTATTTGCTGACCCTGTTTTTGAATAACTAATTTAAAGAATGAGAAATATGGAATATTTAAACGTCCCTTCTATTCTGTCTTTTAGACATTCTGTAATTAAAGAGTTTAAGGTATATACCGGTTCCCGTAAAGGTGCTGTAGAGTTGGATTCTTCCGAGTTTGACCCGATGGCCATTTGGAAACAATATATTGTACAGAAAGAAAATCTTTGTCAGGAATTAATGCTGGCGTTTATAGATGATACAACACTAGCTTTCTTCCCTGAAAAATATACTTATACCTATAGATTCGAAAACGGGGTTTTGCAAATATATAATACTATGCATAATTCCTGGAATAATTTTGCTTATGGCGATAGGAATAAACTGGTGATAAAACAGGGTCTTACCGGTGTGGGAAAAGAATTGTCTTTTATGCAGCACAGGGCGAAAAATAGGGATGAAACCTGTTTTGGTGCATTAAATTATGCAGGTGTAAATTCATTATCCTATCTGAAAGATAAAAAAGCTACTATAGCTTGGTGTAATGTACATTATACCTTTCAATAACATCCTGAAAATAATATGCCTGGTTCCTGAACATTAAAGAATGGGGATCAATATAATCGTAAGGATAAATGGTACAAGCAATGAAAAAAATGAATATAAAAGAACATATAAATATGACCATTATACTCCTGTGGATAATGGGATTTGTATGTTCCTGTTCCGGAGATAGTGTCTTTATTGATGAGGGTGGCAATACTGATGGTGACAAGAAGATTTTTCTTTCCATGTTGCTGAACCCGAATGAGGATACAAAAGAAAAGTCGGTAGGCAATATTGATGATTCTGATTTTGAAAGTCAGATTTACAGACTCGACGTTCTAATATTTAAATCAACAGGAGAATATGAAGCGGGGAAAGTTGACGGACATGATTCTGTACCGCGTAAAATAATCAATGGAAATGAGTATCAAACCATAGATGAAATAAAAGGAATCAGCCTGACTGCCGGAAAACGTGACATATATGTTATTGCCAATGCACCGGACGGATATTTTGCCTCTGTAAAAAATATAACACAATTTCTACAGAAATATGAAAATTTGAATACGCAAGGTTTATTTCCTCATCCAGGGACGGTGATTCCCAATCCGGGTGATAATCCTCCAATCGGAGGAATTAATCCTTCGGATTTAAAGACTAATCTTACCATGTGCCATTGTGAAAAGAATGTAAATTTTAAAAATACAGAAGAACAACATTATTTGGGATATACATCAAACAATGGTCGTCCCGGAGATGTTGCATCCGATTATGGGCATGCTTTGTTTGGTATTAATCCGTTTGTGCTGGAACGGCTGGTGGCAAGGGTCGCGATTCAAAAGATTGAATTTGACCTGGCACCTGCTATAGAATTTGAGAAGGATTACCCTACGAATAATTATACCTATCATATCGATTCAGTATTTATGATGAATGTGAAAACTGCATCATGGTTTTCTTCCGAATCGGCAAATGTGCTGTCCGGAAAATTTGGTCATGGATGTAATACAGGATATCAGTTTCTGTGCGATCCCACATTATTAAACAATCTTAACCCTGCAAGCGAATTGACAAGCTATTTAACAGAGCCAATCTTCACACAAAAATATGATATAACATCTGACGTAACAGCTAATGATACCCCTTTATGGTATTATGTTTTCGAAAACGATGAAAGTACCCTTTATCCTACCTATTTTGTGATAGGAGTAAGATACAATTTTGAGAGTACAAAGGATGCAGGGGTTATCAAAACGGTCAAATGCTATTATCCGGTAATAGTGAATGCCCCGGCTCCGGGAAAAACAACACATGATTACATAAAGCGCAATTACCAATATGGTATCAAAGCTACAATAAGAGGTCTGGGAACTGTATATGGAAATAATGCTACCCTCTTGAAAAGTGCACAGAGTCCGAATATGGCGATCGAGATAGATGAAACAATAGGTAGGAATCTCTTTCCTTGGGAAGGAAATACTTATAAGTAAGAAAACAGAAAAATTATGAGAATAAAAACTATTATATATACATCTTTCCCTCGTTTTGTTTTCTTTTTGAAAACATGTATGACTTTATTTCTTTTGACCTTTATTACATTAGCATTAATGCTTCTTTTTCAAGGTTGTACGGATAGTAATGTCATGCAAATAAGTCAGAAACAAGAGGACGGGCAATCAATACTGTCCATGCATACAAAATCTGTACCCGTTGAGTTAATAAATAATTCGCACTTGTATGTATTTGATGAGGACCGGAAATTTGTCAAAGAACAATTTAATGTTGATAAATCAGGAGATAAGCTTTCTATCACTATGACAGTTGGGGAATGGAATCTGGTACTCATCAGTTGTAATACAGATGTTTCAGGTCAATTGAATATTCCGTACGGAGGCAATATTGATACATCTCCCATGTGGGAGACCAAATTGATAGCTCCTGCGAATCAGTTTCTCTCACAGACTCCCGCAGAATTAAGCTATGCACCTATCTTCAATACAGAGATCCAACAAGGCATAACAACTTACAAGGATGCCTCTCTAAACAGAAATGTGGCAAAAATACAGGTGATATTAGAAGAATATACCGGTTTTGGAAATATCGTAGAGGGTACGAATCCTCTTGCTTTTGTGGAGCTACTTGATGTACCTACCACTTTGGCTTGGAGTGGAAAGTATCTTCCTACCAGAGATGCACCTTATCAGTCAGATAAGCCAATAAGAGAATATTTCAATTTTAATAATCAACTGAAAGCAGATACAGTCGATTTTATTGTGCCGGCACACAGAGGTGATGACTCATTTGCTGTTACACATAGCGATACTACGCATCACAAATTACGCCTGCGTGCAAGTATGCCGTTAAATAATGCAAGTTATTATGGAAAAACTCCTATCGAAATACCTTTTGTTCCTAAGATTAACCGTATTGTTCAGGTAGTACTGAAATTCAGAGGTGAACCTGATACTGACCTTGATGTAAAGGTGACGGTGAAAGACTGGGAGGATTTCATAGGTCAGGATATAACATTCGATTAGCGAATAATGATGTAGCCCAAAGTGGGTTATCGAAGTTTTGTAAAGTTTGTGTTAAGGTGAATCCTGTGAGTCGGGAGATTCGCAGGTTTCTTTTAATGGAAGTGTTTGATAAGTAAAAGGTAATATTTAATGCAACATTATTTAATCGTAACCTACTATTGTTGTTGCAGATACAAAAGTAATAAATAGGTCAGAGACCTTAATTAGATTTTAAATGAGATGAGAATCAATAAAATACATAGTAGTTTAAAAGTAATACTCTTTTCTGTATTTCTTTTGCCTTATCTTGGAGCTAATGCTCAGCATATCACTACCGAGGATAGCATTGCAATAGCTAAAGAGAGGGCCAGAGGTTCTATAATGCCACGAACGTCTAATCGTCCGGCATCACCTAATGCAAATAGTATTTCTGTAAACAGGGATGCAGCCATCGTAACATATACCCCGGCTGAACTTGTAGAAAAAATATTCCTCAAAAGCCAGGGAGGTGATTGTGCTACGGAAGGAGTAATTGAAGATGTTACACTTCATGCATTAAACTGGACAGGTACAGCATGGTCAGCAACGAGTCCGGAATACAACAGATCTATGTCGTACTTTAGTGGAGGACAAACGGCGGGAACCCGTGTATTGGGTATAGAAAGTGGGATTTTACTTACCACCGGACCGGGGCTGTATGCAGAAGGTCCCAATAGTAGTGGAAGCGGATCTCAAAGTACGTTGAATGGAGGTAAAGCGCTTAGTGATGCAGATTTGCAGGCTTTAACCACTAATAGTGTAAATTGTGGTACGGTATTGGAATTTACTTTTACACCACAATCATCTCAAATCAGTTTTGAATATGTATTCGGATCGGAAGAATATCCCAATTATTCTAATAATCCGACTTATAATGACGTATTTGGTTTTTTTATATCTGATGAGGATGGTATTTCCAACAAAAAAAATATTGCGATAGTACCCGGCACTACTGATTTACCGGTTGCAATCTATAATGTAAACCAACTAAGAAACACCGAGTATTTTGTAAATTGTTATACTACAGCCGGACAACAAGTAGAATATAACGGACATACAACAGTTTTGACAGCAAAAGCTACCGTAGAGCCGGGGAAAAAGTACAGATTAAAACTAGCTATAGCTAATGTTGGGGATAACAGTTATGGGTCGGGAGTATTCCTTAAAGCTGGTAGTTTCGACTTAGGGCTTGGTATTACTAATCATGGAAATGAGATTCAGGGCATGGATAATGTCTTTCAGGCTTGCGAAAGTAATAAATTCACATTGAAGATAAACAAAAGTTCTGTGGCAAGGACAATCGGAATGACTTATTCCGGAGCTGCTGTGAATTTTATAAAACAGCCGGATGGCAGCAATATGCCTGCGACAATTAATGTACCTGCATATTCGACGGAAGTAAGTGTGCCTTACAAAGTATTGAGTACTGTGTCTACAAACGGTGGAGACTTTAATATTAAGGCAACGATTCCGGGATGTGGTGAAATAACAAAAACAATATATGTATATCAACAGTTTTTATCTGCTACGGTAAAGACTACACCGTCATGTAATGGTAATGACGGTAGTTTATATGTTGAGGCCACCGGCGGTTCTCCACGTGTGGAAATGAGTCGGAATGGAGGAGTCGACTGGCAAAAGATAGCTGTACCTTTTACCGGATTGGCACCGGGTTCATATACAGTTATGGTACGTGACTCTATTGGTTGTAATACAGAAACACTTACTGCAGTTATAACAGGTAAACCCGTTATAAATAATACCTTTACCGAAACCACTGTCTGTGCCGGAACTATTGTGCCTAAAGTAACACTTACAAGCACAGTTGCCGGAACTACTTATGCATGGACATGCAGCAATCCTGCTATCGGTCTAACTTCGGGTACAGGGGATATTCCTCAATTTACCGCGAAGAATACGACCACAGGGCAGTTGGAAGCTACGGTAACAGTTACTCCTACGGCATTTGGTTGTGTTGGTGTTTCAAAAAGTTATAAGATAATAGTCAATCCGGTTGCCGATGTAAAACCTATTTCTAATCTGACAGTCTGTAATAACAGCTTGGTATCGTCTATCCCATTCGAAACTACGGCCATACCAACTAATAAAGTAACGTATACATGGAAAAATAGTAATGCTACTATCGGTCTTGTTGCCAGCGGTTCGGGTTCAAATCTGCCGTCTTTTACTGCAGTAAATTCAGGTATTGCACCTCTAACAGCCACAATAGAAGTAACACCCAAATATGAAGATTGTATCGGCACGCCGTTGACATTTACTATTACAGTCAACCCGACAGTTATCGTGAAGCCTATTACTAATTTGACAGTATGTAATAACACTCAGGTACCATCTATCCCATTTGAAACTACAGCCACTCCATCCGGCAAAGTGACATATACATGGAAAAATAGTAATACGGATATTGGTCTTGTTATCAGTGGTTTTAGTTCAAGTCTGCCTTCTTTTACTGCTGTAAATCCGAGTACTGCACCCATAACAGCCACAATTGAGGTAACACCCAAATATGAAGATTGTATTGGCACGCCATTGACATTCACTATTACAGTCAATCCGACAGCCATCGTGAAGCCTATTGCTAATCTAACGGTATGTAATAATAATTTAGTTCCGTCCATATCATTTGAAACTACAGCTACTCCGACAGAAAAAGTGACATATACATGGAAAAACAATAATACCGCTATAGGGCTTGTCACTAGTGGTTCGGGTTCGAGTCTGCCGTCTTTTACTGCAGTAAATTCAGGTACTACAGCTCTAACAGCCACAATAGAAGTAACACCCAAATATGAAGATTGTATTGGCACGCCGTTGACATTCACTATTACAGTCAATCCGACAGCCATCGTGAAACCTATTACTAATTTGACAGTATGTAATAACACTCAGGTACCATCTATCCCATTTGAAACTACAGCCACTCCATCCGGCAAAGTGACATATACATGGAAAAATAATAATGCTGCTATCGGTCTTGTTGCTATCGGTTCGGGTTCAAGTCTGCCGTCTTTTACCGCGACCAATCCAGGTACTGCACCTCTAACAGCTACAATAGAAGTAACACCCAAATATGAAAATTGTGAAGGTACAAAACTTACATTTATTATTACGGTAAATGCTCCTGTTGTAGCAGGAACTATAAAGGGTAATTCATTTGTATGTGAAAATCAGCACCCATTGGAAATAAAAGAAATTACAGTAGCTTCAGGTGGGAGTAATTCATTCACATATCAGTGGCAGTCTAGCACAGATGACGTAATATGGACAGATATACAAGGTGCAAAAAATGTAAGTTATACGCCCGGCATTCTTGCTACTGATACACATTTCAAAAGGATAACTATCGATGGATTCTGTGGTCAGCAATTTGAAAGCAATACATTTACCATTAAGGTAGTGGCGCAGCCAACAGCTTTATATTGGAAATCAACAGCCGCAGATAGTAATTGGAATAACCCGGACAACTGGATGGATAAAGATGGCAATCAGCTAGGGATGGTGCCATTGGCATGTACAGATGTGCAGATAACGGGAGGTTCGGATAATTATCCTTCACTGGACTTAGGTAGTACACCTGTAAATATATATGGAACTCCGCAATGTAGGAATATTACTTTCCAGTATGGAGCAGAAGTTGCATACCAGTATAAGTTAGCCTATGAAAAAGCATTTGTCCAGTATAATTGGGGGTATTACAGTAATACAAGCGGACTGGCGGAAGGTGCTCAGCCCGACAAGAACGGGGCTGGCTCCCCATGTCTGGTACAAGAACGGGATACCTGGTATGCGTTAGCCGCTCCATTAAAAAATATGGCATCCGGAGACTTTTCATTTGGCGGTTTTCCTCTAACATGGCAAGGTGGTTTTAATATACAAGATCCTGTAACCGGGCAGTCTGTAGAGGTAGAAGCCGGGGATTTCAGTAAAGCATATGCGAGAAATGATATCAATTTGGCAACGACTAATAATGCAATTGCGATCAGAATTCCTTCGTATAAAAATGAGATAGGATACAATGATCATTGCCACATGAATGGCCTTGAGGGAGTTCTGGAATTTCCATACTTTGAAAATGAGACAAAAGCTCCGTTTTATCCGGCTCATACCTACGATAAATTTACGCACGAAAGCAAGTTCTTCTATTTTGATACTAAAACACTTCAGTTGATATATTCTCCGGTAGGACGAATGACACGTGGAACAGACTCTTATAGGTTTATATACGAATCACCTACGAATGCGGTTAAGAATATAACTGTAGGAGGAAGCAGTGTCCCCGGATATGCCCAGGAAGTATCTAAGCAAATAGCTACATCACCGAAAATAATGGTTGGGAATCCGTTTATGGCCTCTATTAACTCTAAACGCTTCCTCGATGCCAATAACATAGATCCGGGTGCGCCGAAGCTATTGGCCAGTGATGGATATTATATATTCAATAGCACATTACAGACATGGCAGAACTTTCCATTTTCGGCAACAAACAATATTAAACCTCAACAGGCATTTATCGTGACATTGGCCGAAGGGGTGAATCATACAGAGTTATTGTATCCATTCGAGGGGACATATGCTCTGACTGGATCTACCTTCAGAGGATTATCTCAAGTATTGCCGGAAGGTAGTTCTCTCTATCTGAAAACGAGTGATAATAATGATATGGCTGGAGACTATGCCATTTTGAATGCATCTCAGGCAGAGGATAATCAGAATAATGTAAAGAAAATGATATATACAGAGGGATATGTTGTCCCCGAAACGTTTTTCATCACGCCTGACGGCAAGGACTATAATCTTGTTCAAGCAATTGAGGATGGTGTCAAAGAAATAGGTATAGGTGTCAAATGCTCCGATACTCAAAAACCTCTGAAGTTTACATTCGAAAATGTGTCTGAATTTTATTCGACCTATGGCGTACGCCCTGTATTAGTAGACAAATTTATGTCTATAGAGCAGGATCTGACCGATAATTATATTTATCATTTTAATCAGCGAAAGACAACTATAGAAAACAGATATATAGATGCAGAAAGGTTTGTCTTGCGTATGGCATCTTCCGGAGATATTGTTGGAAATGTAGATAAAGACATTCATATAGTTTACCAAAATGATGTTTTAGATGTAAAATCTGACCGGATAATTAAAGTTGTTCGCGTATACGACTTGTATGGAAGGCTGATACATTTGAATAGGCAGATAAACTCAACTGTTTATACCAAACCTCTATCGTTAGCCCAAGGCTTGTATATCGTAAAAGTACAAACAGAAGATGGCAAAACTAAAGTGGAAAAAATAATGGCTTTGTAATGTAATAATTTATAAAATAAATGAGCTCATGGATAATATGCAACAAATATTGATGAAAGAAAGTAAAAATGGTTCTGATAATAACCAGATATACCTGTATAAAATTAATGATTATTGGTTTGCATACGAATATTCGGCATTTTATCTATACTCTATTTGTTGTGTTGATGCCGTTTTTAAATATACAGAGCCTGAAAATAAGAAAACAATACTGATATCAGTATTGAAGAATGGATATGAAAAGGCTGGTAATCCTCAACTAAGGGTTGTAGAAAGAACAGAACATCAGATGGTTCTCAATTGCGGGATTAAATGTAAAGGTTTTCAACAATGGAAAGATGGGTGGATAACCTTGTTCAAAGACCGGTATTTTGTCCAGATTATTCAGGAGTTTTATCGCTCATTGTGTAAATTATGAACGAAGGATAGTAAGATAGTTTTCTTTGAGTTTCATTTATTTAAATATCAGAAGTCAAAAATCTTATAAAAAGTTGAATATGTTTAATAAGAAAAATAATATATCAGGTATTATATCAACAGCCTCTTTAGATAAGGCGCATAGCGTTCTGTCTCAATCAACAATGTTTTCGGGTGAGATAAATTCAAAAGGAGATCTTCGGATTGACGGCAGTATCGAGGGTAATATTAATTGCGAAGGAAAAGTTATAATTGGCCCCGATGGCAGAGTAAATGGTAATATCAAAAGTAGCAGTATCGAGTTGATGGGTAAGATTAACGGCGATGTTATTGCCTATGATATTGTTCGGCTTAAATCATCATCTTATTTCAAAGGAGAGATAACAGCTTTAAACTTAGAGATTGAGGCTGGTGCAAATTTCTTTGGTACCTGTAAGATGGTTACAGAACAAGATACGATTGAGAATGCAACTATTATACCTGAAGTACTAGCACTTGAATAACTGTTTTGTAAAAACGAGGAATAACTGAAATTTTTATAAGTACACTTTTCTTGCTTTAAATTAGCCTGTTACATATTGTTGTGACGGGCTTGTTTAATTTTGATAATATGGCTCCATGATTATATCTATACTCATTAATAGGTACAGTTAATTTTAATTTTCATTATTTTTAGGGATTGTACAGGCTATACCTTACCCGTACATTTGTAATCGTAAAATTGGCACTATTATACTGAATTTTATGAAAAAACAATAATCCCGGATATTAATTTAAAATATCTAATATAATTCTATAAACATATGTTAAAGTATATATTTATAGTGATTGCTCTCTTTGCAGTCACCTTGAATACTATTGCGCAAAAAACGACAAAAGAAAGAGTCTCAGGAATAGTGAAAACTACTGATGGACAGCCGGCTGAGTGTATCTCAGTCTCTTTGAAAAATACAACTTACGGTTGTATAACAGATGAAAATGGTCACTTCGAATTTGATGCTCCTGCCGGGGAATATATCTTAGTTGTATATTCTATTGCAGCTCATCGTAAAGAAACTCCTGTTATTATTAAAACTAGTGATTCAAACTTCTTTCCAGACCTTACTATTATAGAAAATAAAAACCAGTTGGAAGAGGTGGTTGTAACCGGACAGTTTACCCCACAGTCGCTTCGTAACTCTCTTTACAAAGTAAGGGTGATTAATAATCAGGCCATACAGCAAAAAGCAGCGACTGATATGCAATCGTTGTTGAATACCGAGATCGGGGTACGGATTACCAATGATATAGCTTTGGGAGAGAATAAGTTTGAACTGATGGGAATGGGAGGCAATAATATAAAAATACTCGTCGACGGTGTACCCCTTGTAGATAGAGGGGCAACCAAGCAAAGCCTGAGCCAGATAGATATAAATACGATAGAACAGATCGAAATTATAGAAGGTCCCATGTCTGTCATATATGGTACCGATGCCTTGGCCGGAGTGGTGAATGTGATAACCAAAAAGGCTAGAGTGGTACCCGACAGGAATACATACTCCGTATCTGCACGTGTGCAGGAAGAGACGATAGGAGATGAATATGAAGCATTTTCGGGAGAAGGTATCCACAACGAAAGCCTGAATCTGAACTGGGGGTCAAAAACAGGCATCTATCTCGATGGTGCATACTCGCGTAACGTCACAGGAGGATGGAGAGGCGACGAAGTGGGACGAGCCAGAACATGGGCACCCAAGGATCAGTTCTACTACGACGTAACTGCCGGATATAAGAAAAAAAACTTGAATGTATGGTATCGCCTTAGTTATCTCGATGAGACGACATTTAAACCGGAAAATCCCAAAACAGAAACTTCAAACGAAATTGTAGACGTAGATTACCTTGTCGACAGATATACCCACAATATGCAAGCAGATTGGAAAGTAAACAATAGGCTGGGTTTCAATGTGGTTTCGTCCTATCAGGATTACAAACGGCGTACACGTACGATTGTTTCTGATTTGGAAAGCGGTGAGAAATGGTTATCGACAGATGAATCGGCTCAGGATGTATCCAAATTTCAGGGCATCTTTACACGAGCAACAGCTACGTGGAAAGCAACATCCAATATCGACTTGCAACCCGGAATCGAATACAACTGGGACAAAGGCTCTGGTGGGCGTATATTCGGAGAACCTGATATTTCTACGTTTGCCGCTTTTCTGTCAGCCGAATGGCGTGCTACCGAATGGTTCAGTATTCGCCCGGGAGTGCGGTCCATTATAGCTGCCGACTACGATGCTCCGGTGGCCATTCCGTCGGTAAGTACAAAGTTTTCGCTAAATCCTGATATGGATCTGCGCCTGTCGTATGCATACGGCTTCAGAGCGCCTACATTACAGGAGTTGTACTTCTCTTTTCACAATGCCAATCACGACATAGAGGGCAATCCGGATCTGAAAGCCGAATACTCCAACAATTTCACAGGCTCTTATACATGGCGTATATTTCACAACGAAACTATAAGACTTACCTCCACACTGTCTGCTTTCTATAACGATTTTCAAGACCGTATAGAGACAGCTTATGAATCGGAGAATTCGACCAAAACAACATATAAGAATATATCTAAGTATAAAACAACCGGCGGAACGTTCGAGAATGCTTTGATGTGGAAAAATCTACAGGCAAATATCGGCTTCTCTCTGGTTGGGCGTTACAACAATCTGCAAGACAACGAAGATGTAGCAGCCGAAAATAAAGATATGCCCGATTTTCGTTTCTCTCCCGAACTGAGTGCGAGTATCACTTATCATATAACAAAGAGTAAAACTAACCTTAATCTGTTTTACAAATTTACAGGTAGCCGAGACGAGTATCAGTACGATAGCACGACCAAAGAATTGTATCTCGGAGGCGTAGGTAGTTTCCACTGGGCTGATTTTACAATTAGCCAGCGCGCAGGTAAATATCTGAATATAAATGCCGGAATTAAAAATATATTTGATATAACAACCGTAAGAAACACCGCTGGAGGCAGCGGGCACGACGTAAGCGGGCCTTCTACACTGAAAGGTTGTGGACGTTCCTACTTCGTCGGTTTGAGTTTTCTTTTTAATAAATAATTAATCAATAAATAGACAAAATGAAAAAATTATTCTACTTATTTCTTTTTACGGCCTTGATGGTCTTCAACTCGTGTAGCGATAGTGAAGACGATGTGAAATTGCCGGATATTACGGTCAACTTTACATCTACTGAATTGGGTCTCGACGAAGATAATCAATCTATAGACGTTACTATAAACCTGAGTCGTAAAGCCGAATCGGCAATTGATGTCACACTGGGAGTTACAGCTACAGGAGCAGTCTATGGGACACAATTTACTACAACACCAGCCGTTGGAAGTGATAAACTTGTAGTGAATATTCCGGCAGGAAGTACATCTGCTTCATTTAAAGTATCTAAAGTTAGTAACGCTTTATTTGAAGGTACAGAAACTCTGGCTTTTACTATATCTTCAATATCTGTAAATGATGGTATCGTTATTGGTGATAAAAAAGAGGCCACACTGAAATTCGGAGCAATAGTATCGGAAGGTCAGAAGCTGACTCTTGAAGGAAAAGTAGGTGACATAGCTTATGCTAATTCTGTATATGTGGATTTAAGTAGTAATACGCAAACTCCAGTTGACCGTAAGAGTTGGAATTTAGGATTTTATGGTGGAAATGATTTCAAGGTCGTATTGAATGGAGCTTATGCCACTACCGCAACAGCTTCTACCAAGACAGATATTACAGCAATAACTCTTGCTGATGCCGAAGCCGCAAAAGACATTGCAGCAAGTCCGATGACTACAGAAGGATTATCTACAGAAGTAATAGACAGTTTTGACGGAGATCTTACTAAAACCGTATTTGCGACAATATCGGCTACCGATAGTGAGAATAAGGTTTATTTTGTTGCATCGGAAGGAAATAAAACTAGCCGTGATCAATGGTATAAAGTAAAAGTTAGCCGTAACGGTGAGGGGTACAAAGTACAGTATGCCAAAGTTAGTGAGACCACAATCAAGACTGTAGAGATAGCTAAAAATACAGCTTATAATTTCACATTCTTGTCTCTGGAGACAGGCACAACGGTTAATGTAGAACCGGAGGCTAAGAAATGGGATATAGTATGGGGATATAACATCGGTTCTACGATGGGTATGCCATACTTTATGCAAGACTTGGTACTTATCAATAATGTAGCCGGAACAGAAGCTGTGCAGGTGATGGTGGCAGATACCAAATACGAAGATTTCAACGAATCTAAATTAACAAGTCTTACATTTTCTAAAGCCCGCAACGTGATCGGTAGCAATTGGCGTGTAACATCTAATATGGGTGGTTCTACAGCTCCTCTTGGCATACAGTTCGACCGCTACTATGTAATAAAAGACGCCAACGGATTCTATTACAAATTGCGTTTCCTTACTATGGGATTGGCTAATGACAAGGGCGATAGAGGACGTCCGCAAATAGAATACGCATTAATTAAATAAAAGCATATCCAGATAGAATAAATACAAGTATGGCAGATCGATTCTTTCGGTTTGCCAACTTGCATTAAAGTATCTGGCAAATAAATTAAGTAACTATTACTAAGTATGTCTAAGTCAAAAGTTATAATTATAATATGCGCTGTATTGCTAATTATTGTCGGATGGATCGCTTGGGCTAAATTTGCTTCCACCACCAAGATCGGTCTTGTCAATTTTCAGCAGTTTCAGGTTACCAGCCTTATAAAGTCAAATACAGACGATTTTATAAGCTTTGAAGAAGTATCTCTCGACGATCTCGATAAACTGAAAAAGTATGATTTCGTTTTGGGATTTGGTATGGGAATGAATGTTTCGGCAGAACAGCGTAATAAAATACAAGGTGCTGCCGATAACGGAACACCGATTTATATCTATGCTGCTACTAATCCCGATAATAATATATGCAGCCTCGACAGTATACAGAAAGAGAGCGTTTCTTCATATATCAGTAATGGTAACAGGAAAAATTATCAAAGTCTGGCAAGGTATATCCGTCAGCATATTGATAAAAAGTCATTCTTTGTTACTCCAGCCGATTCGGTAGTGGAGAGCGCATCCGATGTGCTTTACCATTTAGACGACAATGTATCGTTCAACACAGCAGCCGAATACGAAAAGTATATCAAAGAGCATAACTTCTATAAAGAAGGCGGGGCTAAGATCGCCATAGTAGGCGGACTTAACGATCCCTTTAGCGGAAACAGGGCCAATATAGACAGCATGATTGTTTCGTTCCAAAATGCAGGGATGAACGTTTACCCTGTTTCATCGGCCATGAAACGTCTCGATTTTCTGAAACAAATACAACCCGATGCCGTAGTTTATTATGCACATGGCCGTTTGGCTATGGGGCAGGCCGATGCCGCAGTGGAGTGGCTCAAAGAAAGGAATATACCTATATTCTCACCTCTTACTATCCTGCAAACGAAGGAAGATTGGATGAAAGACCCGATGGGAATGTTCGGTGGATTCATGTCTCAAAGCATCGTTATGCCCGAATTGGACGGGGCTATCTATCCGTATGTAGTCAATGCTCAGGAAGTTGATAAAGACGGCTTATATCTCTTCAAGGCTATACCCGATAGGTTGAAGAATCTGACACAGATCGTCAATAATTTCATCAGCCTGAAGAGAAAAAGTAATGCAGATAAGAAAGTTGCTATCTATTACTTCAAAGGAGCAGGACAGGAAACGCTCACAGCCCAGGGACTGGAAACAGTGCCATCTCTTTACAACCTGCTAAAACGACTAAAAGCCGAAGGATATAAAGTAGACAATCTGCCTGCAACAGAGTTGGAGTTCGAAAAACTGCTCATGGCTCAGGGTGCAATCCTAAGCACCTATGCCGAAGGAGCATTCGACAACTATCTGAAAAACGGAAAACCGGCATTGGTCGAAAAATCAGAATACGAATCGTGGATACATCAATCGCTTTCGGATGAACTATATGCCGATGTAGTAAATACATACGGAGAAGCTCCCGGAGCATACATGAGCGTTCACAAGGACAACAAATACTATCTGGCAGTTGCCCGTATCCAACTCGGAAATATTGCACTTCTGCCTCAGCCTATGGCTGCACTCGGGGGTGATGCCTTTGCCATTGTCCACGGAGCTAAATCAGCACCTCCGCACACATACATCGGAGCATATCTGTGGTCGCAGTATGCTTTCAAAGCCGATGCTATGCTGCATTTTGGTACACATGGCAGTCTCGAATTTACTCCTCAAAAGCAAGTAGCCTTGAGCAGCAATGACTGGCCAGACCGTTTGGTAGGGACTATTCCGCACTTCTACTATTATACCATTGGCAATATCGGAGAAAGTATGATGGCCAAACGCCGTTCGTATGCTACCACACTATCGTATCTGACACCGCCGTTTATGGAAAGCAATACCCGTTCGCAGTTCAAAGTTTTACAGGATAAGATCCGCGATTATTACAAGACGGATGAGGCTCATCAGTCAAAAGCTTCGCTGGCAGTGAAGAAAATTGCCGTGCAGATGGGATTACACCGCGAATTGCGATTAGACAGTGTTCTTAGCTCTCCCTACACTACGGCAGATATAGAACGCATCGAAAATTTCTCGGAAGAGATTGCCAACGAGAAGATGACAGGACAATTGTACACCACAGGGATACGATACGATGCTGAAAAGATAAAATCGTCTGTATTAGCTATGAGTGCCGACCCTATTGCTTACAGTCTGGCAGCACTCGACAAGCAGCGAGGTAAGGTTACCGAACAGCAATTGAAAAACAAAGTTGTATTCACCCAGCGTTATTTAGAACCAGCCAAAGTATTGGTAAATCAAGTATTGAATGGCAAGACTGTAGACAGTACATTTATTTGCCAAGTGGCGGGTATTCAGACAAAAGACCTCAGCGAAGCAAAAAAAATACTCACACCGCCACGTCGCGGTATGATGGCAATGGCAGCATCGTCGGGTGCTAATGGAAAACCTGCCGCCAAATCGGGTGGGGGACATCCTTCGTGGATACCCAAAATAGGAGAAAGACCGGAGGAAACAAAAACCAAAAAAGAGGAAGCTCCTAAGCCGGCCGAAAAGCCTAAGAAACCCGAATTTACGAAAGAGCAAAAAGACCGTGCCCGTGCTATTACGGAAGTAGAACGCACGATCAATAATATCGTCAACTATAAGAATGCATTGGTACAGAGCCCCGAATTGGAACTAAAATCTATCCTAAATGCACTTTCGGGCGGCTATATCGCTCCATCATCGGGTGGCGACGCCGTGGCAAATCCGAATGCTGTGCCTACCGGACGTAACCTCTATTCTATAAATGCAGAGGCTACCCCATCGGAAGTAGCTTGGGACAAAGGAATCACCCTTGTAAATGCAACGCTGGATCGGTACAAGAAGCAGCATGGAGAATATCCGAAGAAAGTGAGCTATACATTCTGGAGCAGCGAGTTTATCGAAAGCGAAGGAACTACTATTGCGCAGGCTCTTTACATGCTCGGTATAGAGCCGGTGCGTGATGCTTTTGGCAGGGTATCGGACATTCAGTTGATTTCGTCCGAGACCTTAGGTCGTCCTCGTATCGATGTTGTAGTACAGACTTCGGGTCAGTTCCGTGATCTGGCTGCATCCCGCCTGTCTCTGATTACGCGCGCTGTGGAAATGGCAGCTTCGGCCAAGGATGATAAGAATGGCAACTATGTATCTACCAGTACAACCGAGATCGAGCGTCAGCTTGTAGAACAGGGCATACCGCCAAAGAATGCGCGTGAAATGTCTACCCAGCGTGTGTTTGGAGGTATCAACGGTATGTATGGTACAGGCATTCAAGGTATGGTTACCAGTGGCGATAAATGGGAGAGCGAGAAAGAAATAGCCGATACCTATATCAATAACATGGGTGCAGTGTACGGTAGCGATAAAGAATGGGGCGAATACAAAGCGGGACTTCTTCGTGCAGTGCTACATAATACGGACGTTGTAGTACAGCCTCGCCAAAGCAATACATGGGGAGCATTGAGCCTCGACCATGTATATGAATTTATGGGAGGAATGAATCTGGCTGTTCGTGAAGTGACGGGTAAAGACCCGGATGCTTACTTTGCCGATTATCGCAACCGCAACAATGCCAAGATGCAAGAACTTAAAGAAGCTATCGGAGTGGAGTCTCGCTCTACGGTTTTCAATCCGGCTTATATCAAGGAAGTAATGAAAGGCAAGGCTTCGAGTGCCGCACAAATAACTGAAGTGGTGACCAATACCTATGCATGGAACGTAATGAAGCCCGACGTTGTCGACAACGAGATGTGGGACGAACTGTATGATGTATATGTAAAGGACTCGCACAATCTGGGTGTTCAGGGTTTCTTTAAGCAGGAAAATCCGGCAGCAATGCAGGAGATTACCGCCGTAATGTTGGAAACCGCCCGCAAAGGAATGTGGAAAGCATCGGAACAGCAATTAGCCGATGTAGCCAAACTACATACCGACTTGGTAAATGAATTCGGCGCAACAGGATCAGGCTTTTCGGGTTCGAATGCGAAGTTACAGAATTTCATTGCACAGAAATCTACTCCTGAGAATGCATCAGGCTATAAGCAACAGCTTCAGAAGATGAAGACCGCAGATGCATCGTCCGACATCAACAAGAGTGGAACCGTACTGAAGAAAGACTCGATGAGCCAGTCTGACAATGGCGAAGAAAACCCATTGAACGGTATCATTGTCGTTGCAGTCGTTTTGGTTGCATTCCTTGCACTATTGTTCGTACTGCGCAAAAAACGTAAGAGTAATAACTAAGAAACTGTTTAAATTTTAGTAAATGAAGCATTTTGAATCTAAAACGGCTCTTATCTTGTCAGAAATTTTATTGTTTAGCCCGCTAAACTCAAAAATTTTGACTTCGAAACAGCTCGTTTTATCCTTCAAAATCATATTCTTGAAAAATTTAAACAGATTCTAAATATAGAGGTCGGAGACGTTGTCTGTACGATTTCTCCGACCTATTATTTTATGGAATTAATTATACAGATATTAATGCTTTTTATTGTTATAAATTGCATTGTAAAACTAAGTTTCTGGAAGCCTTGGCAGGCAGCTATATTTGGTCTGGTTTGTGCTGTTTTCGTCTTGTGGACGTGTCAGTATGCCACCATGCAGTCGAAGACCCAATTGGCCGACTATCTCAAAAACATAAAGGTGATGCAGGATGCCGCCGTACTCATAACCATAGAGTCGGCCATTTGCTTTGCCTTCTGCTTTGCCGCCTTGCGGGATATGTTCGGCAAGAAAGTGAAACGCTGGATACAACCTCTCTATTGGTATCCTAGTTTACTGATATTCCCCGTATTATTCTATCTCCTCACTCAGCTGATATTCAGTTTTCCGGGAACGGATTTCGATACCATATCCTATATTTTGGCCGTGGCCACTCTCCTTATTCTTCCGGCTTTGAGCTATTTGGTAAGATATGTATATCCCGAAAAGGAACTAAGGCTGGAGGTGTATTTCCTTGTCAGCCTTTTTGTATGCATTATAGGTCTGATAACTACCGTGAATGGAAATGTGACTTATGCCGCAGTAGAGGAACAACTGAATATAAAAGCCTTATTGCTGTCTTTGGGATTGTTCGGTACAGCTTTTGTACTGGGCTTTTTCTGGAATAAGGTAAAATGGATAATCAGACAAAAGAAAGAATCAAAGAACAAATTATCACAATCAACTAAATAAGAATTATTAATGGAAGCAATTTCAAAAGTATTATTCTGGGTAGCCAATAGTTTACTTATACCCGACATTATTATCCTGTTATTCCTTTTTGCACGCTCACTACTGCTAATCGGTAGTTTCTACAATCAGTTTATGGTAAAAAGGAAAAACGACAAAGAATTGAACAATAGAATTAAAAATCTAAATATAGCAAATCTGGATACGCTGAAAAGCTCGTTGCCCGAAAAGGACAACTCTCTGTTTGTCAGATGTCTTCGCGATTTGCTTACCACTCCCGCCAGCGATGCCTATTCCGACTATCTGATCTCCAACTTTGAGAATGAAGCGGAGAAAGATGCATCTCTATCGAAACTACTAGCCAAGATGGGACCTGTACTGGGGCTTATCGGTACATTGATAGCCATGAGTCCGGCTTTGGTTGGACTATCTACCGGCGATATATCAGGGATGGCTTACAATATGCAGGTTGTATTTGCGACCACCGTTGTAGGGCTTGTTGTTAGCGCTGTCGGTCTGGTTACGCTTCAGTTCAAGCAACGCTGGTATGCCAAGGATGTGAATAATCTGGATTATGTGTCTAGAATACTAACCGAAAAACGAGAACAGGTATGAGACGAGGACAAAGAAGAATCAGTAAATTCTCGAAAGAAGAGGATACCGATCCGCTAAGTGTGATCGTAAACCTTTTCGACGTGGCAATGGTTTTTGCTGTGGCTCTGATGGTGGCCATGGTGATGCATATGAATATGACAGAGGTTTTTACACAAGAGGACTATACAATTGTAAAAAATCCGGGCAAAGATAACATGGAGATCATCACCAAAGAGGGGAATAAAATAAACAAATACACCCCGTCTCAAGACCAGTCTTCGACTCAGCAAAAGGGCAAGAAAGTGGGTATAGCCTACGAATTGGAAAACGGCGAAATAATCTATGTGCCCGAATGATATAGATAAAGAGTACGCTCTTCATTAAATACTATTTAATCGATAAGGAACTACAGGCGATATGGCTTGTAGTTCCTTTTTTACTAATCAAATATCAATTGGCAGGCTGCTTTCTCATTGGTCGCTTCTTTTATTGACTAATGATTTATAATAATATATTTGATAAACAGTGGTTTATTTGTTATCTTTTATGACAAATTCTTATTACAATGAACTCTTTTTGCAGCGGACTGATTGTAAGCGCGTTTTATATATACTTCTTCTGGATACGCCTCCATTCCGAATCGCCAGGGCCCGTTCCCATGCATCATCTGCCGAAAATTGCGAAGAACTCCAAAAATTTGTATCCCATCCACGATGTTGCTGGTACATGATATCTGGGCTGATTCCATCCTCTTTACCTGTTATTCTGCCAACCATTATAGCGCTGAATCCTCCCGATTTAGGTTCTTTACTATAATTTAGAGAGCCTATTTGATAAGCAAAAAAATTACCATCTAAAATAGGGCATATTTCTTTCATGGCAGCTCCATGTCCCAAATGATTATCCCCAATGGGATTGCCTCTGAACCATATATCTGTGTTCCAGGAGGGATTCCACCCCACAGGAGTGGTAGAGGAAATATGTGTATTCCATACTGTAATATCTGTCATATCATACATGCCATATTTGTCGATATTTTCATAAATTTCTTTCTCCAGCTCATGCCATTCCTCATCTGAGGGCAAATGCCATCCATTCGGACAAATACCCTGTATTGGCTGGTTGGGAGTGGTATTTGCTTCATCTGTATTATCCGTTGCGTTGTAATTGCGTCCGCTCGCAGCGTACCAATTGTAGAGAAGTCCTTCTTCCCAGCGCCAATCAGTAGGAGTGGCACCCCAATCCAAAACTGTTCCCGGATCAAAATTAACTGCTCCTTTTTGAGGGTAGGCGTACTTAGGATTTCCCGAATCCTGTAATTCTGTCGATATATCAACATAGGGTTTTAATTCTTTTGTCCCATTGCTCCCTGCAGAATAGGCAGTAGTTGCAAGATTTGTTGTCATCCAACGTCCTGCGCTCCCAAAATAAGCCGAATAAAAAGGCTTTCCCTGCTCGTCGGTATGCCTCAATGCCCTGTCACTCCACATAGAGGGGTCGTTTGGTGCATTTTCAGGAGCATCGAAATCCCCAGACCGGCACTGTACCAGATGTACCTCCACTGGGTACATACGGGCTGTCGAAGCGGCATCTGTAAAATTAATCACCCCGATTTCCTTTCCTCTCGTTCCATCTATATTGACATTATAAGTAGGAAAATATGTTTTTGCAAAAGGATAAGTACCGTCGATGGTGTTCTTTCCATCCGATACCGGAATATTGATTTCATCTACGATTCCTGTAGTAGTTGTACTATAAGTTCTGTTCCATACCAGATTACTATAAACTTCTATCTCATTATTTGGAGTTGATAAAAAACGATAGTAATCCGCACCCGAAGGATTCAATGATGTGCTGTTGCGAAAGCGATAGCCAAACTCTTGCAGTTCGCCGCTATATCTGCTAACTACCAACCGATAATTTGTCTGGTTCATTCTCACCTGAACTGCTTTTTCAGAATAACACTCATTTCCCGGAAGCTCAAATGTCAGGATCGTTTCCCGGCTTTTGAACGGATCGCTGATATTCGCATTTCGGCTGGTAATAATATCCGACATGTCATTTAGATGGAAATTAAAGGTTACGGGGCTGATGGTTGCCGGATTAGGAGTCCACGAGGTGGGATGATCATCTGGGTTAACAAAATTCAGACCACCAAAAGCTGAGGCTGCAACAGCCGTTCTGTTCATGCTACCTTTTGTGGCGTCTGACCAGTTAATAGGCAAACTGAATTTTTTGTCGGAAGGAAAAGTTCGTATATCCAATCCACTTGGAAGATGAACCAATAGAGTATTGTCGTCTATCTTTTCTGTCGCCGGGTAAGTAGACGTTAAATCAGGAGGAGAAATCCCAGCCTTTACACCAAGTAAAGGTACCCAACTCTTTCCTTCCCATTGATATACACCTTTACCGAAGCCATCGCATTGGTTTAAGTTATATACAAGAAGCCCTATGTGTAATGCATCTTGTTCATCCTTTACTATACTTGTATAGTTTGGATCCTCCTTGAACATAGGAAACAATTCATTCTTTGCTGTCAATTTAACTCTGGGGAGAACCAACCCTCTCGTAGAATTTGCACCATAATTAGAATTTTCTTTAAGATCTAATATTGCCCCTGGAGAGGGGTTTAATGCTGATCCAATCGTCACCTGAGCACATATTGTCATTGGCGAAGTTAATGCTATCAGTGTAGCTAGTATTAAGATCTTTTTCATATAAAATTATGCGGAATAAAACATTACAGCCTCTCCATCTATGGAAAAAATGGACAAATAAGGACACATATCTCCAATAACTGTTATGTAATAGTTATTACTTATGATTTGTACAATCTAGGGATCCTATCAAATGCATAACGTAAATTAAATTTTAAAACATTGTTTGTAACCGTTCATTAGAACAAAATAAGCTATTTTATATGTATTATCCAAACCATTTATTTGATTTTATATATGTTTAATCAGATTTTCGACTTTCCACGTCCAAAAGCTATTTTCAGCTGAAAAAATATTTACTTCTACCATATCTTGGGGCTCGGCTATTGGGTATTCCCATTTACTACATATTTTAAAGTGTGGGTAAGAATAGGAGGTAACCTTTTTAGCGAAATCTTTTTTAAGTATTGATCAGATAATGTTTGATGAAGTGTCGGTGAGTTAAAAGCTACTAATCTCGACTACTGATTCGCATTGATAAGAAGTGGTTGATGATTTATTATAGGCTGTTTTGTTCAATAAAGATTATGTGAAGTGTGCTTTCAAGGAAAGTATAAATGTCTTGGTATACTTAATTCTTCAGTTCGTATACAAGAAGGACTCTTTCATCTACCATTCAAATTCCGCCTTATATCAAACCCTACTTTCGTATCAGAATCAAAAACAAAACCATTATGAATAAGAAAGAAACAATAATCAAAATCTCAGAGATGTCCGGAGTTAACTTAACTGAGTGCGAAAAGGTACAGGACTCCTTTGAGGTGATTTTCAGTAATGAACTATCTCAGTCAGGCGGGGCAATAAATGCTTTTGATAAGATATACAAAGTGATGAGTTTCATCAAAAGTAAAAAAGATAACTAATAATAACTATATAAATCTAAGAGCTATGCATCTCAATTCAAAATCAATTATTACTATACTTATTTGTCTATTATATTCAGTTGGCATATCAGCCCAGACTAACGGGGTGCCAACCCAGACGATACGCGGTATTGTAACCGACAGGGCCTCGGGTGCCCCCCTGTCTTATGTTTCCATCGGGCTTCTTGACAAACCTGAAATTGGAGTTACAGCAGATGAAGATGGTAAGTTTGTCCTGAATAATGTACCTGTGGGCAGGCATACGGTGCAAGCTACATTTGTAGGGTATGAGCCGGGTATTTATCGTGAAATATTGATTACTTCGGCAAAAGAGGTTTATCTGGAGATACAAATGAAAGAGAATATAAAGGAACTGGATGAAGTTGTGGTTTATTCCCCCACCAATAAAACACTACCGCTTAACGAAATGGCTACTACAGGAGCCCGGATGCTTAGCGTAGAAGAAGCAAGTCGTTATGCCGGAGGAATGGATGATCCGGCACGTTTGGTTGGTTCTTTTGCCGGAGTGTCGCCGAGTGTATCGAACAATGGTATATCCATTCATGGGAATGCCCCGCATCTTTTGCAATGGCGTTTGGAAGAAGTCGAGATACCTAATCCAAATCATTTCGCAGATATTTCCACATTAGGAGGAGGTATATTATCCTCCTTGAGCAGTAATGTACTAGGCAACTCGGATTTCTTCACTGGTGCATTTCCTTCCGAATATAATAATGCCGTGTCGGGAGTATTTGATATGAAGCTGAGAAACGGAAATAACCGGAAATATGAAAATACATTCCAACTCGGGATATTGGGGATCGATTTTGCTTCAGAAGGTCCATTAAGTAAGAGGCATAATGCATCATATATTTTCAATTATCGCTATTCAACAACATCTCTTTTGGATTTAGGTGGAGATTTGGACTATCAGGATTTGAACTTTAAAGTAAATCTTCCAACAAAGAAAGTGGGTATATTTTCCGTCTGGGGAACAGGTTTAATTGATAAAATCGTAACAGATTTTGAGGAAGATCCTGGTAAATGGGAAAAAAATGATGATGCAAAAAAATCTACAGCGAAACAAAATATGGTCTCTGTCGGTATAAGCCATCGTTATTTCTTTGATAATAGTACCCAGTGGAAAACAACTTTAGCAGCGACTTACTTTAACCATGATGCATGGGAGGATATTTTTGATACAGGAATGAACCATACTCCATATATGAAAATGAAAAGAAGCAATACTAACCTTATTTTTACGACATCATTTAACCGTAAATTCAATAAGAAATTTACGAATAAGACTGGATTTACATTCACTAAAATGTTCTATGATATGAGTATGGATCTATCCCCTTTTATAGATAGGCCGATGGAGAATATCACAAAAGGGGAAGGCAATACTGAACTTATATCCGGATACAACAGCTCATCGCTGGCATTAAACGATAAGATTTTACTAAATTTGGGGGTGGATGCGCAGATACTTACTTTAAACAATAGCTGGACTATAGAGCCTCGTATCGGAATGAAATGGCAGACAGGTTTTAAATCGTCTTTTGCTCTAGCCTATGGGTTACATAGCCGTATGGAGAAGATGGATGTCTATTTTGCAAAAACAAATAAGACTGGAGATGAATTGGTTAATAAAAATCTGGATTTTACAAAATCTCACCATATCATGCTCACCTATAATTATAAAATATCTAATGACATGAACCTAAGAATAGAGCCTTATTTTCAACACCTATATGATGTCCCGGTTATGACCGACAGTTCATATTCTGTACTGAACAGAAATGAGTTTTATGTAAAAAATGCATTAGTGAACAAAGGTAAGGGGCGTAATGTCGGCGTAGATATCACATTGGAAAAGTACCTTATAAATGGGTTGTACTACATGATCACAGGTTCGGTCTTTAATTCTAAATATTGCGGTGGAGACGGAGTTTGGCACAATACGAAGTTTAACAGAGGTTTTATACTAAATACACTGATTGGTAAAGAATGGATGTTGGGAGGCAATAAACAAAATATACTAAGTGTTAATCTTAAATTTACACTTCAAGGTGGAGACCGTTATTCTCCTATTAATGAAGAAGCTACAATGAATCATCCGGATAAAGAAGTGCAATATGATGAAAATAAGGCCTTTTCTAAGCAATATTCTCCTATGTTTATTGCTAATGCGACAATTAGTTATAAAATCAATAAGAAAAAAATATCACACGAATTTGCCATAAAAACGATAAATCTGACAGAAGCCAAAGAGTATTATGGACATGAATATAACTATAAGACAGATGTAATAGAGAAAAAAAGTGGTTCTACTTCAATACCGAATATAAGTTATAAAATAAATTTTTAACTTCCGGTTTTAACAATGTGAGTGCTTGATTTTTTTAACTTAGCAGTATAGATGATCTTTTTTAATATGATGTTATATACAAATAGGAACAAATCTTCAGCTTTGTACAGATTTCTCATCGATCCTAAATTTCGGATATGGAGACACTTCATATTGATATTGAGCATTTCAATTATATCAATGAACCAAGCATTTAGTGTATTCGATTTCGGTGTAGTTAAAAACAGATCAGGTATATTTTTTCTTTGTATCATTTACATGATATCTTATTGTGCAGTTGGATACTTCAATTTATTTGTTTTAATTCCAAAATATTTTTTAAAGAAAAAGTATATTTCGTTCTTGACCTTTATGTTATTATCAATGGCTTCGTTGCTGATGGTCCAGTATAGTTTTGAATATCTCGCTTTATTATATTTAAGAACAGCCCCTGCACCGACTTCAATCTTCAACCCTGAGAATACAATGTTAATAGACATCTTGTCTACATTCATAACAATTACATTGTGTATTGCAGGGGCGTCTGTCAGTGTATTAATTAAACATTGGGTGATAGATAATCAACGCATTTCCCGTCTCGAAAAAGAACATATACAGTCGGAATTGGAACAACTGAAAGATCAGATAACACCTGATTTTTTATTTAAGATACTCAATCGTACAAGTGTTTTAGTAAAATCTGAACCGAAGAAAGCCAATGAAATGCTGATGAAATTGAGTATGATACTCCGTTATCAATTATACGACTGCGATAGAGATAAGGTTTTGTTGAATTCGGAAATAAATTTTATCCAGAATTATTTGAATTTACGACACTTGTTTTGTGATGACTTCATGTTCGAAGTTGTAATAGACGGAAATGTTAACAGGACATTCCTTCCCCCGCTTTTATTTATACCTTTTGTTCAAGATAGCATTAGTAATATATCAAAGGGGACAATTAATAATCTATTACAGGTTCGTTTTGAGGTAATTAATAATACTATTTACTTTTGGTGTAACAGTACTAATGAAGTATCAGTAAATAATCCTGATTTGTCAAATATCAGACAACGTCTGGATCTTTTATTCCCTGACAAATATTCTTTAAATATTATCGCCACCGGAAGCGAAAGTAGCATGATAAAACTAGAATTGAATTTAGAATAAATGAAGATATTCAAAATCACGAATGACATAGTGCCTGCACTTCTGGTAGATTCTCGTTTCAGAATTTGCAGGCATATATTATTATTCATTATCATATCGGTAATTACACTCAATTTTGTTTGGTATATACCTAAAGAGTATACAACTCATTTCAGCGTGTTCCAGGGTTGGATAATCTACATGCTGGTGTTTGCCTGTGCAATATATGCTAACTTATATATTTTTGTTCCTTATTTACTCTTGAAAAACAGGTTCCTATTATATCTGCTTTCGCTAATATTTATGGTATTCCTTACTTTATTTTGTATATTATTTGTGCAGCAATATTTTTTTAAAATAGACAACCTGGTGGAAACAGAAAATCAAGTGCTTTCTATTGATATACTTAATATTTCATCGGCAATAGTAGCTTTCGCTCTGTTATTTATGGGTACGACAGCATTTTATCTACTAAAAAATTGGATAATCTATAATAAGCATATAGATGAGCTGGAATCTGCCACTCTCGATTCTGAACTGAAAATACTCAAGAGTCAAATCAATCCGCATTTTTTGTTTAATATGCTTAATAATGCCAATATTATGGTGGATGAAGATCCCGATACGGCATCGGAAATACTAACAAAGCTAGAAGACATGTTACGTTACCAGATAGATGACAGTTCGAAAGATAAAGTGTCTCTGAGTGTTGATATCCAATTTCTTACACGATTTCTTGATTTGGAAAAAACACGTCGCGATTACTTTGATTATACAATATCGGAAGAAGGGGATATAGGTGCAATAGAAGTTCCGCCGTTATTATTTATCCCGTTTGTGGAAAATGCAGTGAAGCATAATTCGGATAGCGATAACGCTTCCTATGTGCATTTACACTTCAATGTAGATCATAACTATTTATACTTTATTTGTGAAAACTCAAAACCGAAGAAACCGGAGGAGAGGGCAGTCGGAGGATTGGGACTAATAAATATTCGCCGTCGCTTAGATCTTTTGTATGCTAAAAATTATACATTGGAAATAAACATTACAGACACAACATATACTGTAAACCTTCAACTGAATTTATTGTAAATATTAAAATTACACGGAATATGAAATGTATTATAGTCGATGATGAGCCGATAGCTCGCAAAGGAATGAAAAATCTGGTAGAGCAAGTCCCGCAACTGGAACTCCTGGATAGTTTCAATAGCGCTGAAGCTGCCTCTCTATTTTTGTTGAACAATCCGGTTGATTTGATTTTCCTTGATATACAGATGTCCGGAATTACCGGAATAGAATTTGCGAAGAATGTAAGTAAAAGTACATTAATTATTTTCACAACAGCCTATTCGGAATATGCGCTGGATAGTTATGAAGTCGAGGCCATTGATTACTTAGTTAAACCAATCGAGGGCGCGCGGTTCAGGAAAGCTGTTGATAAGGCTATTGCATATCACATACTATTAATTTCGGAAGAAAAGAAGAGTATGGAAAACGTTGAAGATGAATATATATTTGTGAAATCCGACAGGAAGTATTTTAAGGTAAATCTTTCGGATATTCTTTTTATAGAAGGATTGAAGGATTATGTAATCATCCAGCTTGACGGACAACGTATAATCACGAAACTTAACCTGAAGACTATGCATGAACTATTACCTAAAGCGATATTTCTGAGAGTGAACAGATCATATATCGTAAATATCAACAAAATTGACTCTTTTGATAATAACGATGTTTTCCTCAAAACATATGAAATTGCAATCGGAAATATTTACAGAGATTCTTTTTTTAACGATTTTATTTCAAAAAAGAGTAAGTAAAATTCCGTCAGAAGAATATTCAATGTAATAACTATTAATTAGTATAATATTTAGATAAATCCCCCAAATAGGTCTATTTTTTTTGATTGGAGTTAACTTATTATGAAATCAATGCTGGTGTTGTGACTTATTCATAATTAACACTCATACTATTTAGGTATTAAATTTACTATAAATACCTATTTATGGCGATTGTGCAGAGAGAGGCTGTATATTACTTTTACGCGTTCTAAAATGAGAGACAAGTTCTTTTAAGAATAATATTTGTACATAATTAAAACAGACTCTAAAAACGACAATGAGTAACAAACTGTCCGGAGCTAACCTTTTCTGCTCCTTGCTTTTATTGTTTTTGATAAGCAATACATTAAATATATCGGCCCAGCAATCAAAAAGTGGAACTATCATCGGACGTGTCGCGGACGCACAGAAAAAAGCTGCTTACTCAATAGCTGTATCAGTAGAAGGAACTTCTATTGGTGAATATACAGATGAGAAAGGAGAATTTAAGTTGGTCAATGTACCTTCAGGAAATCAAACTATTGTAGTATCTGGTGTGGGGGCTAAGACGACCAGAGTAAAGGTTTTGGTAGAGGTAAATAGAACAACCCGTATTCCTGATATCGAAATAGATAATTCTGTCGAATTAACAGAAGTGGCTATAGAAGGGAAAACCGAAGCCCGTCAGAAACAGGAGCAGGCTTATGCTATAACTGTGGTCGACCTGAAAAAATCGTACAATACTGTGGCTCCCTTGAGTAAGATGCTGAGTAATATCTCAAGTGTTCGTATCCGGGAAGATGGAGGTGTAGGATCTAACTACAATTTCAGTCTCAATGGTTTTTCAGGAAATCAAGTGAAATTCTTTTTGGATGGGGTTCCGATGGATAACTTCGGCTCATCATTCAATTTGAGTAATATCTCTGTGAATATGGCTGAGCGTATCGAGGTCTACAAAGGAGTTTTGCCTGTAAGCTTAGGCGCCGATGCCTTGGGTGGAGCGGTGAATATTATCAGTCGTAAAGATGCCAACTATCTGGACGCGTCATACTCTATCGGGTCATTTAATACGCACCGGATATCTCTGAATGGAGCTTATACTGACCTGAAAACAGGCTTTACTGTCCGCGCCAATACATTCTTCAATTACTCGGATAACGACTATAAGGTATTTGCACCTATTAAGGATTTGAGTAACGGAAAAACAATTGAAGAACGATGGGTGAAGCGTTTTCATGACGATTACCAGTCGATGGGAATAAAATTTGAAACAGGGATAACCAATAAATCATATGCTGATTATTTATTAGCAGGAGTAATACTTTCCAAGAACGATAAAGATGTACAAACCGGTGCTGTGATAGATGCTGTATATGGTGGTGTAAAATCGAAAAGTGAGTCGATGATACCGTCTATCCGCTACAAAAAGGATGATCTGTTTGTTGAAGGCTTATCCGCTTCATTCTATGGAGCATACAGTATGGTCAACTCATTAAGTATAGACACTCTGGCGCGCAACTATAATTGGCTGGGCGAATGGGAGCCTTCCGATACAAAGGGCGAACGGGGAACTAATTCCTATACCGATTCTAAAATAAGGAATAGGGAATGGGTAGCCAATGCCAATATCAGCTATATGATAGATAATCATCAGTCCGTTACGCTGAATCATGTGTTTTCTTCTTTAAATCGGAAAATTCATGACAAAGTGGATCCTGACAATGAATCGAACAAGATACCTCAAAAGTTGACGAAGAATATAACCGGTCTGGGCTGGCAGGTAAAATATGACAAATGGAATGCCAATGTCTTCACTAAACTATACAGTACAAACAGTTCTACTTATAAGATAGTGAATCAGTATATGACAGATGAAAGGCTTGATAAGGTAGATGATGATAAAACAAATGTTGGCTACGGAGCGGCATTTACTTATTTTATTTTACCCAAATTACAGGCTAAACTCTCTTATGAAAAGGCTTACCGCCTGCCGGAAAGTACCGAAATGTTTGGTGACGGACTTAATCAGTTGCGTAATCCCGATCTGAAACCGGAGAGTAGTAATAATGCGAATCTAGGTTTCATCTTCGAACAAAATCTAAAAGAACATACTATCTTCCTCGAAGGTAACTTTATATACAGGGATACAAAAGACTTTATATTAAAAGACCTGACAGAGGCTTCTGCCGTAACCGGTTATAAGAATATGGGAAAGGTGCTTACCAAAGGTATAGAGGGCGGAATAAAGTATCAATGGAAAAACCGCCTCCATGCAGGTGCTAATGTTACTTATCAGGACATAAAGGATAATCAGAAGTATGAAGAGAACACAGGTACTTATGTAGGAAACGGAAAATCCGAGAATCTCAATTATAAGCGCCGCCTGCCTAATATTCCGTATTTTTTCGGTCATGGAGATATAGGCGTGCAGTTTCAGAATATAGGGCTAAAAGATTCGGAGTTGTCATTAGACTATTCGATCAATTATGTATGGAAATATTATCTGTCTTTTCCCGGTCTTGGGGCAAAGTCGACCAAGGATGTGATCCCCGAACAGACTTCACATGATATTTCCCTGGGATATACTATGCAAAACGGACGTTATAGCGTTATGTTGGAGTGTACGAATTTCACGGATGAAAAATTATATGATAACTACAGATTGCAGAAGCCGGGTAGGGCATTTAATCTGAAATTCCGTTATTTCCTGAAATAAACTATACAATCAGATTTACTTAATGAAAACGAGGATGAAATATATAAATAAAATTACAGCATATATAATCGTAGGATGCATCGTCTTATTTACTTCGGCATGTGACGACGATGAATTTGGCACTGAAGAAATTCCTTTTGCTCCTTATGTCTTGAGTCTGGGTATTACATCCGGAGGGACAACCGCCTATTATCTTGTTACTGCAGAAGACCTTATGTCGGGGAACATCAATGCAGTAGGGAAAGGAATAGAGCAAAGCGGATTCCATGATTATGAGCAGGGTAACCAAACTATTTTTTGTGTAGGCGGTCTTGGTGTTACCAATACTACCGGAGTAGTGAGGGGAGGAGACGGCTACTTATTTGAAAAAGGTGAATTTACCTTCAATCAGTCTCTTGCTGCATTTACACAGATTGACAATAATAGTATGATGGGGGTAGAAATTCCCGGTAATGCTGAAGAAGGAAGTAATATAACGTTTTATAATGTTGATATTAACAGTGTTGCTATTACGAGCCGTAAGACTGCTTCGATAGCGCCCATATCACAATTCGAATGGCCGAGTATTACAGGACTGTGTATGACTGGTAATAAGATTTATATGACTTATTTCCATATGAATCCGAAGACCTATGAGACCAAATATACCGATACCACTTATGTTGCTGTATATTCTTATCCCGAAATGACCTTAGACAAGGTTATGAAAGATACGCGTACTGGCCCGGCCGGATCGTGGTATGCTCATAACGGTATATTCAAGGTAGAATCGGGTGACATGTACATCATGTCTAATTCTGCCATTGCCAACGGATATTCACAGAGCACGAAGAAAGCCGGATTCTTGCGTATACCGGAAGGTACGACAGAATTCGATGATTATTTCTTCGATTTCGAGACTAAGTCGGGAGGATTGAAACCAGCCCATGTAAAGTATATTGGCGAGGGTCTGGTATTTGCCGAGGTTAGTACTATCAATCCGCAGACTGCAAACGATAGATGGGGAGATAAATCGCTGGCATGCTATATAATAGATCTCAATAACCAGTCGTTTAAACAGATACCGGAAATCCCTGTGCATGATGGAGATGGAGGACGCCGTTTTTCTGTCTTGGTTGATGGCGGATACGTTTATTTCCCTGTAAAGATAAAGGATGAAGGCGTTTATATTTATCGTATTGATCCTAAAACGGCGACAGCGGAGCGGGGTGCTAAAGTATCTACTAATTTTGTTGGTGGTTTTTTCAAACTTAATTGAAATATTATTTAATTTTTTCTGATCCGGCAAGCCTGAGGTATTAGTGAATAAGTCAGGTTTATATTGCTAAATCGATTATTAGTCTTATCTTTGTGGCGCAAAAACAATTTTTGTGTTGGTTCTACCCTATAGTTATTTCCCCCACGATTTTGTAAATTATAAATTAAAGATGACTGCTAGAAGAGCAGACTGAATATTAGATGACATTTCAAGAATTAAATATCATAGAGCCGATATTAAGGGCTCTACAAGAAAAAGGATATACAAATCCTACTCCTATACAAGAAGATGCAATTCCCGTAGTTCTCAAAAATCAAGATATGCTTGGCCTGGCACAAACCGGAACGGGTAAAACGGCAGCATTCTCAATTCCGATTATACAACATTTGTATCAGAATAAAATAAGCGGCAGAAAAAGAGAAATAAGGGCATTGATTATCACCCCCACGCGTGAACTTGCAATTCAGATTAACGATTGCATCAAAGAATATACCCTGTATACAGGATTACGCCATTGTGTGATATTCGGCGGAGTGAAGCAAAAGGCTCAAACAGATGAACTGCATAAAGGAATTGATATCCTCGTTGCTACACCCGGACGATTACTGGACTTAATGAATCAGGGCTTTATTAGCCTGAATGCTATAACTCACTTTGTACTCGATGAAGCTGACCGTATGCTCGATATGGGTTTTATACATGATATAAAGCGTTTATTGCCCAAACTGCCAAAAGATAAGCAGACTTTATTTTTCTCGGCAACAATGCCTCCGGCCATAGCTGCACTTTCGCGTTCTATATTAAGAAATCCTGTAAGGGTGGAAGTTGCTCCGGTTTCGTCCGTAGTGGATGTGATCGAGCAAAGTGTTTACTTTGTAGAAAAGCAGGATAAGAAAGATTTGCTTATCAGTTTACTGAAAAAAGATAAGAAACAATCGGTTCTGGTATTTTCCCGTACGAAGCACGGAGCCGATAAGATAGCACGTTTGCTTTGTAAAGCGGGGATTGGCAGTGAAGCCATTCACGGGAACAAATCTCAGAATGCCCGTCAAAGAGCTTTGGCAAATTTCAAATCGCATAAGACCCGTGTACTTATTGCCACCGATATTGCTGCCCGCGGAATAGACGTCAATCAGTTAGAATTGGTTATCAATTACGATTTGCCGGATGTTCCTGAAACCTATGTGCACCGTATAGGACGTACAGGGAGGGCCGGTCATAGTGGTACGGCTCTTACATTTTGTGCTGAGGATGAGCGTCCGATGCTTAAAGATATTCAAAAGCTGACAGGTAAAGTATTGCCTGTAGCTATTTAAAATGGATTTCCGGACAGGAGTCCGAAGATAAAAAAAAGATCAGGGGGCGGATACTTAGATGTAGCCGGTCCTTTTTTTATTTCATCAGTTTATTCAAAAATAATACGGTTTGTTCTTGTGTCGGCAGGTTGTATAATGCTGCATTAGAACTCTGGCCAACTTTAATTGTTATCGCATCTTGCGGTAATGCCAGAAACATTTCTTCATCGGTGGTATCATCTCCTATAGCCATTATGAAATCGTAGCTTCCTTTCTCGATCAACCTTCTTGCCTCCGAACCTTTGCTGATATCTCCGTATTTTACTTCTACTATCTTATTTCCTTTCATTATCTGTAAATTGCGACGGGCGCAAGGGTTCAGTAAAGCATTAATGAGCTGGGTGACACGCAGGTCGGCAAGCCAGATGTCTACATTCCGGTAGTGCCACACCAGTGCCGTGTCTTTTACCTCCATTTTCGAACGTGGGGTCCTTTTTACAGTTTGTTTGATTATGTTTGGTATCTCCTCATCCCATTCTACTTTCTGGGCAGATTGATACCATACCCCGCCTTCTCGATAAAAGGCGCCATGTTCGGCAGCTAGTCCTATTGAGAGATGTCCAAGCCATTTATCGAGAGTTTGTTTGTCGCGTCCACTACTTATAACTACATGATTTCCCTGATAGGTACTTAATTCTTCCAATATTTTGAGCAAATCGGGTGTCGGATATGCTTGCATCGGCTCTTTTCTGAATGGCGATAATGTTCCGTCATAGTCAAGTATAATCAGCCTGTTTTGAGCTTTATCATATGCTTGTTTAATAATATCAAAGTTTGTTTTTTCAACTATCTTTTGTTGCAATGCGTCGTTTTTAGACTTTATGTCGGCCAGTTCTTCTATAAAATCCTTAGCCCATTGATTGACTGTTTGAGTAGATATGACTTCCTGCATAGATGCTATCGTTTCCAGCTGTTCATCCACAGGCATCTCCAAGGCTTGTACTATTGCATTCTCGATCTCTTTGGTATCTGTAGGGTTCACTATAATAGCATCTGACAATTCTATGGAAGCGCCTGCCATCTCACTCAGAATAAGAACGCCCGGCTCATTTCTTTTAGTCGCCAGGTATTCTTTGGCAACCAGGTTCATTCCATCCCGTAGCGGGGTCACCAGAGCTATGTCTGCTATATGATAAAGGGCAGCCAGTTCTTCGAAATTGAATGCCCGGTAAAAATAATAGACAGGAGTCCAGTCGATCGTTGAATGTTTCCCGTTGATTGCTCCCACTTTCATATCTATATCCTTCTTTAGTTCGGCATAAATATCCACATTGTCGCGGGAAGGGGCTACAATCATTACCAATGAAACTTTACCTGCATATTCAGGATGATTGTCCAGAAACTCTTCAAAGCTTTTGAGACGGATCATAATTCCCTTACTGTAGTCTAATCTGTCTACAGATAGGATTAGTTTGCCTGTGCCGAAGCTCGCCCTGAGCTCTTCTGCATTTTTGTTTATATCGGGATTCAATAGAGCATTGTGGAACATATCATAGTTGATACCCATTGGGAAAGCATCCACATCTACTACACGCCTGTCCATTTGTATTTCATCCAGATTACAATCCAGTTTCAATACCCGGTAAACAGCACTTATGAAGTGACGCATGTAACTGTGAGTATGGAACGCCACTAAATCTGCGCCTAATAGTCCGTTCAGTATTTCAGCTCTTTCGGGTAAACCACGAAACAGTTCGTAAGAGGGGAAAGGAATATGATGAAAATACCCGATGCTGATATCGGATACTTTATCCCGTATCATTTTGGGCAATAACATCAACTGATAATCCTGTATCCATACAATATCTCCAGGTTCTATAATATTCAGAGCTGCTTCACAAAATAAATTATTGACCTCTTTGTAAGCTTCCCAGTATTTGTTTTCGTAGTGCATATAGTTGGAGAAATAATGACAGAGCGGCCAAAGTACACTATTGCTGTATCCTTCGTAGTAGTTTTCTATTTGTTCCGGGGATAAATAGACCGGATGAAAGTTTTGCCCTTCTAGCTGGTTATCTATAATTTCTTTTTCTTTACAATCATCGAGGTACATTCCCGGCCAGCCGATCCAGTGTTTTTCCATCTTCATATTCAAAGAATCGAGGCCTGTAGACAATCCTCCCGGACTGGATATTACTTTATATATGTTATTTTTTTCAACTATTTTGAGTGGTAACCTGTTAGATATAATAATAAGCTTCATCTTTTTGATTTTTAATAATTAAAAGTTGCTGGAGTATCCGGAGATATTCCTGACAATGTATTTCTTCCGGAACAAGGGAAGAAATAGTAATAGCAAAAATGTGAATTAATACTAATTAGAACAGAAAAATAACGTATTTGGTTCAAACAAGGGCTATATTGTATCATAAAGAACGGCATAAACACTGAACAAAAAAAATAAAAACATGAATAATCTGAATTACGGAGTTATAGGAAATTGTAAATCGGCGGCATTAGTATCTGAAAACGGAAGCATAGATTGGTTATGCGTACCTAATTTTGATTCACCATCGGTATTTTCTAAAATTCTGGATGAAAAATCGGGAGGAAGTCTAGCTTTCATTGTATCAGAAGATTATAAATGTTCCCAGCAATATCTGAGAGGAACTAATATTCTTTGTACAAGATTCGTCTCCGAAGAAGGAAGTTTCGAAGTACTTGATTTCATGCCCAGGTACAGGACTATGCAAATGGATTACTTTTTTCCTGCTGAGGTTTACCGTTATATCCGCTTAATTGGAGGCAAGCCGCGTTTCCGAGTCAAATATGAACCTGTAATGAATTATGCAAAAGAAACAGCCGTTCATCGTAAATTTGAGGATTGCATAAAAACATCTTCATGCGAGAATGTAAAGGATAATATGTATCTGTATTCGAGTATTGATTTTGATACGATACTTAATGAAGAAGAAATGATACTCGAAAAAGAGGAGTTTCTGATGTTATCATACAGTCAAAAACTTGTCTCCATAGATATCGACCGGGTTTATCTCGAATACCAGCGGACCAAAGTCTACTGGCTCAACTGGAATAGCCGGTCCCGTAAATTTGTTCAGTACAATGATGTTATATCCCGTAGTTTATTGATATTGAAATTGATGTCTACTCAGGATTCAGGGGCGGTAATCGCCGCTCTGACGACCAGTATGCCCGAAACGATTGGTGAGGTGCGCAACTGGGACTATCGCTTTTGTTGGATAAGGGATGCTTCCATGTCGATAGAAACCTTGCTGAAAATGGGACATCAGGCTTCCGCAAAGCGATTTATGGGATTCATAAAAAGAATATTGAAATCCAAATCTGATTCTTTCCAGATTATGTACGCGATAGATGGCAACCGCATTCTCCGGGAAGAAATACTGGAGCATTTGTCAGGATATGAGAATTCTCAGCCTGTAAGGATAGGAAATGCGGCTTATAATCAGCGGCAAAACGATTCGTTAGGATATCTTATGGATGTTATCTACAACTATTATATCCATTTTCCGGGTACTTTGGACGAAATTGAGGAGATGTGGGAAGTCGTGAAAACTATCGTTAAAACGGTAACTGTAGAATGGCGGAATACCGACCAGAGTATCTGGGAATTCCGGAATACGGAAAAGCATTTCGTGTTTTCGAAAGTAATGTGCTGGGTAGCACTGGATAGGGCTGTTAGTATTGCCACCTTCCTGAATATGCCTGAGTATGAGATGGAATGGAAAGAGCAGGCTGAGCTGATAAAAAACGATGTTTTAACAAATGGATGGAATGAAGATATACAGAGTTTTACGCAGGCTTACGATAATTGTGATGTAGATTCTTCTCTTTTGCTAATGGAACAGTACGGATTTATTGAACCGGATAATGAGAAATTTATCAAAACCGTGAAGAAAATAAAAGAAGAGCTTTTTCACAACGGGTTGATGTACCGTTATAAGAATAAGGACGATTTTGGTTTACCGTCTTCTTCTTTCACTATTTGTACATTCTGGCTGATACGTGCATTGTATGTTACAGGAGAGAAAGATGAAGCGTTGAAGATATTCAATGAATTACTTACATATTCAAATCACTTGGGTTTATTCAGTGAAGATTTGGATTTTGATACGAAGAGGCAGTTGGGTAATTTTCCACAGGCTTATTCGCATCTGGCATTAATAAACACGGCATTGTTGTTCTCAGATGAGCGTCCATTCTCTAAATTTGTCAGGGCGTGATTTATAATAATTGTATAAGAGATAATTTCGTATGCGATAAGATCAGGTCAATGTTCTTGCTGTTATTATATACGCTATTTTCTTTGTTATATATGTTATTGCCACATTTATCCCTTTAATTTAATTTTTCGTTTTTGGTATCACTATAATTTGGTATTAAATGGTATATATATAATTATATATGGTGATTGTATGGAATGTGTCATTATCGTAGGTTTGTGTCAATTTTATTTCACAAATTGACATTTTAAATTAAGCGATGAAAACTTTGCGATTTTGTTTCATGGTTATGCTATTTATAACCAGTATATCTATACATGCCCAGAATATCCGTTCTACTGTATCGGGCACAGTTGTATCTCCTGATAAGATACCCTTGGAGAATGTATCCGTTTCGATTGAAGGTACTCATTATGGGGCTTTAAGTGATGAGAATGGAAAATTCCGTTTCAGCGGGCCAATAGGCCAATATATGCTTGTTGTATCTTCATTGGATCATAAGCCGTATAAATCGGCCGTAAACCTAAAACGGGGAGAAAATACGTTCAATATTGTATTGACCGAAAAGGCGCATGAATTAACCGAAGTAGTTGTTGAAGCTGCGGTGAACAGATTCTCGAACAAGGAATCTGAATACATAGCCAGACTCCCGCTCAAAAATCTGGAAAATCCGCAGGTATATTCTGCAATTGGTAAGGACCTGATAAAAGAGCAGATAATTGTCAATTTTGATGATGCTCTTAAAAATAGCTCGGGAATTGATAAGCTCTGGTCCTCTACAGGACGCGGTGGCGATGGCGCTGCCTATTTCTCGTTAAGGGGATTTGCTGTTCAGCCCACAATGGTAAATGGTCTGGGCGGACAAACAAACGGAGGGTTGGACCCTGCCAATATAGAACGTATAGAAGTCTTGAAAGGGCCTTCGGGTACACTGTTTGGCAGTAGCTTGGTTTCTTTTGGCGGATTAATAAATATTGTAACCAAAAAGCCATTTGAGAATTTTGCCGGTGATATATCATATACTATGGGCAGCTACGGGCTAAGCCGTATAGCAGCCGATATAAATACACCGATAGACAAGGACAAGAAATTGTTGTTAAGGACAAGTGCGGCCTATCAGACAGAAAATAGTTTTCAGGATGCCGGTTTTAAAAAGTCTGTATTTCTTGCTCCGTCTTTGCTGTATAAAGCAAGCGATAGATTGTCATTCACCGTCAATACTGAATTTTATACTTCGGAAAGTACAAATCCATTGATGGTATTCCTTAACAGAAGCCGGGAATTGGAATATAAGACACCTGATGAATTGGGGATGGATTATAAACGTTCATTTACAAGTAATGACATAACAATAAAAACACCTACCACTAAGTTGTTTGGTATGATGGAATATAAATTATCTGATAAATGGACGTCGCAAACATCTGTTTCATACAGCAACCGTCAGTCGAAAGGTTTATACTCGTATGTGATGTTTCTCCAACCTCTTAGAGACGATACATTGAGCAGGTATGTCGGTTCGCAGAATACAACAGGAACAACAGTCGATATCCAGCAAAATTTTATAGGAGACTTCAAAATAGGAAATATGAGAAACCGCCTGGTGGTTGGATTCGATTATTTCAACAGTAAATCGAAGGGTAGTAGCAACTATATATTGTTTGATAAAATAAGTAGTACCGGAGCCGATCCAAACTATACAAATCTGAGTGAGGCTGCTGTAAATGCCAAGCTATCAGGGAGCACCCCATCCAAATCAAATTCGAACGCAAATACATATAGCGTGTATTTCTCTGATGTATTGAATGTTACCGACCGGCTTCTATTGATGGCGAGTTTACGGCTCGATTATTTTGACGACAAAGGTTATTATGATGTTAGTAGCGGGGAAACATCAGGCGATTACAATCAGACAGCTTTCTCTCCTAAGTTTGGGGCCGTTTATCAGATATTACCGGAAAAACTTTCTATTTTTGCCAACTATATGAATGGTTTTGAAAATGTGGGTTCTTCGGTTCAGCCGGACGGTTCAGTCCGTACGTTCAAACCAAAACAGGCAAACCAAATAGAGGGAGGTATTAAAACATCATTGTTTGATGGAAAACTGGTAGGTACAGCGAGTTATTATGATATATATGTGACTAATGTAACTCGTCCTGACCCCGATCAAGTCGGTTTTACGATTCAGAACGGAGATGTTTATAGCCGTGGTGTGGAATTTGATCTTACAGTTAATCCCATAGCTGGTCTTAGTATTATCGCCGGATACAGTTACAACGAAAGCGTAAACAAAAAGACAAGTCCATCTGTTGATGGTCGCAGGGAGATAAGCGCAGGCCCCAGAAATTTAGTAAACGGATGGGTAAGTTACACAATACAAAATGGTGCAGCTAAAGGCCTTGGATTCGGATTCGGTGGTAATTATGCCAGTGAGAATGCAATAACTAATACTGCAGAAACAGGCAGATTCGTTATCCCTGCATATACGATATTGAATGCCACCGCTTTTTATGCGACAGGTGCATTCCGTTTTGGTTTGAAGGTGGATAACCTGACCGATAAAAAATATTGGAAGGGCTGGAGCACTGTTGAACCTCAAAAATTAAGACAGGTAATCGGAAATATTTCATTTCACTTTTAATGAACACAAAACAAAAGAAAAGATTTTCATTCCGTAAGGTATGCCATTGGGCGCACCTTTGGCTTGGTTTAATATCCGGAATCATTGTTTTTATTATAGCCATCACCGGCTGCATTTATACATTTCAGGAAGAACTTCGTGGCATATTTCAGCCACAGCAATCTGTAGTAAAGGAAGATAAGCCGTTTTTGTCACCCCATCAGCTCAAAGAGAAGGCAGAGCCATATGTTTTCAAAATCCCCGGAGATAGTCTTAATACAATCTACGGAGTAAGTTACAATAAAGGAGACAAGCCCGTTACAGTGGCATATAACCATAGCGAAAAAGGATATACCCTTCTGCTGTTAAACCCTTATTCGGGTGAATATATTGGAGAACAAACTTATAGTGGCGACTTTTTCGGTTTTATTCTTTCCGGTCACCGCAATCTTTGGCTACCTTATGCAATAGGGCATCAGATAGTGGGCTGGGCAGTTGTTGTATTTGCAATAGTGACAATAACCGGAATTGTGCTGTGGATTCCCCGCAAATGGAAGAAAAAGGCTGTAAAGGCGGGATTGGCTATAAAGCGGAAAAGCAGATCATTTATGTTATTCTACGAATTACATAAAGTATTGGGGTTTTATACGGTTCTGTTCGCTCTTATTTTCGCTCTAACAGGGCTGACATGGAGTTTCAAATGGTATTCAAATGCATATTATAATGTAATCTCCGGAGGAGAAGAACTCAAAGAGTGGACTCCGGCTTTGTCCGATACTACTTTGTTATCCTCATTTTCAAATCCGGACGAAGTATTATGGGAACGTGTTAAGCAGGAGTATAAAATAGGTGAACAGGGTATATTTATCTTTGATTTCCCTATCGGGGAAACAGGAGCTTACCGTATTTGTTTCAATTCGGCTGATAATAATGAGACTTATTATAAACGGTATTTCCGCTTTTTTGACCGTAACTCATTGCAGGAACTTGAAGGTGGCGGTATATATGGCATAAGTTATGAGGAGTCTTCCAATGCCGATAAGTTTTACCGTATGACTTATGATATCCATGTCGGTGCAATCGGCGGTTTACCGGGCAAAATAATCATGTTTCTGGCAAGTTTTATCATTGCCAGTTTGCCTGTAACCGGTTTTATAATATGGCTTAAGAAAAAGAAGCCGAAAGTGGAAAAATAAATTGGAATAACCAGTATTAAATATATAAATGAGGCTGTTTGCATTGTAGCAGGCAGCCTTTGTTTTTATATTTGAAGTTAGCTTTCACGGTATTGCAATGGTGTCATTCCCGTATGTTTCTTGAAATAACGTCCGAAGAACGAAGGATTCGGGAAATTCAGTTCTTCCGATATTTGAAGAATAGTCATTGTTGATGTTTTCAGCATTGCTTTAATGGTCACAATGGTAAGTTCATTTATCCATTCCATAATTGACCTGCCACTTATTTCTTTAATAAGTTGCGATAAATATTTGGCCGACAAGCACATTTTGTCTGCGTAGAATTGAACTGTTCTTTCACTTTTTATATGAACCAATAGAAGTTTTCCTAATTGCTGATATATCTCTCCTTTACGTCCTGTTATAGAAACTCCCTTGCTTTCCGATTCAATATAGATATAGCACATCTCGGTCAAAAAAGAGGATAACAGGTTTTTTGCAAGTAATTCTCTATAAAGGTGATTATCCCTTTTATATTGTTTTATCATGAATGAATGGAATTCCAGCAAACCTCTGAATTGATCATCCCTCAATTGCAGAATAGGGTACAGAGATATTTTTTCTATGATATCCATATCACTTGGAACGTGTAAATCGTATGTAAAATCAATAGAGAAGAATAAGAACTCGAAAAGTGCATTTTCACTATGTTCCACAACTTCGAAAATACTACCGGGCAGGATGGTTAATAACATGTTCTGACCCACATCATATCCTTTTGTATTTATCTTTATCTTACCTTCACCTCTTATGCAAAGCACAAAGACAATTCCATCTACAACCGTGGGATGGTCGAAAGAGACTATCGTATTCTCTATCATACCGTCAGAAATGATATAATTCTTGATAATCGAATAGTTTATAGCCTCCGAGGCACTATCGATAGAGAGAGTTGCAAGCTTATTGATCCTTTCACTTTCCATATCGTGAATATTAATAGCTTAAGATAACAAATTAAGAAAATCTGTAGTAAATCACCAAATAAAACCTGCAAAATAGAACATTTATCAGGTTGTTTTGATCTTTAGAATATTTATTCAGGATACAATCTTTGTATTTTATCGTGAAGACTTCTTTATGCCCGGGTGTCTTTACGAAAATAATTTAACTTTTAATCCACAGACTTATTAATGTAGGTATTTATAATAAGTATCTGTATACTATCATAACTTATATTATAAATGAATTATTTTTCGTCATTTAGTCCAAAACCTGTAATATGGGACATTTATAGAGAAAAATGGGAATAAACTTATCATTCTATTTATCAGATATTTGTAAGGTAAAATGAATCAGGAACGAAGCTATAGCTGAAAATGAATCATATAGTTTCGGATACGATGTCTTCCATTGTAAGCAAACTTATAGTATAAAATATAACAATAAGTAGTAGTATGGAACAAGTACCTATCCCTAATGACTCTCTAGTCAAAGTAAACAATCTGATGTGGCAGGTTATTAAACAATTAACCAAAAGCAAGAAACAGATTCTGGAACAATTCGGATTGACATGTTCACAGTTTGAAATTCTGTCTGCTTTATTTCATGTCTCACGAACCAAAGAGGAAATCATACAAATCGATCTGGCTGAGAAAACTCAAATCGATCCCATGACAACTTCCACTATCTTAAGAAACCTCCAAAAGAAAGGTTTAATAACAAGAGTACGCAGCCTGATAAATACAAGGACTGTCATTGTTCAACTAACCGATAAAGGCGAAGTCCTTTACCTGAAAACTATGCATGAAGTAAACCTGAAAACCAAGCTAATCTATCAGAATGTCAATGAAAAACTTCTCATGTCGCAACTATTAATATTATCTGATAAATTAAATAAACTAAATTCTTAAAAGTATGAAATTAAGTAAGATTGTTTTAGGAACAGCAGTTTTTGTGTTGTTCAATTTGTCATCGTGTGGGAAAAAGCAAGAAGCGGAACAAACTGAAAAGCAAATGTATCCGACAATGATTGTGAATGAACAGAGTACAGAATTGTTATCTGTATATCCGGCTACCATAAAGGGAAAAGAAGATATTGATATTCGTCCGCGTATCGATGGTTTTATCGATGCTATTTATGTGGACGAGGGTTCTATCGTAAGAAAAGGGCAGCAACTTTTCAAGATAAATTCTCCACAGGCGGAGCAAGCACTCACAACTGCCGAAGCAAATATAAGAAGCGCCAAAGCGCAGGTGAATACTGCAAAAATAAATGTAGACCGTATGCGTCCACTTGCCGAAAAAGAAATTGTGGGTAATGTGCAGTTGCTGACAGCAGAAGATTCTTATCAGTCTGCGATAGCAGTTTTGGCACAAGCTGAAGCCGCATTGAAAAATGCACAGGCAACAATAAGCTGGACGAATGTTGCTAGTCCTGTAGACGGTATTGTAGGGGCTATCCCTTTTCGTCTGGGAAGTCTTGTAAATTCAGCCAATGTATTGACTACCGTGGCCAATACCAGTAATGTGTTTGCTTATTTTTCCCTGAATGAAAAAGAACTCGCTGTGTTTCTGAATACAATAGACGGTAAGACACAGGCAGAGAAGATAAAAAATATGCCAGAGGTTATCCTTACCCTTGCCGATGGAACTGTATATACGGAAAAAGGACGTGTGGAAACAATAACAGGCACAATAAATGTAACTACCGGTTCGGCAAATTTCAGAGCTGAATTCCCGAATAAGCAGGGTCTGCTGAGAAGCGGAACAAGCGGAAAAGTCTCTATTCCAAGAAGCATGGAAAATGTATTCTTGATTCCTCAGAAAGCTACATTTGCACAGCAAGATAAGATACTTGTATTCTCTGTTCAAGGAGATTCTGTGATGCAAAAGGTAATTTCGGTGATATCTACTCCGGATGGGAAAAATTATGCTGTGACCGGAGGATTAAGTAATGGAGAACGTATTGTTCTTGATGGAGTTGCAACATTAAGCAATGGAAAGAAAATCAGCTTTGAATAAACCGGATAGTCGATTATTAAAACAACTAAAAGAGAAAAACGATGCTAAAAACTTTTATAGAAAGACCCGTTTTGTCTACCGTAATATCGATTATTATAGTAGTGCTCGGTATTATAGGAATTTCAACCTTGCCGATTGAACAGTATCCGGATATAGCCCCTCCAACAGTAATGGTTTCGGCCACTTATCCCGGAGCAAATGCGGATGTGGTAATGAATAGTGTGGTAATACCCATCGAAGAACAAGTAAATGGGGTAGAAGGAATGACATATATGACTTCATCTGCCGCCAATAATGGTATGGCAATGACTTTTATATATTTCAAACAAGGTACAAACCCCGATATTGCAGCTGTTAATGTACAAAACCTTGTAGCACGTGCAACCCCGTTGTTGCCTCAGGAGGTAACTCAGATAGGGGTTACAGTGCAAAAACAGCAGAATAGTACAATATTGGGGATTGCATTGTCTACGGATAATGATGAATACGACGGAGAGTTTTTGCAGAACTATGCAAACATTAATATGCTGCCACAGATCAAACGTGTATATGGTGTCGGTGATGCGACCGTATATGGGTCTAAAGACTACTCGATGCGTATATGGCTAAAACCGGATGTAATGGCTTCTTACAAATTATCGGCACAGGAGGTAATTGCTGCTTTGCAAGACCAGAATATAGAAGCGGCACCCGGAGAGTTGGGGCAAAACAGTGACCAGTCGTTCCAATATACGCTAAAATACACAGGAAGATTGAAAACGGCAGAAGAGTTTGGCGATATAATCATCCGCTCAGAAGATGGACATATATTAAAAATAAAGGATATTGCAGACGTAAAGTTAGGGTCTCTTAACTATACTGTAAACTCTATGACGAACAAGACCGAAGAATCAGTATTTATAGCTATCAGCCAAACTGCAGGATCGAATGCCCAGGAGGTAATTAACGGGGTGAAAGCCGTTTTAAATGAAGCTGAGAAATCTTTCCCGGAAGGAGTGAAAATCAATTACCTGATGGATTCCAGTGAATTTTTGGATGCATCAATCGAAAAAGTGATTCATACACTTTTAGAAGCATTTATCCTGGTGTTTATTGTTGTGTTTATATTCTTACAGGATTTCAGGTCTACATTGATACCTGCCATTGCAGTTCCGGTGGCTATCATTGGTACATTCTTCTTCTTGCAGGTATTGGGCTTCTCTATCAATTTGCTTACATTGTTTGCATTGGTTCTGGCTATCGGTATAGTTGTCGATGATGCTATTGTGGTTGTTGAAGCAGTACATGCCCAACTGGAAGCTGGCGAGAAAGATCCTAAGCAAGCCACGCTAAAAGCAATGAAGGAAATAGCTCCGGCTATCGTATCCATTACATTGGTTATGTCGGCCGTATTTATACCTGTGAGCTTTATTGGCGGTACATCCGGTGTTTTCTTCAGGCAATTCGGGCTGACACTGGCTATCGCGATATTGATATCAGCAGTAAATGCATTGACATTAAGTCCTGCATTATGTGCTATGTTTTTAAGATCTCACGAAGAGGGGCATCAGAAGAAAGGATTTGTACAACGTTTCTTTACCAACTTTAATATTGCTTTTAATGCAGCAACACAGAAATATAAATCGTCATTGCAGTTTTTAGGAAAAAAGAATCATCGTTGGATAACAATCGGGATAATAGGCGTGTTCTCTGCTATTCTGGTACTGTTGATGAAACTTATACCTACAGGTTTTGTGCCACAAGAAGATAGTGGTGTCGTTGTAGGATTCGTCACATTACCGCCATCCGCATCACTAGAAAGATCGGACAGTGTGGTTAACAAAGTGGTAGATCTCGCAATGGAAATAGAAGGTGTGAAAACCGTAACCAATATTACCGGAGCAAATTTTATGAGTGGAATAGGAAGTTCGTATGGAACTGTCGTTATCAAGATGGATTCGTGGAATGACCGGAAATTATCGACTAATGAAGTTGCTGCGATGCTGACCGAAAAAACAAATAAAATGCAGGAGGCTACATTCTTCTTTATGGCTACACCTACATTACAGGGATTCGGTATCGGTGCCGGGGTAGAAATGCAGTTGCAGGATAGGATGGGGGATGACATTCATAAATTCTATGATATCACCACCAGTTATGTTGCAAAGTTAAATGCACGGGAAGAGGTGATGATGGCTATGACCAATTTCAATCCTAATTTCCCCCAAAAGCAGATTGAAGCCGATATGCCTAAAATAAAAGCCGCCGGATTGACACTAAATCAGGTGATGGGCACATTGCAGGCGTATATTGGAAGTTATTATGCTTCTAATTTTAACCTGTATGGCAAGCAATTCCGCGTGATGGTTCAGGCCAGCCCGGAATATCGGACTAAACTCGAAGATCTTAGTGGTATGTTTGTGCAAACAGCTAGTGGTGAAATGGCTCCTATCACCGAGTTTATTTCAGTGACAGATGTGACCGCCCCTCAGACATTAACCCGTTTTAATATGTTCCAGGCAATGGATGTTACTATTATCCCTAACATGCTCGACGGCTATAGTACAGGGGATGTTATCCGCATAGTAGAAGAAATGGCTCTTGATAAAACGGTACTGCCCGAAGGTTATAGCCATGAATATGCCGGTATGACCCGTGAAGAGGCAAACAGTAGTGATCAGACTATAATCATATTTGGTATTTGCTTGATATTCGTATATCTTTTACTTGCCGCACTTTATGAAAGTTATATTCTGCCACTGGCTGTATTGTTTTCATTGCCTATCGGATTGGCGGGAGTATTTATCTTCCTGATGATTTTTGGTGTATCGCAAGGTATTGTGAACAATATTTATGTGCAGATATCTATGGTCATGCTGATCGGTTTGCTAGCGAAGAATGCTATTCTTATTGTAGAATACGCCATACAGCGTCGTCAGCAAGGACAGAGTATTGTTGAGGCTGCCATTAATGGAGCTGTAGCCCGTTTGCGTCCAATCCTGATGACATCATTCGCCTTCATCTTTGGATTGATGCCGCTGGCATTTGCAACGGGGGCGGGTGCTGTAGGTAATGCTTCTATCGGTATCAGTGCGATTGGCGGAATGTTGATCGGAACAATAATCGGGGTCTTGGTTATCCCTACACTTTATATAGTGTTCCAAAGCCTGCAAGAACGCTTTAGTGGTAAAGACCCGAGAATAAGTAATACACAACAACTAACTGAAGAATAATTATGAAGATCAATAATATAAAAGGAATCGCTCTATTGGGGCTTATAGCCTTGCTCGGACTTTCATCCTGCCAGATAATGAATAAATACCAGTCCCCTGATGCAGATAGTGAGAACCTCTTCAGAGACGAAAACCCTGCTGATACGACAACAATAGCTTCCATTCCGTGGCGGGACTATTTCAAAGATCCATTTCTGCAATCATATATAGATGAGGCATTAAACAATAATTTCGATATGCTGATTGTTCAGGAACGTATCAAACAAGCAGAAGCTGCTTTAGGTATGGCGCGTGCTGCTTATTTTCCTGATGTTGCATTAACAGCACAGGTAAACCAGACTCGTTTGAGCAATGCAGACCCGTTGACAGGAGTAGCCAAAGACAGGAATAATCTGGCTTATCATACCGAAAAATATACATTGGGTATTGTCGCTAGTTGGGAACTTGATCTGTGGGGCAAAATGAATCGCCAATCCAGGGCTAAGTACGCTCAGATGCTAAATAGTTATGCCGGACGAAATCTGATACAGACATCTTTGGTTTCTAATATGGCGAATACTTATTATTCTTTATTGGCCTTGGATGAGCAACTGAAGGTTACGAATGATATGATAGCATTAATGAGTGAAAACCTGATAACGATGGAGGCCTTAAAAGAAGCAGGTATGGCCAATGGCGCCGCCGTAGAGCAAACCAGAGCAGCCCTTGCCAGTGCCAGAACATCTGTCCCGGAACTGGAAAGCAGTATCCGCCAACTGGAAAATACGATTTGTACAATGCTCGGACGTAAGCCCGGCCCGATAACCCGCTCGTCGATTGAACTACAGAATGTACCGGCTAACTTAGCGCATGGTATTCCTGCTCAGATGCTTGCCAGACGTCCTGATGTAAATCAGGCGGAATTGGAGTTTCGTTCAGCTTTCGAATTGACTTATGCTGCTAAAGCCAGTTTTTATCCTTCTATTACATTAAGTTCTGGATTGATTGGCTATTCAACTACGAATGGATTGAGCCAGTTTTTCAAGCCGGAGAATCTGTTTGCCAGTATAGCAGGGGGATTGACTCAACCGATTTTTGCACGGAAGCAATTGATGACTCAATATAAAGTTGCTAAATCGGAACAACAGATAGCATTGCTGAACTTCGAAAAAACGGTTTTAAGTGCAGGCCAGGAAGTGTCGGACATTTTGTATACATATGAGTCTTCTCTCCGGAAGAACTATGATAGGGAAATCCAGGTGTTGTCACAGACCAAATCTGTTGAGTTTACCCGTGAATTGTTAAAAGCCGGAGAAGCTACTTATCTGGAAGTATTAAGTGCTCAACAAGGATTATTAGAGGCTCAGTTGAATCAGATAAGCGATAAACTCCAGCAACTTCAATCTACCTCCGATCTTTATCGTGCATTAGGAGGTGGGATAGAGTGATCAATCTTAGTTAAACGTGGCAGGAGGATAGGAATATTCTCCTGCTTTTTTTATAAATACGATATTAGTTGTGTAAATGAGCAGTTAAATCAGAATGCTTTATCTATATAATATGCTATTAACTCTTTGGTTATTAGCTTATAGATCTTTGACAGATTGGAATAAGTGGTAATTTTTAGGTAAATAGATAAGAGTAAACAAGATACGAGTTGTTCACTGATAACTGACGAGACGTTTCGCTCTACTCAGCATCGCTAATTATTAATTTTTCATTTTTAATTATTAATTGCTATCCGTGTTACTTTTGTTACCTTTTTTGAATCGGATGTTTAAAGTGTTTATTTACTGGTATAAGTGGCATATTATTTATTAACTGATCGTAATCGACTGTTTACTGCAAAATGTGTTACATCTGTTACTTTTTAACTTTTTATAGTGAATATAGGTTAATTAAAATTGCTTCCGATAAGTGTATTGTTAAGATTGGCTGTGTGTCGGATTTGAAGATGTTACTTTTCCATTCTGCTGGTCAGATATAATAATAGGTAAAACAAAGCCGCTATCATATTGAGAAAGAAAAGGAATTCGCCTTTACGGCTATATTTTTCGTCTTCCTGCAAAAAGGAATACTGTCAATGTTTTAACATCTTACTTTTATACTGGAAAAACAATATAGATAGTAAAACATTAGTCATGGAGCAACACAAATCTTTTTCTACATCCTTACAGAGAATTACAGTCATAGATGCATTAAGAGGATTTGCCCTGTTGGGAGTCATACTTACCCATATGTGGCAACATTATGGTATTTTTTCATTTTCAGGAATGGGCCAAAATGAACCATTATTCCCGCAATTGGATGAGGCGCTCCGGTGGCTATTGCAAAATGCCATAATGGGCAGGTTTATCAATATCTTTGCATTTCTGTTTGGGCTGAGCTTTTTCATTCAGATGGACAGAGCTTCAAAAAAAGGAATTGACTTTCGGAAACGCTTTTTGTGGCGCATGGCTATACTTTTTATTATCGGAATCATAGGTAACTGTTTCTATACCGGAGATATCTTATCTATTTATGCCGTATTCGGAGTGTTAATGGTTTTTCTTTATAAATGTAAGAACTGGATATTAATTGTTGTCATTACCCTTTTACTGATAGGCCTTCCCCGTATTTTAACGGTGAGTTATAACCAAATGGTAAAAGTAGAGCAAACAACCAATACGGGCACTGCGCAAACTCTGGAAAACCGGCCTGCTGTACGTCCGCAACCTTCAAATATGGAAAAACCATCCTTCCTTAATTCAGCAAAGAATAACCTGACAATAGGATTGGAGCGGAAATTAAATTATCAGTTTGGTTTATTTGGTCGTGGATATATTACGTTGGCTTTATTTATCCTGGGATTGATTATTGGACGTATGCGCTTCTTTGAACAGGTTGAAATACAGAAGAAAAGGAACTTTATTCTTTTTGCCGGATTTGTTCTTGCTGTTGTTGTTGTAAACTGGATTGTCGGACTATTCCCACCACAAGATACAAGGATATTTATGAGGCCGGATGCAGATATATCACCTGCTTTACTAGAGCTGTAATGGCTTTAGAAAACATTAGTACAGTGTTTTTTTCGGGGGCTTTGGTTATGGGATTTATAATCTTGTATCAGGTTAAGGGTATTGGAAAATGTCTGAGTGTGATGACTCCATATGGACGTATGGGACTCACTAATTATGAGATGCAAAGTGTTATCGGTTGTTTTATATTCTCTATGTGGGCATTTGGTTCCGTTTTCGGTAGCTGGGGGACTACAGAGTTGTTCGCTTTAGGATTGGTTATATATACAATGCAAGTCATATTTAGCAAATTTTGGCTGAAATACTTCTTATATGGGCCGCTGGAATGGTTTTGGCGTTCGGCTACTTATCTGAAACTGCAACCATTCAGAAGGAAGTAGAGAATAAAGTGTAATTTCTTTTTTTTAGCTGTTTTTCGTTATTATCTAATTTAATGTCAGACTTTAAAATAACATCTGTATTTTTATAATCCGGATTACATAAAATCTATTTGATTACGATATTACAAAAATGAATGTTTTAAATAAATATACAACTTTTAAACTGCTGCTGATCACATTAATCAGTGCAGTTTTTATTGTCTATCCCAATACTGCATGTCTACCTTGGGAACTGGATTTTATAAAGGGAGTTGATCGAACTTATCACCTGCTTTATTTTACTGTCCGCTATATTTATTTCTGTATATTAATTTTTACGTTACTCAAGGTTAATATACAAAAGATTAATACGCAATCATTTAAAAGGCGTTTTTTGATCAATTTTATTATCAGTTTGGTTTCTTATATTATTTTTATTGGGACTACTTTACTGGTTTACCCCAAAGGAACTCATTTTGGGAGCATATTAGTGTTTCAGTTTTTTGTGGTCTGCTTCCTGGTCACTTTTACCGGGCATACCTATCTGCTCTATTCTGTTCAGAGGAAAAAGGAGCAAGAGATAGAACAACTTAAAATGGAAAATTTGCAAAGCCGTTACGATGCATTGATGAATCAGATAAATCCGCATTTTTTCTTTAATTCATTGAATGGACTGACTGCCTTGATAAGAAAAAAGAATGATGAAAATACACTGACATATGTCAGCAAAATGTCGGATGTATTCAGGTATATATTGCAAAGTGATAAAAAAGGTCTGGTTACACTCGAGGAAGAATTAGAGTTTGTAGACGCATTTTTTTATATGATGGAGGTGCGTTTTGCCAATAAACTGGAATTCAAAGTCTGTGTAGATAAGGAAAAATTACCTTATAAATTACCCGTATTGTCAATTCTTCCTTTGATTGAAAATGTAGTGGTTCACAACAGGATCGACAGCGAGCATAAAATGGTGGTTACAATCCGGCTGGATGAACAAGATGAACTGGTCGTCTCCAACCCGGTATATCCTAAACTATCACCTGCCGAAACAAACGGAACAGGACTAAAGAATCTCGAAAACAGGTTCATGTTATTAATGAATAAGCAAATAAGAATAATAAATAAAGATGACATGTATTATGTCTATTTACCATTAATCATATAATCATTATGAAGGTATTGATTGTTGAAGATGAAACGGCAGCTTACGAAAATCTTGTTGACATACTCAATGAGATAGATCCGGCAATAGAAATTGTAGGGAATACCGAAAGTGTCAGTCAAACTGTAAAATGGTTGAATTCCAATCCTATACCCGGCCTCATCCTCATGGATATTCACTTATCGGATGGTTCGGCTTTTTCCATCTTTGATGCTATCGAAGTAGACACTCCGATAGTTTTCACTACTGCCTATGATGAATATGCTATCGAAGCATTCAAAGTAAACAGCGTAGATTATCTGCTTAAACCTATTAAACCGGAAGAACTGAAGCGTTCTTTACAAAAATTGAGCAAATGGACACGTACTGATATCACCGCATATCTGTCTAGGTTGGTGCAGCTTGCACCCAAGCCACGCTATAAGGATAAACTTCTGATTCCGGTAAATGACAAGTTGCTACCCATCGATTTACATGATGTAGCTTGTTTTTATACAACGGATAAGACGACCCGGATATACCTCAGAAATGGTAATTCGTATCCATATTCCAAAACGTTGGAGCAGATATCTTCATCGTTGAACCCGGCGGATTTTACCAGGGCTAATAAGCAATTTATTATTGCACGCAACAGTGTGCAGAATATTACAATCTGGTTCGATAATCGCCTGCTGATCACTTTGGATATAGAAGTTCCCGAACGCATTTATATCAGTAAGAATAGAGCTTCGGAATTTAAAGTCTGGCTAGTAAATGAATAAATTTTAATTGATATTACATAGAGCAAGCTGATGCCAAAATATGCAGTGGAAATAGACAAAGTAGTATTGATGTCTGCTCACTTTTCGTTTTCATTATGTAATATCAATTCAGCCTGAACGGTAGATTGGTTCAGGCTGTTTTCTGATAACTTTATTCCTTCAGATTTGCTATTATTCGCTTTTATGAATATTTTTTTCGCAATCGTCAAACGTATAGAATAATTTGAGAAAAAAAACAGATATTTGTATTAATATTCATTGGTTTAGATCTAAATAGATAGAATTAAAAATTCTATATAAATATGAAGAAGAAAATCAAACACTCTTTCTTACTATTCATTTTTACTTCTTTTGCCATGCCATTTTTTGCACAGGATAATAATTTTGAAAATACTGTACGGGAATCGGTTCGTCATCAGATGGAGAAATACCCCCAATCGACACTGAAAGACCTATACAAGCATTTCTTTCAGGACAGATACGGACCCGGTCATATCATAGATGATACGGTTGCTGCAGGAAAATACCTTCTGCGTGAACTGGATTCTTATACGACAATTACGGGAGAAATAGCAGAGCCGACAGGCTGGCAGCATAATTTTTATCGGGTAAATTTGTCCGTTATCAAGGATAAGCTCATTCCGTACGACGTATTTCTTAGTGCTTTCGTAAGAAGTGTGAGCGGGATAAGACCCATTCCTATTGAGGACTGGAAACAAGAGTGGGGCGAGATTGAAGATATCATAAAATCGATGGGACTTTCACTTCCCGATTATGAAAAAGACAATGAGGAGATAGACGCAAAACTGGAGAAAGGCAATTATGTGGGGCACCACAGCGATATATTCAATAAGGCATACTCGCCGCATTACCGTATTGTCAGCAGTCAGATTTATGAAGAAGAACTGCTACCATTATTAGAAAAACAAAAAGGAAATCAATAGAGAATAATGAAAAGAATACCAACCCTAATTATTTGCAGCATACTGTTGTCGACAGTAGCTCACGCTCAAAACCAACAAGCAACAGATACTGCATCGACAAGAAAATACGCCCTGAATGAAGTCGTGGTAACAGGATCTCGTGTACCTGTTCAGCGCAACATAATTCCGGTACCCGTAAGTATCGTGGACCGTAAAACAATAGAACAGAGTGAAGAGACTAACCTCCTTCCGGTTTTGATGAAACACGTTCCCAGCCTGTTCGTTACATCTCGTGGGATAGCAGGATATGGAGTGTCTACCGGTGCGGCAGGTGGTATCAGCCTGCGTGGTTTCGGCGGAGGGGCAGGCCGCGTGCTTATTCTGATAGACGGACATCCTCAATATGCTACTATTTACGGACATCCTGTGGCTGATGCTTATATTGCATCAGATGCGCAACGTGTGGAAGTTTCACGCGGTGCGGCATCTATTCTCTACGGTTCGAATGCGATGGGAGGTGCTATCAATATCATAACCCGTAAGGCAACTGATGACGGAAACAGACTTTCGGCAAGGTTGATGGGAGGTTCTTATGGTACACAACGCTATTCTATTACAGATAGTTATCGTAGCGGGCGGTTTACAGGTGTGGTAAGTGGTAATTACGAACGTACTGACGGGCATCGTATTAATTCTGATTTTGAATCTTTCAGTGGATTTACCAAGCTGGGTTATGAACTTACCGAGGAATGGAAAGTTACAGGTAATGTAAATATTGCCAAGTCCAAATCTCAAAATCCCGGAACAGAAAGCAGACCTATGCTGGACGGAACAGCCGATGTGCTGCGTGGAATGTCGGGTTTGTCTATTGAGAATAACTATGGTAAAACAACTGGTGCTGTAAATCTGTATTATAACTGGGGTGACCATGAAATAAATGACGGTTATTTTGCCGGAGGAACACCTCGTCCGTATCTTTTCAATTCGACAGACTATATGGGCGGCGCAAATATTTACCAGTCGGCAAGCCTGTTTAAAGGAAATACAATAACAGGAGGATTCGATGCAAAGATATATGGAGGAAACGCTTACCGAGATCCTCAGACTGAGGTATATGCCGATCATATTAAACTTCACGAAGTAGCCGGCTATCTTTTTGCACAACAAGAAGTGGATATATTTATGTTGAATGTTGGAATCCGTTTGGAAAACCATAAACTATATGGTACGGAATGGATACCGCAAGCAGGTTTTTCGGTAAAGGCATCTGAAAATACACACTTGAAATTTTCTGCGTCTAAAGGTTTTCGCACACCTAATTTGCGCGAATTGTATATGTATGCTTCTGCCAATGAAGATTTATTGCCCGAAAGTAGCTGGAGTTACGACTTGAGCATTGCTCAAAATTTGCTCGACAATCGTATGTCTGCAGAGTTGACCTTTTTCTATTCGGAAGGAGACAATATTGTAGAGGTAGTCCAGGTAGACGGTCGTCCGCAAAACCGGAATGTGGGTGAGTTTGCCAACAAAGGGATAGAATTCAGCCTCAATTATCAACTGCTGAAAAACCTCAGTTTGCATACTAATTACAGTTATCTCCATATGAATACGCCTATAACAGGTGCCCCGAGACATAAGCTATACGCAGGTATGTCATACGACCTTGGTAAATTTTCGTTCAGTGCAGGTGCACAACTTATAGATAAGCTATATCTTTCTACAGGGGACGATGCTAAAATGAGCAGCTATACATTAGTAGATGCCCGTGCATCTTATCGTGCAATGAAATGCCTCGAAATTTTTGCTAAAGGTGATAACTTGTTGGCCAGAAAATACGAGACAATGCTTGGTTTTCCTATGCCACGTGCTACATTCATGGGAGGAGTAAATTTAAATTTTTAACACAATAAAAAACAAAAGCAATGAAAAAAACACATTTTATTTTGTTTGTTCTATTCGCATTCTGTATCGTTTCTGTATACGGATGTTCCTCAAACAACAAAGAAAAGAAAAGCCAATCGGAAGAAGTAACAGAAGAAAACAGCTTACCTAAAGTTTATTTTACGAAAGAAATTACACCTGAAAGCCTTATGCGTATTTATAAAGCTTTAGGACGCGAAGCAAAGGGGAATAATGTAGCCATAAAAGTCAGTACGGGAGAACCCGGAGGGAAGAACTTTCTTAAACCAGCCTTGATTAAGGATTTTGTTCAGTCAGTGAATGGTACTATCATCGAATGTAATACTGCCTATGGAGGAAACCGATCCAGTACAGAACTTCACCTCAAAGCAGCACGCGATCATGGCTTTATGAATATTGCCAAAGTAGATATAATGGATGCTGACGGAGAAGTAGACCTACCTGTAACAGGAGGTTCGCATATTACCCGGGACATTGTAGGTAAGAACTTTCTCAATTATGACTTTACTGTTATACTCTCGCATTTCAAGGGGCATGCTATGGCCGGATTTGGTGGGGCTATCAAGAATATGTCTATCGGTATAGCTTCTGCTAACGGTAAACGCCTGATTCACTCAGGGGGAGCTAGTACCACCGATTGGGGAAGCCCTACGCAGGAAGAATTTCTGGAAACAATGTCGGAAGCAGCTAAAGCTGTTGCTGACCATGCCGCAGAAAAGATCATTTACATAAGCGTAATGAATAACCTATCAGTCGATTGTGATTGTGATTCAAATCCGGCTAACCCTGAAATGGGTAATGTGGGCATTTTGGCATCACTTGACCCAGTTGCATTGGATAAAGCCTGTGTAGATCAGGTATATGCCTCTACCGACCATGGGAAAATCCATCTGGTAGAACGAATGGAGTCGAAGAATGGAGCACATGCTTTGGTACATGCTGAGAAAATCGGTATGGGCAGCCAGAAATATGAACTGGTAAATCTTGATCAATAAATTACTTTTTCGTAATAAATTGTAGTTAAGCTATAGAGAAGAGTGTGTTAAATAAGTCCTATGGGTCTGTAAGGCCTGTAGGATTTATTGTATTGTAATGCACCATAGACCGTATTTTGATTTTCCGGCTCCATTATTTATGTTTCATCAGGCTGCTTTTCATAAGTCCCATTATTTCTCTTTTACTATAAAAGGAATTAACAGACTATTTATCTACTTTTGCATCCCATGGAAAAGTTGAAAAAATGAGCACAAAACTAAAAGGTACTATATACGGCGTTATCGCTGCTGTAAGCTATGGGACAAATCCTCTTGGCGCCTTGTTCCTGTATAAGGAAGGGCTAAATGTAAATTCTGTATTATTCTACAGGTTCTCTCTGGCTGCTATAATACTTGCAGGGATAATGCTTGTACAAAAGAAATCGTTCAGCGTAACTAGAAAGGAATTAGGACTATTGGGTATTTTAGGCATATTGTTTGCCACTTCGGCTTTGTCTTTATTCACCAGTTTTCACTATATGGATGCAGGGGTGGCGTCTACGATTCTTTTTGTTTATCCTGTGATGGTGGCTGTTATAATGGCTCTATTCTTTAAAGAGAAACTATCTTTGGTGACCATGTTGTCTATTTCATTGGCTTTGGGAGGAATAGCACTGCTTTATAAAGGAGAGGGTGGGAGTACATTAAGCTCAATAGGGGTATTACTGGTAATGTTGTCATCTCTGACATATGCAGTCTATATAATAGTTGTGAACAAATCAACTTTAATGATGTCAGCCGTAAAACTTACATTTTATGTTTTGGTTTTTTGTATGTTGGTAATTGTAGTACATTCATTCTCCGAGACAAACAATCATTTGCAACTACTTACAACGCCTACTATGTGGATGTGGGCTGCTATACTGGCATTGGTTCCCACCGTTATATCTTTGATTACAATGGTTAAAGCTGTGCATGCTATAGGCTCTACTCCGACTGCTATAATGGGCGCCTTGGAGCCGCTTACAGCCGTGGTTATCGGTATAGCGATTTTTGGAGAGGTTCTTACTGTAAGGTTAGCTACAGGTATTGTTTTGATTTTATCGGCTGTTATCATCATCATAGCCGGCAAATCTATTACACCGCTTAAACTTCATACAGCCGTAAATAACGTCGGACGGGTTCTGAAAAAGTATTTCAGATGGAAGTAAAATGTTCTCGGCAGGCCCTTATACCTGTGATTGAGGAAATATAGATTGCGAATATTCAAAGTTTGACTTTTGGCTTGTACATATCTAGTTGCATCAAGTTACATTCTTTTTTCATGCGTATGGAATATTCCAGTCTTCCCACTTCAGGGCTAATATTATTTGAGCCAAAAGTAAATTTTATTCCGGCTCTTTTGGCCTTCATTATGATCGCTTTGTTGGGAATGCTATATAGTTCATTTATTTCTAAAGCCATACCACTTTTAGCAAGCGCATCGATGACTTTATTGATTCTGTCTTCAGTCCAGAATGCATCGTAACGGTCATTCATCTGTTCAGGAAGGAAGAAGGGGTTGACATATACATCGGCCGGCTCTTGCAAAACCGAACATATCCGGTCAACAATCATGTCCATGTATTGCTGCTCATCATTGATCACAACTTCTTCATTTACCCATAAGTGTATCCGTTGCCCTCTCAGATCATTGAAGGTCAGGGCATCTGTAAACACAAAGTCAAATCCGCATCGGGCCTCTTCAGAGAAAGTTGTTACCCATTCCCGGCCTTCGCCTTGCATGGCAAGTATGAAGGGTTGGGTACGCATTGTATCCAGAAAGTTAAATACTTCTTTGTCGTTTGTAATCGGAAATCCAATTCCGCAATTAGGAGCAACGGCATAGTTAATACCTGTTTTTCGTGATTGTTTTGCCGCTGCTTCCTTCGTAAATCCTCCTTTTAAATGTACATGATAATCGAGAACAGGAAAATCTTCCTGATGGAGATGAAGTATATCGTCGTTTTGTTCGTCTTTAGCAATGGCCAGTTGTGCAGGAATGTTTATATCTTTTCTGTCGAGTGTCTCTATCGAAATATTTTTAAACTCTATAGCTCCGTCTCCATTGACTGCTAGCGAAATTGTGCCACTCGAAAGAATACATCTATCGTTTGGTGATATACGCAAGGGATGTGCGGGTTCTATATATTCTACAACAGGCTCTCCGTTGACTTTCACTACTATGGATTGACCTTCTACCCGGATATTCATAGTAAACCACTGGTTGTCCTTTACCATACTTTTGGTGAGATTGCGCACAGATAAGAGGCTGCCTGTCATTCTCCACCATATCGGGTCAGTAACGTCATTGTTAATCGCTATCCGGTAGCCTTTACCGGAATCATCAGTATGAAAACAGATAAAGCCTTTGCCATTTTGAGTGGTTCGTAATACCAACTTTAAGTCGAAATCTTTATATTCACCGTTTTTCAGGATGGCACGGGAGTTTGGCCCTGAGAGTATTAGTGCACTGTTATTTATAGAAACATTACCTACAGTTTGCCAATCTTTATTTTCATTACCATTAAATAATATCCTGCTTTTAGAATCGGTGCAGGAGCTTAACCAAATGGAACTTAAAACGAGTAGTAATATTATTGTCCGACTCATATGTCAAAGGCTTGTTTCAATTTTTATACAGATAGAAAACCTAACTATTTACTATAGCTGGCTTTCACAAATTGGGCATTTAAAAGATAATCCAGACTGGTTTTTATACTTTCCTCAATAGTCGTACTATATTTCTCTACTTCGACGATGATATGCTTTACACCGGCTGTTTCGGCATTCTTAAAGATGGCGTCAAATCCGACCATCCCGCTTTGTCCGATCTCACGATGGTCTTTTATATGCAGGACAGAGAATCTGCCCGGATATTTGTTAAAATAATCGACCGGACTATTTTTGCCTATTACGACCCAATATACGTCCATTTCGATAAATACAAATTCAGGATTTGTATTTTCAATCATAAAGTCCATCATCACCACTTTGTCTTCTACTTTCTGAAATTCATGAGCATGGTTATGATATCCGTATTTCAGCCCGTTAGCTTTACATCTTTTACCTATTTCGTTGTAATAATCACAATATGTCTTTAAGTCTTTAACTGTCTTCGGTACCTCCAACCAGGGGGTAACAATATAAGTCATTCCGGCATCTTTATGTGCTTTAATTGCTATATCCCACCATTTTAAAGATTCTGAAAAGTCACCGGAAGCCAGTTCTTCGGGTGTCAGCGGTTTAGTGCAATGCGAAGACAGGACTTTCAGTCCCGCTGTTTCTACGTCTTTTCTGAATTCCTGTGGTGTGCGGTTATAGAATTTACCATCATTATATCCGGCTGCTTCCACTGCGGTATATCCCATTTGTGCCAGTTCTTTCAGTATTGCTGTATAATCGGTATCATATTTCCCTGTTTGATTTACATAACTGCCAATTCTATCCCTGACTGAATATAATTGTATGGCTATATCCTTTTTTGCATTTCTTTTGTTTTGCGCAAGACTCGTTTGTGGTAATATTATTAATGAAGCTAATACCAACAGTAAATAGACCTTATTTTTCATGATATTTATTTCTGGATTGTTAATACTAAAAATACTCCATAGGAGAGTTCTTAAACTCCCCTACGGAGTTGATAACCAAACTCTAAAAAACTATTAATCTAAAACCTTTATACGTATATTGCGGAACCATACATCATCTCCATGATCCTGAAGTCCGATATATCCTTTTCGCTCCGGTCCTCCTACGTTATTTAATAATTCGAAAGCCAGCGGCCATTTTTCCTCACTGAATTTGCTAGCTTGCAGCATATCTGTCCATTGTGGAGTCCAAAGATGATATTCAACCACGTTTTCTCCGTTCTGTCCATGTACCACAGTTCCTTTAGAGACCATTATCTTAGCCTGGTTCCACTCTCCGAAAGGCTTCGCGTTTTGTGGTTTAGCCGGGATCATATCATATAATGACATCGACTTGCGGTTGTTATCCTTACCCAATTTTGCATCAGGATGATTTTCGTTATCTAAGACCTGTGCTTCGGGAGAAGAAATATAAATAGGCTCCATTCTCATCTCTCCTGTTTTAGGATCTTTGGATTCTATTTCTTGTGCCAAAATAAATATACCGGAATTACTTCCCTTGGCTACTTTATATTCCAGTTCGAGTTCGAAATTTTTGAACTTATGTGCAAAGATCAGGTCGCCTCCGTCTCCGTCTTGCGCTTCTCCACCACCCGAACCATTGAATTTAATAGCCCCATTATCTACTGTCCATTTTCCCGGAACATTATCTTTGCCGTATCCACGCCAGCCTTTCAGGTCTTTTCCGTCAAACAGGATAATGTAGCCATCTTTGTCTGTTTTAAACTCGGATAAGTTAACTTGCGACTTATCAAGTGCTCTATATTCAGGCAACTTGCTTTCTTCTGTTTTATTTTCGTCCATATTGGTATTGCTGCTTTCAGCCTTTTTTGAACTACCGCCGCATGCTGCCATAAAGCCTGATAACAGGATGCAACTGATTGTATATAAAGATTTATTCATGTCTCTATTTTTTATATTGTAATAATTATATGGTTTATCTCGGCATTTCAGGGAGTTTCCATCCTTCACGGTATGTATGTTTGATTAACTCCTGTGCATAAGCCTGCGCATTTACCGGGTCAGTCCATGTCTTGTCGAATGTCGGATGCCCGTCTTTAATCTGGAAGCCGTCTTTGATAACCGTGCGGATGGTTGCGTTCGGATCGATATTGGTAAATTTCATATTTGGTCCGTCCCAATGCAATTCCTGATTAAGGGATTGTAATCTCACAGCAAGTACGCCCATAACCACCATTTCGTTAAACGGTCCGGCTTCGCTGAAAGGTGATGCAGTCTCAATACGGTTCGAAGCATCTTCTTTACATGCACGTACCCAATCCATTTCGTGGGAAGTTGTCACTTCTCTTAATACTTTAGGCGCGCTTGGGGTTCTGCCTGAAAGCAACCATGGGCGTACACCATAGCAACCGCAGATGAGAGTGTCTTTTGTTCCGTGAAATATCACGCCACCCCCTTCATCATTCAGATCTTTATTGGCCGGGAATCCTTCAGGCAGCCTTGGTCTCAATCCTCCGTCGTACCAGATTACCTTAACCTCAGGCATTGCTACTTTAGGCATGTTTTCCCGGGCCGGGAATGTTAGTTCTACAGTTTGGGCACTAGGAGCACTATCGGTCAGAAGAAGAGTTGAGCTCGCCTGTGCCTTGGTCGGATAACTTAACTTTAAGCCCTTAAAAACAGGATGTAGGATATGGCAGGCCATATCTCCTAACGCGCCTGTTCCGAAATCCCACCAGCCGCGCCAGTTCCACGGTGTATAAATGGAGTTATACTCACGATATTTTGCAGGTCCGAGGAATAGATCCCAGTTGAGGGTATTCGGAGCTTTTTCTCCTTTTTCAGGACGGTTAAGTCCTTGTGGCCAGATAGGACGGTCGGTAAAGGCTTCCACTTTTGTTATTTCGCCTATCTCACCGTTCCATATCCATTCACACATTTTGCGCACGCCTTCACCGGATGCACCCTGATTACCCATTTGTGTTGCAACTTTATGTTTCTCTGCCAGTTTTGTGAGCAGGCGTGATTCATAGACTGTATGGGTCAATGGTTTTTCTACATACACGTGTTTTCCCATTGTCATAGCTTCGGCCGCTACAATAGCATGTGTATGGTCTGCCGTTGCAATCATTACCCCGTCGGCCTCTTTTCCCAGTTCCTCAAACATTTTACGATAATCGTAATATTTCTTTGCGTTGGGGTATTCTTTAAATACATTTGCGCTATATTTCCAGTCCACATCACATAGTCCTATGATATTCTGAGAATTCATACTCCTTAAGACGTGTGCCCCACGACCGCCTACACCCACACCTATGATGTTAAGCTTATCACTGGGAGCAACATGTCCGAATGATTTTCCCAGAACGGTATTGGGCACTACTGCTAGTCCGGCTAATGCTGTAGCTCCTGTTTTCAGGAACTTTCTTCTTGAAAAGTCTGACATAATTTAAAAATTGTATTTATTAGTAACTGAAATATTATATTTGTTGTAACAGGCCATACCCGTTTTTCATTGTTTTTCTTCTTTGCAGTATTTTTTCCAGAGTCTGTATTTCTCCTATAGCCGGCAAATCCTTACTCTTGGCATCTTCCAGAAACTCCCATGCATATTCTGAAGATATAGCCGAGTCTCGCAGTGTTGGCAAGTTGGGATGTCTGACGCCCGACTCTATCGAATCGGCAAACAGGTTACATAATACGTCAATGTTTTTGCCTCCGAATGGCCTTTCTTCCCGTATAGTCTGGGTTACTCCGTGTAGTTCGACCACAGCTGTTTTAAAGTCGTGCGTCATACGGGCAATACCTTCAGTCCCAATCATATCTATATATGAGTTGTGTGTTTGCTTGGCCGATAATTGTCCATATACGTGTCCTTGTGTAATATCGAAAACAACACCATTCTCAAATGTGCCGTGACATTGTAGCCACCACGGGTCTTTATAATTCCACATCCGTACAGCCTGTGCATTCCATGTTCTGAAATTGCAGTCGGTGTACCAGCGTGCGATATCGACATAGTGCATTCCGCAATCGTGAAATGAAGGGCCTTCGTATTCATGCCCTTCTCCCGGAGCGAGTCCCGGTGTAAGGTGGCATATACGTATGATGGCCAGTTCGCCGATTTCACCTTTTTGTATAAAGTCTTTGATTAATTTATGATACCACGAGTTGCGCAGATATAGATTTACGGTAGAGAACAAATCTGTGCTTTCCGCAACACTCACTGCGTTCCATTCTCTTGTAATGGTATCTGCTATCGGTTTTTCGGAGATGACATGTTTTCCGCTTTGAATAGCTCTCTCTATCTGCTCCTTTCTTGAGTTTGCCAGAGCAAACAGGCCAACAACCTGTACTGTCGGATCATCAAATATTTGCTGTTCGTTTTCTATAATTTCAGATTCCGGAGAAAGTTTTCTGGCCAACTCTCGTGAGCTTGGACTTACATCACATATATAAGCCACGTTCCACCGCCCACTCTTCTGCATTTCCTGAAGATAAAACCTTCCCATTCTGCCAAACCCTATGAGTCCGACTTTAATTTTAGTATTCATGCTATTAACGATAAAAGATCATTTGTTAATTTATAAAGGAAAAGCGTCAGGCAAAAAAAAAATCAATTGCCTTTCATGGTAAAAAAATACTTCGGATTTTCCTCTTGATTACAAAACTAACAGCAAATAATGTGGGGCGGCTTTTCTAAGTAGTATTATGTAGAAGTGGTGTGTATGTATATTGTTGATATATAGAGTTTAATCTTCTTTTTAAAGTTGAAAAATGTAGACTGATTAGAATAAATTATTCTGTTTTTCGGCTTATTGTCCCTATTTTCATAACCATTTCTTCAAACTCAACGCGATTGGACGCGGCTTTGTTTCTCATCTTTGTCCGGTAGTTGTAAATTGTACTCATAGAGCAGCGTAGAAAACTTGCAATTTTAGTACTGTCTGTTATGCCTAACCGTAAGAGGGCATAAATCCGTAATTCCTTATTTAGCAGATCTTCTGTTTTGAGTATAACCTGTTCTTCCTTTGCCAGAAGAGAATTGAAATCGGAAACAAATGTGGGATACAGACTTAAAAAGGTATTGTCAAAATGTGCATATAAGTCATCCAGTTCTTTATCAACTACTGTGGTCGATTTCAATTTTTTAATCAGTTCTTCATAGTGCCTGTTTATACCCAACTTGTAAAGGGTCTTACGATAATCCTCCATCTTGTCGATGTAAGTCGAGCAAAGATCCAGAAATTGAGCAATATACTGCTCCTTGATCTGGTTTGATTCCCATAGCTGCTCATTTTTTTCGTTCAACAGATTATTGGTACCGTTAATCTCTTCATTCAGAGTAATCAGCTTTTTATTGGTTCCGGACAATTCTTCTTTAATCCGGGATAATTTTTTCATCTGCTTATAGATATATATCACCAATAAAATGAGAAATAGAGATAATAGGCTTATCAATACCAAATAAGTTTTTAATTTACTGTTAGTCTTTGCTTCTTTTGCCTGATACGAAGCATTGATAATCGAATAGAATTTTGACATTTCTGCAGTACGGAATTGAACTCCCGAAAAAACAGCATCTTCGATGGCAGATTGTGTATACTTGAATGCTTTTGATATATCGTCACTGTTATAATATATAACTGCCAGACGTTGAAAAGAGGCATTTTCCTTTATTGAATTTTTTATATCAGCTATCGCCGACATAGTATAATATTTTTTTTCCAGTTCGGTATTGCCTTTCATGGCGTTTATTGTTCCCAGATAATGAGTAATCAAAGCGTATTCAGGCGTGTCAATATCTTCTGTGTTAAGCAGGTCGTTCAATAACTCGGATGCTTTTTCCGTATTGCGCAAAGTGATATATCTGTGGGCAATATTAATTTTGTATAAAAAAGAAGATTGATCCAAAACACCTAGCAATGAGTCTCTGTACATTTCCACCTGATGATAGTATTTACTCTGGTTGCTTGTAGCTCCGTAGTGTTCGTAAAAACGAGAATATGTTTCATAGTATGCTGCCAACAGATCTTTTGGAAGTTTACGTGAGTCCAGGCTTGTCAGTATTTTCTCCGATTCCAGTAATCTTCCGGCATAGGAATAAACTTTGGCAAGGTTGATATCTGAATTATATTTCAGATTCTCGTTATTCAGAAATTCTGCGATCTGCACATTTCTTTCGGCATAATGTATTGCTGAATCCAGTTTAAATTTCTTGTATTCGTTGTACAACCTGAGGTTTATCTCATATTCATATTCCGAGGAAGAAGGTTTCTTTTCCAACAGCTTTTTCAGGTTGCTGATTCCTTTTTCTTTCTGCTCTGTAAATTGTTCTTTATTATCAATTATATGATCCAGATAATCAGACATGGATTTCAGATCATCTTTTCCATATAATGAAATAGAAAAAATGAAAAAAATAAGAGGTATAATATAATACTTTTGACGTATACTTCTTTTGTTTCTCATGGTTCTTTATAACCTTGTCTTGGGGCACATCTGTTTGTTGAAATACAAATGTATCTGATTATATTCAGATGCGAAATGATACAGGTCAAATTTTGTATAAAATTCACAACTTAGGTATATCTTCGATTGTAAAGAATCCCTTCCATGCATTAAGCTATTATCTCAACTATATTGCCCTCAGGGTCTGATATTACGCTCTCATAATAACCGTCACCTGATGTTCTGGGCTCCCCTTCTATTGTATGTCCATCTTTACGAAGGAGTTCCGTTAGTTCATTGACAGCTTCTTTGCTACCTACCGTGATGGCAAAATGTGTATTTCCCATAATTAGTCCCCTGTTTCCGGGGTTACTTGAAATATCGGGACGGTTCATCAATTCTATCCGGCATCCTCCATCATTAAATTTTATAAAATATGAGGTGAAATTTTTTTTCGGATTAAAATATTTTTCATTGGATGTTGTGTCAAAGTATTTAAGATAAAATTCACGCATTCGTTCAATATCTTCGACCCATATAGCTAAATGTTCTATTCTCATAATATATTTACTGATGATTATTGTTACCCAAAGGTACATGATGAATTGATTTTATGAAATGACGAGCGTCAATTTCGTAAAGTGTACCGGGAATAGTTATCTTTAAGGTGTTTAATTGAAGTAAATATGATCGGTGTAGCAGAGAAGTTCGCAAAGAGCTATGACGTGGTTTTATCGCAAGAGGCCATGAGGGAGTTGGACTCAATACTTATTCGGAAAACATATCTGAAAGAAACGATTGTGTTGAACCTCCATATGGTCTGTACGGATATGTATATTGTTGAGGCAGGTATGGTCAGGCAGTTTTATTATAAAGACGGACGAGATATATCCGAACATTTCTCTAGCGAAGGGGATGTGGTGTTCTGTATAGAAAGCTTATTTTTGAAAGAGCCGACTACTTTACTGATGGAAACAATAGAGCCTTCTGTTATCTATCATTTGAATTATAGCCTGTTTCAGCAATTGTGCGATCGATATGCAGATATCAACAGATTGTATCGGCGTATCGTGGAACAAGACCTGATAGTATCGCAGCGTAAGGCTGATTCATGGAGGTTTGAGAGTGCACGGGAGCGGTATGAACGTTTCTGTCGTGAATATCCGGAAGCTGCCCGCAGGGCTTCTGTGGCACATATTGCTACTTATTTACTGATGACTCCGGAGACATTGAGCCGGGTCCGTTCCGGAACTTTATAAGTTTCTGATGTCTGTTAAGATATATACGGGAGGCATTGTTGTATTCATAATATAAAACAATCCTGCCTGTAATGGTGAGAGCAGGATTGTTTAAATAACATTGAAATTGTTCTTATTATAACTGAAATTATCTTACAACAGAAGATAATACTTGTTTCATAAAGTTTTTATCAGCAGAATTGAAGCGTATATTTGTCTTTATCTGGAAATCATTCTTTGGATTTACAAGTTTTATTATCATATGGTTCCAACCTTTGTCAAGCATAATGTTGGAGATTTTACTCTCTTCTTTTCCTGTAATTTCCATAGAAGCTATCTGCTGATTATTCAGATAAACCGTAATACCCCCCTCTAATCCTACATACATATCCATACTTGGCATATCCGGCTCAGCCAGCAGATTGCTTAAAGAACGGGGACTATATATCCAGAAACTCATATACGACACAGGTATTCTGTCTCTTTCGGGTTTGGCTAAAGTAAAGACTCCATCGTTATCACTGGTGGCAACTTTCCAACTCTCATTATCGGATATGGTGTTTAGTTGCGGCACAACAGACGATTCACCATCAATAAAATCGGTAGATAACAACTTGTCGATGCTCTGGGAATTTTTACTTAAAGGTCCAAGCAACAGTGTACGGTGCAATCGGGCATCATTACTGAGGGCTTGCATGTTCTTTATATTGTCATTTGATATGGTAGCCCCCAGGTTAGTCAATATCTTTGTCAGTAGAGAGGTTGTTTCCATTGAAATTTCGCTCAGGTCTAATGAGGAAATGATAATCTGGGCGCTTCCTGATTCTATAGAAGCAATTACGATATCAGAACCTTTAGCTTCGCGTTCGCTACGAAAAACATTTCCCGTCTTAGATGTTTCCGCTTGATAATTCCAACGCTGCCAATCTGTATTACAAGCTCTCAGGATAATGTTTGCTTTCATAACGAAATCACCCGACAAACCATAATGCATAGCTGTTTTTCCTCGTGGAATCAGTTCAGAGAAATAGAAATCGGAATGATTTAATCCTTGCAGAAGTAAAGGATTCCCTTCTTTCAGGAAAGATGTAGCCTGTCTGTCTTCTAAAGTCACAGGATATGGCACAAATTTATTAATAAAGTCTATTGATTGTCTGTTAATACCCATTACAAATATTTTTGCTCCGGCTTCGATCGCTTTCTGTATTTTAGACAACAGGTTATCGGTTAAATTATTGCCGTCGACTATAACAAGGCTCTTATTGGTCACTTTCCCGTCTGTAAGAATTTTTAACCCCATGTTTTCTAAATCTTCTTTTAGTTTAGAATTTGGAGAGGTGTATACTATGATTGCATCTGCCGGATTTACTGTCTTTTCATTATCAGTACTGTCTTTTATCTTTCCACTATATGGAAGCATAGGTGTAGCGTTTGCATTCCGTACAGCTTCGAATAATGGCCATGTACGGTATAGTGGTAGTGAGGCGTCGTACCCCGGATTCAGTGTTGTTGTATATGGCCCCAACCTTTCAGGCTGCATACCATATGCTCCTTCTTCGAATCCAAAGAAAATTCCATCTTCGGATACAGGTGGATGTTTTGTATTTTTTAGTCCCAGTTCGAGTGGTTGCAAAGCGTACCAGGCCATATTGAATATAGAGCTGTATGATGCATTCAACTCTCGTTGTGTTTTTATTAATCCATAACTCTCAATAGCAACGGCTTCCATTCGTCCCTGCATACTTTCGTATGCTCTGTTTCCATTATACTCAGAAGCTTGCTTGGGTGTTCCATAATATGCCATACTTTGTTCTCCTATGCCCCAGGGTTTACCTTCCGACGACCATTTCTTCATGCCATCTATGCCTCCATAATGTCCTATGGTTGTGGGCAGGATTGTTGGACGGTCGGTTTCTCCATCACCGGAAATCCAAGGGCGGGTAGGATCTGCTTCCATTGTAATCCGTACCCATCTGTTTATTTCATCCAGTTGCTTCTGAATAAGCGATTCCGGGGCTTTAAATACGTGCATCGCTACAGGTACAGTTTCATTACAAACACTCCAACCAAATACCGAAGCATGGTTTTTATCCCGTTTTATAAGACGACGGATATGCTCAGCGCAGCTTTCCCAATAGTTGTCACTATCAATTTTAGGGCCGCCGTCACTCGACCAAATGCCTGTTTCATCAAGTACGCATATTCCCATTTCGTCGGCAACATCCTGATAAAAACGGGGAAAGGGTTGGGCATGAAAACGTACTGCATTGGTATTGGCGTCTTTCAGCATGCTGAACCATGCCCATGCATAACGGCGGCTCATTTGAGGTACACCCATAAAGTGCCATGAGTCACCCCTTAATGAGATAGTAGTTCCATTCAGTAAAAGACGGTCGCCGGATATGGTAAACTGCCGCCAGCCGAATCTGTCTTGCTTTATGTCGATTGTCTTATTATTTTCTTTCAGGCTTACTACAGCGCCATACAGATTTGGTGAATCAGGTGTCCAATAATCTAATTCGCTAGAAACGGTTTTCTGTATGGTTATTTTAGTTACAGTATTTGCGGGTAATGTCATTTTCTTCTCTTCAGGAAAAGTAAGAGATGCTTTTGTTGCAAGCTCGCTCTTTTCTTCAGGGCTTTCATTTATTGAACGGCCGGCAAGATTATACCATTTTTTTATTTCCGTATTCAGGCTTATTGTTTTCTTTTGGGCAGAGGTATTATTAATTTCAAGTTCTATTTTTAAATTCTTGTTCTGCACATCGGGCTGAATAAAAATATCTTGTATATATACAGGATTGTATGCAAATAAATATACATCCTGCCAGATCCCGGCCATTTCTATACCCCACATGGAACCTCCTACATATGTCCGGCGTCCGTATTTTCCGGGCTCATCAAATAAACTTCCTTTAGCAACACCAACCATAATTTCATTTTCCTGTCCGATTTTGATATATGGTGTGATATCTGCTTCGAAGGGCAGGAATAGCTCGAAGTTATCCGCTACCTTTTGTCCATTCACATATACTTCGCTTTTTCCCATTACTCCTTCAAAATGGAGTATTATTTGTTTCCCGTTCCAGTCTGTCGGTATAGATATGCTTTTCTTCATCCAGCCTATCTGAGCTTTTTCCCATTTTTTAGGATAACTGGGATAGGTTATAAAATCACCGCCTTGCCCATCAGTGAAATTATTTACATTCCATGGGGACGGTATTTTTATTGGAACATCCTCTTTCTTGAATACGGTCGGGATTCGGAAATCTGCGGCTTTTGCATTATAAACGGGCATAAAATCCCATTTCCCGTTTAAACATAATTCCTGGCGATAAGGTCTTTCTTCATCATTTACTAATCCCTTTACCGGATTAAATGGAAATTTATAGTCTATCCGGGATTGTGCCAGTCCTTTATTTGTACATATCATACACAGAAGGATAGCTGCTATAAACTTTAAATAATTTTTTTTCATGAAACTGGTATTTATATAATAATTTAAGACATACAAATTCTGCAATCGGGAAAAGGCCGGACTTTTCCGGAAGGACTATACAAATAAAGCAGGAACAGATTAACGATCTGATTAACTTTTAGATAAAAAAAAGATTAAAATGAGAGGTCTTATCTATTATATATAAAAATGACATAATAAAAAAGGGCTTGTGTCTCACAAGCCCCTGAAGAAATTATATTTTATCAGAATAGTAAACTAATTTTCGAACTTTTTTTCTATCACATCTGTCAGAGAATATTTATATTGAACACCCAGTAGATTCAAATATTCTTTGCAGAAATTGTCATAAATACTTTTGGCAATCCCTTTTTTTCCCGAGTTAAACAGAATAGAGCATTTCAGATATAGAGCTTCCTCATTTATAAAATCATGTAAAAGAATTGTATCTGCAATATTAAGCTTCATATTATCATCCAGTTGATATTTTCCACTTTGCAATATATCAGTCAGAACATCTATCGTCAGATTAGAAAAATCACTTTTAAAATTATCAGTCCAGTCTGTTTCGGTATTGGGTAATAATACACCTCTCAATAGTAATTCGAGAAGGTGGTTTATCGAATCCCGGTCATCGGACTGATTTTCTTTTATTACAGAAAACAATTGCATCGCTTCAAAATAATCGCAAGTGATGCTTTTGTCAAATTTAATAGACCAAAAGCCATTCTGGCTTGCGATTTCAACTCCACCTACGCTTTCGAATATAGATCTGAGTTTACTAAAATACACATTCCTGTTTTTCTTTGCAGAAACTTCGTCCTTGTCGAACCATAGAAGCTGTATTATTTTCTTTCCGGATATACCTCTTGCATCTTTCTGTGTATATAATATGAGTAAAACGAGTAAATATTTCAGGGTAGGGGTAAACATTCCCGTGATATCATTTCCTTTATTATCTTTTACGGTAAATCCTCCGATCAGGCAGACCGATTGTTTTTCAAAATTGTAATGATTTTGTTTTTGAATAACAAACTCATCCGGAATTCTTTCTACGTCTGATTTTTTTTCCTGTACATTATCAGATGCGGTTATCTCCTTATCTCCTGTATTATCTTGTTTTTTATTTTTTATTCTGACTAACAGGACAAATACACCACAGATTATGGCAACGGATAGGATCGAAATAACAATAGGCAATATGTAATCGTTCTCACTATCGGTTTGTTTAACAACTGCCTGTTGTAAATCTGCTATATAAATCGGTGGAAAATCGAGGGAGTAAATAGAGAGTAAGGATTCCGTATCGGAGACCTTTCTGTAAAAAAGAGCAAATAGTTTTTGCTGAGAGGCTGAATAATATAGGTTAGTATATAAGAAAAAGGCTTCGAGGTCTTCATGGATAGGGTACGATATCTGTTCGAATCCTTTTTTATCAGCACTGATTTTAAACAGAGTTCCTCCGTCTTTTGTGGTAAACAGATAAAAACAGTCTCTCTCCTTATCATAAACCATGTTTTCTCCGGGCATGAAGTCTCCGTCGATATTTTCCTCTTCCCATAACTTATTAGCTTGTCCCATAATGAGATTGACAGAATAGAAGTCGTAATAATTGCGTGGAGAGAGCTCCTGTCTTCCGGATTTACTGCCACGCCCGCCAAATATATACATCTGATTGTCTACAATTGCTGAAGAGGCTGAAAATCTGGGTGAAATTTCAGATAGTTGAAACTTTTTCATGCTTCCCCCATCTGTATTCATTTTTACTAAGTCGTGGTTATATTTATAAAAACCATAGCCGCCGAAAGAATAAAGAGTAGACTCATTGGCCAGATAAACCGCAGTATTATTCATATAGCCCGGTTCTTTTACTGGTTTAGAAGAATAGCTCCAGCTGTTTGTTTCGAAAGAGAATGTCGAAGTTATATCTTCATCTAGATTATATGTAACTATGTGATTCCTAATGGTGTCGAAGTAGATCATATTTGCCACATTGGCAACCATATATCCACCTTTGGACATGATTTCTGTTTCTCCTCCGGATTTTGAGTCGAAGACAGATATATTTTTAGAATCCGGCGACACGATGTAAAACAGATGATCTTGATCGAATGTAAACTGGGAATTATCTTTGATTTTTTTCGAATATATTTTTTTCCATGACGAATAATCATCTATAATCCATTTTGGATTGGTTGCGATAGCCGGAACTTGTGAGATTGAATCAAGAGATATATTCTGATTATGTTCTTTGAGTTTCCAATAGCGGGCCAGAGTCCCGTTATGGAATATTTTAATATCCCTGATGTTAACCGAAGCAATGTCGGTAATTCCGAAATTTTCGATAGGGCAGATTCCATAAGAAATGTAGACATCTGAAGAGGATGATAGATCGTAAGGTTTAGTCAATGTCGTCGAGCCATATGACAATGTGATATCCTTGCGTTCTCTCGATAAAGTGATGCTGACAGGAACCCATTGTCCGCAGATAATTTCTTGTGATACAGTGTGGGCTACATCATTGATGGCTAAAAGAGGATATCGTTTGTCATCATCGCTGACTGTTATCATCAGATCTATGTTCTCCTTTTTATCCGTGATGATACGGAATACCACTCCAAATAAATATTCAGGGCGAATATACATCTCAAATGACATTGTAAGCTCTTTTCCCAATTTCAAGGAAGAACCATTCTCCAGAATAAATGCTGTTTTCTGAGAATCACTATCCGGATGCGATTTTATAAACAGCCCATAGTCCAATTTATTCAATTTATCTTGTGCATGTGCAGAACAAAGGCTAAATAGGAATAATAAAATCAGGAAACTTACTTTATTCATCGATTAGGTGGCTTTTCTGTATGACTAAGGAAAACTATAGTATATTGTAAAATTAAAATAATTCTTCATGTTTGCCAAAAAATAAAAAAACTAAATATAAATACATCGGTTATAAGAGTGATCCTCTATAATATTTATCTTTTTTTTATCTGTTTATTAATTATTTTATCAGCTAATGACACTTTATTTTATTTCAGGTTTCTGTTATTGATGTGTGAATTATTACTAAAATCAGAATAATGTTCTTAATTTAATAGGAGATAATGTATTTCGCAGCAACTTTTCAAAAATCAGGTTTTCTGTGTTTGAAAGTTTCTTTGATAAAAGATAATCTCAATATTTTAACCTTTTACAAAAACTATAAATCGAAAAAAAAGATTTTACAAGCCAACTTACCAGCCTTTATATGATTTTATCATAATTTTTATCTCGGCGTTGTCCTTTTTTTTATAACCTTATTAATACGCTGCGGCTATGTTTGCAGTATGATAATAATATCTGCTACACAAAATTTAAAATATGAAAAACCTGGAACTAAAGATATAACACTTGTATACTGATTGAAATTATTAATCATTTATTTAAACTTAAGTCTAACTATGAGAAAAAAGAAGATTCCTTTGATTTCGAGAATGTTTATGTTCTTGCTCATAATTCTATTGAGTTCATGTGAAGAACGTTCTTTTCCTGTATCTCCTATCGATGACCCTTATCCGTACATACCGCCAAGTGACGTAGGTATGTTAACGACAGAGTCCGGAGATGGTAGCATAAAACTAATATGGAGTGACCCGCCTGAAGATAATGTGTCGGATATAGAAATTACAAATCTGAATGACAATACATCCAAAGTGGTCTCTAAAGGGGATAAAGCTGTTGAATTTACCGGACTGGAGAACTTCGAAAAGTATTCATTCGAAGTTAAGGCTAAAAACTCAGAAAGCCTGTATTCAGTAGGAGTGGTTATATCTGCTTATCCGTTTAAACAGGACAATGTAGCACCCGGCAATGTAAAGGATGTTATTAGCTTTAAGGGAACAACCATAAAGGATGCTATACTTACATTTGCCCTTTCCGGAGACGTGGACTACTCTCATGCTGTCGCATACATTAATGGAAGTAATGAAGGTGTTGCTTCGGCGCTTCGCGGCAAGGTTATCAGGTTGAGAACTGAGGACGAAGCAGGCATCCAATCTGTTTTAATTAAGTCTTTCGACTTTTCAGGCAATGAATCTGCAGGTATCACAGTATTACCATCCGATATCCCGTTGGCGAATGTTGCCGGAGGTGATGAAGAGACTTCGGTAAGAGTTAAATGGACTCTGCATCCTAGTGTAGACTTTGTAGAAGGATATCGTGTTGCATGGGGCGACAATTTTGCAAACACCAGAACTTTAGAAAAGACCGCGACAGATTATTCTTTCCCGTTGGATGAACTGCAAAGCAACACTCAGGTGAATGTGTCTATGCTCGATGAAAATAATGCTGTATTAAGCACATATCCTCTTATTATAGACGGAAAGAGTATTCCTGGCACAGTAAGAGCGGATGCCGCAATTGCCTATAATGGATTGCAGATACGTGGCGATGGAGGCTTTGGTAATGTAGATAATAATTCGTGGGCAGAATATGAATTGAACGTAAAAGAAGACGGAGAATATCGCTTTAGTCCATATACGGGAGGGCCATCAGCGACTAAGGTGACAATATTTATAGACGGAACGGAAACTGCGATTGTAAATACTACACCTTCCGGAAATTGGGACGGTTTCATCAAGCAAACCCCATCTACGAGCTTCCATCTGACGGCCGGTAAGCATAGAGTGAAAATGGTATTCGGAGATGGTCAGAATATTCTTAAATATTACTTCAGTCAGGAATAATAAATCTAATAACAATGAGAAAAACAAAGAAAAAATATAGCAGGTTGTTGATGCTTGCCTTGATGATGATACCTATTTTCATACAAGCTCAAACAATAGATATAAAAGGCACGGTTGTAGATGAAACCGGAATTGGACTTACCGGGGCAACAATTATAGTACAAGGCAAAACCGGAGGAGTTTCGGCTGATGTAGACGGGAATTTTACAATAAAAGCTGCAATTGGTGAGCAACTGCAAATCTCTTTCATCGGATATGCAACAAAAGTTGTTGACATTAAGGATAACAAATTTCTTACTATCGCAATGGATCCCGATTCAAAGGCTTTGGAAGAGGTGGTGGTGGTAGGATATGGTCAACAAAAGAAAGCCTCGGTAGTAGGAGCTATATCTGTGGTGTCCACTAAGGAATTGAAGCAAAGTCCGACAGCGAATGTAACAAATGCCCTGGCAGGAAAGTTGCCCGGACTGGTAACGGTGCAAACAACAGGTGAACCGGGCGCGGATAATTCCGACCTCTACATTCGTGGTATCAGTACATTTACAGGAAGTCAAAAACCTCTGATACTTGTTGATGGTATCGAACGAGACTTTAAATATATGAGTGTACAGGAAATAGAGTCGATCTCTATCCTGAAAGATGCGTCAGCCACGGCAGTCTATGGAGTACGTGGAGCGAATGGCGTTGTTCTGGTAACTACAAAACGTGGGCAGGAGGGAAAGCCTCATGTCACGCTGAATGCCGATTTTGGTTTTCAAAGCCCGACACGGATGTTCGATATGGTAAATTCATATGAAATGGCCGTCCTGTCTAATGAATATCATGTCAATAATGGTAATAATCCTATATTCTCTCAGGAAGAATTAAATGCTTACCGTTATGGAACAGATCCGTATCATTATCCGAATATAAACTGGGCTGATGAACTAATAAAAAATACAGCGCCGCAACAACAATACAATCTTACAATATCGGGAGGAAATCAGACTGCGAAATATTTCGTAATGGTGGGTATGTTAAACCAGCGAGGGTTATATAAGTTCGAAAACTATAATGCTGATTTTAATACGAATATCAGCTATCAAAAATATAATTTCCGGACAAATGCTGACTTTAAAATCAGCCCTTACCTATCAGCAAAGGTCAATCTTGCAGGAGTGTTGGGTATGAAGCACCAGCCGAAAGAATCTGCAGAAACAGTGTTCGACAGAATCAGGGTGGCTAACCCGAACAGGGCTCCTATCAAAAACCCTGATGGAACATGGTCTACTCGCGAAAAGCAGAGTTTCAACCCCGTGGCTGAAATCCTGGATGGAGGTTACTCTGATCAGAAAGAAACAGCAATTACTGCAACCGTTGGTATGAAGGCTGATTTCTCAAAGATACTAAAAGGCTTATCTGCAAATATTGATTTTTCGTTCGACTTTAATAATACATTCGAGCAAAGAAGAACCAGGAGCAATGATTTCTTCCAGTTCAATGAAGACGGTACATATACAAGATTGTATGAAGGATCGAAACTTGGTTACGGCTGGGGACTCAATGTTTACGAAACCAGATATAACTTCGAACCATCTATCTCTTATGCAAATACATTTAATGATATTCACGAAGTTACCGGACTATTATTATACAACCAGTCCGAAAGGCTTATAAAAGATGATAATTCGCTCAAGCGGCTGCCATATCGCCGGATGGGGGTTGTCGGGCGTGTTACATATGGTTTTAAAAGTAAATACTTTGCAGAATTTAATGCCGGTTATAATGGGTCGGAAAACTTTGCTCCGGGCAACCGTTTCGGATTCTTCCCGGCTGGTTCCGTAGGATATCTTATATCTCAGGAAGACTTTTGGAAATCTGATATTGTAAGTTATCTCAAATTCCGTTTCTCATGCGGGCTGGTTGGTAATGATGCTATCGGTGATGTAGACCGTTTCTTATATATGAGTTTGTACAAAGATGCAGAAGGTCCTCAGTTCGGTTATCCTAACTCGGCAGGAACATCAGGCTTGGCCGAATTGAGAATGGGAAATGAGAATCTGACATGGGAAAAATCGACTAAATATAACTTTGGTATTGACTCTAAGTTCTTCAAAGATCAGCTTTCACTTACTGTAGATGCTTTTTATGAATACAGACGGGATATATTGACTTCACTAAGTACGATCCCGACCATATATGGCTTCTCCTCTATTGTTACAAATGACGGGGAAGTCAGTAATCGTGGGTTTGAAGTAGATGGTATGTGGCGCGGACGTATCGGAAAAGACTTTTACTATAATGTGGGAGGTAATATGTCGTTTGCCCGCAACAAAATAGAGAAAATACCGGAATCGCCGCAAAAATACGATTATAAGTACTCGCAGGGTAATCGTATCGGACAGCCATATGGACGGATTTCTCTCGGACTGTTCCAGTCGGAAGAAGAGATTTTAAGGCATGCCGACCAACAGAATCCGGTCAGTCCCGGAGATATAAAGTATCTGGATATAAACGGTGATGGTATCATTGACGATAATGACCAGTATCCGATTGGCCATCCGCAGGTACCTGAAATATTTTTTGGAGGAACACTGGGCTTTTCGTGGAAAGGATTCGATCTCGCTGCTTTATTCCAGGGCGCCGCAAATTCGTCTTACAATTTCCTTACAGGGCAGAATATGCCGTTCTGGAACGAAAACAATACACCTCTGGCTGTATGGATGGACAGATGGACACCCGAAAACAGGGATGCAAAATATCCCCGTATGGCAGAAAGCACTAACAACCGCCATACATCGTCTTTCTGGCAAATAGATAATAAGTATTTGCGCCTGAAGAGTTTGGAAGTAGGCTATACGATTCCAGAAAGACTAACCCGAAAAGTGGGAATAGATGTACTCAGGGTATATGCAAATGGAGTGAATCTGCTGACATGGGATAATATAAAGGTTTATGACCCTGAAAACTATGTAAAAGGTAGTGGACGTGCTTATCCGATGATGCGGGTTGTAAATTTTGGATTCAATCTTTCTTTCTAATAACTATAAAAGCAAAAATAATGAAATTCAGATATTTAATAATAGCAATTGGATTCTTCTGCACAATAAGTTGCAGTGACTTCCTTGACAAGCAAGCCAGTGAGGACATCACGGAAATGGATGCCTATAAGGATTTGGCTAATGCCCGGAAAGTATTGAATAATCTTTACTACGAGTCTACAACAGCCTTGTACAATCCCGTATCGCGCAGATTCGGGTACGATCTGGCCACAGACGACGGAGTGCAGGGATATGCCCCTATATGGCCTAAGTCATATAATCAGGGTACTATCACAGCCGACGATAATCCGAATGGTGACGACCGGGATGAGGGCACTCCTCCATCCACCAACTTTTGGAACAATTCATACAAGAAAATAAGGAAAGCAAATATCTTTATAAATAAGATCAATAGTGTTCCCGGGGATGAAAAGATAAAAAGGCGTTACCTGGCTGAGGCCCGGTTTTTAAGAGCATTCTTCTATACTCATCTGATTCGCAATTATGGTGGTGTTGTAAAATTAGACTATGTATTGGAAGATTATCAGGAAGCCCTGAATATGTCGCGTATTACATTCAAAGAGTCAGTAGACTGGGTAGTACAGGAACTAAATGAGATAGCACCTGATATACCTACATCCAATGAAATTCTTTCCACAGAATTCGGCCGTATAACCAGAGGTGGAGTTTACGCATTAAAAGCTCGCCTGCTACTCTATGCTGCCAGTCCTCTTTTTAATACATCTAGCCCTGTAATGCCGGAATATACAGATATTCAATACTACGGCAATTATGACAAAGAGCGTTGGCTGGCTGCGGCAAATGCAGCACAACAGGTAATAGAGCAAGGTTATGCTCTGTATAGGGGAGTACCAGATGAAAACGGACAGTATCCGACTAATTATACAGAACTGTTTATGAGTATATTCTGGACTGTAAACAGTGAATATGTATGGGGCTTTTATCCGAAGCAGGATAACGGATTTGTTGATGCATCCCATAACCGGAGCTGTGGAGGCTGGAACTGGACTAATCCTACGTTGGAACTGGCCGAAAGTTTTGAAATGCTGAATGGGAAATTACCGAATGAATCGGAAAGTGGCTATGAGTTCAGTAATCCCGGAAAAGACAGGGATCCACGTTTCAAAGCATCTATTCAGTATCCTAATGCCGAATATAAGACTTACAGTTTCAAACCATGGATAGGCGGGAGTGCATCACATCTTGAGAGCCAGCGCACAGGGATGTGCCGTCAGAAATGGATCGATGGCTCTACATATCCGGGCGACCCCAATAATCCGAACAGTGGTTTTATCTATCCGTATGTGCCTTATTTCCGTTTTGCTGAGATCTTGTTGATCCACGCTGAAGCATTAAATGAATATTATAATTCGCCTAACGATGTTGTATATAATGATATAAATCTTATAAGAAGACGCGTAGGCATGCCGGATTTACCCAAAGGTCTGACTCAGGCTCAGATGAGAGAACGTATCATGCGCGAACGCCGTGTCGAATTGGCGTTTGAAGACCATCGCTTCTTCGATTTACGCAGATGGGGCACGGCATATGATAAGCTGAATGGAGCGGTGCATGGCTATGATGTAACCAAAGGTCAGAATGATGGATTCTACAATAAAGTACAAATCGGGGATAAGCGGGTCTTTATGAAAAAGCATTATCTATCGCCTATTTCGACTTTCGACTTATTGTTGAATTCTAATTTACAACAGAATCCCGGTTATTAATAAAAAACAGAGATAAGATGAAAAAATTAATATATACCATATTCATCCTGGTTGGATGTATACTGCTTAACAATTGTTCTACACCGGATGACGATATTGATGCTGACCTGGCTTTGAATCAAGCTGATAAAATAACAAGATTCAGAGTTTACAAAAATATTAATGAGTTCTATGATGCGACTATATCGCATGATGACACCACCATCGTATTGTCTCTCCCTGCTAATATGGGGCTTGATAAATTACAACCTGAAGTAATCGTTTCTGAAAATGCCAAAGTTTCCCCTTCGTCGGGAGCTATACAGAGTTTTATCACACCTCCGGTTATTTATAAAGTTGTAGCACAAGATGGAACTCATATCAGGGAATATAAAGTTACAGTAAACAACAATCTTAATTAATTGCTATGAAAAAATTATTGACCATATTATTGTCACTTCTTGTATTAGCTGGTTGTAGCGACGAAGATTACCCGCTGCTGGAACCATATATATATTTTGCTGACAATGTAGATTATTATGTAGTAGATCCGGATGTGGAAGTGGCCTATACGATAACGGGAAGTTTCAGTGCCGAAGGTATGATCCAGTCTGTATCAATAGACGGAGTTCAGTACACTGAAGAAGAAATAGGAGCGGAACTCACTTCTACTTCAATATCCCATACCGTCGATCTTACGGGATTTACAGAATCCAGAACTATCCGGTTTACACTGACTGACAAAAGAGGAAAAACAACAACTCAGGATTTCCATTTTATCAAGGCGCAACCGGTTGAAACATTTGTTGTTGAACTTGGTGCTCAGAACAATAGTGTACAGGGATTCTTTCTATCGCTGACTGATTATAAGACATATTCGGTAACAGATTTCCTGAATACTCAGAAAGACGTTGAAGGTATCTGCTTCGGATATAATAAAGATAAGAAAGAGCCACTGTTGTTGTCTCCTACAGGACTGCAAATAGCTAATGTGTTGCAAGATAAAGGAAACAAGATGGTAAGTATAGGTTCTGTACCTAAAGTTGATGGGGCGGCCTTCACCAAGATGGAGAATGATGCCATCATGAAAAATCTGGTTGGAGCCTCTTTCCGCACATTCGAATATACTACTGCCCGCAACGAAACTTCGTATTTGTTTAAAACAGAATCGGGGCGATGGGGCATGTTATATGTACAGGAAATGTTGTCGGGACTTGCAGGCAACATGAAAGTGATAGTCAAAATAGAGAAAGTGGGTAATTAAATACATATCAGGAAAACAGGCTGGTACTTCGATTCTATCATACAGTATCAGCCTGTTTTTTACTTCTTATCTTACTGATTTGTATATCAGTAGTTCTTCCTATCAATAAATTAATTCGGAATCTGTACTTATGAAAAATTGGTTGTCATTAATAATAAAATTTAAAAGGAGATTCTTTTCTTTATCGATATTTCTTATATCAGGATTTTTTATCTCTCTCTACGGACAATCCTGGAAACTGATAGAATCTACTAAGTTTCCCAAGCAGGAAACGTTCGTTGCCACACTGTCTGTCCTCGATCATGGGGCTAAAGGAGATGGTGTAACAGATAATACTGAAACATTTCAGCGGTTGTTGGATCAGCTTGCTACATACAATGGCGGAACCCTTTATGTGCCCGAGGGCAAGTATGTCATAAAGGGAGCCTTAAATGTTCCCAAAGGAATAACCATTCGCGGAGATTGGAAAAAACCACAAAAAAACATGCCTATCGAGGGTACTATTATTATGGCTTACTCAGGTAAAGGTGATTCAGGCAGTGCGCCTCTTTTCACACTGGAACCCGGTGCCGGAATAATGGATATGGCTATTTGGTATCCCGAACAAACTCCGGACAATATCCAACAGTACCCGGCATCTATAATGTTCGGGAAGACAGGCTATTGGGGTAATGACTATTGCAATGCAAAGAATATTACATTCGTAAACTCATATATCGGATTAATGCTGTCCAGAGTAAACGGTGGTGGTTGTCCGATAATGAATCATCTATATGGAACACCGCTTTCCGTAGGAGTGGAAATAGATAATATTGCCGATGTAGGGCGGATTGAGAATGTTAATTTTTCTCCTGAATATTGGGCGTCGTCCGGCCTGCCTCATGCTCCTGTTTCTGGAGGTTCATATAAAAACTGGATATATAATAACGGTACAGGTATAGTTATGAGACGTAACGACTGGTCTTATACATGCTATGTCGATATTGAAGGTTATAGCAAAGGGATGCTGTCTGCTCATTCATTAGTGGCAGGTCAGGAAACATCCGTTCCCAACGGACATAACTATGCAATGACTTTTACGCGTTGCAAAACAGGTGTCTATAGCGCCGACGTTAACGAAGTAGGAGTTATGTATTCTAATATAAAGATGACAGATTGTGAAAACGGATTTGTAATAGGTCCCAACACAAGCGGAACGGTTCAGATTCAGGCATCTGAAATCAGTGCGACAGCCGAAGCTGTAAAAATAGATAAGTTGTCTAGTGTAAAAACTCTCGTAAATCAATGTGTTATAAATAAAGGAGTTGTTAATGCAGCCGGAGGTATATTAGTCGCAAATGATTGCGACTTTAAAAATCAGCAGCCTCAGATAGCGTTAGGCATCGGGGCACGTTCTGTTTTAACGGGAAATCGTTTTACTCAGGAAGCTAAAATTGATGACAGATCAATTATGGAATCAGTTATTGATCATAGTCCTCTATCCATAAAAAAGGTTCCGGATTTCAGCAAAGTGGAAGAGAAGACAAGAAAACCTTCCCGCAGTGTGATGTATCTGGCCACTGTAGCACCATATAACGCAAATGGTAACGGCGTGAAAGATAATACAACAGCTATACAATCGGCATTAGACAAAGCAGCTGCGGATGGAGGTGGTGTTGTCTTCCTGCCTCCGGGCAATTATAAAGTTACCGGAAATTTATCCGTGCCAACGGGAGTAGAGCTAAAGGGCGCAGTCGATTTAAGTTCGGCTCCTTTAGGTAAAGGTACAGTCATTGAAGTGTATACAGGCAAAGGAAATCCGAATGGCCAGCCCTTTATGAAACTTGCGAAAAACAGCGGTATACGGGGAATTGTATTTAACTACCCGGAGCAGAGAGCAGCATATCTGCCCAATATGTTTGCATATCCTTATACTGTGCAGGTTACAGGTTCTGATGCCTACATTATAAATGTGGGAATGCGTGCAGTAGATAAATTCGCCGATTTATTTACCTACAAATGTGACAATCACTTTATAGATTATGTAATGGGACATGTATTTAATGGAGGGATCAAAGTGGGAGCCAATACCGAAAACGGCGTAATACAGAATGTGCATGTCAATATTGGTTGTTATGCAACAGGAGGTGAATCGAAATGGGGAAGCTGGCCTAATTCACCGATACCCGGGATAGAAGAAAGTCTTGTACAGGCTTCATATAAATACGGATTGGAAAAACTGGACTTTATCGAATTGGGAGCATGTAAAAACCAATGTTTATATAATAACTTCATCTATGGAGCTCATAAAGGGCTTATACTAGGTGACAACAGTGGTAGTGGGCCGGAAGGTATCTCGATGGGTACCGGAATAGACGGGACAACAAGCGCTGTTTGTATTGAAAAGATAGGTGTAGGGGGATTCGATTTTATAAACACACAACTGGTTGCTATTGGCGACAATAACACATGGTATATAGAGACCGGAGCAGGATTCACAGGAAGTACTACATTCTTTAATTCCGATTACTGGGGTAATCCTAGCAGAGGAATGCAACTAAGAAATGGAACAATTGAATTGCAGTCTGCCAACTTCCATCATCCGGGACAGAGTGGGTTGGCAACACTAAATCATCCTGCTAAATTAAGTCTTGTAGCTTCTACTGTTGCCCCTACAGATGCAATTTTAACAGATCCGGCAGAAGCTCAGTTGTCAGTTCAGTCATCCGTATTAAATTCATCCGGTATCAAACCCGAGAAATGTGCATTGTGGAAAAACAATCTGGATTATGCAATCAGATATACAACCGAATATGTATACGACAGGGCAGGGTGGACTGCAACTGCATCTCACAACAACAATAACGCATACATGGCCATTGACAGCAAACCCGAAACCAGATGGGATACAGGGGCATCGCAGGCTTCCGGGCAATGGTTTATTGTTGATATGAAGAAAGCACAAAAGCTCGATGCCATTATTCTGGATGTGGCCGCGAGCGCAGGCGATTCGCCCATTTCTTATAAAATGTACCTTTCCGATGATGGTCAGACATGGACAAGTGCTGTGGCTTCCGGTAAAGGTACCAGAGATGTTTCTTTCATCTACCTAGATGAAACCGCAAAAGCAAGATATATAAAAATAGAGCAGACGGGACAGGCCGGGAATTACTGGTCTATACATGAGTTTTATGTATACAGCGCCGATTTGAAGAAACAAGAAATACCATTGGACAGGACAGGCTGGATTGCTTCGGCTTCTAAAAATAATGACGGAGCGCAGAGGACTCTCGACGACGACCTTTCTACACGATGGGATACTGAAGCTGTGCAGGAATCGGGTGAGTGGTTTCAGGTGGATATGTTGCAATCACAAAAGTTTAACAAAATTCATCTCGATTATACAGAAAGCCCAAATGATGGACCTGACAAATATGAAATCTATGTGTCTGATGATGGAGAATCGTGGGGAGAACCTATCGCTTCCGGCAATGGAACTAAAAGCGCATTGAAAGTTGAACTAAATGACCAGGAGGCGAGATATATACGCATTTTGCAAACAGGCACAAACGAAGGAGGTTATTGGTCGATACATGAATTCTGGGCTTATAATAATGAAAAAGAAATTGAAGCTGTCAAATTTGAGATTATACCGACTCCGTCGAATGCCACAGTTTATATAAATGAGATAGAGCAAAGTTTTGTGACTATAGAAAAGGGCAAAGATGTAACTTATAAAGTTTCGGCAGAAGGGTATGTTACAGTGGAAGATACCCGCTCAAACCTTCAATCGGATACTCGTCTCGAAGTAAAGCTTGAAGTTATACCTGTACCAAAAATCAGATTTGAAATAGTGCCTACTCCATCAAATGCGACTGTAACAATAAATGGTATTGAACAGAAAATAGCAGAGATAAAGAAAGGCATGGATATAACCTACAAGGTATCTGCTGCGGGCTATATTACAGTTGAGGAGTCTTTGACAGATGTTCAAACGGATATGCAGTTAGAAGTAAATCTCACACCGGCTCCATCTACCAAAGTCAAATTCGAAATAGTGCCTACTCCTTCGAGTGCTATAGTGATAATTAATGGAATCGAACAGAAGGTTACAGAAATTGAAAAAGGAAAAAGCGTTATTTATAAGGTTAGTGCAGAGGGATACATAGCCGAAGAGAAAACAATGACTGATATTCAATCGGATACTCGCCTAGAAGTTAATCTCGATCCAATTCCTGTAATCAGATTCGAAATTATACCTACTCCTTCGGATGCTATAGTGATAATAAACGGTTCGGAACAAAAAACTATAGAAATTCAAAAAGGACAGGATGTAACTTATAAAGTTTCGGCAGAAGGATATATCCCTGAAGAGAAAACAGTAACTAACATTCAGTCAGATACACAGCTAATGATTAATCTGAATCCTATAGTTTCAGATCCGGACAAAGAAATAAGCTTCTCATATGACGGACATCACATAAAGGTAAGAGGAACGACGGGTGAATTCAGACTAAGAGTTTACTCTGTATCCGGCAAATGCCTGATTGACAATACAACGAAAGGCGATATTCCTTTCATCTGTCCTGCGAGCGGAGTATATATTTTGAGACTGGATTATGAAGGGAGTAAGCATGAAAAGAAAGTATTCCTCAACAAGTAGTTGAAGAAGCAGTTTTTAACTTATAATAAAAAAGCAGAATAATGTTTAGAAAGTTTTTAGTATGTGGATTACTCACATTGCTGTTGGTTTCCATGTCAGCCGGTTTAAAAGCCCAACAGAAAGATGTATATCTGGATGAAAAAGCGCCGACACATGATCGTATAATGGATTTGTTATCGAGGCTTACCATAGAAGAAAAAATAAGCCTTCTCAGGGCTACTTCTCCGGGAATTCCCCGTTTGCAAATACCGAAGTATTATCATGGAAACGAATCATTGCACGGAGTTGTCCGTCCTGGTCGTTTTACGGTTTTCCCACAGGCAATAGGTCTGGCAAGTATGTGGAATACTGAGTTGCATTACAAAATAGCAACAGCCATATCCGATGAAGCCCGTGGCCGGTGGAATGAACTGGAACAGGGTAAATTACAGACTCAGCGTTTTACCGACCTGCTTACATTCTGGTCGCCTACCGTGAATATGGCCCGTGATCCGCGATGGGGGCGTACGCCTGAGACTTATGGGGAAGATCCCTATCTGTCTGGTGTATTGGGTACTGCATTTGTAAAAGGATTGCAGGGCGACGATCCTCGTTATCTTAAAATCGTTTCCACTCCTAAACATTTCGCTGCTAATAACGAGGAACACAACCGGTTTGTTTGCAATCCCCAAATATCGGAGAGGCAACTGCGCGAGTATTATTTTCCGGCCTTCGAAATGTGTGTGAAAGATGGTCAATCTGCATCTATCATGTCTGCATATAATGCCATAAATGATGTTCCTTGTACGGCCAATCCATGGCTATTGACGAAGGTTCTGCGCCACGATTGGGGCTTTAATGGTTATGTTGTTTCCGATTGCGGAGGACCGAGTTTATTGGTGTCGGCAATGAAATATGTAAAAACAAAGGAAGCTACCGCTACCCTGTCCATTAAGGCAGGACTCGATCTCGAATGCGGCGATGATGTGTATATGCAGCCGTTGCTGAATGCATACAATCAGTATATGGTAAGCAAGGCAGATATAGATACGGCTGCATACCGCGTACTGAGGGCAAGAATGCATCTGGGATTATTCGATGATCCTGATCTTAATCCTTATAACAAAATATCGCCATCGGTTGTTGGTTCGGCAGAGCATAAACAACTGGCTCTTGAGGCGGCTCGCCAGAGTATTGTTTTATTAAAAAATGACAAGCGGACTTTACCATTGAATCCTAAAAAAGTAAAATCTATAGCTGTAGTTGGTATTAATGCAGGAAACTCCGAATTTGGAGATTATAGCGGCATTCCGGCCAATGCTCCGATTTCTATCTTGCAGGGAATTAAAGACAAGGTAGGGGATAATGCGAAAATAGTATATGCGCCGTGGAAATCAGCGATGGACGGTAAAGAGATGATTTCAGCCCCTTATTTTCCCGGAGGCCTGAAAACGGAATATTTCAGTAATATGGAACTCTCGGGTACCCCAAAAGTGCGCACTGAAGAATGGGTAAACTTCGAACCTGCCAATCAGGCACCCGATCCGTTTATTCCTGCGTTTCCGGTATCTATCCGCTGGTCGGGTAAATTACATCCTGAAGTATCAGGAAATTATACGATATATTATACCGCCGATGATGGTAGCCGACTGTTTATCAATGGAGAGAAATTAATCGACGCATGGGTTGAGCGTAGCATCGCTACTGATTCGGTGTCTTTATATCTTGAAGGAGGTAAAGAATATGATATCAGGGCCGAATATTTCAATAACCGCGACAATGCTGTAGCCAAGCTATATTGGAAGGTACCGGATGTTGGGACAAAGCAGCGTCTGGATATGTACGGTGAGGCCGGAAAAGCCGTCAGGGAATGTGAGCAGGTAGTAGCTGTTTTAGGGATAAATAAAACCATCGAGCGCGAAGGGCAAGACAGGTATGATATCCATTTACCTGCCGATCAGGAGGAATTTATCAGGGAAATATATAAAGTCAATCCTAATATTGTAGTAGTGCTGGTTGCCGGAAGTTCTCTGGCTATCAATTGGATGGACGAGCATGTCCCTGCCATCGTGAACGCATGGTATCCGGGAGAGCAGGGCGGAACAGCCGTTGCAGAAGTATTGTTCGGAGAATATAACCCGGGAGGACGATTGCCAATTACATATTATAACAGTCTGGAAGAAATCCCGGCTTTCGACGACTACGATATTACCAAAGGACGTACTTATCAATACTTTAAAGGGAAGCCGTTGTATCCGTTCGGCTATGGATTAAGTTATACAACATTCGCTTACAAAAACTTACAAATAAATGACAACCGGGATAATGTCAAAGTCTCCTTTGAATTGAAAAATACCGGAAGCATGAATGGCGATGAGGTTTCTCAGGTATATGTAAAAATCCCTTCTTCGGGAATCGTTATGCCAATAAAAGAATTGAAAGGTTTTCAGCGCAGCACGCTGAAAAAAGGCGGGACGAAAAACGTAGAGATAAATATAAGGAAAGATCTGTTGAGATATTGGGACGATGCAACTGAAACATTCATTACACCTAAAGGCGAATACGAGTTTATGGTTGGAAGTTCGTCTCAGGATATAAAATTGACAAAGAAATTTACATTGAACTAAAAACTATTAAATGAGAAATATTGTAACTAAAATACTGATTTTGATATGCTTATTCATTTCAGTTGCAGGATTTTCACAAAACAAAGAATATAATCCGATAGAAACAGCAGTTCCCTCATTAACTATTGCGCCCGATGCACGTTCGGGCGGGATGGGCGATGTTGGAGCAGCGACAATGCCTGATGCTTATTCTCAATACTGGAATCCGGCAAAATATGCTTTTGCAACCAGTAAAGCCTCTTTCGCCTTGTCATATACTCCATGGATGCGGAGTGTAGTGAATGGAATATCTCTGCTCAACGCTGTAGGTTATTACAAACTGGGAATAGAAAATAATCAGGCATTGAGTGCATCTCTACGATATTTTTCGATAGGAGATGTATACCTGGCCGATGCACAAGGTGAGTTTATAAGCACTGTCGCTCCATCAGAACTGGCTGTGGATATCGGATATTCACGTAAATTGACGGAGACATTTTCCGGGTCGGTAGTTATCCGTTATCTACGAGCCAACTATTCCGGCATAGAGGACGAAGGAACTTCCGACGGTACATTTGCCGCAGATATTGCGGGTTATAACGAATCTTATATTAATATCGGAAAGTCTGAAAGTCTTTTGGGAATTGGATTTAATATATCTAATGTAGGAGGAAAAATATCTAACGGCGGGTATAATAGAGAAAGTTTTATTCCTGCGAATCTTAGAGTGGGCGCATCGTTAATATATCCTTTGGATGAAAAGAATTCATTAACTATTGCCGCCGATCTGAATAAGTTGTTGGTACCTACCCCCCCTGTTCTAAAAGATGGTGAATCGATAGAAGATTATAGAGTAAGAGTTCTCGAATACGAAAAGATGAGTTCTTTCAAGGGGATATTCAAGTCTTTTGGAGATGCTCCCGGTGGATTTTCGGAAGAGATGAAAGAAATAACATGGGCGTTGGGGCTTGAGTATGATTATGATAGTAAATTCAGGCTGAGAACAGGTTATGCGAATGAGAGCGCAATGAAAGGGAACCGAAAATATCTGACATTTGGAACAGGCCTTAAAATAAATGCATTCCAATTAGATGCTGCTTATATACTGGCAACTAATAGCTCAAATCCGTTGGACCAGACATTACGTTTTTCTCTGGCATTCGATTTTGAGGCTATTATGAAATTACTGAATAAATAGTTTACAGATTGACCGAAAACTTTATCTATAGTATGTTGATGATAGCCGTTAGCTAATAGTTCTTTGATAGATTAATACAAAATTGAAAGATGATAGGTAAAATAGTGTAAAAAGTGTCAGATTTGTCAACTTTTTGGGAAAAGTTAGGAGTACAAAAGGTGTTACTTTTATTACCTTTTAACAAGTAATAAGTAATAAGTAATAAGTAATAAGTAATAAGATGAAAGAGCCATATTTCTGTTTACTATAAAGTCTCTTGTGCGATAGCCTGGGCTAATGGCTATCAGCTAAAAGCTGAAATATGTGTTACTTTTGTTACCTTTTCTTCCAATATACCTACTAATACTCATTATTAATTGAATTTTTATCTATCTGTTAATCTTACATCAGACTATTTATTAATGCCATACTGTTTTCTTTGTGCTATATGAAAAATACACAAGAATAAAATATCATAAAAAACTAAGAGTATAATGAAAAAAAAAACGAAAGCATTTATTAGCCTGCTATGTGTCCTGTTTTTCTCCACCATAGCAGTGGCGCAGAATAATATTGCGGGAATTTCTACATCAGTCAATGAAAAAACGGTCAACGCCATTGCTGATAATAATCTGAAAACGAATTGGAAACTAACCTCAAAAGACTTACAACAATCGCAATGGTTGATGTTTTCGTTACAGAATGCAGGAGATGTAAATGCAATTGCCATAGACTGTGAGGGAATAACACCTCAGGAATTGCAAAAACTACTGTCGGTATATATAACATACGATCCTATGAATCTGGGGATTCCTGTTAGTTATACAGTGTCGGTGAAGGATAAGGCATCAGTATTGTCATTTACTCCGAAATATGGAGCGCATGTCCGTTTTGTATTTAAGGAAGGTGTACTGAAGAAAGACTTATTAATAAAAGAGGTATCAGTATCCATCCTTGATAAAAAAGCGGAAATAGCAAACGTGGCTTTAGAAGACAGGGCTTATATGAACCCTGACCTGCCACTGGAGCTTCGTGTAGAGAATTTATTGTCCGTAATGACTGTAGAAGATAAAATGGAACTGCTTCGCGAGGGATGGGGAATACCCGGTATACCGCATTTGGGAGTTCCTGCCATACAAAAAGTGGAAGCGATACACGGCTTTTCTTATGGCAGCGGTGCAACTATATTTCCTCAGTCGATAGGTATGAGTGCTACATGGAATAAGCGGCTGATAGAAGAAGCCGCTATGGCTATCGGAGACGAAACCGTAAGTGCTAATGCGGTACAGGCATGGTCGCCGGTATTGGATGTTGCACAGGATGCCCGTTGGGGGAGGTGTGAAGAAACTTACGGCGAAGACCCTGTTCTGGTTACGGAAATAGGAGGCGCATGGATAAAGGGATACCAGTCGAAAGGCTTGATGACGACTCCTAAGCATTTCGCAGCACACGGAGCACCTCTGGGAGGAAGGGATTCTCACGATATAGGACTTTCTGAGAGGGAAATGCGGGAAATACACCTTGTACCTTTCAGGGATATCTATAAAAAATATAAGTATCAATCGATAATGATGTCGTATTCCGATTATCTGGGAGTTCCGGTAGCCAAAAGTAAAGAGCTCCTGAAAGGAATTCTGCGTGACGAATGGGGCTTTGACGGGTTCATTGTCAGTGATTGCGGAGCCTTGGGTAATCTTACTGCCCGCAAGCATTATACAGCAATAGATAAGGTGGAAGCTGCAAGACAGGCTCTTGCCGCAGGCATTGCCACTAATTGCGGAGATACCTATAATGACCCTGATGTAATTGCGGCAGCTAAAAGAGGGGTACTGAATATGGACGATTTGGATTTCACTTGTAAAACTCTCCTGCGTACATTATTCAGAAACGGATTGTTCGAGAATAATCCTTGTAAACCTCTCGACTGGAATAAAATATATCCCGGATGGAATTCACCGGAGCATCAGGCATTAGCCCGCAAAACAGCTCAGGAGTCTATTGTGTTGTTGGAAAATAAAGGAAATACTCTACCATTATCAAAGTCGCTTAAAACAATTGCAGTAATCGGCCCGGGAGCGGATAACCTGCAACCAGGAGATTATACATCCAAACCTCAGCCGGGACAGCTAAAATCTGTGCTTACAGGTATTAAGGCAGTAGTAAGTAGCAGTACAAAAGTATTGTATGAGGAAGGATGCCGTTTTATCGGCACAGAAGGAACTGATATAGCAAAGGCTGTGAAAGCAGCGGAAAGTGCAGATGTGGCGGTACTTGTGTTGGGGGACTGCTCTACTAGTGAAGCACTGAAAGGGATAACCAACACTTCGGGAGAAAACCACGATCTTGCCACATTGATATTACCGGGAGAACAGCAGAAATTGTTGGAAGCTGTGTGCAAAACAGGAAAACCGGTTGTCCTGATATTACAGGCCGGACGTCCTTACAATCTGTCTTATGCTGCCGAAAATTGCCAGGCTGTACTTGTAAACTGGTTGCCGGGTCAGGAAGGAGGCTATGCGACCGCAGATGTGCTTTTCGGAGATTATAATCCTGCCGGACGCTTGCCTATGACATTTCCAAGAGATGTGGCCCAGCTACCATTGTATTACAATTTTAAAACATCGGGACGGGTATATGATTATGTAGATATGGCATATTATCCTTTATATCAGTTCGGTTATGGGATGAGCTATACATCATTCAGCTATTCGGATTTGAATGTATCATTAGAAAAGGATGGAAGTGTGTCGGTGAATACTACGGTGACAAATACGGGAAAGATAGCCGGAGACGAAGTTGTACAGTTATATATAACCGATATGTATGCCAGTGTAAAAACACGTGTGATGGAACTGAAAGACTTTGATCGGATTCATCTCAACCCGGGAGAGTCGAAGAAAGTGTCCTTCGTTCTTACTCCCTACCAGCTATCATTACTTAATGATGAGATGGACAGGGTGGTAGAAAAAGGGCTGTTCAAGATAATGGTCGGAGGAAAGAGTCCATCCTATGTAGCCAAAGACCGTATTAAAGATAGTGTTGGTTTTATAGAAGCTAAGGATGGAGTAAACGGGGAAATAGATTATCCTCTGGACTTTAGTGCAGATTTTGCGATAACAGTCGTAAGCGTTGAAGACCTCCCCGGAAAAGATGCAAAAGTGGCTAATGTGCTGGTTACCAATAAAGGAACCCTCACTGATATAGGTAAGCTGATGATGTATATCGACGGAAAGAGAGTAGGGGATACACGCCATTATGATTTGGAACCCGGTGAAGAAAAGCAATTCAGGATTGAGATATCACAGGATGAATTCAAGACCTTACAATTTACATCGAAATATAAAAGCACAACCTATACAAATAGATAAGGGGCGTCAACCGGTATATAATCCCGAAATAAAGAACTACAAGGCTAGCCTTGTAGTTCTTTATTGTATACTACACTTTATAGCATGATTGCTTTTTATAGCATTATACGGAACGGCGATCGATACCAAAGCCAATAGTAAAGCTGTTTCCCCCGAGTAAAATTGTCCATTAGGATTCTATGAGGTAAATGGATTTTACATTTATCTATATAGGGAAAAGGATAGCTTATACTAAAACATACTATTATAAGATGACATAAATAGAAGAAGGTATAAGTTTTAATATGATGTATAATCCCTAAAGCCTTTTAGCATAAAATAACAATTGATTTAACTCTGTAGAAGTATAATGTCTTAGTGATATTTTAAATATTGTATATCTTGCCAAAAAAGAAAGTTATATAGATCAACATTTGTCAATAGATTTGCTTAGTAGACCTGATATTCGATTTTGAGCCGAATTGTTTAAGAAAAAAGATTAATAATTGATTATAATTATTTATCAATGTCAAAAAAAGTAAAGAAATAATATTTTCGGCTCGCTATTTGCATTATTGGACTCTTGGATTCATTTACTGACATTTAAAAATCCTTAAATGTCATAAATGAAATATATAACATGCTAAATGCTATAAAAGAAAATTATACTTTGATAATAATCACAAAATGTACGCTTCGAAAGTATCTGTATCTATAATTTTGCGACAAAATTAAGATTGCTGTATTATAATGAATTTACAGGGTTTAAAGATTGTGTAAATGAGGGGTGTTGTTAAGTAAATAGTCTTTTCTATAGTTTATTTATAAACAGATTAAAAGGAAATTAAATCATGAATGTAGGAATAAATTCGATGAAAGAGACAAGTGCGCATGATAGATTGATCAGGACGATACGGACTGCTATTACAGAAAAGGAAAATCTAACAAAATCGGAAAAGGAAAAAGTAGCTTCGGTATTAGGTGATATCTTATGTTTGGGGAAAGAATCAGTTTATAGAAGACTCCGGGGAGAAGTAAGGTTTTCGTTTGAAGAAGTGGCGCAAATTTCCCAGGCATTGGGTTTTTCTGTCGATAATATCATAGGTTCGCAAGTCGATAAGAAAGCAATATTTGAGTTGAATCTGGTGGATATGACTCATATAAATATAAACTATGCCAAAAGAATAGAGGAATATGTATCATTAGCTTCCAGGTTTGGGGCGTTAGAAAACTCAACATTTAAATGTGCGTTTAACAGCCTGCCTTTTATATTTTTTCTGCACTACGATAGTCTTGCCAAATTTCGCTTGTTTAAATGGTCTTATCAGATTATAAGGATTCAGTCATTGCCGTATAAGGATTTTACTATAGAAAAAGAATTGACGAATGCTCACCGTGCATTTGTATCTGAAATCCGGAAAGTGAAAAATTCCCAGATAATAATTAATCACGATATGTTTGCTTCAGTAATAAGGGAGTTAAACTATTTCTATGATTTGAATCTCCTCGATGCGGAAGATATGGAGCTGATCAAATCTGAACTGAATGAAGTGATATCAGAAATAGAAAATATATCTATTTCGGGGATTTATAATAATACCGATTCGAATATTGCAGTGTATTTATGTAATATAGATATCGATGCAACTTATTTACTCCTAGAGAGCAATAATACATCACGTTCACATATTGCATTATATGGTATAGGTGGGATCAATTCCATCGACCCAAGTATCTGTAAAAGTCACGCATTGTGGATTGAATCTCTGAAGCGATATTCTACACTTATAACATTCGGAGGAGAGATTCAAAGGCATAAATTTTTTCAAGAGCAACGAAAATTGATAAACACGAAATTGTCTACGATTTAAAGCATTTGTATACAATTATATTAATATATCAATTGTGAAAATGCAAAATAATGGAATATTTGAAAGGTGAATGCAATATCTGCCCGTAAACGCCTTTGAAATATTAAAAAAGAAAATCAAAAAGATCTCATTGCTCATATTTTGTACCTTTTATGAATAGTGTATTATATATTTTTGTACATATAAGTGAAAGAAGAATAGAATAAAAGTTTATAAGGAGAAAATAGCTAGTTTATATTAGCTACTGTGTAGTTTTGTAAAGTTTGTGTTAAGGTGAAATCCGTGGGTCGGGATGGTTCGCGGATTTTCAATTGTATAAATTAAAAAAAATAAGAATATTTATTATGTATTTATAGAAAAGAAAAGCCTTTGATCACATATCTTTTATTGCACCGTACTGCTTATGTAAATTTGAAATTTATTTGACAAGGTTTTGCCTGAAGATGCCGAAATGTTTGAAATGAAAAATAACAAAAAATATACTTTATTAAATTAATAAATAAAGATCTATCAACCCATCGGGGTATGCCCATCATTAATTATCCGGGTATTTGAGATATACACCTATTATATAGTTTATGACGTGGAGAATTTAATGGTCGCGATGACCGTAAGATTTGTTTTTATGTATATACATTCGTATATACTTATTGTCTTCCAAAACCTGTGAGTCGGGATGATTCGTGGGTTTTTTTATTCTTAACTTATTGACTGATGTATTATAAAAAAGATAAATATCTGATAACTACTTCTAACTGTAATTAACCTTAAGTTATAGCCGACAGAAAGCTTTTATCTTCTGCTTTTTTATGAAAAATCATGACGTGATTTTTACATTTGATAATCCGATCTTTTAATTGAAAACCATATATATAGTATCTATGTCTTATAAATGTGATCTATAAGTATTTGATTTATAATACACTAAAAGATTTTGAAGTGTAAACCTCTATTTCTGCATTCTGCATTTGTTAAATTCATTATTGTATGTTTTTCGCAGTTGAAAAAACATATAATGGAAATGTGTGACCGTGAAATTGTATCAATAATAATTATTTAAT